>JBDTQG010000064.1:0-19964 GCA_039932315.1 Thermoanaerobaculia bacterium
GCGCGCAAGAGCCAGACGGCAGACTTCGGCGCAGAGTTCGGAAAAAGAGATGCCGACCGCGGCGGCCGACTGCGGCAACAGGCTCGTGCCGGTCATGCCCGGCAACGTGTTCGCTTCGAGAACGTACGGATCGCCCGCTGAATCGAGGCGGAAATCGACGCGGGAAAAATCGCGCAGTTTGAGAACCCGGTGCGTGCGCAACGCGAGGTCGCGCATTTCCCGCGCGAGCTCGTCGGAAATCGCCGCCGGAAAGACTTCGCGCGTGAGGCCCGGCGTGTACTTGCACTCGTAGTCGAAGATCTCGTGCTGCGGAATGATCTCCCCGACCGCGAGCGCCTCGATGCCGAGAACCCCGACCGTGAACTCGCGTCCGGGAAGAAAGCGTTCGAGCATCACGTCACGATCGACCGCACGCGCGAGCGCCAGTGCCGGCTCGAGCTCGTCCGCGGAATGCACGACCGAGAGCCCGACCGTCGAGCCACCGTTCGAAGGCTTGACGATCAGCGGCAGGCCGAGGTCGGCCAGCGCATCTCCGGGCGAAGAGTTTCCCGGTATCGTACTTCCCGGCATGGCACGCCCCGGCTGAGGCCACATCACCCAGTCCGCCGTCGGGATTCCCGCCGCCTGAAGCTGGCGCTTGGTGATCTCCTTGTCCATGGCCATGCCGCTGCCCAGCGGGCCGCTTCCGGTGTAACGCAACCGCGCGAGATCCAGCAGTGCCTGTACGGAGCCGCCCTCTCCCTGCAGGCCGTGCAGCACGAGAAAGACGAGATCGGCGACGCGCATCTCCGGACTCGACACCAGCGCCGGAAGATTCTCCTGCGCCGCGAGCGCATCGAGCTCGTCCGGCGTCGGCGGTTCGCGGCGGACCGCCTGGGAGAGCAGGGACTCCTCCGCGGGAGGCGAAAGCGGCCCGGTCACCGTGTCGACGACCGTGACATCGTGCCCGAGAGACCGGAGAGCTTGAACGACCTGCGCCGCGCCTGCGAGCGCGACGTCGCGTTCCGGCGTGGAACCGCCCGTGAGCAAAGCTATCCGTGGCATGCGTATCCCTTCATTTCCCGGCGCCGCATCTCACTCGAACTGGATGAAGCCCGGCGCAAGAATTCCCGCCGGATCCCAGCGCTTTTTCGCGGCGCACAGGCGCGGCCACTGGTCGCCGAAATGCGCGGCCCAGCGTTCCGGCGTGTCGAAGGTGATGAACCCGGAGAGGTAGCGCTTGCCACCGTAGGCGATCGAAAGCTCCGACGCCATGTCGAGCTGCGTCAGCATCTCGTCGAGCTTCTCCTGCGGCACGGCACCCAGAATTCCCCAGCCGAGAACCTGCTCGCCCGCCGGATGCATGAAGAGCGGGACATCGGAAGTGGACGTCTTCGCCGGCCAGAGCAGCACATGACCGCCGGCACCGAGCGCTCCCGGAGGCAGATTGGAGAGGATGGTCTCGATGTAGTCGCGAGCCGTATCCCAAGGCAGCGTCGTTTCCATCCACGGATGCGGCTTTTCCCAGTACCCCGAGAGCCGCCAGGCTTCGAACATCGGCTCCATGCGACGACAGAATTCGACCTGAGTCAGGTCCTGCGTGAGGGCCCGCCGCCAGGGCGTGAGCGATGCCAGGACCTTTTCGTCGTCGGGCTCTTCACCAGGGGCGAACTCGATGGTCAGGAACATCGGGAAGAGCCATTGCGCGAAGCCGATCATTCCCTTGCCGAGCTCGAGACCTTCGCCGATCTTCCTGAATCCGAGCGGCGCCGGCGAACAGATCCCGCCCATCGATGCGAACGGTCCGTCGGGCTCGTGCATGATCTTCAGCGCATCATCCATGAAGCGACCGAGCTCGTCGTAGACCAGCGTGTACATGCGCACCATCGGCGGGATGCGGCGAAGCCGCGTGCGCACGCGGGTGATCATCGCGATCTGCCCGAGACTGCAGCGCACCATGTCGAAGAGCTCGGGCTCCTTTTCACGCGAACAGACGACGACATCGCCCGCGCCGGTGACGACTTCGAGCTCGAGCGCGTTGTCGGCCTGCGTGCCGTGGCGAAAACTCGCGACTCCGAGTCCGGCCATCGAGGTCGTTCCGGCGACGGTGACGCCGAGATTGTTGGTCAATACCGGTGGCAGAAGCCCGCGCGCCGTGGATGCGACGACGAGCTCGCGCCAGAGCACGCCCGCTTCGACGTCGGCGTAGAGCTCCTCCTCGTTGATCTCCAGAATCCGGTTCATCGCCGACGAGTCGAGAAGCAGGCCTCGCGTCGTCGACTGACCGCTCTGCGTGTGACCCTGGCTTCGCGGCGCGACCGGGATCCCGCGCTTACGGCAGAAGCGGATGGCCTCCGCGAGCTGGGCGGCGTCCCGGCAGCGCGCGACCGCGGCCGGCGTGCGGTGCTTCCAGCGCCCGAAATCGGTCTCGAACTTCTCGCGCTCCGCGAGCTCGAGGGTGATGCAATCGCCGAGCTTGGACTGGAGCTCGAGGAGAGCCTGTCGCAGCTCGTCGTCGTTCAATGGAACGGAGGGCATCTCTTTTCCCTGCTTTCTGAAATTCGGTTCGAGCGCCGGGCGGGCGCCGGATCGCCTCAGCGCGCCCCGGAATCGCCGGGATCGGCGCGATCGCCGGACACTGTAATCGGCGCCGCGACGCCTTCGGCCGCGACCCCGGCGAGCGCCGAAATCGCCGCGTCCTGCGTTTCGTAGATCGGAAAGAGGCTGTCGAGCTGAACGACGCGCAGCAGCCGTCGCACGCGCTCAGAAGGCGCCACCAGAATGAGTCGTCGGCGCGCCTCGGCGAACTTTCCGAGATATCCCACCAGCTCGCCGATCCCGGTCGAGTCCATCTGGTTGATCTGCGCCATGTCGACCAGCACGTGGCGGCCCTCCTCTTCGAGCACCCGCGCGAGCGTTTTGGCGAAGAAGCTGGCGCTCTCGCCCAGCTTGATGACCCCCTCGACGACGAGAAGCGTGTCGGGACCGATGCGGCGTTTTTCGACGATCATGTGGGGTCCGGGTGAGGTGCCAAGCTTACCAGCGAGCGCCGGAAACGATCAACGCGCAACCGCGCCGGGAGGAACGTCTTCCGCGCCGCGAACGAGGCGCACGACGCGCTGCGGGAAGGGCATCTCGATACCGGCGGCGTCGAGAGCGGATTTCGCGACCTCGAGCACCTGCGCCCGTGAGCTCGCCACCGCGAGCGGGTCGGCGACCCAGACGCGGAGCTCCAGACCGACGCCGGAATCGCCGAGCTCCGTGACGACAACCTGCGCTTCGGGACTTGCGAGCACCGGCAGATCCCGCCGCGCCGCCGCGAGCAGCACTTCGCGGACGCGCTCGACGGACGCGCTGTACGCGACGGTGAGCGGAGCATCGACACGCATCGCCGGGTAGCGCGAATGATTGACGATCGGTTGCTGGATCACATCCTTGTTCGGCAGGATGACCTCCCGATGGTCGGCCGTACGGATGCGGGTCGACCGCAGTCCGATCTCGCTCACCTGGCCGACGTTGCCGGCGACCGTCACGGTATCGCCGATGCGAAACGGGTGGTCCCAGAGAATGGCGAAGCCGGCAAAGATGTTGGCCATCGTTTCCTGCGCCGCGAGGCCCACGGCGAGGCCGGCGATGCCGAGTCCGGCGAGGAGCGACCGGACCTCGAAGCCCATCTGGTCGAGCGCCATGAGCGCACCCAGAGCGAGGACCGCGAAACGGGCGAGAGGGACCAGGAGCTCCCGCAACACCTCATCCGACTTCGTCCGCCGGGCGATGCGGCGTACGAGCCGCGTGGCGAGAAGCGAGAGGCCGTAGAACATGACCAGAATCACCGTTCCGGCAAGCGCGCCGGGGAGGTGACGGAAGAAACTGTCGATGACGTCCGTCAGGACGTCGTGCAGGTTGTGCGGTGCCTCCCGCAGCCCCTCGCGCAGGCGCTCGGCCCCCTCGGCCACGGTCTGCAGCGGAATCATCGATGCGAGGCAGCTCACAGTCCGTATCTTAGCCCGCGCGATCCGGCGGAACCGTCGGCAACCGGCGCCGGTCATGCGGGAGGTAGACTCCGTCCCATCATGAATCGACGCGCTCTCGCCCTCCTGCTGCTCCTCTCGCCTGCGCCCCTCGCCGCGACCGGTTTCGGACTGTTCCAGCACGGCGGCCGCGGGGTCGCTGAAGTCGGCGCCTTCGTGGCGCGGGCGGACGATCCTTCGGCAGTGCGGACGAATCCGGCCGGCCTCGCGCGGCTCGACGGTTTTCAGTTCGCGGCCGGTCTCGATTTTTCAGCTCCCGAAGACGAGTTCGCCGCCGGCGGGCGAACCGACAGCGCGCACCACATCATCCAGTTCCCTCCTTCGCTCTACGCCAGCTGGAAGCCGAAGAACCTTGGCCTGCCGCTGACTTTCGGCCTCGGCCTGGATTCGCCCTACTGGACGATCGAAAACTGGGACACGGCCCTGTTTCCGGGCCGCTTCGACACGCTCCGGCAGAAAGCGACGTTCTTCGAGCTCCGCCCCTCGGTCGCCTGGGCGATCGACGGCAAGTGGAGTCTCGGCGCCTCGCTGCGCTACGTGCGCGGTGCCTTCGAGACCTCGTTTTCGACCCCTGCGAGCCTTCCGGGCTCGGGCGGCGCCACGTTCACTTCCGAGATCAACAACGAAGCCGAGTCGACGGCCGACGGCGTCGGAGTCGATGTCGGCATCCAGTACGCCGCTTCGGGCTGGGGATTCGGAGCTCTGGCGAGCTCAGGCGCCTCTCTCGACGGCAATGGAGATCTGATCTCCTCCCCTCGCGAGCCGATCGCCGACGCGCAGGCCGCCGGCAGTTTCGCCACTGCCTATCCAGGGGACTCGGTGAAGATGGACTTCGCCCTGCCGCCGAGCGCGTCGATCGGACTCTGGTGGGGCTTCAGCGATGCCTGGAAGCTCGAAGGCGACGTCGTCTGGAGCGGCTGGTCGGCGATCGACCGTACGCGGATCGAGCTCGGTTCCGGTGCAAATTCGCCGCTCGTGGGTGAACCGGCACTCGACCGGCAGCGCGACTGGAAGGATGTCGTCTCGCTGCGCCTGGGTCTCGAATGGACGCTGTCCCCGCAGTGGACCCTGGGCGGCGGCATCGCGCACGAGCCCAGCCCGGTGCCGACCGCGACGATCGAGCCCGGCTTCGCGCAGGGCGATGCGATGGTCGTCGCTTTCGGAGCGTCCTACAACCTGCCGGGCCTGTCGTTCGATGCCGGCTACTCGTACCACACCTACTCCGACCGCGACGCCGATCTCGCCGGCGTCAACAGCCCCGTGCGCGGAACGTTCAGCAGCCGGGCCCAGGTATTCTCCATCTCCGCCCGCTGGCGGAGATAGAGCGCTTCCCGGACTTCACGCTTCAGCTCAGGGAACGGTCGAGCTCCAGTGGCTCGTCCCGTTGCTCTCGAAGCCGTCTTCGAAGAACCCGGCCCAGTCCGCCCAGTAACAGCCGCCGGTCGCATCGGCGACGCATTCCACCTTGCCCTGACCTCCGACGACGAGATAGAGCTCGCCCAGGTGATCTTCGCCGAACCCGAAGACGCCGCTGTGACCGGTTCCCAGGCAACAGGCGGTCGTCGCTCCGGGGTCGGCCGGATTCAGGTTCGTGGTGACCCAGACCTGTCCGGCGCCGGCATCGCTGTACATGTATCGCGCGGCGAGCGAGGGCACGAAACTGCCGCGGTAACGGTAGCCACCCATCGCCGAGCTCCAGCTCGTTCCCGAGTTCTGGTGACAGAGGATCGGGTCGGTGAATCCACTCGCGCTGCGGGTCGGATACTGGCAGGTCGTGCCGGTGTCGGTCGGGCAGCCGGCATTCGAACAGCCCGAAGGAGAGGTGGAGCTGTTGTCACAACCTTCACGGCAGACCCAGCCGAAGTTCACCGCCGTCGAAACGGGCGTCGCCGCGGCGCGCAGATTGAACTCCTCGTAGTTGTCCTGACCGACATCGCCGATGTAGAGGTCGTTCGTTTCGCGGTCGAAGCTGAAGCGGAACGGATTCCGCAGCCCGCGCACCCAGACCTCGTTGCAGCCGGCGACGCCGGCGAACGGATTGTCGTTCGGAACGGTGTAGTTCCCCTGGCTCACGCCGTCGAGGCCGCACTCCGGCGGAGCCGGCGAGACCGCGATGCCGCGGACGTCGATGCGCAGGATCTTGCCGAGCAGAGTCGTCGAAACCTGGCCGTCGCCGTTCGCGCCCGCACCGTCGTCACAACCTCCTCCCCCATCACCGGTCGAGATGTAGAGATAGCCGCCCGGGCCGAACACGATATTGCCGCCGTTGTGATTCGTCGCGGCGTGATCGAAGTGAAAGAGGAGCGTTCGCGTCGTCGTCGCGACTTCCGTGTCGCCGCCGGAACGCTGGTAGCCCTCGACCACGATCGAACCGTTCGGGATCGTCGGCGACGACTGGGCGCGGCTGGTGTAATAGACCCAGAACTTTCCGCTGGTCGCGTAGTCCGGAGGAAAGGCCATCGACAGGAGGCCACGCTCGTTGCCGTCGTAGTTCACTTTGTCGAGTCCGGCACCGGCGCCATCGTTCCGGAGGTCGAGAAACGGCGTGGCGTTGAAACTGTGCGTCTGGGTGTTCCAGACCAGGATCGCGCCCTGCTGTGTCGCGACGAACCGGTGATGCAGGCCGTCCGCCGGATCGATGAACTTGATCGGCGTGTCGGCGCCGCTCGGAAAGGCCGCCGCCGGAATGTAGTCCGCGAAGGTCCCCGGAATTCCCGAGCACTGCGCGCTCGCACAGGAGCCGCCGTTGAGGCAGGTCGAAAGCGCGGCTGCGGGCACGGCGGCGAAGGAGCTCGCGGCGAGCAGGAGAAACGCGCCGCGAAGCGGCGCCGAAGACACAAGCCAGGTGGACTGCTTCATGGTCGAAACCTCCGTGGGAATCCTAGGCACCCGGCTCACCGAACCGGGGAGGAGAAGTTCACAGCTCGAGAAACATCAATGCCCGACGAGAGCTTCGTTCCGCGCGAACATGCCCGGCGTGTAGGCCGTGATCCGGCCGGTGAACGCGGACGCCGCCACGGTCAGCGGGCTCGCCAGCCAGAGCATGCCGGGTCCGCTGCGGCCGTTGTAGTTGCGGTTGATCGCCGACACGGTCACCTGGGAAGTGGTTTCGGAAACGCCCGGACCGCAGCCGATGCAGGCGCCGCATCCCGGCCGGATGACCCGCACGCCCGCGCGCTGGAAAGTGTCGAGGAAACCGTGGTCCCGCGCATAGGACTCCACCTCGATCGAACCGCACTGAATGATGAACTCGACTCCCGGCGCGACCTTCAGCCCGGCGTCGACGGCCTCCTTCACCACGCGATGGTAGAAGGCGAGGTCGTCGATCTTTCCGGCCGTGCAGCTTCCGGCGTAGGCGATGTCGATCTTCACGTCGCCGATGTCCGCAACCTGCGCGCCGTTCGTGGGATCGGAAGCGATACCGCGATCCGGATCGCCGGGATCGGCGACCATCGGCCGCAGTGCCGAGAGATCGATGACGTGGATGCCGCCGGCGTAGACCGCATCGGCGTCAGGTTCGACGACGCGCGACCGCAGCCGCTCGACATCGACGCCCGGACGCCACTCGGCGAGCCAGCGGAAAGTCTCCTCGTCCGCCGAGACGATGCCGCTTCTCGCGGTGCACTCGGTCGCCATGTTCGCGAGCGTCGCGCGCTCGTCCATCGACAGCGTCGAAACGCCCGGGCCGGTGAACTCCATCACCCGGTTGAGCGTCGCCTGCGGCCGGGCATAGTCGAGAAGAATGTGGAGCATCAGGTCTTTCGCAGTGACGTTCGACTGCAGCTCACCGACGAGCTCGAAACGGATGGACTCCGGAACCTCTACCTGCGTGAAGCCGGAGTGCACCAGCGCGGCGTATTCGGTCGCTCCAACGCCCCAGGTGAGCGCGTTGTTCGCGCCACCCATGCAGGTGTGGGAATCGGTCGCCTGAATGAAATCTCCCGGCTCGACCATGTGCGTGCGCGCCAGTTCGTGACAGATCCCGGGCGAGACTCCGTCGCGCGCCGAGAAATCCCGCACGCCGGTATGCCGCTGGAATTCCCGCTGCATCTCCCGCAGGACCTCGATCTTGTCGAGGAAAGGGCGCATGCGCTTGACCTCATCGGCGTAGATCAGATGATCTTCGAAAACCGCGAAGCGCTCCGGCTGGAGCACTTTGTATTCCGCGCCGTACTCTTCGACGAGGAAAGCATGGACCTGTGCCGTGGTGAATTCGTGCGTGTAACCGCCGTCCACCGACACCACGACCGCATCGCCGGGCTGAACGAAGATTCCGCGCTCGCCGGCGCCGGCGCCGGAAGATCCCACCACGTGGCGGGCGAGGATTTTTTCGGCCATCGTCATCGGACGCGGCGGCGTGACGACCGCCGGCGCTGCGACCTCGCCGTCGGCAAGCGCCTTCGAGTAGGGAAAAAGCCCTCCCCATTCGATGATCTGGCAGGTGATCGGATCGTAACCGGAGGTGAATTCGGCGAGCGGAACTCCCTCGCCGCTCTGCAGACGCGCGAGAACTTCGTAGCCGCCCATCAGCGTCCCGAGATTCAGATTGTTGCGCGCATGGATCGGCGCGAAGGAGGCGGCGATCGCGATCCGGATGCCGGCGTATTTTTCGCACTGGGCGGCGGTCTCGCGGGAGCTGCCCGTGCCTTTTCGCAGTCCGGAGACGATGACTTCGAAGTTGCCGCTGGCGAGCGCGTCGCGTTCGAAAATGCGCTTGCCGTCGACGGTGAGACCGGCGTAAGCCTCGCGGGCGATCTCCTCGGGCTGCCAGTTGAAGCAGACCCAGGCGGGCGTCATGACGTCCGTATTGATGTCGTCGAGAAGGTCCGCCGGGTCGACGTCCTTCATCTGCAGGTCGAGCTCGCCGGCAAGCTGCCGGCGCAGGATTTCGGGATCCTTGGTCAGGAAAAGCACGCGCTTGCCGGGCGTCAGGCGGACAATCGGCTCCGGTTTCATAGGCAACGATTCTAGCCTCTCCCCGCCTCCCGGAGCGCTACACTGGTCCCGTGCGGGCCGAATCGGATTCGAAGCCTTCCGGCTGCGCGGAATCTCCGCGATTGCGCATCAGCCTCGTCATTCCCGCCTTCAACGAGGCAGCGCTCCTGCCGCGCCTCCTCGACAGCGTCGCGATCGCGCGGGCCACCTTCGAAGCGGCCCACGCCGGAGGGATGACGGTCGAAATCATCGTCGCCGACAACGGCTCCACGGACGACACCGTGGAGATCGCCCGCCAGCGCGGCTGCCGTGTCGCCGCGATCGAAAAGCGCTCGATCGCCGCGGCCCGGAACGGCGGCGCTGCCGTGGCGCGCGGGGAGATCCTCGCCTTCACCGATGCCGACGGTGTCATCCACCCGAAGACCTTCCTCGCCATCGACGCCGCGCTCTCGACGGGACGCGTGGTCGCGGGTGCGACCGGTGGACTCTTCGAGCGCTGGTCTCCGGGGCTCGTCGCGACGTTCGTGCTCTTTGCCCCGGTCGCCTGGCTGACCGGCTTCGACACCGGCGTCGTCTTCTGCTCGCAGAGCGACTTCGCAGCGATCGGCGGCTACGACGAGACGCGCCTCTACGCCGAGGACGTCGCCTTCCTCCTCGCGCTCCGGCGCCACGGCAAGCTCACGCGCCGCGAGCTCCGCCGCCTGCGCGGCGTGCGGACGATCCTCTCGACCCGGAAGTTCGACCGCTGGGGCGACTGGCACTTCTTCACCCGGATGCCCGCGGCGGGTTGGCGCGTCCTCCGCGACCCCAGCGGCGCCACCGCGTTCGCGAAGGAGTATTGGTACGGCAAGGATCGGTAGATAGCTGGGGCCCTCAGTCGATAGGTCACAACATCGGTGACGCCTCGAGACCTTTACCAGCAGCTTTTCTCGCCCCGCTAACCGATTCCGGTACGTTCGAAGCACAAGCATGAATTTTTCAGCTTCCTGCTAGGGAGCAGTGTCCTGCGCCGACGTCTCGCTCTCGCCGTAACTTTCGGCCGACATCAGGAGGCGTGCGCTACGGCGCGCCGCTTCCAGAGCCCGGAAAACCGCTTTCTTCGCGCTGGTTGTTTGACAGCCCAGAGCCCGAGCAATCTCACGCCAGTTCATGCCGGCGACGAAACGCATCCAGAGGACGCGGCGGTGCCTGGGTGAAAGAGTCGAAACGACCGCCTCGAGTCGAACGTGATCGTCAGGGCTGGCGGAAGGATCGACTGCAAGCGCGGCGAGCCGCTCCGTATCGAGCGCATCGAGGCTGACATCTCCCCGCTTCCGCGCGCTCAGGATCTTCGCAAAGCCATGTCGAACCAGCCGGACCAGCCATGACAACGGGTGACGAATCTCCGTTCTGTGAAGGGTAAACGCGAGCAGCGCTTCCTGTGCGACATCGGCGGAATCCGACGGGTCGATCGAATATCTCTGCTCGAGATTGCGAAGGATCGGCTTGAGTTTCACCGACAGAACTCGGATCTGCCGCGAGAGGCTGCCGGAAGGAGTAGAAGCGTTACCCATAGCCTGAATCTCCGGGAGAGGCCGCTCGCGATCGACGCGGCGCCGTCTTATTCATGCGCTTCGAGGCGCCGCGTTGTCTATGGAGATCGCGACAGAGTTTCTGTGTTGTCACGATCTCGTCTCCTCCTCCGATGTCTCCCTTTTCGCTCCGTTTCGGCTCTATAGGAGTGTCAGGAGGAATTCTCATGCGCAAGAACGGACTCGGATTCGAGGTGAATGCAGGTCGGAGCTCGAAGCGTCGGTTGCGCCGCCCGAGACTCGCGGCGGCGGTTGCCGTGCTCGGCGTGCTGGCGTCGGCTACCGCTTTCGCCAGCTGCGAGTTCCCCGGTCAGAACCTGCAGAACATCGCGAATCAGGTTTCATGGGGTTCGACGAACGTTCCGGCGTCGAACTGCACCGACGGTGTACGGACCCGCGTCTACTCGCCCGTGATGGGCGGGGTCTCTTACGAGTTGTCGCCATCGAATTGCAATCCCGTCACTCAGACCTGCACGGTCGTCGCGCGTGTCGGTGTGGCCGTTCCCGGCAACTCGCAGAACAGCCAGAGTTTCGACTCGACGGTGAAGGTCCTCTGGTTCAACTCGAGCAGCACGAGCGTCGGCACCTGCGGCAACATCGGCGCGCCGATCGGAGCAGACGAGTTCGACGCCACCATGTCGATCGGCGGGTTCACCTGCGGCGGCACGCTCGGGGGCGGCGCCGGGGTCTATTCGGTCGAGGCCCGCCTCACCAAGTGCTTCTCCTCTTCAGCCTACTTCTCCGATTCGACGAGCTTCGAGCTCACGCAACCGAATCTCGAAGCCATTTTCTGCAACGCACCGAAAAAGCCCTACGAGTGCAACTGCATGGACAACCCCGCCGGAGGCGGGCCGGCGGCGATCGGCGGCGGATCGCCGCCGCCGAAGTCCCGCGGAGGAGCGGGTGGCGGCTCCTTGAATGTTACGGGTCTCGGTGCGTCTGCGACACCGCCTGACCAGGCCGGCGCGGTGCTCAACTATCAGGCTGGCGGAGCCGGTTTCTGGGGAACGCCTTCCTTCGCCGCGTGGTCGGCAACTCTCGGACGAGGCTGGTCGCACGAGTTTGCGGAGCGCATCTTCAAGGATCCCGACGAGGAGCACGTCTGGCTCGTGACAAGGAACGCGACGTTCCGCGAGTTCGACGACCTCGACGCAGGCGGCGGCCTGCGGAAGTACCAGACGCGTCTTCCCTCGGACGAGTACCGATCGCTCTACTACGACACCGGGACCGGCGGCTGGCAGCTGCACGATCTCGCTGGAACGGTCGCCTCGTTCAATTCGGCCGGGCTGTGGCAGTCGACGGTGGACCGCAACGGCAACACCTGGTCGGCCTTCTCCTACTCCGGTTCGCAGATCACACGCGTGGACATGCCCGACGGGCAGCGCGACGAATTCACGTACCTGAACGGCAAACTCCGCAAGATCATCCGACGCGGCACCGATGGTACTTCCACACGCACCTGGGTCTACACTTGGGCCGGGAAGGATCTCGCCCGGATCGACCTGCCGGATGGAAGATCAGTCGTCTTGAAGTATGGCGACGTTCGCAGCGCGATGACGCGGATGACGCTCGTGCCCGACAACGACGGCAACGCCGCGACGCCCGCGATGGGGACCGCGATCCGCGTTCTCCGCGGCTGGCGCTACGACACTCACGGCAACGCCGACGCAACATGGGTGGGCGCGGCCGCTATTTCCGACACGGCTGCCGTCGAGAAGTGGTCGCTCATTTTCGACGATCCCGACGATCCGACGGAATCGACTCTGACCGACCCGCTGGCGCAGGAGTCCGTCTACACCTTCGACCGCGATCCCTCGGGGAGCGACAAGGCGCGCATCCTTTCGGTCACCGGCGGATGCCCGACCTGCGGCTCCGGTCCCAACAGCGTCTGGGAGTTCACCGACTCGGCGAATCCGATGCGGCCGACGCGCGTCACGGATGGGCGCGGAATCGAAACGGAATACACCTGGGACGCGAATGGCCAGATGACGTCGCGCGTCGATGCTGCGAACAATCCCAATTCCGATCCGGATCTGCCCCGGACAACGACTTGGACCTACGACACGAACTTCCCTTCGTTCCCGACTTCGATCGACGGTCCGTTCAGCGGCGTCTCCGGCACACGGGTGGTCGCGATGATCTATGACTCCGCCACCGGCGACCTTCAGAGCCGGACGATTTCCGGGGCCGAGGCAACATACTCCGGCGGCACTTTCTCGCTGACGACGGACTATCCGGACTACAACGCCGCCGGGAGGCCCGAGACGATCGACCCGCCGGGCTACTCGACGACCGACCAGACGACGTTCACCTACGCCGTCTCCGGTACGAACGGCCAGGTTCCGGACAGCCGGACCGACCCTCTCGTCGGAACCACCAACTACGCCTACGATGTTTACAACCGCCGCACTCGAGTGACCGACGTCAACAGCGTGAAGACCGACACGGAGTACGACGCGGTCGACCATGTCACCCGCGTCATCCAGCGCGGCTCCAACGACAGCGTCGAAACGGACGACCTCATCACGCTTTACAAGTACAACGACAAGGGCGACCTGTTTTGCGTGAAGCGTCCGGCGGGCGACGGGACCCAGTACGGATACGACGCCGCCGGCCGCCTCACCGAGGTGCGCCGGGGCCTCGCCGTCGCGACGCCTTCGGCGACCTCCTGTCTTTCGATCTCCTCGACCAATTTCGCCGAGCGCTTGCTCTATACGCTCGACGGCGGCGGGCACCGGACGAACGAGAAGCGCGAACGCGGGACGTCGACGTCGTCTTGGACGACGCATTCGGAGACGAGCTACGTCTACTCGACGATGTGCCACCTCGACAAGACGATCCAGGCGCCGGGAAAGACCGAAGAATCGGTGACGGAGTATGACTACGACTGCGGCGGCAACCTCGCTTCCGTGTGGGACCCGAACCATCTGCGGGCGAGCTTCCCCAGCCAGCCTTCGACTGCTTACTCCTACGACGCCCTGAATCGCCTCGCGGAGGTTACCCAGCCTTGGGGCGGCGCGGGTGGCGGAAGCGTCGCCACGACCTACTTCTACGACGTCCAGGACCACTTGGTAGAGGTCATCGACGGTAACGGCACCTCGACGAACTACACCTACTCGGACCGCGACCTGATGACGGAGCAGGTCTCGGAGGTATCCGGAACGGCGAGCTACGCCTACAACGAGCACGGCGAGCTCGTGCAGGAGACCGATGGCCGCGGTGTCACGACCGATCGCACGGTCGATGAAGCCGACCGAGTGACCCTGGTGGACCTCCCGGGTACGGTTCTGGACGTGACTTATTCCTACGGATCCACCCCGGCGAGCTTCGATGTCGGGCGCCTCACGGGGGTCACCCGGAACGCCGGGACCGTTGCGTATGCCTACGACCGATTCGGGCGTACACTCACCGACGGAGCCCTGACCTACACCTACGACGGCAACTCGAACCCGCTGACGATCACCTACCCCGGAAGCCTCCAGGCGATCTACACCTACGACAAGATGGACCGACCGATCACCCTGCAATCGAAGGAAGGCGCCGCCACGGCGGTCTACGTGGTGAAGAACTCACCGCTCGCGACCTACAGGGCCTATGGTCCTCTCTCGACGCTCCGCTTCGATCTCGCGACCGACCGCGACGAAACGCGGGCTTACGATTTCCGCAACCAGCCGACCAGCATCACCGTCTCCGGAAGTCTCTTCACTCTGAACTACACCACCGACGACGTCGGGAACATTACACAACAGCAACGCACCTTGCCTGCACCGACGGAAACGCGCGGCTACAGCTATCAGGACTGGCAGTACTACCTGACCTGCGGCAGCGGTCCGTGGGGCGGTACGGCTTGCTCGCCGAGTCCCTCCGGAAATCCGCTGCAGTGGACGTACGACAAGATCGGGAACCGTGCCACCGAGTTGCGAGCGGGACTCACCGACGGCTACGTCTACGACCCCAACTCCGGGGCGACCGGCGACACTGCGGTGCTTGACGTCGTCAACCTCGGGGTCATGGGTACGCGCGACTACACTTTCGACGCCGGCGGCTACCTGAACCAGATCGCCGCCGGAGCCAACGTGCTCGACTTCACCTTCGACGACGCCGGCCAACTCGCCGAAGTCGAGCGCACGGCCGCCTCGCAGGACCTCACGATGAGCTATGACGGCCGCGGCTTCCTCGCCGAAGCCGACGATGCGGCGAGCGGCGGCTCCGTGAAGGCTACCTACAGCAGCGGTGGTCTTCTGCACTACTCGCTCGAGCGGAAACCGACGAGCGTCGCGACGGTGGAGCGCCACAACGTTCTCTACTTCGCAGGTCGCCCGATCGCCATCTGGAAGAAAGTCGGGGCAGCCGCAGCTACGACGACGTACCTCGTCACCGACCACCTCGGCACACCCGTCTACGCGTTGAACCAGGCGGGGACGGAATACTGGAAGGGTGGGCTGGAGCCGTTCGGGCGGGACTGGCAAGAAGGAACGGCGAACGACATGCTGACCAAGGGGATCTTCCTAAGGTTCCCCGGGCAGTGGGATGACGGGCTGTTTACGAATGCAACGTTAGGTGGAGATAGCTACTACAACGTGCGGCGATGGTACGAGACACAGGGGGGGAAGTACGCCGCTTCAGACCCTATGGGATTGCGTGGAGGCTTGAATCTTTTCGACTACGCAAAAGCTCGCCCGACTAAGAATGTGGATGTGCTTGGCCTCGTCTGGCATGCGAAAGACTGTAACAGCTGCTGCACGGATTCAGAGCGAAAGCGTGAACTACAGGAGATGACCAGCTACGCGACCTCGAATCTACAGAAATTCAACTCATACAGCCTTGGGTGCGGAGACTCTAGCCGGGGGTTGGCAGATGATTTGAATCGCGGGGTTGGGATCAAGTGCTGGGTGGTTCGGGACCAACTCGTCAGTGGGTGGCTGTTCGGCGTCGGCGTACATTCTGTCGTGCGGATTCGCCCTTGCGGAAGCCGAGTAATCTCGAGAGACACCTACATGGATCTCTGGAAAGACTGGTACAGCGATCCAGTCATCAATCCAGAATCTTTTCAGCAGGAGTTTGGTGGGCGCGAACTGGACTCGGAGGATATTTTCGATGATCCCTCAAAAATGCCGTCCTGCTCAAGACGACCGTAGCTATGAGCCGTACGCTCACTGTTAGCTTGTCATTGGCGGGAGGGCTATTGATTTTGTTTGAAATCGCCCTCTCGCTCGTGTATTTGTCGCGATCGCAAGTGTGGTTCCATGCGCCTATGATCGCTCTTGGTCTCGGGGCTGTTACCCTCTGCTGGCGGGCATCGCTGGGCGAATTCCTTCGCGTAGGAGTTTCGATTCGAAATCGCTCAGGTCGATGGGGGCGCCCGCTTGCTGTCGCCCTTGCGTTGGGATCTTGGATTGCCTTGCTAGCGAAGAGCACGGCTCATCTCTCAGTCGATCGAGGTAGCACTCAACTTCTGGCGACAGGCTTCGCGGCGCTAGCCTTGGCACTCTGCGTTCCCGCAACGGAACCAACAAGGGTGCCCCAATAGTAGGAAGTTGGTATGCGCTCCTTCATCGGTCGGATGATCCACAAGCGCTGACGATCATGAACCCCGGAAGCCTCCAGGCGATCTACACCTACGACAAGATGGACCGACCGGTCACCCTGCAATCGAAGGAAGGCGCCGCCACCGCGGTCTACGTGGTGAAGAACTCACCGCTCGCGACCTACAGGGCCTATGGTCCTCTCTCGACGCTCCGCTTCGATCTCGCGACCGACCGCGACGAAACGCGGGCTTACGATTTCCGCAACCAGCCGACCAGCATCACCGTCTCCGGAAGTCTCTTCACTCTGAACTACACCACCGACGACGTCGGGAACATTACACAACAGCAACGCACCTTGCCTGCACCGACGGAAACGCGCGGCTACAGCTATCAGGACTGGCAGTACTACCTGACCTGCGGCAGCGGTCCGTGGGGCGGTACGGCTTGCTCGCCGAGTCCCTCCGGAAATCCGCTGCAGTGGACGTACGACAAGATCGGGAACCGTGCCACCGAGTTGCGAGCGGGACTCACCGACGGCTACGTCTACGACCCCAACTCCGGGGCGACCGGCGACACTGCGGTGCTTGACGTCGTCAACCTCGGGGTCATGGGTACGCGCGACTACACTTTCGACGCCGGCGGCTACCTGAACCAGATCGCCGCCGGAGCCAACGTGCTCGACTTCACCTTCGACGACGCCGGCCAACTCGCCGAAGTCGAGCGCACGGCCGCCTCGCAGGACCTCACGATGAGCTATGACGGCCGCGGCTTCCTCGCCGAAGCCGACGATGCGGCGAGCGGCGGCTCCGTGAAGGCTACCTACAGCAGCGGTGGTCTTCTGCACTACTCGCTCGAGCGGAAACCGACGAGCGTCGCGACGGTGGAGCGCCACAACGTTCTCTACTTCGCAGGTCGCCCGATCGCCATCTGGAAGAAAGTCGGGGCAGCCGCAGCTACGACGACGTACCTCGTCACCGACCACCTCGGCACACCCGTCTACGCGTTGAACCAGGCGGGAACGGAATACTGGAAGGGTGGGCTGGAGCCGTTCGGAAGGGACTGGCAGGAGGGGACGGCGAACGACATGTTGACCAAGGGGATCTTCCTGCGATTCCCCGGGCAGTGGGACGACGGGCTGTTTACAAATGCGACGTTGGGTGCGGATAGCTACTACAACTTTCATCGGTGGTACGAGGACCAGACAGGAAAATATTCAAGTGCGGACCCGCTGGGTCTTCGAGGAAGCATCAATGCCTTTGCTTACACCGACGGCAATCCGGTCGGCTTCGTGGATCCTTTGGGTCTCAAAGTCGAGCTCTACTGCGAAACCATCGGGCGCGACGCAGCAGCGAACGTAGGTCATCGAATTGTTGGAGCCGCAGGATTCCAGCATTGCTTTGTTCGAATCAAATGCAACAGTTGCCCGAAGTACGACTTGCGTCTCGAAGTCAACGGTCGAGACAACGAAGCTGGGATGTCTGAAATTCCTGATCCGCCAAGATTCGGGATGGGGCACGGAGCCTCTATCGTTCCCTTCGATTCTCCAGATTGGGACAGCAACGACTGCACGATGGAAGAGTGCATCCTGAAGCGCTACCGAGAACTCCAGAGTCGCGGGTACGATTATGGCTTTCCTCCGAAGGGTTGGCTATTTGGACCGAACAGCAATACCTTTGCCAACGATATCCTCACCAGCTGTGGAGTCAGGAAAGTCTATTGGCCGGACGGGGTAGCGCCATTCAACTATTGAGGACACCGAAAGATGCGAAACACTTTCGTCATCCTGGTTTCGCTTGTCGTGGCGTTTGCAAGTTCGCTGGCGTACATCGCGATCGAGATGGGCAGCGCGTCTCAATTGTGGGCTCTGGCCGCCGGCCTCTTTCTCGCTGCTGGCTATACATTCTGGGCAGTTTCGCTTGGATGGCCTACTAGGCTTCTCTTTCTCGGCCTCGTCGCCGGAGCAAGCATTTTCGCAGTCGGCACCGCATTCCTCGACTGGTCCGTCGGCACACCGGTCGGCTCGGAACTTTCGGCCGGTTCCCTGATTCAGTACCTGCGCCTTTATCGAAGTGAAGGGGCGCTTGTCGGGCTCATCATGCCAATAGTCGCGGTTGTCGCGGGCTTCTCTCTTGGCAACAGCATGTCTCGCTTGGCGTTGAGGGTTCGAAGCTAGGACCCGGTATCTGGTGGGGGGCTGGTGATGAGATGCAGGAGGGAGGGGGTGGGGGGCGAGATGCAGAGGGAGTTTCGCCGACTTGCGATGCGTGATTGAGCGGCTTCTTAAGCGGTGCCAGCCGTTGAGCAGTTTCATGAAGACCGAAAATCGGGTGGCACACTTTCGGCTATCAGGACTGGCAGTATTACCTGACCTTGAGCCCCTCCCCAATTCGTTACCACTCAGAAGCTGACAGTCCATGTTGAAGGTTCCACGGGAGCTGCTCTTGGGGGTTTGCGGACCTTTCTCGCGATCGACGCCGCGCTCTCTTCGGGAAAGGGCCTGGATCACCGGTTTCGACACCGGCGTCGTCTTCTGCGCGAAGCGCGACTTCGCGGCGATCGGCGGTTACGACGAGACGCGCCTCTACGCCGAAGACGTCGCCTTCCTCCTGGCGCTGCGGCGCCACGGAAAAGTCTCCCGCCGAAAGCTCACGCGCCTGCGCGGCGTGCGCACGATCCTCTCGACAAGAAAGTTCGACCGCTGGGGCGACTGGCACTTCTTCACCCGCATGCCCGCCGCCGGCTGGCGCGTCCTCCGCGACCCCAGCGGCGCGACCGCCTTCGCGAAAGAGTACTGGTACGGAAAAGACCGATAAGTAGCGCCTGGTCGGCATTCTCCCAATCCGGTTCGCAGATCACACGCATGGACCTGCCCGGCGGCGAGCGAGACGAATTAACGTACCTGAGCGTCAGGCTCCGCAAGATCATCCGCCGCGGCACCGGCGGCGGCTCAACGCGGACCTGGATTTACATCAGGGCCGGTCAGGATCTCGCCAGGATCGATCGGCTTCGCGTAGCCGTGCTCGCGCTCCAGCCCGGCGCGCGAGTAGCGAAAAGCGCGGCTAAGGACAGATGGCATTCGCGGCGTACAATTCATGGGTCATGAACGCGACCGCCAAGCAGGAAGCGCAGCGCATCCTCGATTCTCTTCCCGACGACGCTTCGCTCGAGCAGATTCAATATCACCTTTACGTCGTGCAGAAGATCGAAGCAGGTCTGCGCGACGCCGAGGAAGGTCGACTTTTGAGCCAGGAAGAGGTCGAGCGCCGGATCGCCCGGTGGCCCGAGCGGTAAGCTGGACCGAGCGCGCCTGGTCGGATCTCGACCAGGCCGCCGACTACATCGCCCGCGACTCCCCGAACTACGCCGCGACCCTCCTCGCCCAAGCGCGCGACACCGGGCGAACACTCGATCGATTCGCCGAACAGGGTCGCGTCGTGCCAGAACTCTCCGATCCCGCGATTCGAGAGATCTTCGTCGGCAGCTTCCGCCTCGTCTATCGCGTCCTATCCACCCGCGTGGAAGTCCTCACCTTCGTCCACGGGGCGCGTGATCTCACCGAACTCTGGCGGCGCGAACCGCCCGACGAAGGCTGAACCTCACTCGGGGCTAGGAAACCTCGCGCTTTGGAGACTTGAGGCCCTGCGCGAGCATCCGGCTCCCTCCGGTCCGCAAACTCCGAAGGGCCGCTCCCATTGAACTTTCAACCTGGAGTGTCAGCTTCTGGGTGGTAGCGAATTGGCAGAGGGGCTCAAACCCATTCCAGTGCAGGTCGAGCCGCAGAAGCGGCTCTCAGGGCCTGCAAGGTCGCGCCTTGCGGCGTCCGCTAGCGCCTGATCAGAGAGCGGCACTGCTCCACTCCGAGGTGTTGCCGCCTTCGAAGTGGGAGACGAAGAGCATCGACTTCCACCACTGGAGCAGGG
>JBDTQG010000065.1:0-19821 GCA_039932315.1 Thermoanaerobaculia bacterium
TGCCGCGACTGCAACTGCCGCAGGCGCGCCGGCCATTCCTGCTGCAGCCAACCCGTCGGGATCGACGTCTATCTCGCAGGTCCCAAGGGCAGCTGGGAGCGGCATCCGATCTTCGTCCGTCCCGGCCGCACGGGATTCTCGGCTCTCGAAGCCGGCGACCTCGACGGGGACAAGGCGCCGGATCTGGTCGCGACCGACGAGAAGGGCAACTTCGAGCTCTTCCTGGGGGATGGCAAGGGAGGGTTTGCGGATGAGGCGAGCCCTGAGGCCCAGCAGCCCAGCGGCCCCTGCCGCGGTTACGGTTTGCGCATCATCGACATCGATCACGACGGGAAGTCGGAGATCGTCGCCAGCTATGCCGGTGAGCCCGACGCCCTGTTCGATCCGAAGCGTTGCCCGGCGAGCGGAGGAGTCGCAGCCTGGACTCTGAACGGCGCCAAATAAATGTTGACAAAGCATGAGAATTGTCCTAGATTCCCTTCAAACCTGTAGGAAAGACCTGGAAAGCGGGTCGTACAGGTCTGGCTTTATAAAGTTTGCAAGCGTCTTGAGCAGGTTTGACTAACGCAGTACAAAGGAGATGAAGAGATGAAGAGACTGTTGGTTGCATCCCTGTTGGCAGTGCTGGCAGCGCCGGCATTTGCCGTCATCGGGACCATCGACGACGTGCCGGCAGCGACGCTTCTGCTGCCCTACTTCGAAGTGGATCTCGACAATCCGGCTGGCGTGACGACTCTGATGTCGATCAACAACGCTTCGGCCACGGCGATCCTCGCGCACGTTGTGCTCTGGACCGATCTGTCGGTTCACATTCTCGACTTCAACGTCTACCTCACGGGTTATGACGTTCAGTCGCTCAACCTGCGCGACATCCTGGTCAACGGCAACCTGCCGCTGACGGCTTCGGCCGGCCAGGATCCGACGGACACGATCAGCAACAAGGGTCCGGCGTCGCAGGACATCAACTTCGCCAGCTGCAACGGCGTTCTGCCGTACACGAACCCGGCCCTGAACGCGACGTACCTCGATCACGTGCAGAGCGCGCTGACCGGTCAGCCGTCCGATGTGTTCTTCGACGGCCTGTGCTCGGGCATCGATCATGGCGACCGCATCGCCCGTGGCTACGTCACGGTCGACACGGTGAACCAGTGCTCGACGAACTTCCCGCCCGATGTCGGTTACTTCGCTCCGGGTGGTGCGGGCGTCGCGACCAACCAGAACGTTCTCTGGGGCGACTACTTCTACGTGAACTCGGAGCAGAACTTCGCCAACGGCGATACTCTGGTTCACATCGAAGCGGATGCGACGCTGGGTGCTGCGAATTACACGTTCTATTACCGCTACACGAACTTCAACGGCGTCCCCGGTGCGGACAATCGTGAAGGACTGGGCAACATCTTCGCGGTTCGTTACCTGAACGGTGGCGACTTCGACGGTGGTTCGAGCCTCGAGGTCTGGCGCGACTCGAAGCGTTCGATCAACCCCTTCAACTGCAACGCGAACTTCCCGTCGCCGTTCCCGCTCGGCCAGAATCAGGTCGTCGTGTTCGACGAAGAGGAGAACTTCGAGACGCCGCAAGGTTGCGATATTTCGCCCTGTCTGCCGCAGGAAGGCATCACGCCTTTCCCGTGGGAAGCTCAGCGCACCTTCGTTGGCAGCCCCGAGCTGCCGGCGGCGCCGGACTTCGGTTGGATCTACCTCAACCTGAACCTCGCGGTCGTCAACACGCAGGTTCCCTTCGAGCCTCTGATGCAGAACTGGGTGTCGGTGGAGATGGACGCGATCGGCCGCTTCAGCGCCGGCTTCGATGCCATCCAGCTCGGTAATGTGACGGACGGAGTGTTCGAAGATCCGTGCATCGACTGTAGCCTCTGAGTCAAACGGCGGGCCTCAGCGTCTGACGCTGTGACCGGCCGGTAGTGAAACCGGGCTCGTCCCTCCAGAGATGGAGTGACGGGCCCGTTTTCTTTTTGCGCCCGCTTTCTTTCTTCGCTCTTCTCTTCATCCCGAGGGCCGTTGTAGTCTCGGATCCAACACCAACAGTTGGAGGGGGAAGAGATGAAGAGAATGTGGCTCGCGGCTCTGTTGAGCGTGGCAGTGGTGTGTGCAGGGGCGGCTCCAATGTTCGCCGTCATCGGGACGATCGACAACGTGCCGGCGGCAACACTGTTGTTGCCGTACTTCGAAGTGGATCTCGACAATCCGGCGGGCGTGACGACGCTGATGTCGATCAACAACGCTTCGGCCACCGCGGTACTGGCGCACGTCGTGATCTGGACGGATCTGTCGGTTCACGTGCTCGACTTCAACATCTACCTCACGGGTTATGACGTTCAGTCGATCAACCTCCGCGACGTCCTGGTTCACGGTAACCTGCCTCTGACGGCAGACGACGCGCGAGATCCGTCCGACACGATCAGCAACCAGGGGCCTGCTTCCCAGGACATCTCCTTCCCGGGCTGCGCCGGAATTCTTCCGTACGCCAATCCCGCCCTCAATGCCCTCTATCTCGATCATGTTCAGAGCACATTGACGGGTCAGCCGTCGGACCTCTTCTTCAACGGCCTGTGTTCCGGAATCGATCATGGCGATCGCCTGGCACGTGGCTACGTCACGGTGGACGCAGTGAATCAGTGCTCGACGAACTTCCCGCCCGATGTCGGTTACTTCGTGAGTGGCGGAAACGGCGTCGCGACGAACCAGAACGTCCTTTGGGGCGACTACATCTACGTCAACTCGGAACAGAACTTCGCCAACGGCGATACGCTCGTTCATATCGAAGCGGACCCGACGCTGGGCTTGGCGAACTACACGTTCTACTATCGCTACACGAACTTCAACGGCTCGCCCGGTGCAGACAACCGTGAAGGGCTGGGCAATGTCTTCGCGGTGCGCTACCTGGATGGCGGCGTGTTCAGCGGCGGATCGAGCCTCAAGGTCTGGCGCGATTCGAAGCGTTCGATCAATCCGTTCAGCTGCAATGCGAACTTCCCGAATCCGTTCCCGCTCGGCCAGAGCCAGATCGTGGTGTTTGACGAGGAAGAGAATTTCGAAACGCCCCAGGGCTGCCAGATTTCGCCCTGCCTGCCACAGGAGGGCATCATTCCCTTCCCGTGGGAGGCTCAGAACACCGAGGTCGGAAGCGCCGATTTGCCGGTCGGGCCGAGCTTCGGCTGGATCTACCTCAACCTCAACAGCACGGTTCCCGGCTCGCAGGTCAACTTCGAGCCGCTGATGCAGAACTGGGTTGCGGTGGAGATGAGATCGGAAGGTCGCTACAGTGTCGGCTTCGGTGCCATTCAGCTCGGAAACGTCACGGATGGCTTCATCGAAGATCCATGCATCGGCCCGGGTTGTTTCCCGTCCGTCGACTGAAATCTGCGGTCACTTGCCGCTGCGCTGACGCGGTAAGCGACGAAGAGTGACCCCGGGCTCGTCCCTCAAGAAGTGGAGGGGCGGGCCCGTATTCTTTCCCGATCTTTCTTCTCGGGAGCACCAGTCGCACCGTGCGCGGGACGCCGCGCGATCCGGATATGATCCGGCGCTAACAGAAAGAAGGAGCAATCGATGAAAAGTCTCTGGGCTGCAGCTCTTCTGGCAGTGCTGGCAGGGCCGGCGTTCGCCGTGATCGGAACGATCGACGACGTGCCGGCGGCGACGCTGCTTCTGCCGTATTTCGAGGTCGATCTCGACAATCCGTCGGGAGCGACGACGTTGATGTCGATCAACAACGCCTCTGCCGAAGCGACGCTCGCGCACGTCGTACTGTGGACCGACCTGTCGGTTCACGTTCTCGACTTCAACATCTACCTCACCGGCTACGACGTCCAGTCGCTCAACCTGCGCGACATCATCGTCAACGGCAACCTGCCGCTGACGGCGTCCGCCGGGCAGGATCCGACGGACACGATCAGCAACCAGGGCCCGGCGTCGCAGGACATCAACTTCGCGAGCTGCAACGGCGTCCTGCCGTACACCAACCCGGCGCTCAACGCGACCTACCTGGATCATGTGCAGAGCGCGCTGACCGGGCAGCCGTCGGAGCTGTTCTTCAACGGCCTGTGCTCGGGCATCGATCATGGCGACCGCATCGCGCGCGGCTACGTCACGGTCGACGCGGTGAATCAGTGCTCGACGAACTTTCCGCCCGACGTCGGTTACTTCGTGAACGGCGGCATCGGGATCGCCACCAATCGCAACCTGCTCTGGGGTGATTACATCTACGTCAATACCGAACAATCGCTCGTGCACGGCGAAACGCTGGTGCATATCGAAGCGGATGCCAGGCTCGGTGCAGCGAACTACACGTTCTACTATCGCTACACGAACTTCAATCTCGATCCCGGCGCGGACAACCGTGAGGGGTTGGGCAACGTCTTCGCGGCGCGATTCATCAACGGCGGGCCATTTCCCAGCGGAACCAGTCTGCTGGTCTGGCGCGATGCGGAGCGCTCGATCAATCCGTTCAACTGCAACTCGAACTTCCCGTCGCCGTTCCCCCTCGGCCAGAACCAGGTGGTCGTGTTCGACGAAGAGGAGAACTTCGAGACTCCGGAAGGCTGTCAGATTTCACCCTGCCCGCCCCAGGAGGGAATCACCCCGTTTCCCTGGGAGGCCCAGCGTACGGTGGTCGATGGCCCAGGCCTTCCCGCGTCTCCGGATTTCGGCTGGATTTTCCTCAACCTGAACACTGTCGTCGTGGGGAGTCAGGTGCCGTTTCCGCCCCTGATGCAGAACTGGGTCACGGTCGAGATGGACGCCAAAGGCAGCATGAGCGTCGCCATGGATGCCGTGACGATGGGAAATGTCACCGACCCGGCGACCGCTCCCGATCCGTTGATCGCCATTCCCTGAAGCCCGCCGCGGTTCAGGGCGGGCCGTGGGTTCTCCCTGAACGTGGAATCGTCTGCAGTCGACGGAAGGGCCGGATGCTGGTAACATCCGGTCTCAAGTCAGACCTTTCGAGTCGGACCCGCGGCGTTTTCAGGCCGGAGGACGACGGAGCGTGAAGAGTCTTGGTACTGAGGCGATGCCTCGCGCAGTTCCCATCAACGCAGTGCAACAGGAGAAGAGAATGAAGAAATTGCTGATCGCAGGATTGTTGGCAGTGCTGGCAGCACCGGCATTTGCCGTCATCGGGACCATCGACGACGTGCCGGCGGCGACGCTTCTGCTGCCGTACTTCGAAGTGGATCTCGACAACCCGGCAGGCGTGACGACTCTGATGTCGATCAACAACGCCTCGGCCACCGCGATCCTCGCGCACGTCGTGCTGTGGACCGACCTGTCGGTTCACGTTCTCGACTTCAACGTCTACCTCACGGGTTATGACGTTCAGTCGATCAACCTGCGCGACATCCTGGTCAACGGCAACCTGCCGCTGACGGCTTCGGATGGTCAGGATCCGCTCGACCGGATCAGCCCCCAGGGTCCGGCGTCGCAGGACATCAACTTCGCCAGCTGCAACGGCGTTTTGCCGTACACGAACCCGGCCCTCAACGCGACGTACCTGGATCACGTGCAGAGCACGCTGACCGGTCAGCCGTCCGATGTGTTCTTCGGCGGCCTGTGCTCGGGCATCGATCATGGCGACCGCATCGCCCGTGGCTACGTCACGGTCGACACGGTGAACCAGTGCTCGACGAACTTCCCGCCCGATGTCGGTTACTTCGCTCCGGGTGGTGCGGGCGTCGCGACCAACCAGAACGTTCTCTGGGGCGACTACTTCTACGTGAACTCGGAGCAGAACTTCGCCAACGGCGATACTCTGGTTCACATCGAAGCGGATGCGACGCTGGGTGCTGCGAATTACACGTTCTATTACCGCTACACGAACTTCAACGGCGTCCCCGGTGCGGACAATCGTGAAGGACTGGGCAACATCTTCGCGGTTCGTTACCTGAACGGTGGCGACTTCGACGGTGGTTCGAGCCTCGAGGTCTGGCGCGACTCGAAGCGTTCGATCAACCCCTTCAACTGCAACGCGAACTTCCCGTCGCCGTTCCCGCTCGGCCAGAATCAGGTCGTCGTGTTCGACGAAGAGGAGAACTTCGAGACGCCGCAAGGTTGCGATATTTCGCCCTGTCTGCCGCAGGAAGGCATCACGCCTTTCCCGTGGGAAGCTCAGCGCACCTTCGTTGGCAGCCCCGAGCTGCCGGCGGCGCCGGACTTCGGTTGGATCTACCTCAACCTGAACCTCGCGGTCGTCAACACGCAGGTTCCCTTCGAGCCTCTGATGCAGAACTGGGTGTCGGTGGAGATGGACGCGATCGGCCGCTTCAGCGCCGGCTTCGATGCCATCCAGCTCGGTAATGTGACGGACGGAGTGATCGAAGATTTCTGCATCGCGCAGGGCAACTGCGGTAGCCCTGACTGAAGCCAGACTCACCGGCCGCGTTACTGACGCGACCGGTGATCGGTAGTGAACTCAGGGCTCGTCCCTCCAGCGATGGAGTGGCGGGCCCGTTTTCTTTTTCGTCGGAAACGACTCGGGGAAGCGGAGCGGAGAAGCGTTCAGCGTTCCGGCAGGAGAACTTCCGTTCCCGCCAGCGTCCGCCAGAGAGTGGTCATGTCCTCGGGCAGAGGGGCTTCGAACTCCACCGCACCCTCGCCGGTGGGGTGCTCGAACCGAAGGCGCCAGGCATGAAGCGCCGGCCGCGGAAAGCCGGCAAGTATCTTCGCAATCTGTACGGGGAGTCCACGATGCCGCGCCTCGCCATAGGTCGGGTCGCCGACGATGGGATGCCGCAGGTGCTTGAGGTGCACGCGGATCTGATGCGTTCTCCCGGTGAGCAACGTCAACTCGAGAAGTGAAACTCCCGGCGCCGAGGCGAGGGTGCGGTAGCGCGTGATCGCAACCCGGCCGTCGGCGCGAACGGTCATGCGCTTGCGCTCCTGAGCGTGCCTGCCGATTGCGGCTTCGATCGTCCCGTGGGGTTCCTTGGGAACGCCGTGGACGATCGCGAGGTAACGCTTGTCCATCCGGCGACTGGCGAAGCCGGAGCTCAGCGCTCGGTAGGCCGCCCCAGTCCTGGCCACGACCATGACGCCGCTCGTGCCCTTGTCGAGCCGGTGCACGATGCCCGGCCGACCCGGCCCGCCGACTCCCGCGAGCTCCGGGAACCGGGAAAGGAGGCGATGGACCAGCGTGCCGGTCGACTGACCGGCGCCCGGATGAACCGTGAGCCCTGCCGGCTTGTCCAGGACGATGAAATCGTCGTCGAGGCCCAGGATCTGCAGATCTCCCGCTTCGGCGATGACCCGGGATTCGACGGTTGCGGGCCTCGTCCACAGGACGAGCTCGCCCTTGCGGAGCAGATGTCCCGGCTTCGGCAGAGTGACGCCGTCGAGAGTGATGTTTCCGGAGCGGATCCACTCCTGGATCTGGTTGCGGGGAAGATCGAGCCTCGAAGCCAAGGCCCGATCGAGGCGGATGCCTGTCTCGCCGACGTCGATCCGCCAGCTCTCCGGGCTCACGTGCGATTGCGAAAGGAATCGAAGAGGATGAGTGTCAATCCGATCGAAATGGCGCTGTCGGCGACGTTGAAATCAGGCCAGCGATAGCTGCCGATGAAGACGGCGATGAAGTCGGTCACTGCGCCGCTCCAGATCCGGTCGAGAAGGTTTCCGATCGCGCCGCCGAGAACCAGCGCAAGAGCGGAAAGGAGCAACCTGTCTTTCGCCGGTGTGCGGCGGAAAAGCATGGCGATGAGTCCGAGCGCCAGGACTCCGAAGAGCGACAGCCACCACGATCGCGCCGGGCCACCCGGAGAGGCGAACAGCCCGAACGCGACGCCGGTGTTTCTCACATGCGAGATTTCGAGGACGCCCGGAATGACCACGCGGGAGCTTTGCTCCGGCAGATTCGTTTCGATCAGCCACTTCGTCCACTGATCGACGGCAAGAACTGCCAGGGCAATGAGCAGGAAAGGAGCTTTGCGTCCGCCTGCCAACGGAGTGCCGACACGTTCAGGGGCAGAGGTCGCGGGAGAGACGGCGGCGGAGTCGATCATGAGCGGCTTCCTTCGAGAATGACGACCGCGACGGCGTTCGCGCCGTCGTGGGTGATGGACAGCCAGAGATTCTCCGCGCCCATCGCGTCGGCGCGGCGCCTGGCCTCTCCGTGCAACACCAGCTCCGGCGCGCCGGTGGGGCGCCGAAGGATCTCAATCTGCAGAAAGCCCACGCCCTGACTCCAGCCCGTCCCGAGAGCCTTCATCGCTGCCTCCTTGGCAGCGAAGAGCCCGGCGACGTGCGCTGCGCGACGCGGTCCGGAATCAACGCGGGGCTCGCCCACGCGGCAGATTCGACGCAGAAACGCCTCGCCGTGGCGGTCGAGCAGCCCCTGAACGCGGTTGCAGTCGACGATGTCGAGGCCCAGCCCGAGAATCCGGCTCAATGGCCGTCCTCCTGCGCGGCCGCGTCGGGCGGAAGCGGCGAATAGAGAGCGATCTCATGGCGGATTCGTTGCGGATTCTCGAACCAGCGAATCGCCGCGACGCCCGCTACGCCGGCCGCGAAAGCCTGGGCGGCCATCGCCCCGTCGATTCCGCCGATGGCGACGATGGGAAGGCCTATCGCCACGGCAGCGAGAAGTCGATCGAGTCCGCGCGGCTCCAGAATGCCGGACTTCGACGGCGTCTCGAAGACGGGGCCGAAGAGCGCGAAATCGGCGCCTTCATCGCGTGCTGTGCGAACTTCGTCGACCGAATGCGTCGAGCGCCCGATCGTCAGACGTTTGCCGACGACCGAGCGCAGCGCGGCGACGGGAAGTCCGCTGGCCGGGAGCTGAACGCCATCGGCGCCGCCGCTGAGCGCCAGATCGATCCGTGAGCTGAGGAAGAGGAGCTGGCTGGGGCCGAGGTGTTCGCGGGCCTGAGTGAGCAGAGACAGGCGTTGGGCGTCAGGAAGGTCCTTGCTGCGAACCTGGAGAGCGTCGACGCCGCTCATGGCGAGCGCCGCGCACCAGCGTGACCAATCGGTCCCCGGAGTCGCCCGCGGACTACTGATGGCCAGCAGTTTCGGGATTCTCGAGCCGGGGCGTCGCATGTCGGCGAAAGAAGAGATCGACGTCATGCAGGCCCCAGACGAGGTGCATGAGGCCGAAAGAGGAGATCGCGGAACGGACCCAGGTGTTGAGCAGCAGATCCTGCGCTGAGCCGAAAGGAAGAAACGCGGCCGCACGATTCCACGCCGGCAACCAGGGTGCGATCAGCAGGAAGAGGCCTGCCTCGACGCAATAAAGGAGAAACACTCCGCGGAAGAAAGAGTCGGAACGCATCGGCGGGTGGATTGTAGTCCACCCGCCGGCCCGTCGATGGAGAGTTCCGCGAAAGAGCCCGGTCCCGGCCCCTTAAAAGGGACTGCCGGGCTTGGGCTTCGGAGGCGCGCTGTTGCCTCGCGGGCTGCCGGAGCTCTGGGAGCTCGTGCGGCCGGAAGACGACGAACTCGCTCCCGAGGTCGATCCCGACGACTTCGACGAGCTCGAGCTCGACGAGGCCCCCGAGCTGGTGTTGCCCGAGGTCGACGATCCGCGCCCTCCCGAGCTCCCGGAGTTGCCCGACGTAGGCGGAGCTCCAGGCGAGGAACTCGAGGAGCCCGAGCCTTTCGAGCTCGAGGAATTGCCGGTCGAACCCGAACCGGAGGAGCGCGGCGAGCGGTCACTCGATCCGCGATCCGCTCCCTTGGCGTCGGATGAGCGCGCGTATCCAGAACCCGAAGGCTGCCGGTCATTCGCCGACTTCGGTCCGCCGCTGCCCGCCCCGTTCGAGCCGTCCTGCGGCTTGCGATAGCCGTAGGGGTCGCGGTTCTGGACGGGCGCTTCGCGGGGCTCCCGGCTCTCGAACGTGCGGGGCGCCGCGGAGGAGTCCTTGTTTCCGGCCGAGCCGGTCCGCGAATCGTCGCCGGAGGGGCTCCTCCGGACGCTGCCAACGACGCGTTGAACGGGCTCCGAGCCGCCGCTCTTCTGCTTCCATTGCTGCTCATCCGCCTTCGACGGCGCCCGTCCAGCCGAGCCGGAGTCGCGTTGGCGAGGTTCGTCGGAACCCTTCCACGTGCCGGAAGCTCGGTCGCCGCCACCGGAGAGGACCGCCGGAGGCCTCGTTTTCGTCGAGTTGCCGCCAGAACCCTGTATCGCTGCCGGATCCGTATCCTGCCGGCGCTCGCCCTTCGAGTTGCGGTCAAAGCCTGGCGAGCTCAGCAGAGTCGTCCCGCCGCCGGGAGTGCGGACGATCTTGACGTCGCCGGCGCCTTCTCGCTGCCGCCAGCCCGGAACTTCGGCGACGCGGTTCCGACCGTTGTCGTCTTTTCCTTTCCCGAGCTCCGGAACATCCCGCAGGACGTCGGGAATCCGGCCCCCACTGATTCTCCCCTTCACAGAGTCGTCCGTCCGCGTCACGATCCGGGCGACGTTCTCCGGCAATCTTCCGCGACGACCGACGAAGTCGGTGACGTCGGGAAGCTCGCCGCCAGGAGCCGGGAGGTTCTGCGCCCGGATCCGGTGCAGAATTTCATCGGGCCGGTCGATCCGGTCGGGCCGGAAGTCGCGCGTATCGGTCGTCAGCAGTCCGCGCGGAGGCTCTGGAAGATGCGAGTCCCGCTGGCGGTCGCGGCCACTGCGAATCTGGTCGCGAAAGTTCCGGTCGCGGAAACAATGCACCGGTGCAAAGTTCCAGTCGGAATAGTTCGACCATCCGCCGCCGGTCCAGCCGTAGACGCCGAAGCGGAATCCCGTTCGGTACCACGGGTCGTAGTACTGCGTGTAGTAGCCCACAGGCACCCAGCTCGCCCAGTCGACGGTCCAGCTCCAGTACACCCAGGCGGGGGAGTAGACCGCGCCCGGACGCCAGCCCCAGCCGTACCCGGGAAGGCTGCACCAGCGTCCGTAGTGATAGGGCACCCAGCCCCAAGGCTCGTACGAGACCCAGGTATAGCCGCTGGGGGTCCACGACCAGCGACCCTGCGAATACGGTCTCCATCCCGACTCGACGCGCGGATGCCAGTAGCGGACGTTCTCGACGACGATCCAGTCGCCGGCGTCGTCCAGCGGCGCCGCATCGTAGGCAAGCTGCGGCTCGACATAGCGCGAGCTGACGGAGGCCCGCTCGGCCTGATCCGCAAGCCCGTCGCTCCAGCGTTCGAGCGCATCGAGACCTTCGGCTGCCGCGAGCTCGAGCGTCACCCAGCGGTCGCCCTGCGCGAGGATGGTTTCGTCCGCACGCACGATCGATGAGCCGCGATCTGTGACGACTTCGGCGAAACCGCGCCGGGTCGTAACGCGCGTCCAGCGGTCTCCGTCGGTTTCGATCTTGTAGAGCCCGGGCTCCTGGAAATAGACCGTGGCATTCGACGTCACGACGTGCGGCAGCTCGTCGCCGAGCGCTTCGTCGGACACCTCGAGAAGAAGCTCACCCTCGTCGAGGCGCAGCACGGTGATGCGCTCGTCGCCATCGCCCGAGAACGCCATCTTCTCGAGAACCAGACTGGAATCGCTGTCGAGCTGCACCCGGTTGCGATCGGCCAGGGCGAGCTCGAGTCGCGACCGCGGTCCGACCCGGACCTGATCGCCGGACAGGAGGGGCTGATTGCGCTCGAGCTCCTCGCCGACGCCGCTGCCCGCCGGGGCCACGGTTGCGTTCCCCTGCAGCGTACGGAGGAAGGTGTAGCTCGCGCGCTCGTCCGTGATGGGTGCGGTCGCGTCCCGCTGAACGGGAGCCGGGGCGGAGCTCGTGGCAGCCATGAGCGCTGAGCTCACCAGGAAAAGGCCTGTCCAGTAACTGGAAACACTTCGCTGAGCCGTTCTAGCCATGTTTTTCATCCTCCTGAATCGCCTGCAGGGGAGTGTAAAGCAAGGTGCGGGCCATGCTCGCTCCGGGCTCGCCGCCGCGCCGGGCCCGGGGGCGACAGTCGCCGCCAGCGCTGGTAGACTGCGCGTGGGATCTCTCGAAAATGTTGAAGAAACTCTTCGGCAAGGGTACCTCGGCGGCAGCCACGCACGAAATGTCGATCGAGGATCTCGTCGTTCTCGAGCGCTACGACGAAGCGATCGAGCGTCTTGAAAAGAGGACGAAAGACAGTCCTCACGACCTCCATTCGCACCTGCGCCTCGCCGAGGTCTACTCCCAGGTCGGCAAGGGCGCGAAAGCGCTCGACGCCTTTCTCTACGTCGCGGATATGTATACCGATGACGGCTTCTACGACAAGGCTCTGGCGCAGCTCAACAAGGTCTCGCGTCTGGCACCGAACGACGATGGCGTGCGCGCTCGCATTCAGCGCATCCAGCGGCTCAAGGCGCTCGAGCACAGCCGCGTTCTCGCCATCGAGGGGCTGGTGCAGGCGCAGCAGGGGCAGGATCCGCTCGCCAGAACGTCTCCGGTCGAAGTCGAGCGCATGTGGCAAGGTCTCGCCAGTACCTCGATCGTCGAACGGCTCTCGGGCGATCAGCTGAAGCGCCTGTTCGGCGGCTGTGAGCTCTGGGCGGCCGAATCGCGGACCGAAATCGCGGCTGCGGGTTCGCGCGAGGAGTTTCTCCTCATTCTGATCACCGGCGCGGCAGAGGCGACCCACGTGGGCACCGACGGCCAGCATTTTCAACTGCGCACCTTCGCTCCCGGCGACATCTTCGGCGATCGTGCACTTCTCGAACACAAGCCGTGGCCGGCGACGTATCGAACTCTCGAACGGTCGAAGTTCGTCCGTGTCGGCGTCGAAGGTCTCGAACGCGCCATGATGGGCAACCCGGACCCACGTGCCCTGCTCGACGCCTTGCGCGCACAGCGCAGCGACTCGCTGGTGGCGGCCGCTGTCGAGAAGCTCGAGGCTGCGACGCGCGCATGACCCGGCGCCCCATCCTCCTCTATCCAGATCCGATCCTGCGCCGGAAAACCGACCCGGTGGCGAATTTCGACGCCGCGCTCCTGGCACTCGTCGAGGAAATGAAAGCGACGATGTACGACGCGCCTGGTGTCGGCCTCGCTGCGCCGCAGATCGGCAGTCTCGAACGCATCGCCATCATCGACGTCGATCCGGGCGGCCCGAGGTCTCACCTCTACGTGCTGGCAAATCCGCGAATCGTCGAAAGCTCCGGCGCGGACGCGGAGCTCGAGGGATGCCTGTCGATTCCAGGCTTCACCGAACGCGTCGATCGCCCGTCCACGGTGCGGGTCGAGGCTCAGGACGCCAGCGGGAAGATCTACGAGGTCGCGGCCGAGGGCCTTCTGGCGCGCGCGCTGTGCCACGAGATCGACCACCTGAACGGCGTACTTTTCATCGATCACATCCGGGGCTTGCGTCGCCAACTCGCATTGCGCAAACTGACGAAGCTGGGATACGCCAGGGAAGACGTTCCGGCGAGACCGCGTCGCTGACATGCATTTCCAGCCGGAGAGGATCTTGGTGAATCGAATTCCAGTGAAGCTCTACAACACGCTGGGCCGCAAGCTGGTTCCTTTCGAACCGCTGGTCGCCGGAGCGGCGAGTGTCTACACCTGCGGTCCGACGGTCTACAACCATGTTCACATCGGAAACCTGAGAACATTTCTGTTCGAAGATCTGCTCTGCCGGAGTTTGCGTTTCCTCGGCTACGACGTCACTCAGGTGATGAATCTCACGGACGTCGACGACAAGACGATTCGCGGCGCAGAGCAGGCCGGCGTGGCACTCGACGAGTTCACGGCGCCGTTCATCGCTTCCTTCCACGCCGATCTCGCCGCCCTCAATGTCGCACCGGCGCAGCACTATCCCCGCGCCACGAAGTACATCGCGGAGATGCAGGCGATCATCGTGCGGCTGATCGCGGACGGCTTCGCCTACGAGAGCGACGGCTCGATCTGGTTCCGTATCGCCGCCGACAGCGACTACGGAAAGTTGTCCGGCTTTCGCGTCGATGCCGCCCAGGTCGGAGAACGGGTGGCGAACGACGAGTACGAGACGGAAGACGTCCGGGACTTCGTACTGTGGAAGGGCGCGAAGCCGGGGGAACCGAGCTGGCCCTCACCCTGGGGACCAGGAAGGCCGGGCTGGCACATCGAGTGCTCCGCGATGAGCGCGGCTTTCTTCGGCGAGACTTTCGACGTTCACTGCGGTGGCGTCGACAATCTCTTTCCGCATCACGAGAACGAGATTGCCCAGAGCGAATCGGCGAACGGCAAGCCTTTCGTGCACTACTGGCTGCACTCGGAGCACCTGGTCGTCGATGGCCAGAAAATGTCGAAATCGCTGGGCAACTTCTTCACGCTCAAAGATCTCCTGGCGCGCGGTCTCTCGCCCCGCGCGCTGCGCTACATGCTGATCTCGGTGCACTACCGGCAGAAGCTCAATTTCACCTTTGCCGGGCTCGACGCGGGCAAGTCTGCCCTGGTTCGTCTGGACGACTTCCTTCATCGGCTCGAGCACGCTGGCGTTTCCGGCCCGTCGAGCGGAAGGATGCGAACAAGGGTTTCCGCGTTTCTGGAGCAGTTCTCGTCAGCGCTGGCGGACGACCTCAACATCTCGGCGGCGCTCGGCTCATTGTTCGATTTCGTTCGCGAGACGAATTCGGCGATCGATGCGCGGGAGTTGGGTGAGGGCGACGCCGCGAGCGTCGTCGATGTACTGAAGAACGTCGATCGTGCGCTCGGGGTGATCTTCATGCCGTGGGGGGAAAGTCCTGAAACAGTGGCTTCCGGTCCTTCGGAGCCGGAGATCGATGCCGCCATCGCGGCGCGCGTGGCTGCGCGCGCGGCGCGGAACTTCGCGGAGTCGGATCGGATTCGTGACGATCTCGCGGCGCGTGGCGTCGTGCTCGAGGATTCGCCGCAGGGAACGCGCTGGAAGAGGCGCTAGGCGGGAGCGGTGAGCGGCGGGAGCGGACTCAAGGGCTTCGGAAGCCTGCCGCACACTCATGCCCGGGGTGTGGCAGGGGAGGAGGCCGCCGAGCGCTTCCTGGTGCTGTCCGGCTATCGCATCGTGGCGCGCAACGTCCGGACACACGCCGGCGAGCTCGACATCGTGGCCCTGGACGGCGAGACTCTCTGCTTCATCGAGATCAAGGCGCGGGCCAGCGCGGAGTTCGGCCGGGCGATCGAAGCCGTGGGACCGCAGAAGCAACGGCGACTGGCCAAGGCGGCGCTCCTCTTTCTGTCGAAGAACCGATCCCAGAGGCCCTGCCGCTTCGATGTTCTGGGTCTCGATCGCGGGCGCGACGGTGCGTGGACTTTCACTCTGGTGAAGAATGCCTTCGATGCGCCGGTGCTCTAACCTTGACAGCCCGCGCGCCCGTTCGCTATCGTCCGCAAGCCCGAGCGGGAATAGCTCAGTGGTAGAGCACAACCTTGCCAAGGTTGGGGTCGCGGGTTCAAGTCCCGTTTCCCGCTCCAATTTTTAGTCTCAAGAAGGCCGCTCCCGGGCGGCCTTCGTTCTTCGGGCGACGTAGCCAAGTGGTAAGGCAAGGGTCTGCAAAACCCTCATTCGCCGGTTCGACTCCGGCCGTCGCCTCCACAATCTCCTTCTCGACGAGCCTCTGGATTTTCCTGTGCCCGCGAAAGCGGGGAGTCGCGCAAGCGTTTGCGCGGCGCACGTCCGTCGTCGCCTAGAATTGCCCCAGCCGGAGTGGCGGAACGGTAGACGCAGAGGACTTAAAATCCTTCGGGCAGCGATGCCCATCCCGGTTCGAGTCCGGGCTCCGGCACCACCTTCTCCAGAACCCGATTCCGTTCCCTACGTATCTTGAGCCAGCAGAACTGCGCCGGTCCGATTCCTGGAGGAACTCATGTCGCGACGCTCGCCGCTGGTCGGAATCCTCGTCTTCGCTCTGCCGCTCCTGCTAGCCGCCGCTCCGGCCGCTCCGGCCGTGATCGCGGCGAAGAAAGCGGAGAAGAAGTCCAAGGATCCTGCGGCGGACATCAATGCGCCGCGGGCGAACGCTCGGCGCATCGCGTTCACCACCAGCCAGGGGACCTGGACCTCGCTCGACGTTTCGCCCGACGGCACGACGATCGTCTTCGACATGCTCGGCGACCTGTACACGTTGCCGATCGCCGGCGGCAAGGCATCGCGCCTCACGTCCGGGCCGGCGTGGGACGTTCAGCCGCGTTATTCGCCGGACGGCAGGACCATCGCATTCACCAGTGACCGCAACGGCATCGACAACCTCTGGGCCGTCGACGCGGACGGCAAGAACGCTCGCGCCATCACAGCGGAAAAGGACGTCTACGTGCGTTCGCCCGACTGGACCCCGGACGGCCGGTTTCTGGTCGCGCGGCGGGAGCCGGGCGATACCGGCGGTATCCCGCCGGTCGAGCTCTTCATCTACCATCGCGACGGCGGCTCCGGCGTCAAGCTGACGGACGGCGACGCCACGAGCAACGCCGCGGGACCGGTCGCTTCGAGCGACGGCCGCTTCATCTACTTCTCCCGCCGGCAGCGCGGTTTCACCTACATTCCGAATCTTCAGGACGGTCTCTGGCAGGTCGCGCGATACGACCGGCGCAATTCGACGGTCAGTCAGATCACCGAGGGGTTCGGCGGCGGCGCCCGCCCGGCGATCTCGCACGACGGCGCCTGGCTGGTCTACATCAGCCGGCGAGACGGCGATACGGTCCTCGTCCGGCGCGACGTGGCGACAGGTGCGGAAAAGATCCTCGCCAGCGGTCTCGGACGGGATGAGATGGAAGGCTTCGCACAGGCCGACCTTTATCCTGGTTTCGATTTCCTTCCCGACGACAGTGCGGTGATTCTTTCTGATCGCGGCCGGCTGGCTCGAGTCGACCTGCGCTCGGGCACACGCAGCGAAGTTCCCTTCACCGTCGATGTCGAGCAATGGGTCGCTCCACGCGTCGCCTTCGAGGATGGCGTTGCGGAGGGCCCGGTCCACGTCAAGGTTCTGCGTCGCGCAAGTCAGTCGCCCGACGGCGGCGCAATCGTCTTCGAAGCCCTGGGCCGTCTCTGGCGTCAGAGTCTGGTCGCGGGAAAGGCGACCGGCGAGCCGCAGCGGATCACTTCTGCGACCGCTGGCGATCCTGCCTTGACGCCGCGCGAATACGCGCCCGCTGTCTCACCCGACGGTACCGCGGTCGCCTTCGTCAGCTGGAGCGACCGGGATCTCGGCAGCGTCTGGACGGTTCCGCTCGCCGGCGGAGCTCCTGTGCGCCTCACCGAGGTTCCCGGGCACTACGCGAATCCGGTCTGGTCCCCCGACGGGCGAAAACTCGCGATCTTCAAGGGGTCCGGCCTCGAGATGCGCGGCCGGCAGCCCGAGGAGGATCAAAGCTTCGATCTCTACGTGATGAGCTCGACTCCGTCGACGGAGAAGCCGTCGTTCGTCACCAGCGTCGGCCTCGGTGCCGGACAGATTTTCCACCCCTACGCGACGTTCATCGACGGGGGATCGCGGCTGCTCTACGCCGAAGCGGTACCGGCGAAGAAGCCACGCGACGAGAGCAAGACGGACCTCATCTCCGTGCGTCTCGATGGCAGCGACAAGCAGACGCATCTTCGGTTGCCGGTGAGCTCCGAGGTCGCGCCGTCTCCGGATGGAGAATGGGTGGCTTTCACGTCGCGTGACAACGTTTACGTGACGTCCTGGCCTCCCTTGCGGACGGCGGAGCCGGCGGAGGTTTCGCTCACGGACGGTGCCTTGCCGCTCTGGCGGATTTCCGAGCCGGCGGGAGATTTCATCTCCTGGACCGACGGCGGGAAGACCTTGACCTGGACGCTGGCGAACCATTTCCACCGCCTGCCGATCGAACGAGCGGTGGCGTTCGCTGCGGAGGAAAAGCGCAAGGCCGCGGAGAAGGCGATCGCCGGCGATGACGGCGCGGAGAAAGGCGCAGGAAAAAAGAGCAAGGGATCTGCCGCCGATGCCGCGGAGGAGGATCTCAAACTGCCGCACTCCGACGAGATCGAGATCGCGTTGGAAGCTCCACGCAGCATTCCGGCCGGCTCTTTCGTGCTGCGCGGAGCGCGGGTTGTGACGATGCGTGGCGACGAGGTTCTGCCCGCTGCCGATGTCGTCGTGACCGGCAACCGGATCGCCGCGATCGGACCTGCCGGAAAAGTCGCCATTCCTGCTGGAGCGACCTCGTTCGACGCGACTGGCAAGACCGTCGTTCCGGGCATGATCGATACCCACGCCCATCTGCACTACTCGGCGTTCGAGATCTTTCCCGAAACGAAATGGGAGTACCTGGCGAATCTCGCGTACGGTGTGACGACCACCTACGATCCTTCGGCGCCGACGATCGATGTCTTCGCCCAGAGCGAGATGGTCGAAGCGGGCCGGATGGTCGGGCCGAGGGTTTACTCCTCCGGAATGGTGCTTTACGGCGGCAAGCAGACCGACATCTGGGCCGACGTCGAAAGCCAGGAGGATGCGGTTCGCCAGGTGCGGCGCATGAAGGCCTGGGGCTCCATCATGATCAAGGTCTATCAGCAGCCGCAGCGCAAGGAGCGGATCTGGCTCGCGGAAGCGGCGCGCCAGGAGCACATGCTGCTGACCGCGGAAGGTGGAGGAGAGCTGTTCACCGACCTCACGATGGCCGCCGACGGATTCACCGCCTTCGAGCACTCGCTGCCGGTTGAACTGGGCGACGACGTCGTCCGGTTCCTCGCGGCGACGCAGACGGTTTACACACCGACACTCCTCGTCTCCTATGGCGGTCCATGGGGTGAGCTCTACTACTGGCAGACGCGCAATGCGCACGACGACCCCAAGCTCAATCGCTTCGTGCCGCACTTCGCCATCGACAACTGGGGCCGCCGTCACCCGTGGGTCCAGCTTCCGGAGTATCAGTTTCCGATCGTGGCCGAAGGGGCTGCGGCGGTCCTGCGCGCGGGGGGAAAGGTCGCGCTCGGCGCGCATGGTCAGGTTCAGGGTCTGGGACCGCACTGGGAGCTCTGGGCCATGGCGGGTGAGAACGGCCGCGGTCGGGCGATGACTCCGAGCGAGGCCTGGCACGCGGCAACCGCGCTTGCGGCGGACAAGCTCGGGCTTCTGCCGGATCTGGGTACGGTCGAGAGCGGCAAGCTCGCCGACCTCATCGTGCTCGACGCCGATCCGCTGGCCGACATTCACAACAGCGAGAAGATCCACTGGGTGGTGAAGAACGGCGAGATCTACGAGGCGGCCACCATGCGCCGTGTCTGGCCCTCGGTCGTCGAGCCACCGCACCAGACCTGGCAGCCCTGACGTCGCGCGCGCATCAGGCGCCAGCCGCAGGCAGCGAGTGGCGCCGGCGATGAGCCGCGACCTTCTCTTTGTTCCCGCACGCGGACATCGAGCACCAGCGGCGGCGACGGGAGCGCGAGCTGTCGACGAAGAGGAGTGAACATCCGTCGCGCTCGCAGTTGCGGATTCGGCGTGACTGCGGTCCCGAGAACAGCTCGACGCCATCGCGGGCGATCGTCGCCAGCGCTTCCATGAGGTCCACTCCATCTTTCGCCGGGACCGCGAACCCCGGTCGCAGGCCGAGCTGCTGCGGTGGCTGGCGGGTCGCTGCCCACCGATTGACCAGTTTCCGGTCGTCGGGCGCGAAAAGCTGCTGTTGAAGGCAGGCCTGGGCCAGGCGGTAGAGAGCTTCCCGCAGCTCTCGCGCGGCCACGAGGTCCGTCAGGCCGGACTTGCGGGTGTGGACAGGAACTCCTGCCGTCTTGAGCCAGCGATCGAGGTCCTGCGGCGTTTCCAGCAGCTCTCGCGGCACGGGCTTCCGCCGCGCCGCGACAGTCGCGACGAAATCGAGGCTCAACCGCCCGGAGCGGAATTTGAAGCCTTCCCGGTCCTCGCGCAGGCCCGCCTGTATCGCGTGCGCTGCACTGGAATGCTCCGAGGGGAGTTTCGATTTCATCGTC
>JBDTQG010000066.1:0-19401 GCA_039932315.1 Thermoanaerobaculia bacterium
GGGAGATTTCGCCTCGGGCCGGTCCCGACGTAGGCTCGTCCGGTGAATGAGCCTGCGACTGCGCCGGGAGTGATCGATTGCGCCTCGTACCGGAACGGCGCGAGGGTCGCGACGCTCACGCTCGACGAGATTCCCGCCGCACTCACGGATCCGTCGCTCTTCGTCTGGCTCGGTCTCTACGAACCCGACGAAGCGCTCCTCGACCGGATTCAGCTCGCTTTCGGCCTGCACGATCTCGCGATCGAAGACGCTCACCGCGCTCATCAGCGTCCGAAAGTCGAGCGCTATGGCGATTCCCTCTTCGTCGTTCTGCGTACCGCGCAGTTCGCGGGCGACCCGCAGGAGCTCGCGTTCGGCGAGACGCACTTATTCCTGGGACCGCAATACGTCGTGACCGTCCGACACGGATCGCTCAGGTCGCACATCGGCCTGCGCGGCCGGTGCGAGATCGAGCCCGAACATCTCGCGCTCGGACCGGGCTACGTGCTCTACGCGGTGCTCGACTTCGTCGTCGACCGTTTCTTTCCGATCCTCGAAGAGCTCGAGGATCAGTTCGATCGTATCGAGACCGACGTTTTCGACGGCGACAGCAGCCGGGAAACGACCGCGGAGCTCTACCACTTCAGTCGCAAGCTGCTCTCATTGCGCCGAGCCGTCGTGCCGCTTCTCGACGTCGTGCTGCGCCTCGAACGCCTTGAAGGTCCACCGCTGCCGGAAAGCATGCAGGTCTATTTCCGCGACGTGCACGATCACCTTCTGCGGTGTCAGGAGCAGCTCGACGAGCTGCGTGAGATGACCCGCGCCGCGCTCGAAGCGCACCTGTCCCTGCTTTCGGTCGCGCAAAGCGACGAGACGAAACGCCTCGCCGCCTGGGCTGCGATCATCGCGGTGCCGACGATGGTCGCCGGTATCTACGGCATGAACTTCAAGTTCATGCCCGAGCTCACCTGGCGGTTCGGGTATCCGGTCGTCGTCGGCAGCATGGTCGCCGCCTGTGTGATTCTCTTCCGCCGCTTCAAACGCACCGGCTGGCTCTAGATTGGGAATCACAGTTCTCCGCGAGGTGCGATGAACGGTCGGAGGCGCTATGGTTTCGCGGTGACGACGCCTCTCGCTCTCCTCCGTCGGACGCTGCGAAGCCCCGGGAATCGTGGTGCGCTTTCGGGACGCTCGGCCATCCTGCTGCTGGCTCTCTCGCTCACGCCCGGTGCGAGCGAGGGAGCGTCGGCAGCGCCGGTCACCACGGCTGGCGCCGCGGTCGAGCTCCACCTTCTTCAGCCCGATGGATCGCCGGCGGCCGAGGCGGTGCTTGCGGCGTATCCGCTCGAAACGAAATCCTTCCCCGCCCCGTCGCCGGCAGTGATGGACCAGCGCGATCGGCGTTTCGAGCCGCGCGTCCTTCCCGTGCAGACGGGAGCACGCGTCACGTTTCCGAATTCGGACACCGTAAGCCATCACGTCTACTCGTTTTCGACGGCGAAGCGCTTTCAGCTCTTTCTCGGAAAGGGCGAGCCCGCGCAAACGCAGACCTTCGGCCGATCCGGAGTCGTTACTCTGGGCTGCAACCTGCACGACTGGATGCTGGGTTACATCGTCGTCCTCGACACGCCCTACTTCGCCGTGACGGACGGCGCCGGGCGCGCGCGGGTGACCGGCCTGCCGCCCGGGACCTATCGTCTCGAGGTCTGGCACGCTCGGTTTTCGGACGCCACGTCGCGACCGACGCGCGAGGTGCGCGTCGAAGCGGGGGCGAGCGAGACCTGGGAGCTGAAGCTCGATCGGCCGCTTCTTCCGGCCCGCGATCAGAAGCCGGGATTCGTCGAGTACTGAATCGCGATGAACCTGCGCCAGCGAATTCTCGCGCTCGTCCTGGTTCTTCTTCTGCTTGTGCTCGGCGTGACGCTGGCGATCGTTTCCCGCGTGACCTATCGCCATACCCTGGAGCGCTCGTCGGAAGAGCTCGTGGCATCGCAACGCATGCTCGTCGACAGTCTTTGGACCCGTGACGGCTCGCTGCGTGAAGCGGCAGGGACACTGGCGAAAGACGACGCGTTGCGTCAGGCGATTTTCGCCGGCGGGGAAGCCGAGCCGGAATCGATGCAGCTCGCGCTCGACAATCACCGCCGGCGTACGAACGCCGACAGCGCATTGCTGGTGGATCTCGACGGTGTGATCCTCGTCGACACCGGGGATTCCGCACGCGAGACTCTCCGCGGCAAGCCGTTTCCTTTCCCCGATCTGCTGGTCGCCGACGCGACTGCGGTGGAGGCGTCGCCGACGCCGAACGGTACGTTCTCGCCGCGTCTCGTAACCTTGCGCGGTCGGATCGTCCAGCTCGTCTGCGTGCCTTACTACGTTCCAGTGAGTGCGCCGCGCCCGAGCCTCTGGTTGATTCTGGGTAGAAATCTCGATGAAAGCTGGGCGCGCGCCATTCGCGAGCTCGTCGGGGTCGATGTTTCACTTCTCGGCGCGAACGCGGGAGGCGGCCAGTCGCTCTTTGCCTCTTCATTGCCGATCGCGGTGCGCGCTGCGCTGACCGCGGAGAGCACCGCGCACGATCTTCCTTCCGGCTCTCCACAGGTGCGGGAACTCGCCGGCGAAGAGTACCTGTCGCTCTCCGTGCCGCTGGGCGACTCGGTCGCGGCCGTGCTCGATCGGCCGACGGCCGCCGCGCTGCTCGACTACCGCAAGCTCGTCGGCAGCTTCGCCTGGATCGCCCTGCTGGCGGCGGTCCTCGCGCTCGCCGGCGCCTGGGAGCTTGCCCACAGCGTGACGCGGCCGATCCGCAGTCTCGAGCAGGCCGCCCGACGGATTGCGGCCGGCGACTACGCCGCAGCGCTGCCGATCGACGAAGCCGGAGAGGTCGGTGGATTGGCGCGCGAGTTCGACGCGATGCAGAGGTCGGTGCGCGCTCGCGAGGCGGCAATTCAGCACCTGGCCTTCCACGATGAACTCACCGGATTGCCGAACCGCAACGAGTTTCGCGCCGATCTTGCCCGTCGCATCTCGGTGGCGACGCGCGAGCATGCACAGCTCGCTGTGGCGCTGATCGACGTCGATCGCTTCCAGGACATCAACGATGCGCTCGGGCACCACGTTGGCGACCACCTACTCCTCGCGCTGGCGCAGCGCCTGCGCGAGGTGGCTCTCCGCCGCGGACTGCTCGTCGCCAGGCTCGGCGGAGATGAGTTCGCGGTGGTCTTTCCGGCGCCGGGCCTTCCGGAAACCCGTGCCGTGATCGCCGAAATCGAAACCGCACTGGGCGGCTCGACGGAGATCGAGGAGGTGCGCATCGACGTTTCCGCCAGCGTGGGAGTTGCGCTCTTCCCCGAGCACGGCGGCGATCCGGCGACTCTCCTGCGGCGTGCCGAAGTGGCGATGTATGCAGCGAAGAAGCGCCACACCGGAACCGCCTTCTACGATCCGGCGCAGGATCCCCACAGTGTCGAACGCCTGAGCCTGGCGGGGGATCTGCGGCGCGCCATCGCCAACGATGAGCTGCGCCTCGCTTTTCAGCCGAAGATCGATCTCGCGTCCGACGAAGTCGGAGAGGTCGAAGTGCTTTTGCGCTGGACACACCCGCGCCTCGGTCAGGTTCCGCCGGCCGAGTTCATCGCGCTCGCGGAGCGCACAGGAGCCATCCGCGAGATCACCGGCTGGGTCCTCGATCACGCGATCGCTCAAGCTTCTGCCTGGCGACGCGAAGGCCTCGACCTGGTGATCGCGGTCAACCTCTCCGCCCTCGACCTTCTGCATGCGGAGTTCGCGGAGCGTTTGCGCGGGCGTCTCGCTGCCGCGGAATTCCCTGCGGACCGCCTGATCCTCGAGCTCACGGAAAGCAGCGTCATGGAAGACCCCCAAACGGCGCTGCGCCTGCTCGATGAAGTCACTGCGATGGGAGTGCGGATATCGGTCGACGATTTCGGCACGGGATATTCGTCGCTCGCCCAGCTGCAGCGCCTGCCCGTCCGCGAGATCAAGGTCGACCGCTCGTTCGTGCTCGAGATGACGCGATCGAACGAGGTCGCGCAGATCGTTCGCTCGACGATCGAGCTCGGTCACAATCTCGGATTGCGCGTCGTCGGCGAAGGAGTCGAGAACGAGCAGACGCTGGCCGCCTTGCGCGATATTGGCTGTGATTTTGCGCAGGGCTACTTCGTGAGTCCGCCCCTCAGCGCGCCGGACCTCCGGCGCTGGCTCGAGAGTCGCGGCGGTGTCGTCGCGGGCGCGAGTGAGGCCGCAAGTTGAAGCGCAGCGCGAGCCAGCGTCTGTTCGTGGTCGGCTCACTCGTGTCGGCGGTGACGCTCATCGTTGCAGCCAGCCCGGCCCAGGCACAGCCCGAAGGATCGCTTTCAGCGTTGCTCGACTTCCGGCTCGTCGACTCGAACGCCAGAAACGGATGGCTCGACGAGGGTCTCGACAAGCTTCGTTTCGTCGATGGCGAGCGGCTGAAGCTGGGAGCAGGGCTGCTCGAGGCCCGGGCGCGATTCACCCCGACGCTTTCCGGCCAGGTGACGGTCGGCGCTTTCGACGGCCTGGGAGAGGCGATCCACGCGACCGAAGCGTTCCTCCAGTACTCTCCGGTGCCGAGGTCTGCGTGGCGGATGCAGGCGCGCGCCGGCGTCTTCTACCCGCCGATTTCGCTCGAGAACACGGGGCCCGGCTGGAGCTCGCCGTACACGCTCTCGTTTTCGGCGATCGACTCCTGGATCGGAGAGGAGGTCCGCACTCTCGGAGCCGAGATCGAGCTCACCGATATGGGTAGATTCCGCTCGTCCCCCCACGACTTTTCCTTCACCGCGGCGCTCTTCCGCTTCAACGATCCGGCGGGAGCGATTCTCTCCTAGCGAGGCTGGGCGCTGCATGACCGCCAGACCGGACTCTTCGAGCGCTTGCCTCTTCCGCCCCTGCCGGACTTCGCACCCGGCGGCGCATATTTTCCGGTTCAGGCGCAGTACGACGAGCCGTTCATCGAGCTCGACGGGCGCACGGGCTGGTACGCCGCCGGAGAATGGCGATATCAGGATCGATCGCGAGCGAGGTTCCTGCACTACGACAACGAAGCGGACCCGGGCATCGTCCGCGGCGGACAGTGGGCCTGGCACACCCGGTTCGATCATCTCGGCTGGCAGCTGCGGAAGGGACCGCACGTCGAGATCCTGCTTCAGGCCCTGAATGGCGAAACCCGCATGGACGGTTTCGAAGGGCCGCTGGTGGACAATCGATTCTGGTCGGCCTTCGTTCTCGGCACCTACATCCACGGATCCCATCGAACGAGCCTGCGCTGTGATCGTTTCGCCGTTCTCGACCACGACTCCACTCCGCAGGATCCGAACGCGGAGAAGGGCTGGGCCTGGACCGGTGCCTACTTCTACGAGATTTCCCGGTCGCTCATGCGCAGCGCGGATCGGAGGACGGTGCCCGGCGCGGTGCGTTTCGGCGGAGAGTTGCTGATCGTTGACAGCCGGCGGCCGGCGCGCGAGCTGGTCGGCGAGACTGCGTATCGGCGCGAGCTCAGTCTGCAGCTATCCGCGCAGTGGCGCTACTGACCGCCGGAGTCAGGCGACCGGCTGGGCAAGCAGATCTTCGAGGTCGAGCGCGGCGGTGAACATTTCGATGTGTCCGTCGGCGTCGCGCGGCCACTCGTCCTCCGGCCGATCCCAGTAGAGCTCGACACCGTTCTCGTCGGGATCTCGCAGATAGAGCGCCTCGGAGACGCCGTGGTCCGAAGCACCGTCGAGCTCGATGCCGGCGGCGATCAACCGGCGCAAAGCGTCGGCGAGCGTCGCACGCGTCGGATAGAGAATCGCGAGATGAAAGAGGCCCGTCGTGCCCCGCGGCGGCGGCGGGCCGCCCCGGCTCTCCCAGATGTTGAGGCCGATGTGGTGGTGGTAGCCGCCGGCGGATGCGAACGCCGCGCTCGCCATCCGTCCCGCCCCGAACTTCTGCTGCAGCTCGAAGCCCAGGACGCCGCAGTAGAAGGCGAGGGCGCGATCGAGATCGGCCACCTTGAGATGAACGTGCCCGATGCGGACGCGGGGGTCGATCGTCGGCTGGGCTCCCGGTTCCTTCTCTCCGGTTGTCCCGCTCGTCGCGCTCATCGCGATGTAGTCGAGGGCGTCGGCGGTGTCGGAGGAATCGGTGTCGCTGGCGAAGTGGGGGCGACAGGTGACGCTGGCCCCGCCACTTTCGCCGGAATACCCAGGTGGTCGAACGCCAGGATCGCGTTCCAGACGAGGGGATGGCTGCCGATCGTCGATCCGCGCCAGATCGGATTGATCGCGAACAGCAGGATGTGACCTTTGCCGCGCGGCGAATCGACGACGGCAGCGCGCCGGGCAAGCTCTCCACCGTGATCGAGGAGGCCCGAGACGAGCAGATCGCCTGCGTCGCCGAAGCGAACGAGCGTGTGCGGCAGCAGGTTCTCCGGAATGACATCCGGGTTCTGACGCCGCTGCTCGCCGGTGAGCGGCAGACTCTCCCAGCGCTCGGCTTTCGGCGGTGCGGGTGCCGCCGGGTAGTGCCGTCCCTGCGGCGTATCGATGTCGTGCGCACCGCCGCGTCCCGTCGGCCGCCCGGGCTCGTCGTCGCTCTGGAAGCCGCCGGAAGCGAGCCGGCTGAGCTCGAAGCTCATCCCGTTCGCGCTGTAGACGGAGAGGCGTTCACCATAGCCCGCGGCGACGGGAGATGCCGGCTCCGGAAACCGGGCGTCGAGGATGGTGCCCACGACCTTGAGCGCACCGGCGTCGGCGACGCGCACGCCGGTCGTCAGTCCGTTGCGGATCATCAGACTCGCCGTGTCCTCGACCGCGACGAGCAGGCCGCCGCCTTCGACGAAACGCTGCAGATGCTCGAGCCCGGCGAAGCCGAGGCCGGGACGCTGATCGTCGGTTTCGTCGGTCGTGCCGAGATTCGGCGTCTCCGGCGTCACCTTCCACGGCATCGGATCGCCCCACATCGGCATTCCGGTGACGATCGCCTGCGGATTGCGCACGCCGACCGGCGGAAAGAGAACGACGTCATAAGACGCGCCGAGATCGTCGCGCGCGGCGACATCCTGGGTGCTGATGTAGTCGTACGGAATGCCGAGGAGGTCGAGCCGCTGCCGCCACCAGCCCTCCGTCTGCGTGTCGATCCAGCTGTGCAGAAGCGCGATCCGCGGTCGGCCGACCGGTCGCGTCCCGACTTCCGGCCGATCTGCGGCGACTACGGAAAGTCCGAGGCGTGCCGCGTCGCGCTGCAGCAGCTCGCGATCGACGCCGGTGACGATCCAGCTGCCACTCGGAAAATCGCGCCCCTGCGCATGGAAGAGCTCCGTCGCCGCCTCGACCGTGGCCGTGCCGCTCGCCGCGTCGCGGTCGATCGCGTAGCGCAGCGCGACGAGCGCGTCCGCGCCGTGGTTCGCCACGAGGAAAACCGGTCCGGTCCCGCTCACTCCACCCGGCAGGTGCACCGGATCGGAGAGCCGCTCCATCGGTGCGTCGAGCACCTTGGCATCGACGATACGCAGCGCTTCGACATCGAAGAGCTCGGCGAAACTCCAGCCCGTGTCGTCATACGGGTGCCGCTGAGGATCGTCCGGGCTCCAGTACTGATGGTCGAGCAGTGCATCGGCAATACGGCAATACGGTTGATCCATGCGAACTACGTAGCTGCCGGCGGGCAGCAGGCGTTCGGTCGGAGGACTCTTCCTGGCCGGGTCGACCGCGGCGCTGGCGCCCGCTTCGCCTTCCGCGGACTTTCCGTTTGCCGTGTCGGCCGGCGGCGGAGAGAGTTTGACGGTGAACGGCTGCGCGAGTCGCGACACCTCGACGTGCTGCAGCGCGAGCACGCGGAGCAGCTCCGCCTGCGCCTCGGGGCGCGGGTCGTCGGCCGGCAGAACCCAGGCGGACGGACCCTCGCGCTCGGGCTTCTGAATCGAACGCTTCGACTTGGCCCAGAAGTTCGTCAGGAGCTGGTTCCGGTTCTCGGCCGCGAAGGCGAGCGAGACGAGGAGCCCCGACTGCATGTAGTTGTTGTTGTTGCGCTGCGACCATTCGACGCGCGGCCACGGCGGATCCTGGCGGTACCAGGTCCTCGAATATTCGTCGGGGCCGAGCTCTCGGACTTCCGTGTCGGCGCCGCCGTTGCCGAAGGTTTCGTAGAGCCGGCTGATGCCGTTGTGCATTGCCGCCATGAACATCAGATATCCGGGGCTCCAGGTATCGAAATCGCCATGCGTGAAGACACCCGGCATTCCGAACTTCGTCAGCTCGGCGACGTTCGACCAGCCGAAGAGCTGCCACTCGTTGGTGAGCAGCGGATCGACCCAGGCGTTGTAGGGGCCGTCGCCGACCGTGTTGTCGTAGAGAAACGGCACCGACTCGTGGAGATCGTGCAGCACCTGCGCATGCCAGGCGACGTAGTTGTCGAGGACGTTCCGCGACAGGGAGAGTGTCAGTCCCATGCCGTCGCGGTTGTTGTCGTGCGCGACGTAGTGGCCCCAGTACGTGAGGTTCGGAATGTCGGACTTCGGGTGCGCGAGATGCCAGCGATAGATGTCGACCATCCGGTCGCGCCCGTCGACTTCGACGACCGGCGTGATCATGGTGACGAGATTCTCGCGGATGTTCCGGATGTAGGGACTCTCGTCGACCGCCAGCCGGTAGGCGAGCTCCATGAGCGCCGTCGGAGAACCGGTCTCGGGAGAGTGAATGGCGCCGGTGATGTAGTAGACGGGCACGCTCGCGGCGATGATTTTCGCGGCGCGGGCGTCGTCGAGCCCGATCGAGCGCGGGTCGGCGAGCTGGGCGAGGCGCGTCCGGTTTTCTTCGACCTTCTCGATGTTCGCCTCGGAGCTGATGAGCACGGCGATTCGTTCGCGTCCCTCTTCGCTGGTGCCGATCGAGATCACCTCCACGCGCGGGCTCGCTGCGGCGAGCGCCCGGAAATAGCGATGGACGTCGGCGACGTAGGGCAGAATTCCAGGAGCGCCGGCAACGTCGCCGAGGACGCTCTGCGGCGCCGGGACGGTCGTCGAGGAGGGCAGATAGTCGGTCAGGGGAGAGTTGAATTCGGGCGCGGTGGTGTAGCGCTTGATGCGCGCCGTGGCATCGGCGTCGATCGGCTGCGAGAGGTCCGGTTCGAACCCGGTGGGCACGCGTGTCGCCGCCGGCTGCGCGAGCAGCGCGGGGGCGAACGACGTCGTGGCGAGAAGAAGCAGGCTGAAGACGGATCGACGCATGCAAGAGCCTCCGGAATGGGATCGAGATCGTTCGCGCGGTGAGAGATTATCGCGAGAGCGAAACCGCCGGGGGGACCGGGCGTAGGAATTGCGGGGGTGGCGACGTGGGTTGGAGCGTGCGAAGGAAAGGGCGTTCTTTCGGAAACGGTAGGGGAATTGGGTCTGGGTTGGAGGGTGGCTCGGGCACGGCAGGTCCGCGGGGCTTGGCGAAAAAAGGCTCGGTAAAGGGAGCTCGCTGGAAGCTTTTGGGCTTCGCTCTGGCATTCGCGGCCGGCGGAGTCCTGTCGATCGGCGCCGCTTCTTCGTTGCTGGCGCCAGCTGGAGCGCACGGCGCCCTGGCGTTCCGGGATCCTGGCGATCCTGGGGAGCCGGGGACTGCGACCGCTGTTGCCGATGTTGCCGCTGTTGCCGATGTTGGCGAGGGAAAGTCGTGCGTTCTTCCGGCGGAGGACCGGACGTGGATCGAGAGCGCGCTCGTCGCCTGGGCGGACGTGAGTCGGGACGATCTCCGGCTCACGCCGGAGCCGCTGCCGTGGATGCTGCTCTTCGACGAACATTGCGTGTGGCATCTGCAGCCCGATCTTTCGGTCACGGCCGTCGCCGGACGCGTCGTCTCGGTGATCGATCTGCTGGCGGAAGCGGCGAGATGAGAGAAGCGGTTTTCCGGGCTACGATTCTCCGCTGATTCCGTCGGCGGGCGCTGTGCCGGTCGGGCGGGTATGGAGGAGAGCGATGCGCGTCGTCGAATGTGTTCCGAACATCTCCGAGGGGCGGCGCCCCGAGGTCTATCAGGCGGTGGCGAAAGCGGCCGGAAACGTCCCGGGAGTGACGGTGCTCGACGTCGATCCGGGAGCCGAAACGAATCGTACGGTGATCACTTTCGTCGGCGCACCCGAAGCCGTGCTCGAAGGCGCCTTCCAGCTCATCGTCGCGGCGCTCGAGCGCATCGACATGTCGGGTCATCAGGGCGCGCACTCGCGCATCGGTGCGGTCGATGTAGTCCCTTTCGTCCCCGTCGCCGGTGTCACGATGGACGAGTGCGTCGAGCTCGCGCGCCGGCTCGGGGAGCGGGCCGGTCGTGAGCTCGGTCTGCCGGTCTATCTCTACGAACGGGCGGCGAGCCGGCCGGAGCGGCGGAATCTCGCGGACGTCCGGTCCGGTGAGTACGAGGGTCTGGCGGCGAAGATCGCCGACCCCGCTTGGCGCCCGGATTTCGGTCCGGCGACTTTTCTTCCCCGGGCCGGCGCGACCGTCATCGGTGCGCGTCCCTTCCTCGTCGCCTACAACGTCAATCTGAACACCGTCGACAAGCGTCTCGCGACCCGGGTCGCCGGCGAGATCCGCGAGAAAGGCCGGAAGAAGCTCGACGCGTCGGGAAAGCCGATGCTCGACGCTGCCGGCGCGGAGATCTGGCAGCCCGGGCTGCTCGCCGGGATCAAGGCCGTGGGCTGGACGATTCCGGAGTTCGGCTGTGCACAGATCTCGATCAACGTGACGGATCTGGAGGCGACACCGCTGCACGTCGTCTTCGACACCTGCGACGAGCGTGCACGGGCGCACGGTCTGCGCGTGACCGGTTCGGAGCTCGTCGGGCTGGTGCCCAAAGCGGCACTTCTCGCCGCCGGACGCCACTATCTCGCGCGTATGGGCCGCTCGACCGGAGTGCCGGAAGCGGCGATCGTTCACGTCGCGGCGCGCACGCTGGGCCTCTCGGAAGTGAAGCCGTTCGACCCGGCGACGGCGATCATCGAGGCGCGGCTCCTTGCGCTCGCCGGTAACGGGCCCAGCGGGGGCGGCGGCGCTCCGCTCGTCGGCATGACACTCGCGGGGTTCGCCGACGAGCTGTCGTCGGACTCGCCGGCGCCCGGCGGCGGATCGGTGGCGGCGTATGCCGGTGCCCTGGCCGCCGGCCTCGCGGCGATGGTGGCGAATCTCTCGCATCCGAAGCGCGGTTTCGAAGCGCGGCAGACGGAGCTCGAGAATGTGGCGGTTCGCGGCCAGGCGCTCAAGGACTTGTTGCTCGCCGCGGTCGACGCCGACACCGCCGCGTTCGATCGTTACCTTGCCGCGATGCGACTGCCGAAGGAGAATCCCGCCGAACGCGCGATCCGCGACGCGGCGATGGTCGAAGCGACGATCGCGACGATCGAGGTTCCGCTCGCGACGCTCGAGCACTGTCCGGAGATCGTCGAGCTCTGCCTCGAAATCGGCAGCATCGGCCTGCAGGCGTCGCTGTCGGACGCCGGCACCGGGGCTGCGATGGCGCGAGCTGCGGCATCCGGCGCGTTTCAGAACGTCTGCATCAATCTTCCGGGACTCGCCGACCGGGCCGCCGCGGCGAAGCTGCTCTCCCGCGCCGATACCGCATGGGAAAAAACCCGGACTCTCGCCGAGCGCGCGGAAGAGATCTTCGCCGGCGGTTTGCGCGCGAAGGCGAACCCCGCCTGATCGCAAGTGCGCCGGCGGCGCGAACCTAGCGCGCTCTGCGGCAGATCGGCGTGCGATCGAGGAACGCTTCCCAGAGCTCCTCCCAGGTCTTCCAGTCGTGGCCGCCGGCGACGTTGTAGACCTCGGCGGTCGGCAGCGCGTCGGCGACGAGCCGGTTCGAGCGGCCGAGCTTGTCCTGGCTGCCCCAGCCGATGTGAAGCGGCACGCTTTGCGGACCGGCGAGCCACGGCGTGAGCCAGCTCCAGAGCTCCCGGCCGATGTCGGTCGCGGCGTAGCTCGCGGGCGGCGTCCACTTTCGCGCTCCTCCCGCGGCCTCGATCTCGCCGATGAGCTCGCTTTCGCCGAGGTAGGGCGCGAGCGCGAGGACGCCCGAAAGGTCCTCCGGATGGTCGCGCAGGTAGAGGAGGCCGCCGAGTCCTCCGAGAGACGTTCCGACGATCCAGATCGTGTCGTACCCGGAAGCCTTCGCGGGCGCGATCACGTCGAGGCGTAGACGTTCGACGATCGAGCGATCGCGAAAATAACCGAGATGGGAATCGACCGCGACGAGATCGACGTCGAGGTCCCGTTCGGCGACGGCGCGCGCGAATCCGGCTTCACGGAAACGCTCCGGTTCGTCCCAGCGCCCCGGCAGGAGGACGGCAAGGCATCGCGACTTCGCCGCCGGGGCGCCTGCGCCCGTCACAGCGCGATCGAGCGCGATCGTGCGCATCGGGATGGCGGGTGGATTCATCGTGGCACAGCCGGCGAGGAGCGCAAGTCCGCCGGCTGCAAGACGGCGCGATATTGCGCGCGCGAGCCGCACGACGGCTTCAGCCCTCGTGCGGCTCCCGCGATGGCCGGGCGTCCTGGCGGTCAGCGTGGCCAGAGCCAGGCGAACGCCGCGCCGGCGGCGAGCGCGTAGAGAACGCCGTCAAGAACCGTTTTCAGCGTGTTGCTCCACGGCTGACCGCGCCAGATCGAATCGACGAGCGGAGAAACGCCGTAGGTGAGGAAGGCGATGGTCGCGGTGAAGTGGAAGACCGCGTTGAAGATCGCACCCGGCGCGAGCATCCGGCCGGCGAGGCAGCCGATGATTCCCGAAACCAGCAGCGTGTAGAGAAACCAGAGACCGAGATACTTGCCCATGTTCGGCAGGCCGCTGGGCATGATCGTGAGGAGTCCGATCGGCCCCTGCTTGAATTTTTCCTGGACCTCGGGCGACCGCATCTCCTTGCCCGAAGTGCAGTAAGGAAAGTGGTAGACGCCGGGTGTCACTCCTGCCGCGCGCAGCTTGGCGACGACACCCTCCTCGTCGGGAAGCTTGCGGTAGTCGTTCTTGTGGTAGTTGATCGCCATGTGCAGCACGGCGCTGACCACGAAAACGAAGACGGCGGAGACGAGAATCGGCAGCCAGAGATTCATCAGCGGGATCGCATTCGGAATCATCGTCCTTCTCCTCGGGAACAGTCATGGGAAGGCCTGGGTGAGCCGCCCCGGTTGGACTTGAACGTCTGCGGAAATGCAGTGGAAAAGATAACACCGCGCGCCGGAATCGAGTGGATGCGAGGCGAGGCGGCGCGGAGGCGGGAGATTTCGGTAAGCTCGCGGCTTCGCGGTTTCGCGTCCGTGCCGGGCGCGCTCAAGATCGGAGGAAACAGGATGCGCAAACGGATGATTCTGGGCTGGGTGCTGATCGCGGTCTTTGCGACGGTCCATGCGATCTGGGCGGTGCGAGCCGACGACAAGGATCGCAAGAGCAAGAACGGCAAGGTCGAGGGAGCCGCCGGTGGCGCGCAGGTGACGCTCGACTACGGCCGTCCGAACGTCGGCGGGCGGAAGATCTGGGGCGCGCTCGTCCCGTTCGGCCAGGTCTGGCGCGCGGGCGCCGATGAAGCGACGACGATCGCCTTCGACAAGAACGTCCTCGTCGATGGCAAGCCGGTTCCCGCCGGACGCTACGCACTTTTCCTGGAGCCGAAAGACGCTTCAATGTGGACCGTGATCTTCAACAAGGTCGCCGACCAGTGGGGTGCTTTCAAATACGACGCGAAGAGCGACGCCTTACGCATCGAGGTGCTCTCGGGTCCGCATGCCGCGACGGAGACGCTCGAGTACGTCATCGACGGCGGTCGCGTGGAAATGCATTGGGCGGATCTCGCCGTCGGCTTCTCGGTCAAGGCGGCGGACTGATGCTCGGATTCCGGGCTCGTTCGGCAGGCTTCCTTCTTGTTCTCGGAGCGGCGCTCGGGTTTGCGGGATCGCTGCCGGCGGTGTCGCAGGTTCCAGCGAGTCCGGCGGTTGTGACGACGCCGGTGGCCGCGACTCCGGTGACAGCTCCGACGGCCACGACGGAGCGGCCGCTCGCCGCACTGCCTTACACGCCGAGCCTCGAGCCCGCCTTCATGGACCGCGCGGTCGACCCCTGCGTCGATTTCTATGCCTACTCGTGCAACGGCTGGAAGAGTCAGAATCCGATTCCGCCGGACGAGTCGCGCTGGAGCGTCTACGGCAAGCAGTACAACGAGAATCAGAGATACCTCTGGGGACTGCTGGCGGCCGCGACGCGAGCCAAGCCGACCGTCGATCCGGTCACCGGCGCAACGAGCCCCGTCGATCCCGACACGCAGAAGCTCGGCGACTATTTCGCGTCCTGCATGATTCTTCCGCCGATCGACCGCGCCGGGCGCAAGCCGATTCGGACAGAGCTGGAGGCGATTGAGAGCGTAAAATCGGGCAAGGAGCTCGCGTCGCTCCTCGGAAAGCTTCATCTCGGCGTCTCCGGACGCGGCATACTCTTCGGCTTCAGCTCCGAGCAGGACCCCGGGGATGCGTCGCAGCGCATCGCGGCGGTCAACGCCGGCGGGCTGGGCCTTCCGGACCGGGACTACTACCTCAAAACGGATGCAGATTCGCTGGCGCTTCGGGCCAAGTATGTGGAGCACCTGAAGCGGATGTTCTCGCTGCTCGGCGAGCCGGCGTCGTGGGCGACGGGAAGTTCGTCGATCGTTTTGAGGATCGAAACCGATCTCGCGATGGCGTCGCTCTCCCGCGTCGACCGTCGGGACCCGCACAAGGTCTATCACCCGATGAATCTGGCGTCGTTGCAGAAGCTGACACCGTCGTTCGACTGGTCGGACTACTTCGCCGCGATGGGCGTCGCGGCGAGCGCGCCCGGCTTTGTCGTCGATGTGAGCGAGCCCGAGTTCTTCAAGGAGGTGCAGAAATTCACCCGCCTGCCGATCGGAGACATCCGGACCTACCTGCGCTGGCAGGTCGCACGCGCGGCGGCGGGAGAGCTTTCGACGCCTTTCCGCGACGCCGAGTTCGACTTCTACGGCAGGACGCTGCGCGGCGTGCCTCAGCCTCCGGCGCGCTGGCAGGAGTGTCTGGACAACGTCGATCAGGACCTCGGTGAGCTTCTCGGCAAAGTCTTCGTCGAGAAAGTGTTCACATCCGAGACGCGCGCCGCCGCCGATCAGCTCGTGCGCGGCATCCACGAGACGATGGGTGAGCGGCTGCGGGCCCTCGACTGGATGAGCGACGAGACGCGCACGCGCGCGCTCGAGAAGCTGAGCAAGATGCGCTACAAGATCGGCTTCCCCGAGGTCTGGCGCGACTACTCGACGCTGACGGTGGCGCGCAACGACTATTTCGGCAACGTACGCCGGGCGACGGAGTTCGAAAACCGCCGACGGATCGCCCAGATCGGCAAGCCGATCGATCGCGGGGAGTGGGACATGACAGCTCCGACCGTCAACGCCTACTACGACTCGTCGAAGAACGACATGAACTTTCCGGCCGGAGTCCTCCTGCCGCCGCTCTTCGATCCGAAGATGGACGATGCGCCGAACTACGGCGATACGGGAGCGACGATCGGGCACGAGCTGACGCATGGTTTCGACGACGAAGGGCGTCAGTTCGATGCCGACGGGAACCTCAAGGACTGGTGGACGCCGGAGGACGCCGCGAAATTCACCGAGCGCGCGCAGTGCATCGTCGATCAGTACGCGCAGTATCCGGTCGTCGACGACATCAAGATCAACAGCAAGCTGACGCTCGGAGAAGACGTCGCCGATCTCGGCGGTACGATCCTCGCGTGGGAGGCGTGGAAGAAGGCGACCGCCGGCATGACGCTGGAGCCGAAGGACGAGCTCACGCCGGATCAGCGCTTCTTCGTCGGCTTCGCGCAGTGGGTCTGCGAAGAGCAGCGCCCGGAGCAGCTGCGCATCAACGCGGCGACGAATCCGCATTCGCCCGGCATATGGCGGATCAACGGCGTGGTGGCGAACATGCCGGAGTTCGCGCAGGCGTTCTCCTGCAAGCCGGGTCAGCCGATGGTCCGCGAGAAGGTGTGCAAGATCTGGTGAGGCAGTAGAGGAGACTTCGACCGGTGCCCTACCTGATCGACGCCGCGAATCTCGGCGGAGTTCTGGGTGGGGCGCGGGGAGCGCGCAACACGGAGGCGATCCTCCACTTCCTCCTTCCCTGGGCGCGGAACCGCAAGCAGGTGGTCGTCGTCTTCGACGGCCCGGAGCGCCCGGAGTTCGCGAAACAGCTGGGCGGCGTCGAAATCGTCTGGAGCGGGACGAAATCCGCCGACGACGTGATCGCGGCGCGGGTGTCGGCGAAAGGTCGCGGCGCGAAGGCCTGGACCGTGATCACCAACGACCAGACCCTCACCCGCCGCTGCCGCGATCTCGGTGCCAGAGTCGAGAACGCCTCCCTCTTCGCCCACCGTGCCGCGGAATCGAACGGGTTGAAGAGTCCTTCCCCCGGCGCGCGAGCGCCGTCCCAGAAACCGCGCGCCACGAAGGATGCAGTGGAGAAGCCCGCCCCGAACGCCCAGGACATCGCCCACTGGCGGAAGATTTTCGGCGACAAGTCCTGAATCGTCCGCAGGTTCGCAGCCGGCACAGCGCTCCGGCCCGGAAGGATGTCGCCCTCGCCGGTCTTTCTCCGTTCCAGAGGGAAAGGGAGCACACACCATGGCCTATCGCCGGCTTTTCCTCTGTGCCGCCGCCGTTTTTCTCGCCGCGCTTCCCACCCGGGCGGAGGACGGCCTGCTCGACACGACGTTCTCGACCGACGGCCTGCTGCTCGTCGGCTGGTCGGGGAACACGCAGCGGGGCTTGGGTTCCGCCGTCGCGTCTTTTCCTGACGGCTCTCTGCTCGTGGGCGGACAGATCGAGGTTGCTTCCAACCATTTCGACCTCGGCTTCGTCAAAGTGAACGCCGGCGGGCTGATCGTCGCTGGCTGGGGTTCCCTCGGCCGCCGGACGGTCGCGATCGACGCCGACGCGAATGGGGACGATTTCGTTCGCGCGATAGCGGCTTTGCCGGACGGATCGGCGATCGCGGCGGGTTCTTCGACCAAGTACTTTCCGGACGAAGAGTTTCCCTCGCACCCGCCAGCTCTCGTGCGGTTCGACACGAACGGCGATCTCGATCCGGCGTTCGGCACCGCCGGAGTCGCGATCGTCGAGCTGCCCTGGCCCACGGGCGATTTCTACTTCCAGGATCCGGTGATGCAGCCCGACGGGAAGGCGATCTATGCCGGCTACTGCTACGACTGCCCGCTCGCCGGAGACAACCGCAGTACCTTGATTCTCCGTGTCGGTACCGACGGCGATCCGGACCCGACGTTCTCCGGCGACGGCTGGATCCGCGAAGCGACGGGAACGATCGGAACCTTCTCGCCCTCGAAAGTCGCCATCGATGGGGCGGGCCGGATCGTTCTCTTCGGCGGTGTCGCAAGTGAGCTCGGTTTCCTTCGCCTCACCTCGGCGGGTGGGCTCGACACCTCTTTCGGCGGCGGCGACGGTCTCGTGACCTTCCCCCGACCGGTGGGCCTGTCGAATCCGTACGGTTTCGCGATCGACGGTTCGTCCGGCGCCATGTACTTCTCGTATCTCTCCACATCGGGGGCAAACCAGAACTTCAGTGCCGTTCAGCGTTTCAGTGCCGACGGGATTCCGGACGCGACGTTCGGCGGCGATGGCGTCGTCGAGCTCGCCTATCAGGAGGGCGTGCAGCTGGAATCACTCCTCGTCCAGAGCGACGGCAAGATCCTGCTCGGAGGGATCCGCCTCGACCAGGAAACCTCGGATCGCGAATGGATTCTCTACCGCCTGACGCCCACCGGCACGCTCGATCCGACCTTCGACGGCAACGGCCGCCGCCTGGTCGACTTCGGTCAGCCCGCGGGCACAGGCGAGGCCCTCCACGCGATGACCCTCTCCGCCGGCCGCCTCGTCGCCGTCGGCCAGATCAAAGTCGCCGGCACCGACCGCTTCGGCATCGCGAGAACCACCAGCGACCTCGTCTTCCGCGACGGCTTCGAACGGGCGTCGGCGGGAGGGTGGCTCGGGAACTAGCCGCGGAGAGGGCGACGCGCGGCCGCGCACGGAGGATGGCTGCGGCTTGTTACTGTTGCTCCATGACAGTGCGGAGCACCAAACTCTCGCGGAGCGTCGCCTGCGCCTCAGCGCTGACCATTTTTTTCTGTTTCGCGGCCTTCGGGGAGGCTGCCCGTTCGAGGATGCCCGAAATTCTCGCGGGCGACGGGATGCTTTTTTTCGTCTCGGAAAAGAAACTGCAGGAAGACTGGCAGTTCGATGCCTTGGCCAGCTACCCGAAGAAATACCCCCTCTCCGCGAAGTGGCTCTCACCACTGATCGAAGAGCTCGCTGCGGCGGCGCCACGGGTTGGCTGCGCAGAACCAGACCCTCTCTCATCCACGGATGACATCGAGCTGGGTTCCGCGGATTTTCGGATTCGTGCGGACAACTGCGACGTTGCCGTGATCGGAGTCGTTGAAGAGGTCGAACGTGGTTGGTCGCCAGGACGGTTGACGCCCAGGAAGCTCGTCCGTTTCCGCGTGGACTCGGTTCTCGGCGATCGGCAGCAGGTCCTGACGGAAGCTACGTCCATGATGTTCACCTATCAGGGCGACGTCCTTCGTGTCGGCGACCGCACCATCTGCGCTCAACAGGGTTCTTGGCGCCCGCTTGCGCCAGGGGATCGCCTCCTGGTGTATGGATTCTGGGAGGCTCGAGATGTTCGGTTTCTGCGCTTCTTCGACATCGTGCCGATCGAAGACGGTCAGCTGGATTTGAGTGCTGAGCCGGTTATCGTGCCGGGATTGGAACAGGGGATTTCCGAAGTCGGGCTCAAGGCCTGGTTCACCACGAAGAACTCGCGATTGCAACGATGAGAAGACTGATGACTGCCGCTCGCGTGCATCAGTCGGCGCGGGTCGTCCTGCCCTCGACAGGAATCTCCACGGACTCGAGCACGGACATCACGTTCGCTAGCCGAGAGTTTGCCACCACGAGTCAGCGGCCCGTGCTCGAAAGCTGGACGCACTGGCTCGAAGCGTCGCGCCCGGCGAGTTTGCGTCGTAGGATTCGGGCGATGTCGACGAAGCCTGTATTCCGCTACGAGATTCCACCCGGACTGTCGGACGTTCCTTCGTACATGCGGACCTTCGACTTCGATGGCGAATTCATCAACGGGGCGCATGCCTTCTTCGCGACTTGTCCGACGCGCGATCATCTGATCGATCTCGGCATCGACGGCTGGTTGCGGCGTGAGGATGCGCTCAAGCTTTACGAGCTGGCGTATTTCGCTTCCGGGCCCATTCTCGAGATCGGTTCGTATCAAGGGCTCTCGACGTCGATTCTGGTGCGGGCGACGCGGGACTCGGGGCGCCGGAACCGCATCGTCTCCGTCGAGCTCGACGCGGCCGC
>JBDTQG010000067.1:0-18867 GCA_039932315.1 Thermoanaerobaculia bacterium
TCGGCTGCTCGACCAGCGGAATCCACTCGAGCGTGTCCTTCACGGCGCGGTCGAGCGCCGCCTCTCCGCCGTCGAGATGAAGCACGTCGCGGAATCGCCGCAGCGCGAGCTGCGCGCGTGCCGTCGACAGCCGCTGTTCCGTGCAGCCGTAGGGATAGGCGAGAAGGTAGTCGAGACCGGCCGCAAGCTCGAGAATGCCGGGTTCGTTCGAGACCAGGAGCTTTCGTCGCAGCGAGCCGGGTCGAGCCGCCTCCGCCGGCTCCGGGAGATTCCACGGCGTTCCAGGAACGAGCGCCGCGAGCGCCGAGACGACGACGCGGTCCCGGTCATCGCGCAGCGGAAGATGCACTTCGACCGCGTCTCCGGCGCCGTCCGACGAGCGCTCCGCGCCGATGCGAAGCATCACTTCCGTGCGCGAAAGCGTTCCGTCGCTGCCGAATTCCGGCGTCGGAACGGTCACCGGGAAGTCGAAGCGCAGAGCGCGGTTCGCCACCCAGTCGATCGCCTGCGTCGCCGGCCCCTGAAGCGTCACGCCTTCGAAGCGCGCCGAGACTTTCCCGGCGCCAACGGCGCCTTCGACGACGCGACCCGTTGCCGAAGCGAGGAACCGGTCGCCGGGGCGGACGAAGCGCGGCAGCGCCGGCTGCACGACGACCGGCTGCCGGACTTCGATTCTGCCGACCGCGAAGCCGAAGCGCTCCGCGCCCGAGATCGCCTTCGCGCGCAGGTTGAAGTTCGTCAGATCGTCCGAAAGCCGGACTTTCACCCGCGCGACGCCATCCGGACCGACGACGATCGCCGGGTTGTAATACGGCACTGCCTGGAAATTCTTCCGGATCGTCTGCCGGTCAAGAAGATTCCGGCTCTCCTCCCCTTCGTCGCCTCCCGGACGCTCGACGAACGGCAGGAAGCCGAAGATCATCGCGCGCGTGTCGTGCGCCATGAAGAACGACTTGACGGCGGTGAGGAAGCTCGGCAGCGGATCGATCCGCGCCTCTTTCCCGAGTGCGAGCACCGCCTGATCGACGAGCCAGAGCGTGACTTCGCCGGAGAGCGGCGCGCCGGCCGGATCCTTGAGTCGGACGGCGATCTCGACCTCCTGCGCTGGCCGCGCGCGCTCGGGATACTCGAGCTCGACGACGACGCGATTGTCGACCGGCTCGACCTCGAGCCACGCGGTGGCGCCGAACGTCGAAGGGCGGCCGAGATCGGTCGCGTTGCCGGGCACCGGTTTCGTGCCGGCGAGACGCCCGCGAAGAAGCAGGAAGTGAACCGGCATCCGCGGCGCCCAGTCGCCTTCGATCGGCAGGGTGAAGGTCGCCTGCCCGCCGCGCACCGGCAACCACGAATAGCGATTGCCATCCGGAGCCTCGACCACCGCCAGGGCTTCGCCGGTCTGGAAGGGACTCTGGAGGACGAGCTTCGCCGTTTCGCCCGGGCCGTACTTCGCCTTGTCGGGGGTCACCTGGAAAATGGCCGCCGGGGGCTTCTCCCAGGCCACGGGTTCGCCGCCGCCGGCGAAGAGGTCGACGGCGACGGTCTGCGCGCGGCCGAGCCGGTCGTGCGCTTCGAGCTCGACGACGTAAACGCCGGCTTCGGGAAGCGCGAGGTCGACCGGAATCGCGTCGCTGCCGGAAACGACGCTCTTCTCCATCACCTTCTCATCCACGACTTCGGTCACGTAGCGCGCAACTCCGTCCGAAAAATCGCTCGCGCGCAGATGAGCGTGCCACTGGCGATGGATCAGGCGCACGGTGACTTTCTGCCCTGCGACCGGCTTGTCGTCGGGACCGACAACGAGTACGCGCGGGCGGAGCGCAGCAGCGCCCGAAGCGGGCGTCGCGTTCTCGACATAGCGCGGAACGTCGAGACCGAGAACGAATGGCGGCAGCGCGACGATCTGACGCGTCGACGTCACGGTCTGATCGTCCGCGCCGACAACGGTCGCTTCGACGACGTAGGTGCGCGGCTGCGCCGTCGCTTCGATCGCCGGGTTGAGCGTGAGCTTCGCGCTCCCCGATTCGTCGGTCGTGTCGTTGCGCTCGAGCGCCGGCGTCGACTCGAAGCGCTCCACCCGCGAGAATCGGCCGTCGGAGGAGTAGAAGAAACCGGATCGCGCTTTCGGCGTCCAGTCGTACGGGAACTGCGTCACACGCCAGGCGATCGGACGTGCCGCGACGCGGCCGCCGGCGTAGTAGCTCGCCGTGAGATCGACGTCGAAAGGCCGGTCGAGAGCGGCGCGCTCCGGTGCGTCGAGGCGGACTTCGAACTGCGGCAGGCGATACGCCTCCTTGCGGAAGGTCGCCGTGCCGGCGAGGTACGGCTCGTTGTCCGGGAGCTCGACGTGGAGACGGTACGTACCGGTCGGCAGATCCTTCTCGTCGAACTTCCAGTAGAAGCTGCCGTTCTCGGCGATCGTCACCGGATAGCGCCAGATCAGATCTCCCGGTCCCTCGACGACCAGCACGGCGTCGCCGGCGATCGGCTCGAGGTGGCCCTGGTAGCGCTGCCGCAGGAAGCCCTTGATGTGAACCGGCTCCGCGGGGCGATAGACCGGACGGTCGACGAAGAGATGCGCGAGCGACTGCGGCTTCTCGCCGCGGTAGCTGAGATCGACCTGCATCCATTGCAACCAGGTCGCATCCGCTTCAGTCCAGCTGCCGTTCTGAAACGTGTCCGGAGACGCTCGCGGATCGAGCACGAGCCGGTCGTCGCCGTTCGACACCACGATGCGCCGCACCTCGCTTCGGCGGTCGCTCGCGGCGCCCGGAGCCTTGAAGGAAACGCGCCCGCTGGCGTCGGTCTTTCCCTGGAAAAGCGTCTCCCAGATCACGTCGTTTCTTCCCCGCCGCGTGCTGCCCTCGACGGCGACCGTCGCACCCGCGACCGGCTGCGCACTGGCGAGTGAGGTGACGACGAAGATCGTCTGCGACGGCTCTTCGAGAGTCGTGAGGGCGAGATCCGTGACCTGAAGACGCATCCAGCTGCGCGCCGTTCCACCATCGACGCGGCGCAGACCGATGAGGTAGGTCCCGGGAGATCCCGCCGGGGCGAGACGCGCGAGATGCGGAGCGACATCGAGTCCGAACGCGGCCGACGCACCATCGCGCCGCAGCGGCAGCTCGACGAGCGTTGAAACTCCGGGTGAGCCGAGCGCGGCGATCTGCCGCACGAGCTCGGCCGGTGAGATCGCATCGTCGTTCGAAACGTAGGGCTGCGGGCGCTCTCCGGGTCCGGGCGGCCGGCTGCTTTCGTCGACCTCGACCGGGCTGTCCGGAAACGGCCAGTACGAGCGGTCCAGCGGATCGATGCGCTGGATCCGAAGATCGAGACGTTCGTCACCCCGACCGGCGAGCGGCACCATCTGCGGGCCGGCGCGCTCGACAATGCCCGACGCCGCCGCCCAGTGCAGATAGGGGACCGGGCGCGCAAACGACAATGTGAGCTCGTTCGCCGCCTGCAGGTCGAGCGCACGGCCACTCTGATCGACGAGCGGCGTGGGCGACAACGTCACGCGATAGGCCGTCTCGCGCTGAAAATCGCCGCGCACTTCCAGACGTTTGCCGGAAAACGCGAACTGCAGGCCCGGCACCGCCGGCGTCACGCGCACCAGGTTCCTGCCCGTCAGCGCCCAGTCGCCGGCCGACTGCGCGGCGATAGCCACGGGCGCGTTGAATTCGACGACGATCGTCGGATCGTTCTCACCGCAGGCGAGCGCCTGCTCCGCGGCGTAGCGCGCGCCGGTAGCGACCACGGGCAGCTCGTTCTGGCGGCAGCCGAATCTCAGGGCGCGGAACGGCTCGGCAGTGGAGAAAGTGATCTCGGTGAAATCGCGACCGCTCGCGCTCGAGGAGGAGCCTGCGGCCGGATCGTCGGCGAGCCGGAGGGCAAAACGCACGAATACCTTGCGTCCGAGCGGAATCGGCTGCTTCAGGCGCAGCACGTAGCTCGCCGCGTCGCTGGGAGAAGCGCGCTCCACACTCTTCACCGTGAAGTCCTGCCGGGAGAGACGGCGGCTGTCGTTGCCCGAGAGACCGGGCAACGGCCGATGCTCGATGGACACCGCGCGAGCGAGCGCCTCGGGCGAGATCGGCTCGGGAAAGGTCAAAGTGATCGCGTCGGTGGCCCAGACACCTTCGGCACCGTTCGCCGGCAGACTGCCGGTCGGTGCCGCCATGAGTGTCGCCAGACGGAAAGTCCTCCCATCCGCTTTGACCGTCACGACCGCAAGCGGTGGCCACGGCTCCGCCGGTCGGAACTGCAGCGTCCGCGCGTCGAGCCACTGGAAAGCGCCGGGCTGGGTCGGTTCGAGCGTCACGTAGCGCTGCGGGGCGTCCTCGACGCCTCCCTTCTCCGGTCCGGTCGCCTGCGCGAAAAAGATCGTCAGCGGATCCCAGCGGCGCAGGAACTGGTCGGGAACGACCGTTGTCGCCCCGGGCCGCGAAGCCGGCGCGGGCTGAGCGTGCGCAGGCGGCGCGAGCAGCGAAGCTCCGGCCACCAGAACGAGGATCAGCCGAGCGAAGGGCGACTTGGCGGCGCGCAGAAAACGGGAGCCGGCGGAGCCATCCCCGGCACCGATCGGCTTTCGCATCGTTCGCATCGTTCGCATCGTTCGCATCGTTCGCTTCGCTCGCTTCGTCCCGTCCGTCCGCTTCGCCCACTTCCCGCCGTCACTCATCGCTCGCACCGCTCTCATGGCTCGGATCTCTCATGGCTCGGATCTCTCATGGCTCGGATCGCTCGGATCGTTCTCTTCTTCGGTTGCCCTGTCGCCCGTCTCTTCATCGGAAGATTCGTCGTAGCTCGAATCCTCGCCCGCTGCGTCGCTGGCATCGCCGTCCGCCAGCCAGTCCACAGGTTCGTTCTCGGTGCCGGCGACTCCGACGACGACCGGCGCGCCACCGGCAGCCAGCTCGAGGAACCGATGCGCCTCTTCCGGCGGCGGTCCGCTTCCCGGCGGCGTGCTGCCGACGAGAGCGGCCCGTACCCGCGCCGGCCGCCCCGCCGCCGGCGCCGTGACGACGAGCGCGAAGTCCCCGGCGGCGAGCGTGGACCACTGGACGACTCCGGCACCCAGCCGGCGGCCGTCTCCCCCATAGAGCACCGTTTCGACTCCGCCGACATCGGCCCGGACGCCCATGCCGACAGGGCTCTCCTGCGCAATGTGGAAACTGAATCCGTAGGAATCTCCGGGGGCGAGCAGAATCTCCGGAGAGAGACCCTCCCCGAGCGGCGTGAGCGCCTGCGAAGCCAGCGTCGCACTGCCGGAAAGCGTCTCGCCGGCGAGCGCGCGGAGGACGAGGCGGCAGCGCCCGGCCGGGAGAACGGCATCGAGATGCACGCTGTCCGGATAGACCTCGAAACGTGTCGTCCCTGTCGTCGCTTCGGGGATCACGGCGACGGCAAAAGCGGTCGCTCCGCGCAACCGGAAGAGCGCGGGCGCGGGGAGAGAGAACTCGAAACTCTTCGTCTCTCCGTCGAGCGGCAGCGCCGCCGGCAGAGTCACGGCCTGAGCCGTCTGCGCGGGATCGATGCCCCAGCTTGCGGCGCGGCTCGCTGCCAGCGCTCCGCCCGCGACCTCGGCCTTTTCCTCCTCGTCCACCCAAGCCGAAACCAGTCCGGGATCGGTGGTGAAGCGGAGCGAACCGCCTGCCGACGCCACCGCAAAGTCGGTGCCGCGCTCGACACGGCCGTCGCCACTGACGTAGACCGCGGCTTCCGCACCGCGGACGTGCAGTTGGCGCGTACCCTTCTCCGGACCGGACACTTCGAGTCGAAACGCGCTCGACGACAGGAACCGCTTCTCGAAGCGGTCGCGCTCACTGACCCGACCGCGCGCCGCCGGCGGACCGCTCTCGTCGGCGGGCGCGAGATCGATCGACACCAGCCCGGCGGTCGTCGTTCCACCGAAGACCAGGAGGCGCTCGCTGGCGGTCGACAGCGTTTCGTTCGCCGCGGCCACCGGCGCCCACAGCAGCTCTTCCGCCGCACCGTCCGGGCCGATCGCGAGCGCCGCGGTGCCTTCGCCGAGCGTCAGCCGGAGCTCTTTTTCTCCGCGCGGTAGCGACACGACCGTGACGCCGCCCGCCGGAACCGTCGCCGCGGAAGTGCCGAACGCCGCCGTCCGTTCGGCGGTTGATTTTCCCAACCAGGCGGAAAGCCGGCCTTCGACGGCGACGTCCCCGGCGTTCCAGAGCTCGACCGCTCTTCCCTTTCCCGCGGCGGCTGCGCTCAATACCCGCGCGCCGCCGTTGCCGGCGATTCCGACCGCCGTCGCCGGTCCGACCTTGCCGCTACCGTCGACGAAACCGACCATCGGTTCGCCCGCCTGCGCCTCGAGCGCGACGACAGCGGCTTCGCCGTCCGCCACATCGCAGATCACCGGCGTCCGCGACGGCAGGGAGATCGCGATCCCTTCGCCGGGTTCGCTGGGTTCGCTGATTCCGCTGTCGTCCCGCTGACCCAGACGCACGCGCCGCGCCTGGACACGCGGCGCCGTCGCGCCCTCGAAAGGGGCCGCGAGCGGCAAGGCCAGCCCGATGGACGCCAGCGTCGGCGCGGCGGCGTCGAACGTCGATCCGATCGCGAGCGCCTGCAGGAGTCCACCCGAGGCTCCGTCGGCGCTCGAGGTCGAGCGCGCGAAACAGCCCGGATCGTCGAGGTCGACGATCGCTGCGGCGAGCGGCGGATCGACTCCGGCAAGCGGAGTGAGCGCGAAGCCGCGCACCAGCGCCGCTTCGCGGACGTGAGCGAAGGCCCCGGCATAGAGCGAAAGCGCAATCTTCGCCGGACGACGGTCGAGCGACCAGAGACGGACGCGCAACGCCCCCGAGCTCGGCGCGAGCGGCAGCGCCAGACGCATGACGGTGCCGGAAACGGAGCGCAGGGCCTTCCAGACCGCGCCGCCGTGCGCACTCTCCGGCTGACGCTCCTCGAGCACCAGGCCGAGGCTTTCCTTCGAGCGCGCACCGACCGCAAAGATCTCCGCCGTCGCCGGACGCGAGATCGGCAGCAGCAACGCTTCGTCGGCAACCGCCACCGAAACGGTCGTCGCGGAGCCCGTCGCTGCCACCTCCGGCACGGCGCGTTCCCGCAGCACCCGCATGGCGACCCGCGTCGGCTCAGGACTCGATCCGCCGTCCACCGGATCCACACGCAGCCGGTAGCGCCCGGCGGCGAGACGCTCGCTGATCAGGAAATTCCAGTCGCCGGGGCGATCGTCGGAGGAAGCGATCGGTTCGCCGAGCTCGTTCGAGAGCGTCGCCCGCACGTCGCGACGCCCCGACGATGAGATCTCGACCTGCGCCTCCGCTCCGACCGCGAGCGTCAGCTCTCCCGGCACCACCACTCCGACCTCGGTTCCGTCGACAAGATCCCCGAGCTGGAGCGCGATCTCGTAGCGCACGCGGTTGTTGCTGCGCGACGACGTGACAGCGATTTCGTACTCGCCCGCCGCGAGCGCCGCCTGAAACGCACGTCCCGGAGGAATCTGACCGATCACCGCATCGCGTGCCCCCGCGGCGACCGTCGCTTTGCGCAAGCGGATCTCGCCCTCCATCTCCTCGCTGAGAGTCAGCTTCGCCACCGTCGTCGCCGGCAACGAGAAGCGCCAGAGGTCGGGCGCGCGGAGCTCGCCTTCCCGCGGCTCGAGCCAGAGATTCGCCGACGCCGTCCCGGGAGCGAGAGGGTGCGGGCCATGTCCGGAAAAATCCTCAGCCGTTTCCACCCGCTGCAAGCCGATGACCGCCCGCGCAGTCACGGGCTGGGGAAGAACGATCAGGCGGTACTTGCCCGCCTCGAGATCGACTTCGAGCTCACCCTCGGCGAGAGCCTGAGCGACCGGCCAGCCATCGGCGTCCTCGAAACGCAGCGAGAAGTCCTTGCGCAGGCCGCGGGAGGTCAGACGATATTTTCCCGCGTCCGCGATCTCGAGGTCGAAAGCGAGCGCACGACCAGGATCCACGGTCGTCCGCAACGGCAGTCCCAGCGCCAGCTCACCCCCGGCTTCGATGGGAGCGCGTGCGATCTCCAGACCGAGGTGCCCGGCGCTTTCGCCGACCGGATGCACGGTGAGCTGATAGTCGCCTTCGCGCAGGTAGGTCGCGAGATTGAAATTCCGCCCGACGCCGTTGGCCTCCTCACTGAGGAGACTCGCGCGCGTCCGCGTGCGCAGCGCGCCTCCGGTCGCGAGCAGGCCCGTCGATTCGATGCGATAGAGCGCGGGTGCGGTCGCAGAAAAGACGAAGGTTCGCGCTTCGCTGCGGGCGAGATCGAGCGTCGTCGACGCCGCCGATGCGGTTGGCGCGCTCGTAGCGGTCGTAGCGGTCGTAGCGGTCGCGGCTGAGCCCGCAGGCTCTCCAAGGGCAGGAAACGTCGGCATGCTGTCGAGAGTCGCCTGCGGGAGGTCGGGCAACGGCGTCGAGGAGAGCTTCGCGTCGCTCACCAGACCGACCGAAGCCAGCACGGTCGCATCGCGCGTCGAGCGCACGCGGACCCGATGCTCGCCCTTGTCGACTGCCACCTCCGCGGACCAGGCGCCGTCGTCCACCGCGACGTCGAGCGTCCCACCGTCCTCGGTGACTGCCTTCAGACGACTCGGCGCTGCAGCGCGAGCGGTGAACGCAACCTCTTCGCCCGCTCCAAGAGCCAGAGGCAAGGCTTCCGCGAGATCGAGCGGCAGCTCGCGCGCGATGAGTCCGGATTCGACTCCGGGCTGCTGGCTCACGAAGAGGTGATATCCACGAGCTGAGCTCAGAGAGACGACGCCGAGCTGGACCGAAGGACGCGGCGGCGCGAGCTTCTGCGGAGGTGCCTCCTTGCCGGCGAGCTCGATCTCGGCGATTCCGCTCTCGAGCGGAATCAGCGTGAGCCGGTAGTAGCCAGGATCGAGCGTCCATTCCGCCGGCGCCGCGACCGCCGGCGGCGATGCATAGCCTTCCGGCACGCCGCCGAGAAACAGCGGCTCGAGGCGGAACTGTGCAGCGACACCGCGCGACACCAGCCGGTAGGCTCCGGCTTCCTGGATCTTCAGGAAGAGCGTCGCCGCTTCGGGCAGGTTGAATCGCCGCGCCCATCCGGTGGCACGGGAAAGGTCCACCGCGTCGCTCGCCACGACCTCGGCCTTGCCGGTCTGTCCGGCGTTCACGCTTCCACTGCGCACGAGGATCGCGGTCGGATCGATCGCATCGCCGGGCGGGCCCGCGTGCACCGTCGAAATCCAGTAGTCCGACTTCACCGCGCGCGGATTCAGCTCCTTGTCCTTTTCCCGCTCGAAGTGCTGCAGGACGTACGATTGACCGGGAGTGCCCTCGACCGTCAGGAGGTACAGACGATCGACCAATGGCCCGGGGAGGAGCTCGGCCACCGGCGGCACGTTTTCCTTGGTGATTCTTTCCAACGGACCGTAAGGGGCGAAGGGATCCGCTTCGTTGAAGGCCGTGACCTGGATCGTCGTCTGCCCGTCGTCAACGGGCGCATCCGGCAGCTCAAGGCGGAAGTAGTCGACCGCGCCCGACACCAGCACGCGATCGTTTCCGAAAGGACCGATGGTCCGGCGCTCGCGAACAGTCCGGGCGTCGCTGGGCCAGCCGAAGCGAAGATGAAACGGCTGCTCCGTCCCCCCGTTCGCCCACGCCAGCGGCAAACCGCCGTAAGCCGTCAGCCGATAGAGGCCCGGACCGAGATCGGCCGTGAGCTGGCACAGCCGCAGCGGCTGCCCGACGTGAGGCTCGATGGTGCTCACCGCCGGAGCCACGTCGACCAGCCAGGCGCCGTTTTGCCAGAGACGAAGGTCGGCAAGGCTGCGGCCGGCCGCTTCGAAAACCACGCGACGACGCTCGTGCAGGTCGAGCCACCAGGAGCTCTGCTCGAAGTCGCCGAGCTCATCGTCGAGCGGTTTTCCCTCGACGAGCCGGGATTCGACTCCCGGATGACGCTCGTGAAAGGGAGTCACCGTGAGCTTCGCTTCGCCGGTGACCAGGTTCGCGCCATACGTCATGACGCGCACCACACCGCGATCGAGGAAAAGATCGAGTCGCCCGTCGGTCTCCCCCGCCTGACCCGCGACGTCGCCTCCACCCGACATCCGGTCGACGACCTGCAGCGCCGTTCCGCGCGCGCTCGCAACCCTCAGGGAGTAGCGGCCGAATGCGCTGACGGAGAGCTCCGTGTGTTGCCGGCCCGCGGCCGGCAGAGAGGACGTCACGAACGACGCCGCAGGAGCCGGCGCCGGCGCCGTCGTTTCCTCCGCACGGACCGAATCGCCGACGAAGGCGCCGAGAAGGGTGCAGAGCAACAGCCTGACCGCCCGCGAGCGGAGGGAATGGAGACATCCTGCTTGACTCATGAATTCCTCACCTACCGTCGATGGGACGAAGACTTTCGAGGCGACGATGGAACCATTCTATTCGCGCCCTGTTCAAGGATGCGCAGGATCCGGAAAAACAGGCCAAACAAAAGAGCGGTGACTGAAAAGCCGGGAAAGTGCGGAGCGCGCGGACAACGAAGCGCGATGCGAGGGTATCGCCCGCGGGCGATCCACCGGCCGGCTGTCTGCCGCCGGTCAGACCTCGAAGGCGCGCACGAGCACGGCGCGGGAGTACATCAGCTCGAAGCCGAGCTTCTGGACGTTCTGCTGCGACTTCGATCCCGGCTGCGTGGTGACGACGGCGATGTCGCAGCCCGCCTTCGCCGCTGCCGCGAGGCGCGCTTCGAGCAGAGAGCTCTGCACCCCGTGGCGGCGGTGCGCCGGCAGCGTTGCCGCGCCACAGAGCTGGGCGACGCGATCGCACTGGCGGAGACTCCCACCCCCCGCCGGAACTCCATCCCGGAGCGCGGTCGTGAGCACGAAACCGCTCGCCGCGATGCAATCGCGCATGGCGCGTTCGATGACGTCGCGCGGGAACTCTTCGTGCGCCGCCACCCCCTGGAGGTCCGGCGCGGCGAATCCGCGGACGACGATGTCGATCCACTCGTCGAACTCCTCGGCAGCGCTCTCGCGCACGGAGACGCCGGGTGCGATCCGGGCGCTACGCCCGGCTTCGAGACGGAGAGCCAGGACATTCTCGAAACCCGAGAGAACGTATCCGCGACGGGTGAGAGCTGCGGCCACTGCCGGATCGGCCGCGGTCGACAACTCGACCTGGACTGGAGAGCCGCGCTCGGCAAACGCGGCTTCAATGCCGGCCAGGGCGGTCTCGTCCAGCGCACCGTCGAAACCCAGACCGACGACCTTGTTGAGCGGAGATCCCTCGCCGGCCCATGCCGCGACGCCGCCCGCGAGAGGCAGAGAAAAGTGCCGCCCCTGCGGATCCCGAGCCGTCGCAGCCGACGCACTCTCCGCGATGAGCGACGTTTCAGCGCGTTCAAGTCGGGCGGCGAGCTCGGTACTCGCGAAGAGGCGCGGCGGGGCGGCGTTCATGGAATGCAGTCTACTTCGCGGTGATACCGTCCCCGCTCATGAAAGCCACGTCCGGGCCCTGGTTGAATCGCCGTCGCAAGATCGTTTTCTCTCTGCTCGCGTTGGTCCTGGTCTACGAGACCCTCGCGACAGCGCACGAGAGACGACGGCTCGCAGCGGTGTTTCCCGGCGCGCCGGCGACGACAACTCCTCTCCTCGACCATGCGCGCTTGCTCGCCGATGTCGCAACGCTCTCCGGGCCGGCCTTCGAAGGGCGCCGCACCGGCGAACCCGGCGGCCTGAAAGCCCGCGCCTGGGTCGAAAGCCGCTTTCGCGAGATCGGCCTGGCGCCGATCGATGCCGCGAATGGCGACAATGGTGCGAATGCCCTGACCGGCGCGACCGCGTCGTATCTCGAGCCGTTCTCCTTCGACCACACGAGCGTCAAAGCCCTGTGGAGACGCGACCGGCCGGTGCGGATGCATTTCGCCGACGCCGCGAACGTCGTGGGCGAGCTCGCCGGCACGGCCGATCCGGCGAGCTACCTCGTCGTTTCGGCGCACTACGATCATCTCGGCATCCGCAACGGGCGGATCTATCCCGGCGCCGATGACAACGCCTCGGGCGTTGCCACGATGCTCGCGCTGGCGGCTTACTTCAAAACGCATCCGCCGCGGCACTCCATTCTTTTCGTGGCCTTCGACGCCGAAGAGCTCGGCCTTCGCGGAGCGCAGGCGTTCGTCGCCCGGCCACCTGTCACGATTTCGGCGATTCGCCTCGACGTGAACTTCGACATGGTGAGCCGCAGTGCGACGCACGATCTCGTCGTCACCGGGCTCGCCGACCATCCCGAGCTCCAATCCGCCGTGCTCCAGGCGGCGTCGCGATCCGGCGTTCATCTGCATGCCGGTCACGATCGTTCGATGCTTCTCGGCGGACGAGTGGAGGACTGGCGGCACGGCTCCGATCAGGGCGCGTTTCTCGACGCGGGAATCCCGTACCTGTATTTAGGCGTCGAGGACCACGCGGACTATCACCAGCCGACGGACACCGCGGACAAGATCGATCCCGGTTTTTTCGCTGACACCGCCGAGCTCGCGCGCGACCTGGTCGCGACCCTCGACGCGACTCTTCAGAACTAGAAGGACTCGTCGGGAAAGTTCATCAGCGAGCTGCCGCCGGCCATGAGCGCGGCAAAGTGCGAACCGCTGCGTGGCAGGAGACGCTGCATGTAGAACCGTGCCGTTGCGACCTTCGCAGTGTAGAAAGCCAGCTCCTCTTTTCCCTTGCCGCGGCTGCCTTCCGGAGAGAGGGCGGAGAGCGCAACCTTCGCCATGCGCGCCCAGAGGAAACCGAGAGAAACGTAACCGAACAGATGCAGGTAGTCCGTGGAGGCGGCGCCCGCTTCGTCGGGATTCTTCAGGCTCTCCTGCGTGATCCAGCCGGTCGCGCGCTGCAAACGTTCGAACGCCTTCGCGACCGGACCGACGAACTCCGCGAGCTCCGTGTTTGCCGCCTCGGCTTCGAGAAACTCCTGCACCGGATGAAAGAAGCGACGGAGGTAGCGCCCGGTGTGCGCCGGCAGCTTTCGCCCCACGAGATCGAGTGCCTGGACGCCGTTCGTTCCTTCGTAGATCTGAGTGATCCGGCAGTCGCGCACGAGCTGTTCCACTCCATAGTCGACGCAGAAGCCGTAGCCGCCGAAGACCTGCACCGCCAGATTCGTCATCTCGAAACCGAGATCGGTCTGGAAGGCCTTCACGACCGGTGTCAGCAAAGATGCGAAATCGTCGCCCTCTTCGGCGCGCGCCTTATCCGGATCGCTCTCGGCGTGGTCGATCTCGAGCGCGGTCCAGGCGGTGAGCGCCCGCGCGCCCTCGCTGAAAGCGCGCATCGTCAGCAGCATCCGCCGGACATCCGGGTGCACGAGAATCGGATCGGCGTCGCCGCCGGTCGATTTCTTGCCGGAGAGCGAGCGGCCCTGCAGGCGCTCGCGGGCGAACTTCACGGCTGCCTGCGACGCCGCTTCAGCGAGAGCGAGACCCTGAACGCCGACGTGCAGCCTCGCACCGTTCATGAAAGTGAACATTCCCTTCATGCCCTTGTGCGGCTCGCCGACCAGATAACCGAGCGCGCCGTCGAAGTTGATGACGCAGGTGGGCGACGCCTTGATTCCCATCTTGTGCTCGATGGCGCCGCAGGTCACTCCGTTCGGAATCAGTTTTCCGCCCGCCTCGCGTAGCTTCGGGATGACGAAGAGACTGATTCCCTTGATTCCCGGGGGTGCGTCAGGAAGGCGCGCGAGGACCAGATGGACGATGTTCTCGGTCAGATCGTGTTCGCCGCCGGAAATGAAGATCTTGCTTCCCGTCAGCTTCCAGGCCCGCCCTCCGTCATCGATCTCGTCCGTCGCCACCGCCTTCATCCGGACGAGTCCGAGGTCCGTGCCCGCCTGCGGCTCGGTGAGGCACATCGTCGCCGCCCAGGTGCCGTCGACGAGCTTCGGCACGAACTTCCGCTTGAGCTCCGGCGTCGCGTGATGATCGAGCGCGCTGTAGGCGCCATTGGTGAGCGCGGTGATCATCGCGAACGACAGGTTCGACGAGCACATCATCTCCGTGAGCAGAACGCTCATGATGTGCGGCAGCCCCTGCCCACCGTATTCGGGTCGCGCCACGACGCCGGTCCATCCGCCCTCGCGAAACTGCTTGTAGGCCGCAGGAAACCCGACCGGAGTGCGCACCACACCGGCGTCGAAGTGGCAGCCTTCCTGATCGCCGGGTGCATTGAGCGGCCGAAGCACACCGTCGCAGAAGCGCGCCATCTCGCCGAGGACATCCATCACGAGCTCCTGGCTCGCCTCTTCGAATCCGGGGAGACGCGTGAGAGATGCGCTGTCGAAAAGCTCGTAGTAGACGAAACGAATGTCCCGCAACGGGGCTTTGTAGTCGAGCATGGTCAGTTCCGCAGTGCCTTTCCGGTGTCGAGCATCCGTTCGATTCGCGCCAGCGTCGCCGGCGTGCGCACGAGCGCGAGAAAAGATTCGCGTTCCAGCGTGAGCAGGTCCTCCTCGCTCAGGGACTCCGTGATGTCGGTTTCGCCACCGGTGAGGACGGTCGCGAGACGTGCGGCGACAACGACGTCGTGCGGCGTCGCGGCACCGCTCGCGCGAAAGCCCGCGACCGCCATGTCGAGCGCGGCCTTCGCGGAAGCCCCCGGCAGGGAGATCGCAACCTCAGCCGGCGGAGTGTAGCCCGCGGCGACGAGCGCCAGCGCCTTCGTTTTGGCGTCCGCCAGAAGGCGATCGCGATTCATGGTGATGTCGTCGGTGGAACGCAGAAAAAGAAGCTCCCGCGCCTCGTCGGCAGAGGCCGAGACGCGCGCGGTGCTGATCGTCTCGAAGCTCTTCGCGACGCCGGGCATCGCGCCGCCGGGCCGCTCACGGTTCGTCGCCCAACGCGTCGCGAGCTCCTTGCAGCCGCCCCATCCCGGCACCAGTCCCACGCCGACTTCGACCAGACCCATGTACGTCTCGGCATGGGCCTGCACGGCATCGCAATGCAGGAGGATTTCGCAGCCTCCACCGAGGGCCATTCCGGAAGGCGCGCCGACGACCGGGAACGGCGCGTACTTGAGCGCCTTGAACGCCTGCTGCCCTTCGTAGAGCGACGCTTCGATGACCGGCCAAAGCGCGACGTTGGCCGCGAAGAGCACGAGACCGATGTTCGCGCCGACCGAGAAGTTCTCGCCGTCGTTGGCGATGACCAAAGCCTTGAACGACTCGCCTTCGACCAAGCTGATCGCTTTTCTCACCATGCGCAGAATGGCGTCATCGAGCGCATTCATCTTGCTGGTGAACTCGAGGCAGAGAACGCCGTCCCCCAGATCCCACAACGCCGCCGAGCCGTTCTTCGAGACCGGCGGGCCCGCACGCTTCACGTCGGCGAGAAGGAGAGCTCCCGGGCGGCGGGCGACTTCGACATAACCGCCCGAACCGTCGAGCGAAAACTGCTGCAGCCGCCCACCTTCCACGCGGTAAAAAGTTCCCGCCCGCACCGCCGTGAGCAGCGCGGGTACCGGCAAGCCCTCCGCCGCGAGGCCTGCGGCGAACCATGCCGGCCCGAGCTCGTCGAGGAGCTCGAAAGGCCCCCACTTCCAGCTGAAGCCCGCACGCATCGCTTCGTCGATCGACGACAGATCAACTGCGATCTGCGGCGCGACCTCGAGAGCGTAGAGAAGCGTCTGGGACAGGAACTTCCAGGCGAAACGTCCACCGCGATCCGGGGACTCGAGCACGGCCCGCATCGCCTGCCCTTTGCTGAATCCTCTTGCGCCGTTGGAACCGCCTTGACGAGAGCTCGCGAGTTGCGACTCCCGGATCTCGCGGTACTCACCCGTGACGAGATCGATCGCCTGCTTGACCTTGCGCCCCCCGGAACCGTCCAACCGATAGAAACCGCCTTTACCCTTCCGCCCGACGAGACCGGACTCGATCATCCGCGAAATGAATACGCTCTCCGCGTGCACGGCGCGGTAGCGATCGTTCGCCGGCAGTGTCGCGAGGAGCGATTTCGCGACGTGCGGTCCGAGATCGATGCCGACGAGATCGAGCAGACCGAAAACTCCGGTCTTCGGGAAACCGAAAGGCTTCCCGGCGATGGCGTCGGTCTCTTCGACGGTGAGACCGCCCGCGAACGCTTCGCGCACCGCGGCCTCGATCCAGTAAGTCCCGATCCGGTTGGCGATGAACGCCGGCGTGTCCCTGCAGACGACGACGCTCTTGCCGAGCCGGATGTCGCAGAAGTCCCGGATCGCCGCGGTCGCTTCGGGGCGGGTCGCCGGACCGGCGACGAGCTCGAGGAGACGCATGTAGCGCGGCGGATTGAAGAAGTGAGTGATCAGAAAGTCTGCGGCGAAAGACTCGGGCAGCCCTTCGAGAAGCGTCGCGAGCGGAATCGTCGACGTATTGCTGGAAACGATCGCACCGGCTTTGCGCACGCTGTCGACCGCGCGGTAGACCTTCTGCTTGACGTCGACGCGCTCGAGAACGGCCTCGATGATCCAGTCGCAGTCAGCGAGCCGTCCGAGATCGTCCTCGAGGTTTCCGGGCGTCACCAGCCGCGAGCGCGCGGCGGACATGAACGCCGCCGGCTTGACGCTCTGCAGGCGCTCCAGAGCCTCGATCGCGAGCGCGCTCCGGCTCGTTCCACCTTCCTTCACGATGTCGAGCAGGATGACCGGGATTCCCGCGTTCGCGACCTGCGCCGCGATTCCCGCGCCCATCACTCCGGAGCCGAGCACGCCGACCTTGCGGATGGGAGAAGTCGCTCCCATGGTCAGACAGCCTCGAGCACGGTCGCGATCCCCTGACCGCCGCCGATGCACTGCGTCGCCAGAGCGAACTGTTTTCCTTCGCGGACGAGAAGCGACGCCGCCTTGCCGGTGATCCGCGCGCCGGTCGCGCCGAGTGGATGGCCGAGAGCGATCGCGCCGCCATCGAGATTGACCTTCTCGGGGTCGAGGCCGAGCTCGTCGATGCAGGCGAGCGCCTGCGCGGCGAACGCCTCGTTGAGCTCGACGATGTCGATGTCGGCGAGCTTCAGGCCGGCGCGTTCCAGCGCCTTGCGGGTCGACAGCACGGGACCGATTCCCATGATCTCCGGCTGACAGCCGGAAATCGCGATGCTCCGGATCCGCGCCAGCGGTTTCAGCCCTTTGCGCTTCGCGTACTCCTCGGAACAGACCCAGGTGGCCGCTGCGCCGTCGGTGAGCGGCGACGACGTTCCCGCAGTCACGGTTCCCGCCTCGTCGAAAGCGAGCTTCAGGTTCGCCAGTCCCTCGAGCGTCGTCTCCGGTCGCGGAGTTCCGTCGCGCGAGATCGTCTGAGTCTTCGCGCCATTCCCGGTGACGATCGGCACCAGTTCGTCGTCGAAGCGCCCCGCCGCCTGGGCGGCCGCCACCTTGCGCTGCGAGCCGAGCGCGAACTCCTCCTGCCGCGCTCGTGAAATACCCCGCTGCCGCGCGAGATTCTCCGCGGTCTCGCCCATCGCTGCGAATGCCTGCGGATACCGCTCATAGAGGGCCGGATTGGGCAGCGGGTTGAAACCGCCCATCGGTATCCGGGTCATCGACTCGACGCCCGCACAGAGGAACGACTCACCGGCGTTCATCTGGATCGCTCCTGCCGCCATGTGGATGGCTTGCATCGACGAACCGCAGAACCGGTTCACGGTCGCGCCGCCGACCGACAGCGGAAGCTCGGCGAGGAAGCCGATGAGCCGGGCGACGTTGAAGCCCTGCTCCCCTTCCGGGAAGGCACACCCCAGGAGCAGGTCCTCGATATCGGCCGCGTCGATCCCGCTGCGGTCGACGAGAGCGCGCACGGTCTGTGCGGCGAGGTCGTCCGGACGGACGCGGGCGAGCTCACCTTTTCGGGCGAGCGTGAACGGCGAGCGGACGAATCCGGCGATGACGACGTTCTTCATCTCTTCTTGCCTTTCGCGGACGGCTTTGCCGGCGGAGGAGACCCTCCCAGGGCCTCGAGGGTGAGCTGTTCGATTTCGCGCAACTCTTCGATCGTGAGCTCGAGATCCAGGCGCTGCGCCTCGAGCTCGGCAATGCGCTGCCGGGCACCGGCGAGCAGGTGCTGCATCTGGACCTGCTGCGTGGGGTCGGCGTCGTAGAGCTCGAGATATTGCTGCACCAGTGCCAGGGAAAATCCCAGCCGCTTGCCGCGCAGAATGATCTGCAGGCGCGCGCGATCGCGGTTTGTATAAACGCGCGTCGCTCCAGCGCGCTGCGGCTCGAGCAGACCGCGCGACTCGTAAAACCGGATCGCGCGCGGCGTCACTCCGAGCTCGTCCGCGAGCTCGGTGATCGACAGCAGCTCTTTCGAGATTTCACGTGCGAGCGGCCGTGCGGCCGCGGTCAGTGGCGATTTCGCTTTCACGCCAATGACGCTAGCGCTACTTGACGTATACGTCAAGTAGCTGCCTAAAAGGTCACCGCGACGCAAACCGTTCCGAAAACCGAACGCTTCGGATGGCAGATTCCGACGAAAATCAGTGGCGTTTCACGACCATCAGAAGTCGCTCCGCGCCGGAAGTCGCGGGAACATTCCCTCACGGAACTGCGGCGAATCTGCCCTCGTTCCTTCACTGGAGAATTTCCCATGCGCAGGTCTCGCCATCACCGCCTTCTCTCGTGCCTCGAAGGCGCGGGCGATCGCGCCATTTATCACCGGGTTCGAGATCAGCTCCTCGGCGATCTTGCCGAGCGCCTCCTCACCCTGCCGGGAGATGCGGTCAACGAAGCTCTCATCCTGCTCTGGGGCCGCCACTGCGGCGCAGGGTACATCACGGGCGCGAGAGGGACGTCACGCGTGCCTCTGGGAGGCCTACTCTAACCCTCGACTTGACCCTTATGTAAGTTTGAATCACCCCCTCGTAGGAACAATCGCCTCAGCTGGA
>JBDTQG010000068.1:0-18500 GCA_039932315.1 Thermoanaerobaculia bacterium
CGGTCGGCTAAGCGCTTCATCTCCATCAATCGACGATCGAGCCAGCGCTTCTGGATTCCCTGGATGTGAACTTGGGGCTCGGGCTCACCGACCGAGTCCGACGATTCTAGCAAAAGCTTTGAGATTCTGTCACTTATGCCATCTCCGGCCTGCAGCCGACGACCCAGATCGGGAGAACCTGGAGGCCGGCCGAGCTCCTCGTAGAGAGCAAGCCAGACGGCATAAATATTCCTCAGCTGCTCGTCTTCGAGAGCGTCGAGCGGCGGCATCTCGAGGAGCGCGGGAACCGGCCGGCCGGCCTCGGCGCAGGCGAGCAGGGAGCGCAGGACCGCCTCTTCGGCCCCGCGCCCGGGAGAGGGGCCCGGACTCCCCGGAACTCGGCCGGGATCGCCCGCCGGGGCGACAAAGGCCTGTGCCAGCGGAGCGGCGCCAACTCCCAGGCGCTGCATCAGGAGATGCGCCGGCAGCCCCAGCCGGTCGGCGGCCATCCGGCCGTAGCTGTAGCGCAGGACCGTGTCCTTGATCGTCAGCAGCAGAGCGGTAATCTCCTTCGCGGCACGGGCGCGGCCGTGGGGGTTCCGGTGGGTGTCCGGCGGAACCAGGCGGTCGAGCTCGAGGAGGATCAGGTCCTCGGCGCCTGCGACGGCGGCCGCGAGCGCCTCCTCGCCCTGGGCGAGACGGAGCGAATCGGGATCCTGGCCTTCGGCGAAACGCACCCTTCGCACCGCGAGGCCCTCCGCAAGGAGAATCGGCAGCGCCCGCCGGGCGGCAGTCTCTCCGGCACTGTCGCCGTCGTAGCCGACGATCACCTCTTCGACGTGACGGGCAAGAAGCTTCGCCTGCTCCGGAGTCAACGACGTGCCCATGCTCGCCACGGCATGTTCGACCCCCGAGGCCACCGCGGCGACCTGGTCGAAATAGCCTTCGACGAGGAACGCCTTGCCGGTCTCGCGCATCGCCCGCTTCGCGGCGTCGAGACCGAAGAGCAGCGAGCTTTTGTGGAAGCGCTCGGTCTCGGCCGTGTTGACGTACTTCGCCTTGTCGTCGCCGAGCGTCCGCCCGCCGAAGCCGACGAGACGCCCGGTGCCGCTGCGGATCGGAAAGATCAGGCGATTGCGGAAGCGGTCATAAGGCTCGCCACCGCCATCGGGCCGGCCGACGAGTCCGGCGTCGAGCAGATCGGCCATGGGGATCCGCGGATGAAGCGCCGCCGTGAGATTCCGCCAGCCGTCGGGGGCGAAGCCGAGGCGATACCGGTTCGCGATTTCGGGACTGATTCGGCGTTCGCGCAGATACCGCTGCGGCCCGGGAGCGCTCGCGAGGGACGCGGAAAAGAACTCCGCAGCGGCCTCGAGCACCGCTTCGAGATCCCGCGGCGCGTCGGAGCTTCCTCCGGACTTCCCGCCGCTCCGGCGCGCGACCGGCGCCGGGACCGGCACTCCGAAACGCTGGGCGAGCGATTCCATGGCGGCCGGAAAATCGTCGCCCGTCAGCTCCATATGGAGCTTGATCGCGTCGCCGCCCTTGCCGCAGCCGAAACAGTAGTAGAGCCCCTGTTCGGCATCGAGCTGGAACGAGGGTGTCTTTTCCTTGTGAAAAGGACAGAGCCCCTTCCACTTCCGCCCGACGCGGGTGAGCTTCATGTGCGCCGAGGCGAGCTCGAAGATGTCGACGGCTTCGCGCACGGCCTGCACGAACTGGGGATTGAGCTGGAGGTTGGAGAGCGTCATCGCGATGCGGAAGCGATGCTACGACAACGACCGTTCCCGGGCGCGAAGGCTCGCCAGGGTTTTCAGCTCCGACCTTCGCGGATCGCGGTGCGAATGGCGCTCGCACGTTCCAGAAGCGGCGCCGCCTCCGCCTGCCGTCCGAGCGCGATGACGGTTTGCGCCAGGTTCGCGAGCGCATCGGCGGTTTCATCGCTTTTCGGTCCGGTGATCTCTTCGAGCTTTGCCGCGACCGTGCGCTGGATCGCCTCGGCTTCGGCGTAACGTTTCTGCGCCGCGATCTCGCGCGCCAGATTTCCCTTCACCTGCCAGACGAATTTGTGACTGTCGCCGAGCTGTTCCCGGAAGAGGTCGACGACCGACAACAGCAGCCGTTCGGCGCTCGCATGATCGCCGCGGCGGCCGGCGAGGATCGCCAATCCGTTGTCGCACTTGCCGACCTCGAAATGACGCGGATTGATGGCGGCGAAAAGGGCGCGCGCTTCGCGATAGATCGCCTCGGACTCCTCGTCCCGGCCGCGGTTCATGAGAAAGAGCGCGTAGAGCTGCAGTGACTGGCCGGTTGCCGTGTGACTGCCGCCGAGCTTCTCGCGGCGAATGGCCAGCGCATGCTTGAGCAGCGCCTCAGCCTCGTCGAGCTTGCCACGGCGCTCGAGAAGCACGGCCAGATTGACGTAGCTCGCTGCCGTGTTCGGATGGTCGGGCCCGAGGACGCGCTCGACCGTCGCCTGCGAGTCGCGATACGCCTTCTCGGCTTCATCGAGTCGATCGAGCTCGTCGAGCACGACGGCCAGATTGCGCAGATGAATCGCCGTCTGCAGATCGTCCGGCCCGAGCTCCCGCGCATACGTCTGCCAGACCTGGCGCTCGAGCTTCTCCGACTCTTCCGCTCGCCCCTTCCAGAACAGGGCACTGGCGTAGTCGCTGCGCACGCGCGCGAGGAGCAGACTCTGCGGCGGCTCGCTCGCTTCGAGTTGATGCACGGCGGCTTCGAGGTCGGTGGACGCCGCCTCGAGTTTGCCCTCGTAGACGTGGATGTTGCCCAGAGTGGCGCGGCTCGCGGCGATCGCCGAATGACCGGCAGGAAGCTTCTCCAGACGGATGGCGAGCGACTTCTCCGCCAAGGACGCGGCCGGCTCGAGGAGGCCGAGACTGCGATCGATCCGCGCCACCGCTTCGAGCAGTTCGGCGCGAATCAGCGGATCCGCCGCGAGCTCGGTCTCGAGACGCTTGCCCGCCTGCTCCAGCAGCTCGCGCGCCGGCACGTTTCCTCCGGACTGCTCGGGATCGGCGACCTCGAAGAGTCCGATCAGGAACTCCTTCACGCGCTCGGCACGTTGGGCATTCGCGGCGGCGGTCAACGCGTTGCGTTCGGCGCGACGCGCCTGCCAGAGCGCGAGCGAGAGTCCGAAAACGAGCGCCGCGGCCACCAGCGCCGCGGCACCCGCCGCGAGCCGATGGCGCGAGACGAACTTCCCGGCGCGATAGAGAGCGTTGTCCGGACGCGCCATCACCGGGCGGCCATCGAGATAGCGTCGAAGATCTTCGGCCAGCGCTGCGATCGAGCCGTATCGCCGTTCGGGCTCGCGCGCGAGCGCCTTCATCGCGATCGTGTCGAGGTCGCCGGTGAGAGCACGCGCGGCGCGAGCGTTGCCCGACTCGGCAACGACGCGGCTCGGTCGGGTCAGCGTTTCGCGCTCGACCTCCTGCGCCAGTCCGAGCTGCGACGACGTCGAACGCGTGTGCGGGAGCTTTCCCGTCAGGAGCTCGAAAAGGACCACGCCGAGCGAATAGACGTCCGTCGCCGTCGTCGCGGGCCGGCCCAGAATCTGTTCCGGAGCGGCGTAGGCGGGAGTCAAGGCGCGATCCTCGAGACGCGTCAGCTCTCCCGCGGCCTCCTCCCCAGTGAGGATCTTGGCGATGCCGAAATCGAGCAGCTTCACGGTCCCGGAATCATCGACAAGCAGGTTCGAGGGCTTGAGATCCCGATGCACGACGAGGTTGCGGTGGGCGAGATCGACCGCTTCAGCGACGGCGATCACCAGCCGGAGACGCGTTGCGAGATCGGCGTGACGGCTCGCGCACCAGTCGACGATCGGCGCGCCATGCACGCGTTCGAGAACCAGGTACGGCCGTCCGTCGCTCGCCAGGCCGCCGTCCAGGAGACGCGCGATGTTCGGATGCTCGAGGCGGGCGAGGATCTGGCGCTCCCGCAGAAAGCGCCGCAGCACCTCCTCGGAATCCATGCCGCGCTTGAGCAGCTTGAGCGCGACCGTCTGATCGAACTGTCCGTCGGCGCGTCCGGCCTCCCAGACTTCGCCCATGCCGCCGCGTCCGAGCAGCTCGCGCACCTGGTACGGTCCGACACGATCGCCGGCAGCGACAGCTGGAGATGGAGGACTCGCGGACTGGGCTCCGGGCTCAGCGGCGGCAAGGGCCTCGCCGACGAGCAGCGGATCGAAAGCGGCTGCACTGCCGGCGAGAAACGAATCGCCGGCGGCGTCATCCGCGGCCAGCAGCTCTTCGACTGTCGCCGCGAGGTCAGGAGCTTCATTGCGGAGCCGGGAGAGGGCCAGGGTCCGCGCCCCCGACGGAAGGTCCGCGATCTCCTCGAAATGCGCCCGCGCCTGAGCGAAGCGCACCGGATCGGGGCGACTCATCCGGCCGCGTTCCTTTCGGAACGGCTCATGTGGATCGCGTTCCTTTCGGAACGCTTCGTGTGAATCGCGTTCCTTTCGGAACGGCCCATGTAGATCGCGTTCCTTTCGGAACGCTTCATGTGGCGATGCCCTGTGCGGCCAGATCCTGGAAGAGAAACGCTCGCGCCGCGCGCCAGCGACGTTTCACCGTGCGATCGGAAACCTCGAGCAACTCAGCGATCTCCTCGATCGACAGGCCGGCGAAAAAGCGCCACTCGACGAGCTGCGCGAGCTCAGGCTCGGCAGTCTCGAGACGCGACAACGCCTCGTCGACCGCAAGCAGCTCCTCCGCGCGCTCCGGCGCGGCGATGAGATCCTCCTCGAGCTCGACGGCGCGGCGCGCCCCACCGCGCTTCACGCGTCCGCGTCGCCGCGCGTGGTCGATCACGACGCTGCGCATGGCACGCGCCGCGAGAGCATAGAAATGTCGCCGGTTTTCGACCGACCACTTGGCCTGGCGAGAAAACTTGAGATACGCCTCGTGCACCAGCGCGGTCGTGTTGAGCGTGTCGGCGGGGGAGGCACCGCGGAGCTGACGACGTGCGATCGTCCGAAGCTCGGCGTAGACCGCTTCGAACAGCCGATCGAAGGCCGCCCGATCCCCCTTCTCGACCGCCTGCAGGATCGCCGTAATCTCGGGTCCGCCCAGCTCGGCATCCGGGGGCATGATCGAGGATTCTAGTCGCGCAGAGTGACGACTGTCGCGCCGTTGCCGCCCTCGTTCGGCGCGCCGGCGCGAGCGGCCACCGCGGCCCGATGCTGGCGCAGATGCTCGCGGATGGCGTTTCTCAGGCGGCCCGAACCGTGGCCGTGGACGATGCGGACTTCTCGCCTCCCGGAGCGCATCGCCTGATCGAGAAAAGCGTCGAGCTCCTCGAGCGCCGGCTCCACCCGCTGTCCGATCAGGTGGAGCTCGGGCGCAACCGTCACCGATTCCTCTTCGGCAGCCGCCGGACGACGCACGCCTTCGGCAGCCGGGCTGCGGCGAGCGCCGGCGGCGGTTCCGAATGATCCGGCCGATCCGGACGAGCCGGCCGCCGTCGCTTCCACGATCAGATCTTCTGCGGCCAGCTTCAGACGTTTACCGTTCGCCATCACCTCGACCCGGCTCCCGGTCATCGACTCGACCGTTCCGCGCCAGCCCAGAGTGCGATGGCGCACGGCAGCGCCGGCAGTGAGAGGAAGGATCGTGACCGGTCCGGACTCGAGCTCGATCTGCGGCGCATCCGCGAAGAGACGGGTGACCGCCTGCTGCGCGACACTCTTCTTCCTCCCGGCCTCAAGCTCGGCGCGCATCTTCTCCGCGGCACCGGCGAGGTCGCGCGCCACCCGCTCACGAAACTCCGAGAGCTCACGCCGAGCCCGGGCGCCGACGGTCTGGCGTTCCGCCTCGAGCGCGGCGCGCTCGCGTTCGAGACGCTCGCCGGAAAGCGTCATCGCCGCGCGCTCCGCTCGCGTTTCCTCGGTCTCGCGTGCCAGCGCTTCGCGCGTCACTTCGAGCTCCGCGAGAAGGTTCCGCAGGTCGCGATGCTCGTCGCCGAGCAGCGTCTCGGCGCGCGCGATCCAGGCGAAGGGAAGCTCCATACGCCGCGCCAGCGCGAGCGCTTCACTGCCGCCCGGCGAACCGGGCAGAAGCCGGAACGTCGGCCGGCCGCTCGACGGTTCGAACTCCATCGCCGCGCACGCCGCGCCCGGCAACTCGAGAGCCGCAGCGGCGAGTCCGGTGAGATGCGTCGTGATGAGCGCGAGCCCGCCGCGCTCGACCAACCGCTCGAGCAGCGCGACGGCGAGGGCCGTGCCCTCCTCGGGATCGGTGCCCGAGCCGAGCTCGTCGAGCAGCGCCAGGCTCTGCGGGCCGGCGGCGAGATACGCCTCGGCGAGGCGCGCGAGACGTCCGGAGAAGGTCGAGCGGTCGGCGAGCAGATCCTGCTCATCGCCGACGGTCGCGACGAGGGCGGAGAACCAGGGCATCGCGCTTCCGGGCGCGACCGGTATCGGCAGACCGGACTGCGCGGCGAGCACCAGGAGACCGAGGGTCTTGAGCGCCACGGTCTTGCCGCCGGCGTTCGGACCCGTGATGACCAGCGCCCGCCGGTCTCCAGCGAGCTCGAGCGTGAGTGGCACGACCGCGCCTTCGTGCCCGCGCGCTCCGAGCACACGTTCCCGCCGGCGGGCGAGGCGCGGATCGAGCAGCGGATGGCGGGCGCCGATGAGATGCAGTCGTCCGTCCGGCGAAAGCGCCGGCAGCACGGCATCGAGCTCCCGCGCCAGGCGGCGGGACGATTCAAGCGCATCGAGTGTACCGACGAGCGCCGCGAGCTCAGCGACCAGCGGCGCTTCGGCGGCGATCGCGCGCAGAAGCTCCTGCAACAGCCGCTGGCGCTCCGCCTCGAGCTCGTCGTTGGCGCTCTGCAGCGTGTTGTTCTCTTCGACGACTTCGAGCGGCTCGAAATAGAGACTCTTGCCGGTGGCGGACCGGCCGTGGACCAGTCCCGCGAGCTTGCCGCGCGTTCCCGCCTGGACCATCAACATGAGACGACCGCTGCGCAGCGGGATCGTCTCTTCTCCGAGAAGCTCGCGATGGGCGCCGCCGATCGCCTCGAGCCTGCCGTAGAGGCGCTCGCGCGCTCCCTGAACCTGGCGGCGAAGCTCGGCGAGCCTGGGGCTCGCGTCGTCCCGCACTTCGCCCTTGCGATCGAGGATCCTTCCGATCTGGCGCACGAGCGGTTGCGGATCGGCGATGCCATCGACCAGGCGCCGGAGCTCGGCGCTCGGCGGATCGAGGCGCGAGATGCGCGCAACCGCCTCTCCGCCCGCGGCAAGCAGCGCCCCGAGACGGAGGATTTCGCCGCCGGAGAGAGCGGCATCGTTGCCGGAAAGCCGGTCGACGAGCTCCGCGAAGCCCTCTCCCAGACCGGGGACGAGCGGCGCCTCGAGCGAGAGGCGGCCGAGCTCTTCGTATAGCGCCCGCCGCCGGGAGAGCTCGGGCAGATCGGGCGCGGGAGAGAGAGCGCGCAGAACTGCCGCTCCGAGATCGGTGCGCGCCTCCGAGGCAAAGATCGCCAGGAGAGCATCGAACTCGAGCGCCAGGCGCGTCGCCGGGGAGGCCACTGCGGATTCAGTCACTGGGAACATGTCTCGAGAAAAACAGAAGCGGGGCCCGGGTCACCCCGGCCCCGCTCGGTCCGTCGAAGAAACCTGCTGCAGGAGAGCTCGCGGCCAGAAGGCGGCCGCTGCCTCCTAGAGCCCCATGCGGCGTTCTTCCTGCACCTTGCGCAGCATCTTCTTCTTCGCCTGGATGGCTTTGCGCTTGCGCTTCACGGAGGGCTTCTCGAAGTGCTGACGCTTCTTCAGCTCGGTCAACACACCGGCCTTCTCGCACTTGCGCTTGAAACGTCGCAGCGCGTTCTCGAAGCTCTCTTCTTCACGTACGTGCACGATCGGCACTGCTCGCTCACCTCACTTTGGCTGCCAGCTTCACGGTCTAAGGACCGCAGGCAGAAGGACTTGTGATTCTATTCACCGCCGCTGCCGGGGTCAAGGCAGGAGGAGAGCCCGGCGCTCGAGCCGTTTCGCCGGTCTCTCCTTCGCGCTGCGGCTTCCCGCCGCGGGCCTCCGGAGCGAGGCGGCTCCAGAGCCGGTTCGAAGCCGGCCGGGAAGCGCCAAACCCTTTCCGAAGTACAATTTGCGCCGCGTGCGCAGCTTGACGGCGAGGGCATCTGTCTCGATAATGTGAGGTTTCGAGCGGTGCGGACTCCTGAACGGTAGGTCGGAGGAATTCGGAATGGCCCTTCCTGATCATCTGGCGGATCTCGAGCGCAAGGTTTCCGCGCGCCTCAGCGAGGCCCTTGCGGAACAGCGTCGAGAGATGCGCCGCCTGGCCGAGGCCGGCGCTCAACGCGCGAGCTCCGCGCTGCTTGCCGAGCTCGATTCCGTCGGCGCTCATTCCACGGACAGCCTGTTCGCCGAGAACGATCTGGTGGAGGCCTCGCGGCAGACGCGCGATTCCGGCCGCCGCGATCTGGCGCGCGCGCTGCGTTCGGCGCTGGTCGAGTTCGACCGTGCGCGGACCCAGGGAGCGGTTCTCGAGGCGCTTCTCGCCGGCGCACGGCCATTCGCCGATCACGCCGCGCTGTTTCTCATGCGCCCGGAAGAGATCCTCGGCTGGGCGAGCGCCGGCTTCGAGGACGGATCGGAAACGCCCGGCGTCGACCCGATCGCCGGTCTCGCGGTCGGTCATGAAGATTCGACGGCGCTCAAGAGCCTGGCCGAAGGGCGCGGCTGCATTTTGTTGAGCGAACGCAATGCCGCCGAGCTCGCCGAGCGCCTGGCGATCCCCTCGCCCCGTCATTCGCTGCTCGTGCCGCTGATCCTGCGCGATCGCGTCGCGGCGGCTCTCTATGTCGACGCCGCCGGTCCTGCGGACTTCGAGATCGAAGCGCTGCAGGCGCTCGCGCTCGCCGCCGCCCAGCGACTCGAGCTGCAGTCGCTCGCGACGCGCAGCTACACGCCGACGCTTTTCCTCGAAGCCGACGCACCCGAGGGCGCCCGCGGTCTCGGGCTGTGGAATCCGGACGCGCCGGCAACTTCCGTGCAAAACGCGGCGACGGAAGTGATCGCCGCGACACCCTCCGCAAGCTCCGCTCCGGCGGCCAAGAGCGACGAGGACGACTTCGGGGGCGTGGAGTTTTCTGGCGCGGACGCGCCGAGCGCGCTGCAAGCGCACTCGGACAACGAGGCCCTTCCGGCCATGGAACTGGTCGACGACGAACCGGAAGCTCGGGCGGAAGAGGTCTCCAGCGTCCGGCCGGCAACCGCAACGCCCGTCCCGCCCGTCCTTTCGACGACGGGCGCTGAACCGCCGGCGGCGGCGATCGACTGGCAGATGGAGGAGGCCGACGAGACGCTTCTGCTCGGCTCGGTGCCCCATTCCGATCCGGCTCCCGCCCCGACGGTCGCGATACCGGCCACGCCGGTCAGCACTCCGACGCCGACGCGCGAAGTTCCTTTCGCTTCCGCTCCCTGGCCGATTCCGGACCGCTCCGAATGGCGCGAAGCCGACGAATCGACGGCACCGCATGCGATCTCGCCCACTGCGGCCGCGACGAACTTCCCGCCGCCGTCCTCAATCAGCGCCACAAACGAGTTCCTCCTGCCACCGCTCGCGGCCCCGTCGACGAACCTCGCCAGCACGGTCGCCTTCGTGCCACCGAAGCCGCTCGCTGCGACAACCGAGACCGTACCGGCAGCCCCTCCAACTCCACCTCCGTCCTCGACTGACGCCGCCACCCGGCGCCTGAGTCTCGAGTCGTTGGCGCCGGCGCTCTCCGCTTCGCGAGCTCCCGTTCCGACGCCGCCGTCATCCGCTGTCGACGAGTCGCTGGATGAGACGAATCCCTCGCTGCCGCGAACGATGGCCACGGGAGGATCCGGAGAAGAGCCGCCGACCGCGCGCGGTGCGAAGACCACGGAGGTCGCGCCACCGCCGGATCTGCAGGGTCCGGGCTGGGCCTTCACCAGCACGCGCTCTCCGCGCGGAAGCGGCGACAACGCGCTCCACGAGGAGGCCCGGCGTCTCGCCCGGCTTCTCGTCTCCGAGATCAAGCTCTACAACGAAGACCAGGTCGAAGAAGGCCGTCACAATCGCGACATCTACCATCGCCTGAAGGACGACATCGACCGTTCGCGTCAGATCTACGAAGAGCGCGTCCACGACACCGTGCGCGGCACCACGGACTATTTCCAGCAGGAGCTGGTCCGCAGTCTCGCCGGCGGCGACTCGCGGGCGCTGGGAATCTGAGAGCTCGCTTCCAGTGACGTTCGTCCGTCGCACCGCACTCTCGCTGTCGCTCCTTGCGGCGATTCCGGCGGGAGTGGAGTTCGCGCGCCCGCCCGCGGTCGAAGCCGAGCTGCCGCCCGTGCCGCCGACTCCGCCCACGTCCACTCCGACCCTTCCGATCCCCACGACGACTCCCGTTCCTCCCAGTCTGCCGAGCGCATCCGTATCTCCTGTGCGACCGGCTTCGGATTTCTCTCCGGACGCGCCACTTCCTTCCGAATACGTGCGCGCCGCCGACGCGGCGCGCGCGAACGGGTACTCGGCAGCTCGGGAAGTTCTCGCCGCGCGACTCGCCGGACCGGAACCCGAACGCAGCCGCGCGCGCGTCGTTCTCGGACTCCTCGCCTGGGAGCACGATCATGCTGCCGAGGCCCGGCAGCTGCTCGCTGCAGGCGCCGGCCCGCAGGCGCTCGAGGATCTGCGGCTCTTCGTTCTCGCCGCGGAGAGCAGCGCACGTGGCGCGCTCGCCGAGGCGCGAAGCACGCTCGAGACGCTGCTGCGCAACTCCCCGGACTCGACTCTGCGGACGCCAGCGCTCATCGATCTCGCCGACCTTGCGAATCGGGGTCACGCGGCCAAGGATGCCCTCGGTTTCATCGACCAGGCGCGGCGCGAACATTTGACCCCGGTGGAGCGCGAGCGGGTCGATTGCCAGGCCTGGACGATCGCCCGTGCGACCGGCGATGCCGGCGTCGCCCGCGACGCGGCGCGGCGCCTTCTCGTGAGCTCGCCCCTCGCCGCGGCCCGGCTCGACGTCACCGGCGTTCTCGTGACGCAACCGCAAGGCGATTGGCGCAACTTCCTTTCGGTCGACGATCTGCTGGAACGGACGGCAGCGCTTCTCGCGGTGAATATCCCGCAGGGCGCGCTCGCGACTCTCGACGCCGTACCTGAAGCAAACCGGGGCGTCGATTGGAACCTGCTCCGGGCGCGCGCGCTCATCGCGGCACAGCGCGGCGCCGAGGCGCTCCGCGCGTTGGCAACCGTCACCGGCACGACCGCGGACGAAGACGCTGCGCTCGAGCTCGAGCGCTCTCACGCTGCGGCTGACGCCGCGGCCGTGCGCCGCGGACGGCCGGCATTGCCGGCCGAAGAACGGGACCGCCTGCACAGTGCCGAGCGCTCGGCGCTGCGACGCGCGATCGATCTTCCGGCCTCCGCCGGTCTTCGAGCGCAGGCGATCCGGGAGCTCTACAGCGATCTCGACTCGTCCGGCGACGCCGACGCGACCCTCGCACTGCTGCACGAGCTCGCCCGGGTCGCTCCGGCCGACACGCTCGGCGCGCGACCGCTCTGGGAGCGCGGATGGCGGGAGTATCAGGGCGGCAACTGGAGCGGCGCGATCGGCTTCTGGAGCGAGCTCCGCGACCTCTACCCGGCGATCTCCTTCGCGCGGAGCGCCCAGTACTGGTCGGCGCGCGCCTTCGACAAGCTGGGCGACAAGGAGCGGGCGCGCGGCGCCTACCTCGATCTGACACAGGCGGACACCCTCGACTTCTACGCCCGGCAGGCCGTGCTCCGCCTCCCCGGCCGCTCGCAGGCGTTCGCGAGCGCCGCAAGCGGCAGCGGAGCCGGGGAGCCCGGTGGAGCGCCGGTCGCTCGCCTCGAGACGGCGACACCCGGCGACCGTCGCAATGAAGGTCGCGACAAGGTTCGCGCCAAGGATGACAACGGCGCGCGCGAGGTCTGGCCGGAGGATCCGCAACTCGCACGGGCGCGCTGGCTCTCCGACCTCGCGCTCGACAAGATGGCGCTCGCCGAGCTCGAACGTCGAAGCTCCCTCGCGCCCGCACCTTCTTCGACCGACAATCGCGCGTCGACCGCACTGCGCGGACTGATTCTCGCCCGCACCGGCGATCGCCGCGAAAGCCTGCGGGCGTTGCGCACGGCTTTTCCGCGCCTCGCGACGGCGCACCAGGAGACCGTTCCGCGCGTGGCGCTCGATCTGTTCTATCCGCGCGCTTTTGCCGGCGATGTCACGCGGCTCGCTGGCGAGCGCTCCCTGCCGGCTTCGCTGGTCTTCGGCATCGTGCATCAGGAGAGCGGTTTCGATCCCGTGGCGAAGAGCCACGCTGGCGCTCGCGGGCTGATGCAGATCATGCCGGCGACCGGGCGGGAGCTCGCCAAACGCCTCGGAATGACCTTCAGTTCCCAGCGTCTCTTCGAGCCCGAATACAGTTTGCGCCTCGGTACGACATACTTCCGTCAACTCATGGCGATGTTCGACAACCGATTGGAGCTCGCGCTCGCCGGATACAACGGCGGACCGGGCAGGATCCAGCGCCTCTGGCGCGAGCAGCCGTCGAACGGTGAGGTCGATCAGTTTCTCGAGGGACTGCAGCCGACCGAGTCCCGAAATTACGTCAAGCGCATTCTCGTTCTCGCAGAAAGCTACCGGAGCCTGTATTCCGACCTCAGCTGATCCGGGCAAGCCCCATCGTGGGGCTTCGCTATACTGGCGCGTCCGCCGGTTAGGCGGAGATCGCCCCGGGTCCATAGCTCAGCGGTTAGAGCAACCGGCTCATAACCGGCAGGTCTCTGGTTCGAATCCAGGTGGACCCACTGCATAAACCATGACCGACATGATCTCGCAGCTCGTCCATCTCAGTCGCTCGATGAAAGACCTCGCTTCGGCGAGCGCACTGCTGGCCGGAGTCCCGGACAGCATGCGCGCGCTGCACGACGAGTTCACCGCCGCGAAGGCAGCGCTCGACGCGCTCGACGCCAGCGCCACACAGGCTGAGCTCGAACGCCGACAGGCGGAAGCCGCCATCGCCGATGCGCAGGAGAAGCTGAAGCACTTCCAGCAGCAGATCTCGAAAGTCCGCAACCAGCGCGAGTACGGCGCGCTGCTGACCGAGATCGACGGCGTCAAGCAGCAGACGAAGACGCTCGACGATGCGGCCCTTGCGGCGTTCTCGCGCGTCGAGGAGCTGCAGGCCGAGGCTGCCTTGCGTCGCACCGGATTCGCCGATCTCGAGTCCCGCTATCAGGCCGAAATGGTCAAGTGGGAAGCCGAGAAGCCCGAGGTGGCCAAACGCGCCGCGGTACTCAAGGCAGAGGTCGACGGGCTCGAAGTCGGCCTGCCGCGACCGATCCTCGGCCATCTGCGCCGCATCTTCGAGCGTTACAAGGGCGAAACCCTGGCGACGGTGCGCAAAGTGGAGCGTCCGGGTGCGCAAGCGATCTGGCACTGCTCGAGCTGCAACTACCAGATCCGGCCGCAGGTCGCCGTGGAAATCCGCTCGCGCGGCACGATCGTGCAATGCGAAGGATGCAAGCGCTTTCTTCGCGTCGACGACAACGCCTGAACCTGCCGCAGAGCGCGGCGACTGGTAACCGGAGTTTCTCTGAACATCGCAGCGAACTACGCCGCGATCGAGAACCGCATCCGTGCGGCTTGCGAACGCTCTCGCCGGGCGCGCGAAAGCGTTCGTCTCGTCGGCGCGAGCAAGCGCCAGCCGCTCGAGTCTCTGGCTTCTGCCTACGCTTCTGGCCTGCGTTGCTTCGGGGAGAATCGCGTGCAGGAGGCGGAGCAGAAAGCGCCGGCTCTCGCCGCCGATATCGAGTGGCATCTTCTGGGCCCGCTGCAATCCAACAAGGTCCGCAAGGCCGTCGCGCTCTTCCGCATGGTCCACGCTGTCGATCGCATCGAGATCGCGATCGAGCTCGACCGGGAGGCGGGACGGCAGGGGCGCAAGCTCGCCGGCTTGCTCGAGGTCAATCTGGGGAGCGAGACAACGAAGCACGGATTCCCTGCCGAAGGACTCGCCGCCACCGTGGCGCCGCTCGCCGGGCTGGAACATCTCGAGATCCGCGGTCTGATGGCAATCCCGCCTCCGGCGCCCGATCCTGAGGCGGCGCGCCCCCACTTCCGGCACCTCGTCGCCCTGCGCGATGAAATCGGACGGCGCCCGGAATGGCGCGAGCGCTCGTTCGCCGGAGAGCTCTCCATGGGCATGAGCGACGACTTCGAGGTGGCGATCGAAGAGGGAGCGACCTTCGTGCGGATCGGCAGCGCCCTCTTCGGCACACGAACCGCCTGACTCTCTCCGCAACCTCCGGACCGGTGACCCCGGTCCATGGAACGCAGCCCGACCGGCCGTGTTAACCTATTGCGTCCAATGAACTTCGCACAAGGCTTCGGCTTCAGTCTGCTGCAGCTGTTCTTCGGGGTGCTGGACCTCTACACCTGGATTTTCATCATCCGGGCACTCCTCTCCTGGGTCTCGCCGGATCCGCGCAATCCGATCGTCCAACTTCTCGTACGCCTGACCGAACCCGTCCAGAGGCCCTTGCGCAAGCTCGTTCCTCCGGAGAAGCTCGGCGGGCTCGATCTGTCGCCGATGATCGCCGTTCTGCTCATCCAGTTCGTCAAGAACGGCATTGTCTACTCGCTGGGCGGTCAGCCGCGACTGCTCTAGCGCCGTTGCAGAAAGCCGCCGGGCGGTGCGTCTGACGACCGCCGGACGACTCGAACTCGAAGGAGAAGCCCGATGCCCTTGCAACCGCTCGAGATTCAGAAGACCCGATTCGCCCTCAAGATGCGGGGATACGATCCGGTCGAGGTCGAGAACTTCCTCGCTCTCGTCGCCGAAGATCTGACTCAGCGTCTCGGCGAGATCGAACGGCTCGAACGGGACAACCGCGCGCTGCGGGATCGCGTGGCAACGGCCGAGCTTCGCGAGCATCAGCTGCACGACGCCCTGCTGCGCGGAAAGAAAGTTTCGGACGAAATGATCTCGACCTCTCAACGGGAAGCCCAGCTGCTGGTTCGCGAGGCCGAATTGACGGCGGAGCGCATGGTCGGGCAGGCCGCCGAGCGCGCCGCCGAAGTCGAGAGCCGGATCGGCGAACTGCGCATGCGGCGCAAGGAGCTGCAGCTCAAATTCAAAAGCACGCTCGAGCTCTTCGGCCAGATTCTCGAAGCCGAGATGGAAGACGAACGCACTGCCGCGACCGTGCACACTCTCGCCCGCCGGCCGAAGAGCGGTGCGTGACCGAGCCGCCCGCTCTCGAACGCTTCCAGCACGACCTTCCCGCCAACGCGCTGTTGCAACCGGAAAGCCGCGATTTCCTGATCGCCCTCGTGCTCGAATCCGGCGACCGCGCCGAGCTCGCCTGGCTCGCTCGCCGGTTCGGCCGCGAAGAGCTGAAGCAATTCGTTCGCCTGCGCTCCGGTCGTAAACTCTCCGCGCGCAGTCGCCACTTCTGGAGTCGCGCTCTCGGGGTCGAGGCTTCGCCGGCCCACCCGCTCGCGGAGGCGCTCTGGCCGCTCGCCTGACTCCTCTTCAAACCGGCGCCGTGGCGCCCGCGACACGCGCGCTCCTTCCGCGCCTCGCCGCGCGGACATGGAGCGGTGACTTCTATCTCGCGGGATCCGCCGCTCTCGCTCTTTACCTCGCTCACCGGCCGGTGCGCGATCTCGACCTCATGTCGAATGCGAACCGCCTCGCGCCGCAGGATCGCCGCGACCTCCTGGCAGATCTCCTTCAGCTGGATCCGGAAACCCGCGTTGAGACGGCTCGCGACGGCTACCTTTCCGTGCGCTTTCCGGACGGGATCTCCGTGCGCTTTTTCTACTATCCCTATCCCCTCGTCGAGCCGCTGGCTGCGATCGACGAAAGCGACGAAAGCGCAGCGGGACTTTCCGTCGCATCGGCGATCGATCTCGGACTGATGAAGCTCGGCGCGATCATCAGCCGGGGCGGGCGTCGCGATTTCGTCGACCTCTATCTGCTGTGCCGTGAACTCCCTTTGCCGGGCCTGCTGGCGCGCGCGGCCGACAAGTTCGGACATGTCGGCGACTTCCCGTTGCAGGCAATGAAAGGATTGGCCGACACCGCGGCCGCAGACGGCGAGCCGATGCCGCGGCTCTTCCAGGAGCTCGCCTGGAAGGAAGTCGAGATCTGGGTGACGAACGAAGTCGTTGCCGCAGGCCTCGAGCTCCTGTCCGCCCCATGAAGAAGGCCCGATGACCGACCTGCTGATCGAAAACCTCGCGGAAATCGCCACTCCCGAAGGCACGACGCCGCGCTCGGGCGAAGCCCAGGGCGCGGTGCGCCGCGTGCGCGACGGCGAGATCCTCTGCCGCGATGGCCGCCTCGTTTTCGTCGGCCCGCGCGAGGAACGGGAACGGCTCTGGGGTGAGCTGCCGGAAATCCCCCGGCTCGACGGGCAGCGCGGCACCGCCGTTCCCGGTTTCGTCGACGGACATACGCATCTTCCCTGGGCCGGTTCGCGCGAGGAGGAGTTCGTGGAGCGCCTCGCGGGCCGCTCGTATCAGGAGATCGCCGCCGCGGGCGGCGGCATCCTGTCGACCGTCCGTGCGACGCGCGCCGCGGATGCTCAAACTCTCGTCGACCTCGCGCTCGGCCGTTTGCGTTGGATGTTGTCGTGCGGGACGACGACCGCCGAGGCGAAGAGCGGCTACGGCCTGACACTCGGCGACGAGTTGAAGCAGCTCGCCGCGATCCGCGCTGCCGCCGCTCTCCAGCCGGTCGAGCTCGTGCCGACGCTTCTCGCTGCGCACGAGGTGCCCATCGAGCACCGGGCGAATCGCGAGCGCTACCTCGATCTGGTTTGCGAGGAGATTGTTCCTGCAGCCGCGGAACGCGGCCTCGCTCGCTTCTGCGACGTCTTCTGCGAGCACGGAGTCTTCTCGGCTGCCGAATCGCGGCGTGTCCTCGAAGCCGGCAAGCGGCACGGTCTTCTGCCGCGACTGCACGCGGACGAGTTCGTCGACTCGGGCGGAGCGCTCCTCGCGGCGGAGCTCGGCGCGCTCTCCGCCGATCACCTGATGGCGGTCTCGGAGGCCGGTATCGGGGCTCTTGCGGCAGCCGGCGTCACGGCGTTGCTGCTTCCGGGAACGAGTTTTTTCCTCGCCAAGAAGATCTACGCTCCCGCCCGGCGCCTCGTCGCCGCTGGAGTTCCGGTCGCGCTCGGGACGGACTGCAATCCCGGTTCCTCGTATACCGAATCGCTGCCGACGATTGCCCAGCTCGCGGTTTTCGAGCTCGGCCTGTCGATCGCCGAAGCGCTCACCGCGGTGACCCTCAATCCGGCCTGCACGCTGGGGCTCGGCAGCGAGATCGGCTCGCTCGAGGCCGGGAAGCGTGCGGACATCGTTCTGCTCGATGCACCAAATCTCCTCCATCTTGCCTATCATTACGGAGTGAACCCGGTCCGCTGCGTGATCAAGGCGGGACGGGAGGTCTACCGCGCCGGCAATCTCGCTGCGCCGTTCGTCGTTCCACGACAGATCATCCACCAGGAGAATTCATGAACGTTTCGATGCTCGCATTCGCCGCCGCCGTTCTCGCGCTTCCCCTCGCCGGTCTGGTCTCCGCGGACGACGCGAAAGCGAAAACCGCGGAACCCGAATGGAAGAAGTCGGCCTCAGGTCTGGAGACGCAGGAGATTCAGGCCGGCACCGGCGCCGAAGCCAAGTCGGGACAGACGGTCGACGTGAACTACACCGGCTGGCTCCTTGACGGGACGCAGTTCGACTCGAGCGTCGGCAAGAAGCCGTTTTCATTCCGCCTCGGCGCCGGACAGGTCATTCAGGGCTGGGACGAAGGTGTCGCGGGCATGAAGGTCGGCGGCAAGCGGAAGCTGCGCATCCCGGCTTCTCTGGGTTACGGCGCACGCGGCGCCGGCGGCGTCATCCCGCCGAACGCCACTCTGGTGTTCGACGTCGAGCTTCTCGGCGTCCACTGACGCAGAAATGAGGGAGTCGTTGGCCACTCCGGCATGACGATTTCGATTTTCGGACGCGGTGCCGAGCGGGCCTCCCCTGGCCGGCGCAAGCGGGCGCCCGGCAGGGCGCCCGCGCCGCGCGAACGTCCGCCGCGCAGCGAGCCGGTGGAAAACCTGCGTCTGATGTCGCTCAACATTGCCCATGCGCGCAGCCGCGCGCGGCACCAGAGTCTTCTCAAAGACACCACGATCCGGAAGAATCTCGAGCTCATCGCCAAGGTACTGGCCCGCGAGCGACCGGACGTCGTGGCGCTGCAGGAGGCCGACGGCCCCTCATTCTGGAGCGGCGGCTTCGACCATGTCGCAGCGCTCGCCGAGCTCGCCGGTTTCGCGCACACGTTCCGCGGCGAACACAATCGAGCCGTCCCGGGAAAGCGACTCGACCTCTCCTACGGCACCGCGCTGCTCTCGACGCTGCCGCTCGAAGCCCCGCGCTCGCACGCGTTTTCCGCCAACTGGCGCGATACGAAGGGCTTC
>JBDTQG010000069.1:0-18280 GCA_039932315.1 Thermoanaerobaculia bacterium
GCACCCGGCTCGAGCGCAAGGCGATGCTGCTCAACATCCTGTCGCAGGCGGTGCTCGTCGGGGTCGCCGTCGCCGCCGACAGGAATCAGTCGTCGGTGCCGAACGTGCCGGACCCTTACGGCATCTACAACAACCGGGACCGGCCCGAAGGCAACATCATCTACGGCAGCTATGCGGCGAGCGTCATCCTTTCCGAGCTCCTTCTCCGCAGCTACAGCCGCGACTACGAAGACGAAGCGGACATGGAAGGGCAGCGTTGGGCCTCTGCCGCCGGCTTCGCGCCCGACGGCACCGTGCAGCTCATGGAGCTTCTCGGTTCGCGTCTGCCGGACAGCTCTCACGAGTACGGCTACTGGCGGACGCATCCGTTCTTCGACGAACGCATCCTCGCGGCCCGGGCCCGGCGCCCCGATCTCTCTGCCGGCGTCGAACGTTCCGCCGACGACTTCCGGCAGGTGGCGCAGACGGCTCTGCTCGGATACGAAGACAAACTGGATCCGGAGAAGAAGAAAAACAAGGACGAGAAGCCGGACGGCGGCGAACGCCATCCCGGACCCGGCGCGGATGGGGCGATGGATCGCCACCGCCGGCTGCCGGTGACGCCGCGCGAGCTGCTGCACGAGGCCGCGCTCACGGCGTGGCCTGCGGGACCGGCAGCCGAGCATCTGCGCGAGGTCCGTCTGCACGCGGCGCGCGAGCGCGAGATCCAGGATCACGCGGCGGGCGTCAGCGACTACGGCAGAGTCCTCACGATCTACGACGAAGAGCTCACGAGCCTGACAGCGGTTTCGCCCGAAAGCCCGGCGATCGCCCGCTTCCGCGAAGAACGCGCCGCGCTGGTCAAGGAGCGCGACGACCTCCGACCGGCGGCGACCGCGACCTGGAAGAGCGGAGTCTTTGGCACTCCCTTCCTGGAGGTCTTTCTGAGCAACTATCCGGATTCGCCCGATGCGCCGGCAGTTCATCTCGCACTCGGCGAAGCGTACTCGCGGCTCGCGCGTCAGGCCGACGCGGTCGATCAGTTCCTCCAGGCATGGAAGTCGGAGCCCGAGGGGCCCTCGGGAGCAGCTGCGAAGCGCGGGCTCAAGACTCTCGCACCGGCGCTCAACCAGCTGACCGCTCTCGCCGAGCTCGCCGTCCAGGAGCAGGACGCCGATCTCCGCCACGCCGCCGAAGCCCGCCTCGCCCTCCAGGCCGCGAGCTACAGCGATATCGCCGACGGCGCGGCGTACATCGCCAAATACCCCACGGGAACCTACGTCGAGGCCGTGACGACACGCCTCAACTCCCTCGCCGAAGGCCTCTTCGGCGAAGTGCTCCTCTACCAGTCCGTGGGCGATCAGATGAAGGCGATGGACCGCATCCAGCGCATCCTCACCAACGCCCCGCTCTCCCCCGCCGCCTCGAAACTGATGGCAAAGGTGACGCTACCGGCGTGATGAAGGGGAAAGATGGTGCCCAGGACCGGATTCGAACCAGTGACACCGGCATTTTCAGTGCCGTGCTCTACCAACTGAGCTACCTGGGCGGTTGAGGCGTGCGGGACTTGTGGAGTTCCGCGGTCAGTCGGCGTTTTTTAGCAGCTTCTCGACCCGCGCGTCAACTCGCACGTCCGTTAGAATGGGCCTGATGAGGTCTTCGCTTTCGCGCCAGCCGCTGCTTCTTGCGCCCCTGCTGGCCGGCCTCGTCGCGCTCTGGGCGCCTGCCGGAGCCTCTGCCTGGAAGCCCGCCACCCAGGAGGCGATCGGGCTCGCGGCGGCGAGGCTCGCGCCGCCCGATCTCGCCCGTCAGCTCTCCCGGCATCAGAAAGAGTTTCTGCAGGGGGTGCTCGAGCCCCTCGCCGATCGCGACGGCACGCGGCATATGAAGAACGCCGACGGCAGCGGCGAGCTCGACCGGACGATCGCGACGGAAATGACCGACGCCATCGATTCCATCCGGCGGCATCGCCCGTTCGCGGAAGTGGTCTCCCGGCTCGGGCGCGTCTCGCATTTCGTCGCCGACGCGAATCTGCCGCTCAACGCCGCCAACTCCGATTCCGGCGAGGGTCGCTACTTCCGCGATTTCCTCGAATATGCGGAGTCGGCGCGGCCCCGCTTCGCCGTCGTCTTCTACGGCCTTGGCTCGGACTGGACGAGCACCCGCGACGTGGAGAGCTGGATGCGCACGACCCTCGCGCGCGGGCGCAAGCTCTATCCGGCGATCGGCAACGAATATCGGCGGATCGGCGAAATCGCCGGCCAGGCCGATTTCGACGACCGCTCCACCGCTTTCGCCGTGGCCGCGGTCGCCTACAGTCACGCGGTTTCCGATGTCGCGCGCGCGCTGCGCTACGTCTGGCTTTCCGCCGGCGGCGCCGATCCGAGAATCCGCCTGACCGCGGAGCGCGATCGCCTCCTGCTGGTCGACGCGGGTGCCGTGCGATGAGCTCCGGCAGTCGCACCCGCGAATCTTCGCTCTCCCCGCAGCGGCGCCGGGCTCTGCTTTCGGTTTCCGACAAGAGCGGCCTCGCCGAGCTCGGCGCCGGACTCGTGGCTCTCGGCTTCGAGCTCGTTTCGACCGGAGGGACGAAGCGCTTTCTCGCCGAGGTGGGGCTTCCCGTCACCGGCGTCTCCACGGTCACGGGCTTTCCCGAGATTCTCGACGGTCGCGTGAAGACGCTGCATCCGAAGATCCACGGCGGCATTCTGGCCGACCGCTCGCTCCCCGCTCACGAAGCCGCGCTCGCAGAGCACGGAATCGCTCCGTTCGATCTCGTCGTCGTCAATCTCTACCCGTTCGAAAGCACGATCGAAAGGCCCGGCATCGCTCCCGGCGAGGCGATCGAGATGATCGATATCGGCGGCCCGGCGATGATCCGGGCGGCGGCGAAGAATTTCGGCAGCCTCGCCGTCGTGGTCGATCCGCGGGACTACGCCGAGCTGCTCACGAACCTCTCCGGCGCTGCGAAATCGATTTCCTCCGTGCAGCGCCGTGCGCTCGCGCAGAAGGCGTTCGCGCACACCGCGGCCTACGACACCGCGATCGCCGCCTGGCTTCAGTCGACATCTTCCGATGCCGTTTCGCAGCCCGCTCAGAACGGCGCGGCGAAAGACGAGCCGACTGGGCCGGACGATGCCGGTTTACTGCCGGAGCGTCTGGAATTCTCCCTCGTCCGCGAATTCACCCCACGCTACGGAGAGAATCCGCATCAACCGGCGGCGGTCTACCGCTTCGCTCACGATGCCGGTCTTCTGGGCGGCATGCGCCAGATGCAGGGCAAGGAGCTGTCGTGGAACAACCTGCTCGACGCCGACGCCGCGCGCAAGCTCGTGGCTCTGTTCGCCGAGCCGGCCGTCGTCATCGTCAAGCACAACAACCCCTGCGGAGTCGGCCGCGGCCCGACGCTTGTCGAGGCCTATGAGCGGGCGCTCGAATGCGATCCCGTGTCGGCATTCGGGTCGATCCTGGCGCTGAATCGCCCGCTGGACGAGGATCTCGTCGCCGCGTTCGGCGGACTTTTCATCGAAGTCCTCGTCGCGCCGGAAGCCACGCCGGCGGCTCTTTCCGCGCTCGCGAAGAGAAAGAATCTTCGCCTGCTCCTCTGCCCGCCCTATGTTCCTTCGCCGCGGGATATCGAGCTCCGCGGTGTCGACGGCGGCTTCCTGGCACAGGCGCCCGATGGATTCGCGGAGGAGATCGGCCTGTGGACCTGCCCGACACAGCGCCAGCCCTCTCCCGCCGAGCGCCGGGCGCTCGAGTTTGCCTGGTCGGTGACGCGCTACACGAAGTCGAACGCCATCGTGATCGTCGACAGCGAAGGCATGCGCACGCTCGGCGTCGGCGCCGGACAGATGAGCCGCGTCGACTCCTGCCGCATCGCGGTCGAGAAGTCGCGTTCTCCGCTGGCCGGCTCGGTCGCCGGATCGGACGCCTTCTTCCCGTTCCGTGACGGGCTCGACGTTCTCGCGGCAGCCGGCATCGCCGCCGTCGTCCAGCCCGGGGGCAGCAAGAACGACGACGAGCTCATCGCCGCCGCCGATGAGCACGCGATCGCCATGCTCTTCACCGGCCGCCGACACTTTCGCCACTGATGACCGCGCGCCAGCTCATTCGATCGTCCGCTTTTCCGTTCGCAGCGTTTCTCCTTCTCGGCGGCGCGATCTACGGACTGTCACCTGCATCCGCAGCCGCGCCCGCGCCCGCACCCGCACCCGCACCCTCCGACACTGCGAAGCCGTCCGCAGGGATCGATGCCTGGCAGGCGCTGACGCGGATGCGCCTTGACCTCGGAGCCGCGGGTACGCTCGCCGCGAACTTCACGCAGACCTTCGTTCCGGCAGGCTTCTCGACCGGAGATGAGGAGTCGGGGCGCGTCGCCCTCGACCTTCCCGACTGCCTGCGCTGGGACTACGCTTCGCCCTATCCGAAGTCCTATCTGCTGTGCGGTTCGGAGCTCCATACGTGGGTCACCGGCGAACCGCAGGGGGAGCGCGCGCACGTCGAGGCCCGCGAAGAGGCCGGTCTCGATCTGCTCCTGCTGCCGGTCGATCGACTCAAGGAGCGCTACACAGCGGCCGCCAAAGCGGAGACCGGCGGCCGCATCGCCGTCGAGCTCGTACCGAACGCTGCGCCATCGCGAATTCTCGAAGCGACCCTGATCTTCGACCGTTCGACGGAGCGGCCGACCTCGCTCGCCTACCGCGACCGCGACGGCAACCGGACCGACTTCAGGTTCGCCGCCTTCGCCCTCGTGGACGACGACAGCCTGTTCACGGCGCCGACGAACATCGTCTGGCAGGAGCCGTAACCGAGCGATCTGGAACGACTTCTGCGCGTCGTTGTAGGATTGCAGGAGACTTTTCACCCGCGCTCATGGCCGACACCAACTCATTCGACGTCGTCTCCGAAGTGGACTTCCAGGAGGTCCGCAACGCGGCGATCCAGGCCGAAAAAGAGATCATCACCCGCTACGACCTCAAGCGGGTGAATGCGAAGCTCCTGATCGAAGACGAAACTCTGGTGCTCGAGTCGGCGGACGATTTCACCCTCGATCAGGCGCGCGAGGTCATCGAGACCAAGCTCGTCCGCCGCGGAGTCCACCTGAAGTCGTTGCGCAAGGGAGACGTCGAACCGGCGAGCGGCGGCCGGGTGCGGCAGAAGCTGACGTTCCAGCAGGGCATTCCGCAGGACACCGCGAAGAAGATCGTCGCCGAGATCAAGCGCCTGAAGCTCAAGGTTCAGGCTTCGATCCAGGGCGATTCCGTCCGCGTCTCCGGAAAGAGCCGCGATGAGCTGCAGACCGCGATCGCCGCGCTCAAGGCGATGGAGATCGACGTCCCACTCTCGTTCAACAACTACCGGTAGGCGCGATTGACGCACAAACTGCTCGACGCTGCGACGCCCGCCGAATCCCGCGAGACCGAGCGCTTCATCTCGCTCGTCGCCGACAAGCTCGCGGCCACCGACCGGCTCTTCCGCGAGCGGCTCTCCTCCGATGTGCCGTTCATTCAGAAATCCGGCGAGTACATCTTCGACGGCGGCGGCAAGCGGATGCGTCCGGCGCTCCTGCTGCTGTGCGCGCGGCTCGTCGATCGCGACGGTGACGAGGAGGTGACCTACGCCGCGGTCGTCGAGCTCATCCATACCGCGACGCTGATCCACGACGACATCATCGACCATTCGGCATTGCGCCGCGGACGGAAGACCATCAACGAGCTGTGGGGCAACAACCTGACGGTTCTGCTCGGCGACTGGCTCTACACGATGGCGATGAAGATGGCTCTGGCGCACGGCTCGGTCGCGATCCTCGACCGGCTCTGCGACGCGACGCTGCGCATGACCGAAGGCGAACTGATGACGCTCAAGCGTCTCGGCGCCATCGATCTGTCGGTCGAGGAGTACTTCGAGATCATCGACCGCAAGACCGCCCAGCTCTTTGCTGCCGCCTGCTCGATTCCGGCGCGCATCGAACCGGTCCGCCCGGAGGCGATCGAGCCCCTCGAGCGTTTCGGCCGGGCGCTGGGCATCTGCTTTCAGCTCGCCGATGACCTGCTCGACTTCACCGCCTCCGCGAGCGCCATCGGCAAGCCGGTGCTCTCCGATCTCAAGGAGGGCAAGCTCACGCTGCCGCTCCTTCTTCTCCTGCCGCGGATTTCGCCGGCCGAGCGCGCGAAAGTCGAGCGCGTACTTGCCGAGCGTGCCTTTGCGTCGGTCGCGGCCGAAGAGATTCTGGAGCTGGTGCATCGCGAGGGAACGCTCGCGGAGGTCACGGGCATCGCGGCGCGCTCGGCCGACGACGCCCGCCGGGCGCTAGCGTTCTTTCCGGACAGCGAGACCCGCCGTGCGCTCGAGTTCGCGCCAGACTTCGTGCTCCACCGGCGCGCTTGACGGCGGCGGCCGGACGCCGAAAACACCTCCCGGCGGTGCCGCTGGAGCCTTGAGCTCCTGCCAGGCGCGCTCGGTAACCGGCAGCACCTCGGCACGGAAGACACCGGGCAATCCAGCGACGGACACGTAGCGGAACCGGCGCGGCAGGGAGTCCTGATAGAGGCCCGCGCCGGGAACCGGCTGAAAGAGGGATTGCGCGACCCAGGGCGGCGCACCGATCGGCTCGGTGCCGAAGTCGAGAAGCACCGGTGAGGCTCCTCCCTCGGGCCGCTCGCCCGCCGCTTCGCGATACCTGAGCTGCAGGTAGCCCGTCCGCTCGACGCCGAAATCGAACTCGACCAGCGGCCCGAGATTCGGCGCCTGGCGGCTTCGGGCGCGCAACTTCTGCCAGATGGCGTGCTCGCCGTGAATGCGCGCAGCAGCGGCCGGAACCGGCTCGTCGGCGGCGAGGGCGGCCTGGAAATTCTCCCGCAGCGGCCCGGGCTGCGGTTCTCCCCAGCGCCCCAGCGGGCTGCGGCCGAGCGCTCGAGGCCGTTCTCCCGGCGGCAGCGGTTTCCGGCCATCGAGTCCCCGCCAGCTCGTCTCATAGATCGTCCACGTGGCATCGGAACGGATGAGCTGCTGGCCGCCGGCCAGGAGCTCACACCAGAAGCCGCCCGCACCATCGGGGCTGCGCAGCTCCACGACCAGGCGGTTCCGGCCGGCGACGAGCCAGTCCTGCACGTTGTAACGGTCGAGCGCCGCCCCCGCCCGGTAGCGATTCGATCCGACCCGGACGCCGTTGACGGAGAGGATGTACTCGGAGTCGCCGAGGATCCGGATCTCCGCCTCCGGCGGACGGCTGGCGAGCTCGATCTCCTTGACCGCGAAAAAGTCGGCGGCCTGCACGTGACGCAGGTCGTGATCGCGCCAGATCCAGGTCGGCGCGTCGGGTCCGGGTCCGAAAACCCGATGTCGAATCTCGACGCCGGCGAGCCACAGAGTCACCGCCGCCGCGACCCAACCGACGGTCGGGATGGAAAAAAGCACGGGGAAACGGGAGGATTTGCGGCTCGACACCGCGCGCGACGGTAGCACAGCGGCGCGACCGAGATTGACTCGTCGACCGCCAGGAAGTAAATTGAGACGTGCACCCCTACTCAGATCCAGACCGCGTGCAAGAGACCGCGGGAGCTTCGTCCAGCGCCGTCGTCATCGGCGCCATTCCGGCGCGCTACGGTTCGCAGCGCCTGCCCGGAAAGGCGCTCCACCTGCTCGCCGGAAAGCCGATGGTCGAACATGTCTATCGCCGCGCGAAGAAGGCCGCCGGTCTCGACCGGGTCGTCATTCTGACGGACGACGAACGGATCGCGCGCGCGGTGGAGCTCTTCGGCGGCGAATTCGAGATGACTCCTGCAGAGTGCAACAGCGGAACCGACCGGATCGCCTGGGCGGCCAGGAACTGGGATTGCGCCGGCGTCATCAACATCCAGGGAGACGAGCCGCTGATCGATCCGTTGGGCATCTCCCGGGTCGCGGAGCACCTCCGCGCGTACCCCGGAGATCCGATCGTGACCCTGGCCGCCGATGCCCTGGAGGGCGATCTCGACAGTCCGAGCGTGGTGAAGACCGTTCTCGACCGCGATGGGTACGCGCTCTATTTCAGCCGCGCGGCGATCCCCTTCCCGCGTTTGCCCGGCGGCGCCGCAGCGCTGCGCCACCTCGGCATCTACGGCTATCAGCGCGACGCCCTGCTCCGGCTCGCCGCGCTGCCGCAGACGCCGCTCGAACGCTCCGAGTCGCTCGAGCAGCTGCGCGCGCTCGAGAACCGGATGTCGATCCGGGTCCTCACCGGCGCACGCCCCTCGTGGGGCGTCGACACGCCGGAGGATGCGGCGGAAGTCGACGCGCGCCTCCGCCAGGAGGAAGCAGCATCGGGATCAGAGGCAGGCATCGGCGCCAACCGCAGCAGCGACGTTCAACGACCCGCAGAAGGAGCCGGACGATGACGACCAAGTACATATTCGTGACCGGCGGCGTGGTCTCGTCCCTCGGCAAGGGCGTCGCATCCGCGTCGATCGGTGCGCTTCTCGAGTCGCGCGGCTTCAAGGTCACGCTCATGAAGTTCGATCCCTACGTCAACGTCGATCCGGGAACGATGTCTCCCTATCAGCATGGCGAGGTTTTCGTCACCGACGACGGCACGGAGACCGATCTCGACCTCGGGCACTACGAGCGCTTCACGCACACCATCTCGTCCAAGCTCAACAACTACACCACCGGCAGAATCTACGAGTCCGTGATCACGAAGGAGCGACGCGGCGACTACCTCGGCAAGACCGTCCAGGTCGTACCGCACATCACCGACGAGATCAAGGAGGCGATGATCCGCGTCGCCAACGGGAACGACGTCGTGATCGTCGAGATCGGCGGCACCGTCGGCGACATCGAGTCCCTGCCGTTCCTCGAGGCGATCCGCCAGTTCCGGCTCGAGCTGGGAAGAAACAATGCCGTCAACGTTCACCTGACGCTCGTGCCCTACATCGCTGCCGCCGAGGAGCTGAAGTCGAAGCCGACGCAGCATTCGGTCCGCGAGCTGCGCGCGATCGGCATTCAGGCCGACGTGCTTCTCTGCCGCGCCGATCGCGCGATTCCCGACGAAGTCCGGCGCAAGATCGCGCTGTTCTGCAACGTCGCGCCCGAACAGGTGATCGCCGCGCGAGACGTCTCGACGATCTACGAGGTCCCCCTCATGTTCGCGCGCGAAGGGCTCGACGAGACGCTTCTCGATCAGCTCAACCTGCCGCGCTACGAGCGCGACCTGGCGCGCTGGGAGACTCTGGTTTCGCGCGTCAAGAATCCGAAACACAAGGTGCGCATCGGCATCGTCGGCAAGTACGTCGAGCTCCCCGACGCCTACAAGAGCCTCAACGAGGCGCTGGCGCACGGCGGTGTCGCCAACGAAACCAAGGTCGAGCTCGTGTACATCAACGCCGAGGAGCTCGAGGCCGGAAACTGGCCGCGCGCACTCTTCGAAGTCGACGGGCTCCTCGTGCCGATCGGCTTCGGCAAGCGCGGCACGGAAGGCAAGATCCGCGCGATCCGCTACGCGCGCGAACACCAGGTCCCCTTCTTCGGGATCTGTCTCGGAATGCAGTGCATGACCATCGAATATGCGCGCAACGTGTGCGGCATCAAGGATGCGACGTCGACCGAGTTCGACACCGACACCGCCCAGCCGGTCATCTTCAAGCTCCGCGACCTGCTCGGCGTCGAAGAGATGGGCGGCACGATGCGCCTCGGCGCCTATCCCTGCGATCTGAAGGAAGGTTCTCTCGCGCGCGCGATCTACGGCACGGACTCCGTCTCCGAACGTCACCGGCATCGCTACGAGGTGAATCACAAGTTCCTGGCGACTCTGCAGGAGCACGGTCTGGTCGTCTCGGGACGCAGCCCGGACGGCAAATTCATCGAGATGGTCGAGCTGCCCGGACACCCCTGGTATCTCGGCTGTCAGTTCCATCCCGAGTACAAGTCGAAGCCGACGGAGCCGCATCCGCTCTTCGTCTCGTACATCGCGGCGGCGCTCGCCGAGCAGCAGAAGCGGCAGGGGGCGGCGCGCCCGCAGGCCGCTTCGGCGCGCGAGAGCCAGCTGGCGTGAACCGGGCCGCAATGGAGCTCGCGCCGGGCATCCGGATCGGGGTGGGCGGCGCCGGCAGCGCCGGGGCCGGCTTTCCGGTCATCGCCGGTCCGTGCGTGATCGAGAGCGCGGAGACGACGTTCGCGGCGGCGGATCTCGTTGCGGCGATCGGCCGCCGGCTGGGCCTCGCCCTGGTGTTCAAGGCGTCGTTCGACAAGGCGAATCGGAGCTCCGGAACGGCATTCCGGGGACCGGGTCTCGTCGAGGGATTGCGGATTCTCGGCGAAGTCCGGCAGCGCACGGGATTGCCGCTCCTCACCGATGTGCACGAGCCGGCGCAGTGCGCGGCGGCGGCGGAAATCGTCGACGTCCTGCAGATTCCGGCCTTTCTCTGCCGTCAGACGGATCTCCTGCTCGCGGCAGCAGCGACCGGCCGCGCCGTGAACGTGAAGAAAGGTCAGTTCATGGCGCCCGACGACATGCGGCGCGTCGTCGACAAGATCCGTGCTGCCGGCAACGAGCGCGTCACGGTCACCGAGCGCGGGGCCTCGTTCGGCTACCACAACCTCGTCGTCGACATGCGCGCTTTCAGCTGGATGCAGCGCGAAGGCATTCCGGTCATCTACGACGTCACCCACTCGCTGCAGCTGCCCGGGGCGGCGAGAGAAGGCACCGGCGGTCAGCGGGAGTTCGCCGAACCGCTCGCCCGCGCCGCGGTGGCGGCAGGCGCCGACGGCCTCTTTCTCGAAGTCCATCCGGATCCGGAACGGGCACTTTCGGACCGGGAGACACAACTTCCGCCCGATCGCGCCGAGGCGCTGCTCGTATCGCTGCAGCGCGTGCGCGCGGCGGTCGCCTCATGACCGCCCGGCGCTCGCCGCGCGAAGTGGCGCAACAGGTTCTGGAGATCGAAGCTGCGGCGGTCGCGGGGCTGGTCGCGCAACTCGACGAGACCTTCGATCGCGCCGTCGAACGGCTGCGTACCGCGCGCGGCCGGGTCGTCTGTTCGGGAATGGGCAAGAGCGGCATCGTCATGCAGAAGATCGCCGCGACCCTGGCCTCGACCGGAACGCCTTCTTTCTTCCTGCATCCCGCCGAGGCGATTCACGGCGATCTGGGAATGATCGTCGAAGGCGACATCGTTCTCGCCGCGTCGTATTCCGGGACGACCGAGGAGCTGATGCGTCTGGTCGAAATCCTGAAACGGCTCGGAGTGCCGCTCATCGCGATGACCGGCAACCCTGCATCGCCGATCGCCCGCGCCGCGGAGATCCATCTGCCGGTGACGATCGACAAGGAGGCGTGCCCGCTCAACCTCGCTCCGACGGCATCGACCACCGCGACGCTCGCGCTCGGCGATGCATTGGCAATGGCGCTTCTCGAGGCCCGCGGTTTCACACCCGAAGACTTCGCGCGTTTTCATCCCGGCGGCCAGTTGGGCAAGCAACTCCTCCGGGTTCGCGAAGTGATGCACTCCGGCGAGCGCCTGCCCGCGGTCCTCACCAGCGCTTCGATGCGCGACGCGATCTACGAGATGTCGAAGAAGGGTCTCGGCATCACGGCGGTGACCGACGCCGACGGCCGGCTCGTCGGCGTCATCTCCGACGGCGACCTCCGGCGCCTGCTCGAGAAGGACGAACAGATCCTGCGCCGCACGGCCGGCGACTGCATGCGCCCTGGCGCGCGCACGATCGACGGCGATGAGCTCGCGCCCGCAGCCCTGCAGCGGATGGAGCAGAACCGCATCACGTCTCTCTTCGTCTGCGATGCCTCCGGCAGGCTCGAAGGCATCGTCCATCTCCACGACCTCTGGGGCCTCGAGCTCTTCTAAGACCAGGCCGATGACGACTGACGACACCGCGCCGCCTTCTCCTCCGTCGATGCACGAGCGCTGGCCTGCCCGACTGACGCCACGCGCTCGGGCGCTGCAGTGGCTGCTCCTCGATGTCGACGGCGTCCTCACGGACGGGCGGCTGTGGTTCGATGACGAAGGAGAAAGCGTCAAGGTCTTCGACGTCCGTGACGGACTGGGGATCAAACTCCTGCAGGCTTCGGGAATCCAGGTCGGCATCCTCTCCGCACGCAAGAGCCTCATCGTCGAGAAGCGCGCCCGCGACCTCGGACTCACGGAGCTGCTCCAGGGTGAGGAGAACAAGCTCGCCTCCTTTCGCGCCTTTCTCGAGCGTCACAGGCTGGAGGCGAGCGCCGTCGCCTATCTTGCCGACGACCTGCTGGACCTCGCGGTCCTCGCGGCGTGCGGACTTTCCTCCGCGCCGGCGGACGCCGTCGATGAAGTCCGCCAGCGCGTCGACTACGTGACCACCGCCGGCGGCGGGCGCGGTGCGGTGCGCGAGCTGGCGGAGCGGATCCTCGTCGCCCGTGGCAGCTGGAATGCGATCGTCGCCCGCTACATCGCCGGCGCTCGCCCGGATGCCTGAACGCCCCGGGCGCGACTCGACGCCGACGCGCAAACGCTCCCGCGAGCGTGCCTTTCGGTCGCGAAGTCTCAAGGGACTCGGCCACCTGCTCGATCTCTTTTTCGCCCGCCTCGACTGGTCGCGATCCCAGCGCCTGGGCCGCGCGATCGGAAAACTCGGCTGGCACCTCTCCCGGCGCGATCGTCGCCGCACTCTCGACCACCTGAGCATCGCCTTTCCCGAGCTGCGGCCGCCGGAGCGCACGGCGCTCGCCCGAAACGTCTTTGCGCATCTCGGCGAGCTGCTGGGCGAGTGTCTCTACCTTCGGCATCGCGATGCCGATGAGATCCCGCGCCACGTCACTCTCACCGGCTGGGAACACGTCGAGAAGGCGCGCGCCGGGGGGAGACCGACCGTCATCGTCACGGGGCACTGCGGAAACTGGGAGCTTCTCGCTGCGGCACTGAACGTTCGAGGACTCGGAATGCTCGTCGTCGCGCGCGAGCTCGAGGAGCCCGGGCTGCAGACGATGTTGCTCGATCTGCGGGCGCGTTTCGGAACGAGAACGATCGTCCGCGGAACCAGCGGCGCGGCGCGCGCTCTTCTCGGAGCGCTGCGTGGCGCCGGCGCGCTCGGCATGCTGATCGATCAGGACACCAAGGTCGACGGGGTGTTCGTCGACTTCTTCGGCCGCTCCGCCTGGACTCCCGTCGGCGCCGCCGAGCTCGCTCTGCGCTTCAACGCCGCGGTGCTGCCGACTTTCATCGCCCGCCAGGCGGACGGAAGCCATCAGGCGGAGATCCATCCCGAGCTCACCCTGCCCGCGGATCCGCTCGCCGCGACAGCTCTCATGACGCGCGCCATCGAGAATCAGATCCGGAAGTTTCCCGAACAGTGGGTCTGGCTGCATCGCCGCTGGCGTCGCCGCCCGGGCGCCGGCTCCGACTGAAGTCTTCGGATCACCTCGCGGCGAACCGAAGACGGGCTCAGCCTTTCGCGGCGCTGCGGAGGTCGAAAATGAGCCCGGTCTTCTTGTCGACGATCGGCTTCCCGTAGAGCGCCTCGAGAAAGGCGGCGCACTTTTCGAAGTCGAATCCCTGAACATCGTCCTCGACACGCGGGAAACGCGGATTGGAGCGTGGCGAACGGTGCAGAACCAGCCAGTCCGCCTTCTTCCGGCGCACGGCTTCGCGATCCGTCAGGTCGACGAGGTAGCGAAAGTTCCGGACGGTCGTCGGGAGAAGCCCATCGCCGACATAGCGGCTGGGCTCACAGTCGGGCGGGAGGAGACCGCCGATGACGATCTGCCGGTGATGCACCTGAAATTCGCGGTACGGCAGGGAGACGAAACCGGTATAGGGAGCTTCGATGATCGCGCTGCTGCCGTGGGGCTCGAGCCGCCGCTGACGATAGAAGGCGCTCAGCACCTGATTCGAAATGCGCCCTTCGAGCTGCGGTTCGAGAAAGAAAACTCTCGGCGGCGGCTGTGCACCCCGGGAGTAATCACCGAAGTTGTTCGGTATCCGGAAAATCGTCGGCAAGGGGCTGCAAACGAGCTGCACGGCGACGACCGCCGAACAGATCGTTCCGGTCACGAAGCGCCGGTCGACCGATCTTCCAGCGAGCCACGTCAGACCCTGGGCCACGGCGAGAAGCAGCACCGGGAGAACCGGCAACACATAGCGTGCGAAGACGATTTCTGAGTCGGTGCCGTAGGGCCGCACCAGCGCGACGGCGGCGATCTGCGCCGTGGCCGCGATCCCCAGGAGTGAGATTGTTCCGGGTCGCATCCCGGGGCCTGGACCCTCGCCGCGTCGCGCCCGAGCCCATTGGCGCGTTCCGAGCCAGGCGATTCCCAGCATCGCGATCGGCGGCCAGATCGACTGCATACTGAAAAGCCGCAACGGCACCAGCCCGGTGAGAGACCAGCCCTGCTTCACCGCCATGCCGACGCGAAATCCGACCGACTTCGCGTCGAGGAATACCGGCGGTCCGAGGAGAAGGAGCAGCGTGCAACCAGCGGTGAGCGCCAGGAGCAAACGGCTGCGGAAGGGAGCTCGTCCGGGCGAGCTCCAGAACACGACGACGGCCACCGGCGCCAGAATGAAGGGCAGATGCGGCGCCAGCGACCAGCCGACGAGGGCCGTCGCAGCGACGAAGCCGATCCCGTCCCGACGTGTTCCGGCTGCGGTGGTCGCGCGCTGCCAAAGGACGACCGCCAGCGGAGCCAGGAGCGCGGTGAACCCGTAAGGTCGCGCCTCGCGAGCGTAGTAGATGAGTGTCGGCGACGATGCGAGGAGTGCCGCCCAGAACCAGGCAACGCCGGTGCCGATCTCGCGTCTCAAGGCGAGTGGAAGCGCCAGGGCGAAAGCCAGCGAGGCGATCGCTCCGGGAGCGAAGAACCAGTACTCGTTGATTCCGACCGTGCGATCCACGAGCTCGAGATAGAGCGTCCAGGGAATGGAGTGATCGTTGACCCCCAGCGAGCTGGCAATGGCGCGAAAACCGTACTGCGCCGTGCGCACCAGCGCATGCCACTCGTCGAGCATCGGAATCTGCTGAAAGAGGGCGAAGAATCGCACGGTCACCGCAACGGTCACCAGAAACAGACCGAGGGTGATCTCTCCGGGAGTGAGCTTCAGTTCTGGCGAAGCGGAAATCCCGCTCTGCGGAGGTTCGAGCGGAGGATCCAGCAGCCGACCTGACGGCCGGTCGAGCGGAGGATCCAGCACCATCGCCGGGCCGCCTGGCGCGTCAGGCGTCACGCGGCTTGCGCGTCACGAGCCAGGCCGCTCCGGTCCCGAGAAGGTACAGAGCGATCGAAGGCACCGCGAAAATGCACAGGTTCACCACATCGGAAGTCGGGGTGATGATCGCCGAAACGACGAAGATGATCAGCACCGCCCAGCGGAAATGGCGCATCAGGAAGCGCGGCGTCACAAGTCCGATTTTCGCCAGCAGAACAATGATGATCGGCAGTTCGAACATCAGACCCAGACCGAGCATGATCGTGATCAGCAGGCCGTAGTACTTCTCCGCCGTGATGACCGGCGTGAAGTCCTTTCCCATCTCGAGCAGAAACTGGACGGCGAAAGGAAACGCCACGAGGTAGGCGAAAACTCCACCGGCGACGAAGAACGCCCAGCCGAGAAATACGAAAGGGGCCGCCCAGCGCCGCTCCTTCTTGTACAGACCCGGCGAAATGAAAGCCCACACCTGATAGAGGATGACCGGCGCCGCAATGAACGTTCCGGCCAGGAGCGAGGCCTTGAAGTAAAGCAGGAACGGATCCGTGACGCCGAGGAACGCGAGCTTCTGTCCCGGCGGCAGGAGCTTCAGGTCGTAGATCGGTTTGGCGAAGAAGCGGCAGATCTCTGGCGCCCAGTTGAAACAGGCGAACATCGCGGCGAGCAGCGCGCCGATCGACCGCAGAAGGCGCTTGCGCAGGTCCTCCAGGTGGTCGAGCAGCGACATGCGGGCCAACTCGTCGGCGGGCAGAGTCTCTCCGCTTGCGGCAGGACTGTCGGCCATCCGGAGCTCAGCAGGCCTGGTTCTTATCCGCGCCCGGCGCGGGTCCGGCCGATGCGGCCTCGGGCGGAGGGACCGTGGCGGGTGCGTCCGAGGTCTCCGGCACGACGACCGCCGTCAACCGCAATGGCTCCGCTGACGCCTCTGGCTCCACTGGCTCCACTCGCTCAACTGGCTCCGCTCGCTCCGCTGGCTCCAATCGCTCCGATGCTTCGGTCTCGCGGGCTACGGGCGCCGCGAGGATCGACCTTCCGGGAGTCGGCGCCGGCCGGGAAGGCCGGGGAGCGGGCTTCTCTTCGAGGGCGATCTCGTTTTCGATCGTCCGCTTGAGATCGGTCGTCGCGCGCCGGAACTGTGCCATCCCCTTGCCGATCGTCCGGCCGACTTCGGGCAACCTCTTGGGACCGAAAATGAGCAGCGCCAGCACGATGATGAAAAGCATTTCAGGAAATCCGAGGGGACCGAACATGGCGGGGAGTGCCGGCAATCATCGGCTTCGAGCGCGCCCGGTGTCAAGGCGATCCGAGCGCATCGCAGCACTCCTGCCCGCTTTCACGCATGTTAAGCTCCAACGATGCGTCGACCGTGGCGACTCGCCGCGATTTTCCTCTTCGTCCTCGCGACCCTTGCCGGCGGACTCGCCGGAAACCGGTTGCTCGCTCTCGGCGAAGATGCCAAGGGCGACCTGAAGCTGTACACCGAGCTCCTGCAGGCCGCACGCGCCCGCTACGGCGGCGAAGTGCACTTCCGCGACCTGGTCTACTCCTCGATCCACGGGATGCTGCGGACGCTCGATCCCCACACGAACTTTCTGCCGCCGACCGCCTATTCGTCGATGCGCGAGAAGCAGCAGGCGACGTTCTTCGGACTCGGAATCCTCGTCGGTTTGCGGAACGGCCGTCTCACGGTCATTTCCCCGATCGATGGAACGCCGGCGTCGCGCCTGGGAATCCGCGCCGGCGACGTCATTCAGCGGATCGAAGAGGAGTCGACCGACAAGCTCTCGATCGATGAAGCGGTCTCGCGTCTCAAGGGACCGAAGGGGACGCAGGTCCACATCACGATCCTGCGCGCCGGACTCGACGAGCCGCTCGACCTCACCGTCACGCGAGCGGAGATTCCGCAGACCACGGTGCGTTACGCCTACATGATCGCGCCGGGCACCGGCTACATGTCGATCAGCGATTTCACCCGCTCGACCGGAGACGAGGTCCAGCGCGCGCTCGCCAAGCTCAAGGGCGAAGGCATGCAGCGCCTGCTCCTCGATCTGCGCAACAACGGCGGGGGCCTCCTCGATCAGGCGGTCGACGTCGCCGACCAGTTCCTGCCGGAGGGTTCGACGATCGTCGAAACGCGCGGCCGCACCCGCGACTCCGGCCAGGCATATTCGGCCGACGGCTCGCACGCACCGATCGCCGAGCCGGTCATCGTTCTGGTCAACAGTGGCACGGCTTCGGCCGCCGAGATCCTTTCCGGGGGCATCCAGGACCACGACATCGGGCTCGTCGTCGGCACTCCGACATGGGGCAAGGGGCTCGTGCAGACGGTCTATTCGCTCTCCTACGGCGCCGGTCTCGCGCTCACCACAGCGAAGTACTACACCCCGTCGGGACGCCTCATCCAGCGGGACTACAGCTCCTATTTCGACTACTACACCCGCAACGGCCTCGAGCCGGGCGACGACGCGGCGCACACCAAGATCGCGCCTCCCGCATCGCAGGCCTACGCGACCGACCTCGGGCGCAAGGTCTACGGCGGCGGCGGAATCACTCCCGACGTCGACGTCCAGCCGGCGGAAGTGGCGCCTTTCCTCCAGTTCCTGATCGGTCGGTCGGCATTCTTCGGCTTCGGCGTCGATTTCGCCCGCCGCCATCCGGAGATCACGCGCGACTGGCGCCCCGAACCCGCGGTGCTCGACGAGTTCCGCACCTGGGTCGTGGGCCAGAAGATCGACACAGCTGCCGAGCTCGAGAAGGGATTCACCGCGGAACCGGAGCGCACTTTCGCGCTGCGCCAGATCCGCGCCGAGATCTTCGCCTCCCGGTTCGGCATCGAAGCGTCGCACCAGGTGCAGAGCGAAGGCGACGCGCAGATCCAGGCGGCGATGAAGCTCTTCCCGCAGGCTGAGGCGATGCTCGGCGAGCGCAGCAAGCTCGCGAAGAAGCCCGACGTCACCGCCGCCGCCCCCGTCCGCCAGTAGCGAATCCCCTCTCCCCTCGGGGAACAGGAGTCGCCAGCGCGACCTCGGCAGCCCCCTTGGGGCATGAACCACGGGCAGCGCTCCGGAGGACATGTTGGGCTGGGCGGCCAGCCCGTTCCGCATCGTCGCAGGTGAGTCCATCCCGGG
>JBDTQG010000070.1:0-17699 GCA_039932315.1 Thermoanaerobaculia bacterium
GCAACGACGGCCGTTTCGAAGGCGACGTCGCCGTGAAGCTTCTCCATCCGTCACTTTTCGAGGAACGCGGATCGGAGCGCTTCCGCAGTGAGGGTTCGATTCTTTCTCGCCTCTCCCACGCCGGCATCGCGCGTCTCTTCGACGCCGGCGTGTCGACAGCCGGGCAACCGTTCCTCGTCCTCGAGCTCGTCGACGGCCTCCGGATCGACCGCTACGCCGATCTGCATCGGCTCCCGGTGCGCGCCCGCCTCGAGCTCTTTCTCCAGATCACCGATGCGGTCGCCTATGCGCATTCCAACCTTGTCGTGCATCGCGATCTCAAGCCGTCGAACATCCTCGTCGACCGGACCGGAAGAACGAAGCTGCTCGACTTCGGAATTGCGACGCTCGTCGACCAGGCTTCCGGCGTTGCGGTCGGCCGCACGGTCACCGGCGGCGGCGCACTCACCCCCGAGTACGCCGCGCCCGAGCAACTCGAAGGCGGCGCGATCACCACCGCCACCGACGTCTACGCGCTCGGCGTGCTGCTCTACGAGCTGCTGACCGGCGAGCATCCGCAGCTCCGTGCCGACAGCTCACCGGCGGAGCTCGTGCGTGCCATCACCGCCGGCGAAACGATGCGCATGAGCGAGCGCGTCCGACGGAGCTCCACAAAGTCCGGCGCCGCCCGTGCCTCCGGGACTCCTTCGCCCTGCGAGGCACGATCGACGACGCCGGAGCGGCTCGTCCGCGCGCTCACTGGCGATCTCGACACCATCGTGGACAAGGCGCTGAAGCGACCGGTCGCTGAGCGCTACCCGACCGTCGCAGCCCTCGCCGACGATCTGCGGCGGCATCTGCAGAATCTCCCCGTGCGAGCTCGACCCGACAGCGTCGGCTATCGGCTGCGCAAACTCGTCGCGCGCCACCGCGTCGAGGTCGGCGCGGCGGCCCTGGTCGTCATCGCCCTCCTGTCGGCGACGGCCATCAGCTGGCGGCAGGCGCGCGCTTCGGCTGCCGAACGCGACCGCGCGCTCGAGGAGCTGCGCCGGGCCGAAATCACCAACGACCTCTCCGGATTCCTGATCTCCGAGGCCAATCCCGACGGACAACCCATCTCGAAGTCGGATCTCCTCGCGCGGGCGGAGGCGATGATCGAAGGACGCTTCGCGGACAATCCGGAGCTTCAGGCCCACATGCTCGTTCTGCTTTCGAGCCGGTACTACGAGGTTTCCGATTACCCGCCCTGGCGACGGGTCCTGACGCTTGCCCACGAGCTCGCCGACAAGACCTCCGACCGGCGATTGCGCGCCGTGGCGGATTGTGAGCTCGCGATGGCCGTGACCGATGAAGACCCCGGTCGGGCACAGGCTCTTCTCGCTCAGGCCAGGGTCGAGCTCGACACCCAGGATCCCTCCGCTGCCGCCGCCGAGCTCGCCCGGTGCCGCCTCGACGAGGCGATCGTTGCCAGCTGGAGCGGCCAGTTCGAGCGCGCGATCTCCGCCGCCGAGGAGTCGCTGAGCTTCGAAGCCCAGCGCCCGGGCCCGTCCGGCCGCGGCGCCGAAGCGCTCAACACGCTCGGGCTCGCCCAGGGCAACCTGGGCCGATTCGAGGCGGCCAACCGGACTTTCGAGAGACTCTTCGCGGTCCTCGCCGCAGAACGACGAACCCGCACCCGGCTTGCCGCGACCGCTCGTCACAACTGGACGGTGGCACTCGCCAGTGCCGGACAGATCCAGCGCGCGCTCGCCGAATCCGACACCGTGGTCGCCGTCTCCCGGGAATTCGGCGGCGGGCCGGTCTCGCCCTACAAGCTCTCGGCCCGAGCCAACCTGCTGTCCTACGCCGGAAGACACGAGGAGGCGGTCGCCACCGCCGCCGAAGCGATCCGCAACGGTTCCGGAACGATGGGATCGCAGGTTCCGTTCTGGAGCTACTGCATGCTGGCCCGCGTCCTCGCCCAGGCGGGTCGGTTCGACGAGTCCGAACGGGCGCTCGCCGAGATGGACCGCGCTTTCGCGGCGATCCCTTCTCCGCCCGCCGGGCTCGCCGGCATCCGCGAGCTCTTCCGCGCCCGGGCGACAGCGGACCGCGACGCCGTCGCCGCGCTCGCCGCCGCCCGGCGCGCATTCGCGCTCCTCGAGAAGGAGAGGCAACCGGCTCGAGACCTGCTGCAGGCGCTACTGCTTTCGGCGCGAGCCGAGAACGATCTCGGGAACGGCCCCAAAGCCGCCGTCGATGCGACGCGCGCTCTCGAAATGGCTCGCGCCGCGCTCGGCGGCTTCGCGCATTCACGAGAGCTCGGTCTCGCCGAGCTCGAAGTGGCGCGCGCTGCCGCTGCCGCTGGCGACCTCATCGCCGCCCGCGCCGGATTCGCGCGCGCGATCGAGAATCTGCGCGATGCGGTGGGCGCGGAAGCGCCGGAGACGCGGCGCGCCGAGCGCCAGGCGGCGACTCCTGTCTCCGCGGGCAGGCCCTCCGCTTAAGTTCTGTCGAGTGCGCCGTGGAGGAGCAGCCGCGCCTTCGCCCAGTCGCGCTGGACGGTCCGCTCGGTGACGCCGCGCATCGCCGCGACATCGGCGAACGTGAAGCCGCAGAAGAACGAGAGATCGACGAGCTCGGCGAGCGCCGGCTCGAGCCGCGCGAGATCGGCGAGAGCGTCGCCCAGGCGTTCGACCTCTTCCGGCGAGCCCACCGACGCCACCATCGCCTCGGCCACCGGAACGAAGGTCAGCTCCCCACCGCGTTTCTCCGTGTCCCGCAACCGGATCGCATCGATGACGAGCCCGCGCATGGCGCGCGCGGCGTAACCGAGGAACCGGTTCTCGTCGGGGAACTGGAGCCCCTCCCGGCGCGCGAAGCCCAGGTAGGCCTCGTGGAGAAGCGTCGTCGTGTTCCAGGTCATCGCGCCGCGGGCGCGCGCGACATGGGAGTGCGCGAGCCGGTGAAGCTCGTCATAGAGCAGAGCGAAGAGCGCCTCCCGCGCCTCCCCGTCGCCGCCCTCCGCGCGCTCGAAGACCGCCTGCAGCGAAGCCGAAGATCCCTGGCCCATCGCCCGCCATGCTAGCCGAAGCCGCAGAAATCCTGTCCGGCAGTTGTTTAAACCCTCTCGACGAAGATTTTCTCGGCGGCGCGGAGGCCGAGGCTGGCGCGGCGGCCGCGGTCGAGCTCGACTTCGAGGGTGTCGGCGGCTCCGTCGCGGGCGGCGAGGCGGACTTTCTTTCCCGGCCGAAGCCCCACCTTCTCCACCAGCCGCAGGAACTCCGGCGCCTGATCGGCGATGCGGGCGACACGGTAGCGCACGCCGACTTCGGCCTCCGCGAGCGTCGAGTAGTCGAGCGTCTTCACTTTGAGATTCGCCGACGGAATCGGATCGCCGTGCGGGTCGACCGCGGGTCGGCCGAGCATCTCGTCCATGCGCTCGATCAGTCTCTCCGACACCGCGTGCTCGAGGCGCTCCGCCTCCTCGTGCACTTCGCTCCAGTCGAGCCCGACGACCTGAACCAGGAAGAGCTCGACGAGACGATGGCGGCGGAGGACGTGCAGCGCGAGCTGCCGGCCCGGCGCAGTGAGGCGCGCGCCACCGTAGGGCTCGTAGGCGACGAGACCGCTGTCCCCGAGCGTCTTGAGCATGGCGGTGACTGTCCCCGGGGTGACGCGCAGCACCGTCGCCAGCCGCCCGGTTGCGACCGGAACTTCCGCGTCGCGCTCCTGTTCGAGCAGGATCGCCTTCAGGTAGTCCTCGACCGTCGACGTCGCCACGCGCGAACTCTAGCCCGGTGAGGGTGCGAAAGGTGTGACGGGCCATGCTTGACAGGATGGGGTTCTACAAGACAGAATTTTGAGCGCTCAAACATTTGAGCACAATGTAATCGAACTCTCGCGAACTCTCGAGCCCAGCTCATGAACCTCTCGCCCTCCTCCTCCGAAAAAAGCGCTGCGGAACGCGGCCTCGGCCGGTCGCTGCCTGAAGTGCACGGCAGCGTGCCGCTGCAGATGCATCGCACCTGGTGGCGACGATTCCTCGCCTTCGCCGGTCCGGGCTATCTCGTCAGCGTCGGATACATGGATCCGGGAAACTGGGCGACCGATCTCGCCGGTGGCGCGAAGTTCGGCTACGCGCTCATCTGGGTCATTCTGCTTTCGAACCTGATGGCGATGTACCTGCAGTCGCTGTGCGTGAAGCTCGGCGTGGTCACCGGGCGCGACCTCGCACAGGCCTGCCGCGAGCACTATTCGAAACCGGTTTCGGTCGTCCTCTGGCTGCTGTGCGAGATCGCCATCATCGCCTGCGATCTCGCGGAGGTCGTGGGTTCGGCGGTGGCGCTCAATCTCCTCTTCGGCATGCCGCTCGTCTGGGGCGTGCTCATCACCGGCCTCGACGTGATGCTTCTCCTCGGCGCGATGCACTTCGGCTTCCGCAAGATCGAAGCGATCGTCCTCACGCTGGTCTCGACCGTCGCGCTCTGCTTCGCGCTGCAGATCTTTCTCGCCCAGCCCGACTGGGGCGGCGTCGCGATCGGCATGTTCGTGCCGACGCTGCCGGGCAAGGAGGCGTTCTACATCGCTCTCGGCATCCTCGGGGCAACGGTGATGCCGCACAATCTCTACCTTCATACCGCGCTGGTGCAGACGCGCGACATCGGGCCCACGATTCCAGACAAGCGCCAGGCGGTGCGCTACAACATCACCGACACGGTGATCGCGCTCGGCGCGGCGTTCTTCGTCAATGCGGCGATCCTCATCGTCGCGGCGGCGGTCTTCTTCCGCACCGGCCAGCACGAGGTCGCGGAGCTCCAGGAGGCGCATCGCCTGCTCGCGCCGATCCTCGGGGCGCCGATCGCCTCGACCGCCTTCGCGGTGGCGCTTCTCGCCTCCGGCCAGTCGTCGACGATCACCGGCACGCTCGCCGGCCAGATCGTCATGGAGGGTTTCCTCGAAATCCGCATCCGGCCCTGGCTGCGACGATTGATCACGCGACTCCTCGCGATCGTGCCGGCGATCTTCCTCATCGCGCGCTCGGGCGGCAAGGACACCGTCGCGCTTCTCGTCTTCTCGCAGGTCGTGCTGTCGATGCAGCTCTCGTTCGCGATCTTCCCCCTGCTCCACTTCACGTCGAGCCGGAAGCTCATGGGAGAGTTCGCCAACACGACGCCGGTGAAGCTTCTCGGATACCTGATCTGCACACTCATCGCCGCTCTCAACATCGCGCTCCTCTGGCAGACGATCGGTACCCGCTGGATGGCGCTCCTCGTCGGCGCCGGGCTGGCATTTACACTCTGGGTGCGACTGATCTACGGTCCTCGCGCGCGCCGTCGCGCGGCGGGCCGGGCCTGAGGAGGGAAAGACCGTGTACGAGAAGATCCTGGTCACGCTCGAGAACAGCCGCACCGACGAAGCAATCCTGCGACACATCGAACCGCTGGCCAGGCGGCTCGGCAGCGCACTTCTACTCGTTCACGTCGCTGACGGCTGGATGGCGCGCCACCGCGAGCGCCTGAATCTCGCCGAATCGGCGGAGATGCGGACCGACCGCGCCTATCTCGAAGAGGTCCGCGCGCGCTTCGCCGCCGCCGGAGTGACGGCCGAGACCGAGCTCCTCTGGGGCGAACCCGCCGACGAGATCGTCAAGCTCGCGGAGCGTTCCGGCGTCGACCTCATCGCCATGAGCACCCACGGGCACCGCTTCCTCGCCGACCTCGTTTACGGGTCGACGGCCAACAAGGTGCGGCACACGGTCGACATCCCCGTCCTGCTGCTCAAGGCGCCGGCGTCGCTTTGACGCGGTCGATCGACCGCGCCGAATCGCCCGCAGAAAAGGCTCCGGCCTTCGAACTCTCCTGACACCACGCTGTCAGGAGGAGCGCGACAGACTCTCCGCAGAGGAGAAGCGACCATGAGCCTGACGAACGAAGCCCTGCAGCAGATCGACGACACCCGCACCTATTTCGACCGCACGACGCGCTGCCTGGACGAGAAGGACTCGAATTTCCGCGCCACACCCGACACGATGACGGTGGCGCAGCAGGTGGCCCACGCTGCGCAGACGCTCGACTGGTTCCGCGAAGGTGCTTTCGACGACCACTGGGACATGGACTTCGAAACCGCGACGGCGGCGACGACCCAGGTCACCTCGCTCGACGAGGCCCGTCTGTGGATGAGCAACGCCTGGGAGCGACTGCGCAGCCGCGTCGCGGCATCGAACGACGTCGAGCTCGGGGGCAGCATGGCGGACAATCCGATCCTCGGCACACGGCGCCGCTACCACGTGGTCGACGCGATCGTTGATCACTGCGGTCACCATCGCGGAGCGCTCGCCGTCTACGCCCGTCTCGCCGGCAAGGTGCCGGCGATGCCTTACATGGACTGAGGCAGGGCGCCTTCGTTTTCCATCAGCAGCAGAAAGTCGGCGAGCGTCCGGCCCGGCTCGTCGACGAAGCCGTCCGCGGTCGCTTCGCAACCGGCAATGCGATCGAGCCGGAAATTGCGGAAACCGTTGCGCAGCTCGCACCAGCTGATGAGCAGCCAGACCGGCGGATGGAAAGCGAGAGCGAGCGGGCGCACGGCCCGTGAGCTCTCGCGCTGCTCTCGGTCGGCGTAGTCGATTCGCACTTTCCGCCGCTCGCGGATCGCGGTTCGCAGGCGATGGAGCGGCAGCCGGTCGGCGCGGCGCTCGCCGTACTGCGGAACGTAGAGGCGCGTCTCTTCGACGAGATGGGCGCGGTTCCGCGGCAGCGCGGCTTCGATCTTCGCGACGGCCGACGTCGCCGCAGCGGCCAGCGCACCGTCGCCCCAGGCTTCGACGACGCGTGCGCCGAGCACCATCGCCTCGACCTCTTCGCGATCGAACATGAGCGGCGGCAGATCGAATCCTCTCAACTGATAGCCGACGCCGGCCTCGCCGGTGATCGGAATACCTGAACCCTGGAGATCGGCGACGTCGCGATAGACCGTGCGCTCGGAGACCTCGAGCCGCTCGGCGAGACGGCGAGCTGTCACGACGCGACTTCGTCGCAGCTCGAGGAGGAGCGAGAACAGGCGGTCGGCGCGGCGCATCTTCTCAATCTAGCGCATGCGCGGAGGTCCGCCCCCAGTGATGGGTTGTGCGCCGCCCTACCCTCGGAGAGATCGAGGGAGAGCCGATGCTAAAGTTTCCTGGTCTTCCCAACCTCTGGAGAGAATCATGGGCCCGACGGCGATCAGTCTGATGCTCCTGCTCCACATCCTCGCGGCGTTCTGGCTCGCCGCCGGTGTCTTCGCCGGCAAGGTCGTTCGGGCGCAAGGTCGCAAGGCGACGTCGCTTCCTGAGCGCCTTCTCTCCTTGAGGATCGCCGCCCGGCTCGCGCAGGTCTTCAATATACCCGGCGGAATTCTGGTCGGCGTTCTGGGGATCGGCCTGCTGCATCCGTACGGCTGGGGGTTCCGGCCGCTCTGGGTCAGGCTCTCGATCGCGCTCTGGGCGCTTCTTCTCGCGAACGGGATTCTCTACCTCAAACCGACGCTTCGCCGGATGCTCGCCGCAACGGAAGCGTCGGTCGCTGCAGGTCAGCCGACCGCGGAGCTCCTGCGCCTCGGCGCGCTCAAGGCGCCGCGCATCGCCGCGGATCTGAACGCGCTCGGACTGGTGATCATCACGGTCCTCATGGTGCTGAAGCCGGGTTGAGGCCCGGCCCGAAGCTCGTCACCAGCCACTCGCCGAGCGCCGGAACCTCCTTCACCAGCATCGCCTCGGTGAGCGGTGCGGTTCCTTTGATCGCCTTCGCCAGGATCTTGCGCGCGCCGCGCGCTCCTTTCTCCACCACAATCAGGTCCGCAGCGCGAAGAAAGCGCGTTTCGAAATAGATCCGCTGCGGGATCTCGAGGCTGCTGCTCCACTCCGCGAGCGGATGGCCGGCAGGCGAGCTGTCGCGCGCGGCGATCTTGTCGAACAGGCGCGCGATCTCGGGCATCCGGCCGGGCTCGAAACGATCCCAGGCGAGGCGAGCGACGAGGTGCGCCATCACCGGTGCGATCCACGGCTGATCGCCGCCGAGGTGCGCGCGGGTCGTCAGCATCCGCGCCGCTTCGACCTCTGCCAGAAGGTCGCTCACGCCGAGCGCCCCCGCTTCCTCGCGCGTCGCGAGAATCGGCAGGCCCTGCGGCAGCGGCAGGTCTCCGCCCAGCCAGCCGGTGACGCGGGCCACGGTCTCGGCGTCGGCCCAGGCCGGCAGAACCAGCGCATCGGTGCCCAGCGCCACCGGCTCGCCGAAAGGACGGCCGAGGTGCGCTGCAGCCCAGTCTTCCGGCGCGAGCACATAGATGACCATCGCCGCCGCTTTGAACCCGGTGTGCGCGAAATCGTCCGTCAGGAGCTCGAAGCGCTTCTGCACCGACGCGGCCCGGTCGAGCGAACCGGGCGTGTAGCGCACGGGCACGAGGTCTCCGGGCAGGTCGAGAAGCAGTGGCAGATCGACCGTCCGGTGGCCCGCGACATCCACGGCTGCGAGCGGCGAAATCCACAGCAGCACGAAGCCCGCGACAACGCCGCCGATCGTCACAAGAGTCCCGCACCGACAGTGTCCGGCTGATGTCCGCATGGGCGAAGTCTACGGCGAAAGAGAGCGCTCCCGGAGGATAGACTTCCGCGCGTGCAAGCCTTCTCCATCGCGCGTCACGGCGGCCCGGAAGCGCTGGAATGGCGCGCGGCTCCCGATCCGGCGCCGGGGCCCGGAGAGGTCCTCGTGCGGGTCCGCGCCTGCGCGCTCAACCATCTCGATCTATGGCTGCGCAACGGCGTTCCGGGACATCGCTTTCCCTTGCCGCTCGTGCCCGGAAGCGAAGTGAGCGGTGACGTCGCCGGACTTGGACCCGGAGTGACGGACCTCGCGCCCGGAACCCCGTGCATCGTCGGACCTGGCGTTTCCTGCGGCATCTGCATCCGTTGCGTTTCCGGCCAGGATCACCTCTGTCCGGAGTACGGGCTTCTCGGCGAGCATCGTGACGGCGGCTACGCGGAGTACGTCGTAGTGCCGCGTCGCAACGTGCTGCCGATGCCGCGCGGACTTTCCTACGTCGAAGCTGCCGCCATTCCGCTCGCTTTCCTCACCGCCTGGCACATGCTCACGGCGCGGGCCGAGCTCGCCCCGCACGACGACATCCTTCTCCACGCCGCGGGCTCCGGCGTGACGACGGCGGGGATTCAGATCGCCCGCCTTCTCGGTGCACGGCGGATTTTCGTCACCGCGGGCAGCGCGGAGAAACTCGAGCGGGCGCGAGAGCTCGGCGCCACCGCGGGCTTCGACTACACCGCCACGGACTTCGTGCGCGCGGTGCGGGAAGCCACTGGAGGCGAAGGCGTCGACGTCGTGTTCGACCATGTCGGTGGCGAGACGTTCGAGCGCAGCCTGAGGCTCCTCAAGCGCGGCGGCCGCGTCGTGCTCTGCGGCTCGACGTCCGGATTCGAGGCGAAGGTCCATCTGCGGGCGCTCTTTTTCAAGAACCTCTCGATTCTCGGCTCGACCATGGGGTCGCTCCGGGAGCTCGCGACGTTGCTTCCTCACTTCGATACCGGCGCGCTGCGACCTGTCGTCGATCGCACGTTTCCGCTGCGTGAAGCGCCGGCGGCTCAGGAACTTCTCGCCTCACGAGCCGTCTTCGGCAAGATCGTGCTCACCGTCGCGCCAGGGGCGGCAGACGTTCCCTTGCCGCTCGAGAGGTCCTCATGACCAGTCACGAATTCGTCGCCGCCCTCGTCGCCGAGATGGAAGCCGTGTTCGCGCGTCTCGGAGCGCGCGAGGCACTCGAAGCCGAGAGTCAGGGAAACGTCGACATCGTGGTGCTGCTCAAAGCAGCGCTCCGCAGCGAGGTCGAGGCGGCCGAGCTCGGCGGGCATTCAATGCCGACGACGGCCGAGCTCGACGCGAAAAGCGCGTTCGCGCAGCAGTGCGGTGACGAGATGAAGCACTATCGCCTCATTGCGCAGCGTCTCGCCGAGCTCGGGCACGACGTGTCCGCCGAGGATCCGCTTTCCGACGGCTACAGCCCGCTCTATCAATATGTCCTCGGGCTGAAGACCACGGTCGAGCGGATCTCCGCCGGACCGTTCGCCCGGGAAGCGATCGCGCGCGTGCGCAACCAGCAGTTCATCGAGCTCTGCGAGCAGATGGGCGACGTGGAGACCGCGCGCCTCTATCGCGACGTCATTCAGCCGGAAGAGATCCACCACCACGAGCTCGGGCGCCGCGTGCTCGAACGGCTGTGCATCACGCCCGAGCTGCAGGAGCTTGCCGCGGAAGCCGCACGCAACACGCTGGCGATCGCCGACGAGCTTTCGACCCTGGCCGAACGCTCGACGGGCATGCGGCCGATTCCGGTATCCTGATTCCGAGACGGAGAAACTCATGCCTTCCACGACGAACTTCGACGACGACATCGCTTCGATCACCCACATCGCCGTGCTCGGTGCCGGTACCATGGGGCGCGGAATCGCCCATATCTCCGCGCTCGCCGGGTACACGACGAATCTCTACGACGTCGACGCGGCACAACTCGGCACTGCGGAACGCTCCATCCACCGCAATCTCGACAAAGGCGTCGAGATCGGGAAGCTCGAAGCTCCCGCCGCGAGCGGTGCCAAGGAGCGTCTGGCGCTCGAGAACGATCTCGCGGCCGCGGTCGCCGACGCCGATCTCGTCATCGAAGCGGCGCCCGAGTCGATGGACCTGAAGATCGAGCTCTTTCGAGCGGCCTCGTTCCACTGTCGCGCCGACACACTCTTCGCGTCCAACACCTCGGCGCTTTCCGTCACCGAGATGGCCTCGGCGACCGGGCGCCCCGAGCTCTTCGCCGGCACGCACTTCTTCAATCCGGTGCATCTCATGAGGCTTCTCGAGCTGGTACGCGGTCTCGAGACCACGGATCGCACGATCGCGATCCTCTCGGCAATCGGGAAGAAAATGGGCAAGGAAGTCGTCGTCGTCCGCGACGTTCCGGGCTTCGCCACTTCGCGCATCAATGCGCTCATCGGCAACGAGGCTTTCCGCATGCTCGAGCAGGGCGTCGCGTCGGCGACCGACATCGACAAGGCGGTGAAGCTCGGACTCAATCATCCGATGGGACCGTTCGAGATGGCCGACCTCGTCGGTCTCGACGTCCGGCTGTCGATCCTCGAGCATCTGCACGCGACACTGGGAGAAACCTTCCGGCCGTCGAACCTCATGCGACAGTACGTCCAGGCGGGACGCCTCGGACGGAAGTCCGGGCGCGGCGTGCACACGTACGACGAGCAGGGCAGGAAGATCGACTAGAGGAGCGTCCATTTTGCCGAGAATCGCGAGTCTGCGCGCCGCCGTCGTCCGCTCTTCCGCCGTGCAGCTGGGCCTGCTCGGCCTGCTGGCTTGCGTCTCGACCTCGTCGCTGACTGCGCAACTCTTGCGCGTCGGTGCGGAGTTCCGCGTCAACTCGACGACCTCCGGTGCACAGACCGCTCCCGCCGTCGCGAGCGATCCTTCAGGTTCCTTCCTCGTTGTCTGGCAGAGCACCGGGCAGGACGGAAGCGGCGGCGGCATCTACGCCCGACTCTTCGCGAGCGACGGCAGCGCGCTCTCGGGCGAGCTGCGGGTCAACGAGACGACGGCCGGCGACCAGATCACGCCGGCGGTCTCCTGGTCGCCGGCCGGTTTCTATCTGGTGGCATGGGTCTCCGCGGCCCAGGACGGCGATGGATACGGTGTTTACGCCCGCCGGCTCGAGGCGGCGACCGGCGTCGTTGCGGGAGGCGAATTCCGCGTCAACGTCCGCACCACCGGCAATCAGCTCTCGCCGAAAATCGCGACCCTCGGCTCGACGTTCTACGTCGCCTGGGCCGGTCTCGGCACGGGCGGTGACACCTATGAGATCTACGCCCGAGGTTTCTCGGCGACGACGGGAGCCGCAGTCACGAACGAGATCCTGGCCAATTCCACCGTTTCCGGTCAGCAGCTGCAGCCTGCGATCGGGGCTCTGCCCGGGCCCGGAGGCGGACTGGCTCTGGCCTGGTCGAGCGAGGCTCAGGACGGCAGCGGCTTCGGTGTCTTCGCGCGGCGGTTCAGCGCAACGCTCGCCCCGCTTTCCGCGGAGATTGCGGTGCCGCAGAACGCGATCTACGACCAGTCGGCGCCGGCGGTGGTGGGTCTCTCGGGTGGCGGTTTCGCGGTCGCCTGGCAGCGCGCCCTGCAGCAGCTCGGATCGACGGTCGGACCGCAGCCGGTCATTTCGTTCCGCAGGTTCGCCGGCTCGGTCGCGACCGGCCCGGAAGTGCAGGTCCAGAGCGACGCCACGCGACGGCACGAAACGCCGGCGTTGATCGTGGATGCGGACGACACGCTCACGGTGGCCTGGCAGGAGACGAATCTCACGACCGGCGACAAGCAGGTGATGACGAGCCGCTTCGACTCGACGAACACGCCGCTCGTCCTCGACTTCCCGCTGAACAGCACGCCCGCCGGCGATCAGATCGGAGCGGCGCTTTCCGGTGCGAGCCGAATCGTCGCCGCGTGGGCAAGCTTCGGGCAGGACGGGAGCTCGTTCGGGATCTACGCTCAACGCCTCGGCACTCCGGTCGAACCGTGCGTCGCGGACTCGACGACCCTCTGCCTGCGCGGCGGCCGCTTCCGCGTCCGCGCGACGTACGCCACCGCGGCCGGCGCTACCGGTTCCGGTCATGCGGCCGCGCTCACCGGCGACTCCGGCTATTACTGGTTCTTCAACGACGCGAATGTCGAGATCGTCGTCAAGGCCATCGACGCCTGCGGCCTCACCGGCTTCGACAACTTCTGGATCTTCGCCACCGGCCTCACCAACGTGCAGGTCGATCTCGATGTCGTCGACACCTGGACCGGCGAAGAGAAGGTCTACGACAACCCGCTGAACCGCGACTTTCAACCGATCCTCGACAGCGGCCACTTCCACGTCTGCAACGCGACGGCGCCGAGCTCTGCGACAGCCGAAGCCCTGCAGCGCGCTGGCGACGGGTTTGGTCGTCGGGGACACAATGCGCGCCTCGACACCGGTGCGCCAACTGAAGCTGCCTCCCCGCGCTTTGTGTCCCCTGCAGTGTCCGCTGCCTCGCCCGAAGGCAGCTGCACCCCGAACGCGACGACTCTCTGCCTGCAACAGGGCCGCTTCGAAGTGAAGATCGACTACGCGACCGCGCAGGGCGTGAGCGGAGACGGACAAGCTGTATCGCTGACGGCCGACTCCGGCTATTTCTGGTTCTTCGACGCGGCGAACGTCGAGCTGGTGATCAAAGTCATCGACGGCTGCAGCTACAACGACCGCTTCTGGGTTTTCGCCGGCGGACTGACCAACGTCGAAACGCACCTGACGGTGCGGGACACGCAGAATCCTCTGGCGGTGTTCACGAGAGTGAATCCGTTGAACCAGTCGTTCGCACCGATCCTGTCGATCGATGCGTTCGATACCTGTGCGCCGTAGTTGAGCCGATACGCGGGGGATGGCTGTCTCGCCCGCGTGCACGATCATTCTCCACTGCGCCGCGACGGGGCCTGTCCGGCCCGTTTCCCGCGGGTGCTCGCTGATAAGACGCTCCGCGCCCGCTGGAGCCCTCGGTCCGGCCACCCGTCGCTATCGGGAGGAACTGCACGGGCGACGCGTCCTGACTAGAGCGGATCCGCCGGCGCTGACATCGGAGACTTTGGCGACATCGGCGTCACCGGTGCCATCGCCGGCTTCCCGCGGAACAGTCGCTTCAGCTGCAGCCGCACGCCGTCGATCTCCGCGTACAGCCAGAGCTTGAGCGCCCGCGCCGTCATGCGGAACGGCGCGAGATCGAGCGCGTAGTAGGCGTTCACGCGCCGGCCGTCGTTGCGCTTTCCCGCCTCGCCCATCTCGAGCCGCAGGTTCGCGAGCTTCTTGAAGCGGCGGCTGTAGAGCTTCATGAACTTGTAGTTGAAATACGCCTCTTTGGGCCCGAGCACCGGCATCCAGTGGAAGCGCCCGTGGAATTTGTAGGCCGGGATGACGATGAAGATGTAGTACTGCGCCGTGTCGAGGAGGAAGGCCGCCGAGAGCAGGTCGGACTCGCCCATGTAGTAGTACTTGTCCTTGAAGATCGCCTCGAAGAATCGCCAGTAGGAGCGCACGAAAGTCTCGTTGTGCTCCTTCGTCCGGAGGGCGATCGATTCGCCGGCGAGATCCATGGCGACGATCTCCGCCGTCGCTTCGCTCGAGAACGAACAGTGATCTAGACCGGGCGAATAGTAGGGATCGAGAAAGACCGCGGCATCGCCCACCAGCGCCCAGCCGTCGCCCATGTACTGCGTCGTGGCATAGGGCAGATTCGAGTAGTAGCGGAAGTCCTCGGTGCGGAGCTCCGAGCCGGGCAGAAGCTCGTTGAAAGGAACGAGCTGGGCGAGGAAGTCGCGGAACGCCTGCTCGCGGTCGTTGCGCTCGTGGAGGTCCATGAGACGGCGATCCCACACGACGCCGACCGAGGTTTCGCCGTTGCCGTGCGGGATGACCCAGACCCAGTAGCCACGGCCGGTGTAGTGGTTCGTGGCGAGACGCCGCGACGAGAGATTCCGCCGCGCGAACTCGACCGGACCGCGCGCGGCGAGATCGTCGATGTGCCCGAGATTCCGGAAGCGACCCCAGAACGCCGACGTCGGATGCTGCTCGTTCTTCGACACCAGCCCGAGCTTGCGGCCGAGAACGTTCGCCCGCCCGCTCGCGTCGAGAATCCAGCGGCAGCGCACTTCGAAGGTGTCGGTGCCCTGGTCGATCGTCACGCGGTGATCGAAGTTGCCGAGCTCGATCTCGCGCACTCGCGCCGGGCGCAGCAGCTCGGCGCCGGCGGCGACCGCGTCGTCGAGCAGGTGTTGGTCGAGCGCATCGCGGCGGAGCTGAAACGAAGGGACCGTGCTGCGCACGAAGCCGCCGGTCTCGCTCGCCTGCCAGTGATGCTTCACCTTGTCGTTGCGGAACCAGTAACGCAGTCCCTCTTTCGGCAGATGATCGAGCTCGAGGTGGCGCCACTGCGCGAGGCGTCGAGTGAGAAACATTCCCGACATCTCGGTCGTCGCTTCGCCGACCTTCGCGTCGAAGATCTTTGTTTTCTCGACGACGAGCACCGAGATTTCCGGATGGTCGCGCTTGAGCAGCATTGCCGTCGAAGCGCCGCTGAAAGCCCCGCCGAGAACGACGACGTCGTAGCGATCTTTCTGCGGACGGCTCATCGGTCGCTCCTCTGAGGTGCAGCCGTGGCAGGCGTCGGCAGGCACGCCGCGCTGCCGGCGAGCGCCGGATCGGCGAGTCGCCGCCGGTCCAGTTTGCCTCGCGCATCGCGCGGCAGCTCGGAGACGAAGACGATGCTGCGCGGAATCTTGTGATCGGCAAGCCGGCCGCGGCACTGCTCGACGATCCGTTCGAACGTGAGGCCCGAGTCCGGAGCGGCCGCAACGACGGCGCGAAGGACTGTCGCGGAAGCGATCGCGCCTGATTTTTCCCCTTCCGGGCCGCCGATGCCGAGCACGCAGACGTCGTCGATCCCCGGCAGCTCGCGGAGAACGCGCTCCACTTCACGGGGTTGAACGTTTTTCCCCTTGATGATGACGAGGTCGTCGACGCGCCCGCGCAGGCGAAGCTCGCCGCCCGGAAGCTGGTCCCACGCCGCGAGATCGCCGGTCAGGAAGCTGCCGGCGCCCAGCTCGCCTCCCGACCCCTGCAGATACCTCTCGCCGACCGCGGCGCTCCGGACGCGCAACCGGCCGGTTTCCGGATCGAGCTCGAGCTCGACGCCGTCGACCGGGGAACCGACCGTGCCGCGCTCCGCGGCGTCGCCCTGACGATCGAAAGTGATGCCGCCGCATTCGCTCGCACCGTAGAAGACGTGGACCGGAATCCCGAAGCGCTCGCGGAAGGCGCGCGCGGTTTCCGCGGAGAGCGGAGCACCGGCGCTCACGACCTTGCGTACGCTCGCGGGCAGCGGCGGCGGCGAGGCGAGTCGCGACCAGGCCGAGAGCCAGGCGGGAACGGTCGGAAAGAATGTCGCGCCGAGCTCCTGTGCGGCGGAGAGCGGCGCAGTCGCCGAGCGATCAGAGCGAGCGCCGAGGGCACCCGGAACGATCACCGCCGCACCGCGCAGGAGCGCCGGCAGGACGACGCTCGAGAATCCGTACGAGTGCGAAAAGGCGATCGCCCCCATGTGCCGGTCGTCTTCGCCGAGCTCCATCGTCGTCGCGAGCTGGGCTTCGTCGGCGACGAGCGCCGCAGCGGAGATCACGACCCCGCGCGGCAGGCCGGTCGAACCCGAAGTCAGCTTGACCGCACCCACGCCTTCGTCGAGCCGCTGGCTCGGCACCGCTGCGGTCGCGGGGCGCGCGACGAAACTCCAGTCGGACCTGAGATCGACCCACGGATCGCTCGACGAGAGGCAGCCGGCGGCGGCAAAGCGCTCGAGGATGCCCTCCCGCGCCGCGGCGGGAAGCGCCAGGTCGCAGAGGACGGGCACGAGGCGAGCGCGGCGGAGCGCGAGATAGCCGATCAGGAAGGCCGGTCCGTTCGGCGCGACGAGGCCGACGAGCTCGCCCGGCGCGAGGCCCCGCGCGGCGAGCTCGCGCGCCAGATCCGCGGCCTTGGCGTCCACCTCGGAGACCGTCGCCTGGCGCGCCGGAGCGAGGACCAGCGGACGCTCCGGGCGACGTCTTGCGAGGTCGTCGAAGGCAGCCAGGACGGGATCGGCGACCACGGTCGCGAGTATACTTGGCAGCTCGTCGCGCCTTGCCGAAACGGATTGCACGACCCTGGAAAGCGAGCCGGAACCCGATGCCAGCCGAGACCCGAGAGACCCCGTCGTCGCGCCAGAATCCAGAGGAATTCGACTTCGCCGTCGTCGGCGGCGGACCGGCCGGAACGTCTTCCGCGATCTCCCTCGCCCAGAAGGGGCATCGCGTCGTTCTGTTCGAGAAGGATCGTTTTCCCCGCTTCCACATCGGGGAGTCGCTGCTTTCCACGGCGAACGACGCGTTCGCCCGACTCGGCGTCACGGAGCGGATGGCCGCCGCCTGTTTCCCCGCCAAGTGGGGGGCCCGCCTCTACACGCATGACGGGCATACCGGAGCGGGCGTCGACTTCACTGTCGTTCGCGAGGTGAAGCAGCCGAAGACCGTTCAGGTCTGCCGCGAGGAGTTCGATCGCATCCTGATGGAGCGGGCGCGCGAGCTCGGCGTCGACGTCCGCGAAGGTCATCGCGTCACGGCGTGCAACTTCGACGACTCTGCCGCGACCATCGACTTCGCATCGGAAGGCACGTCGGGTACGGTGCGCGCACGCGCCATGGTCGATGCCTCCGGCCGGCAGGGCCTGATGGCGAAGAAACTCAATCTCCGCACCGAAGAGCCGCGCCTCGCGAACATCGCGATCTTTTCCCACTTCTCCGGCGTACCGAAGCTCGAAGGGGACCGACCGGATGACATCCGCATGGTCGCGCGCGCCGACGCCGGCTGGTTCTGGATCATTCCGATCTCCAAAGAGCTCACGAGCGTGGGCGTGGTCATTCCGATGACCCGCTACATGCAGCTGTCCAAGGGCTCTCCGGAGGAGATGCTCGCCGCGGCCTTCGCCGACACGCCGGTCATCTCCGGCCTGATGAAGAACGCCAAGCGGGAATGGCAGGTGCGGGTCGAGAAGGACTTCTCCTACAGCGCCTCGACCTACGCCGGCGACCGCTGGATCCTGGCCGGCGA
>JBDTQG010000071.1:0-17584 GCA_039932315.1 Thermoanaerobaculia bacterium
TCGACCGCCTTCTTCGCCACCAGACCGGCGGCGAGCATCACCGACGGGTTCGAGGTGTTCGTGCAGGAGGTGATCGCCGCAATGACGACGGAGCCATGGCGCAGCCGGCAGACCTCGCCGTTCCAGCTCGTTTCGATCTCCGCATCGGTATCTTCGACGACCGGATCCGGAGGCGAGCCGCCCTCGCCCTCCCAACGTCCGACCGTCTCCGCGCGCGGCGTCTTTGCCGTCGCCTTTCCGGAAACCAGGGTCGGCAGCTCCTGGAGGAAGCTCGCCTTCACTCCCCCGAGAGCGACGCGATCCTGCGGCCGGCGCGGACCGGCGAGTGAAGGCTCGACCGTCGCAAGATCGAGTGTCTGCGTGTCGGAGTAGTTCGCCTCCGGCGTCGTCGCCGTATGGAATAGGCCCTGCTCCCGGAGATAGGCCTCGACGAGCGCGACGGAGGAATCCGAGCGACCCGAGAAGCGCAGATAGTCGAGCGCCACGGAGTCGACCGGGAAGAGTCCGCAGGTCGCGCCGTATTCCGGCGCCATGTTGGCGATCGTCGCGCGATCGGCGAGCCGCAGATTCGCGAGGCCCGGTCCGAAGAACTCGACGAACTTGCCGACGACGCCGCGCTTGCGCAGCATCTGCGTGACCGTGAGCACGAGATCGGTGGCGGTTGCGCCCTCCGGCAGCCGGCCGGTGAACTTGAAGCCCACGACCTGCGGGATCAACATCGAAACCGGCTGTCCGAGCATTGCCGCTTCGGCTTCGATGCCGCCGACGCCCCAACCCAGAACGCCGAGGCCATTGATCATCGTGGTGTGCGAGTCCGTCCCGACGAGCGTGTCGGGATAGGCCCAGCCTTCTTCCTGCATGACGACGCGCGCCAGATACTCGAGATTCACCTGATGGACGATGCCGGTCGCGGGCGGAACGACGCGGAAATTGCGGAACGCCTTCTGTCCCCAGCGCAGGAAGAGGTAGCGCTCATGGTTGCGCTCGAACTCCTTGCGGCTGTTCAGAAGGAGCGCGGCCTCAGTGCCGTATTCGTCGACCTGGACGGAGTGATCGATGACCAGCTCGACCGGCTGCAGCGGATTGATCCGATTCGGGTCGCCGCCCATCGCCTTCATCGCATCGCGCATCGCGGCGAGGTCGACGACGGCCGGCACGCCGGTGAAATCCTGCAGCAGCACGCGCGCCGGCATGAAGGCGATTTCCCGCGAGGGCTCCGCCGCAGGATCCCAGCGGCAGAGAAAATCGATCTCGTCGGCCGAAACGATCCTGCCGTCTTCGCGGCGCAGGAGGTTCTCGAGCAGAATCTTGAGAGCGTAAGGGAGGCGCGAAAGATCGTAGCCACGCTTTTCGAGCGCGGCCAGACGGGCGATCCGGAGGCTCTGCCCGCCGACCGCGAAAGTACCGTGACTACCGAAACTGTCTTGCATGAGACGGGCTCCCTTCCCGAAGCGCGCTGCTCCCGAAAGATATCGCAGGCTCGCGAGTAGACTTCCACGCACCGCCATGGCCGACTCCGCTCCGCCCCGTCCGCCGCGTGCCCCGCGCTCGTCCGCTCGCGTTCCGGGAGCGCAGAATCCCGGCCTCATGAGTGGCGGCGATCGCTACCGCCGCCTGGTGCGGTGCGAGAGCTGTTTCCGGCAGTTCGATGCCGGAGGTCTCGCGCCGGGAGAGCGCTTCCGCTGCGTCTGCGGGACCGTGCTTCTCGTTCCGCGCATGGCTGCACAGGAGGCTCCGGTGGTGCGTTGCGCTTCGTGCGGCGCACCGCGCGCCGCCGGAGCGGCGAACTGCACCTTCTGCCACGCACCGTTCGCTCTCGGCGAGGCCGCGCGGAACACGCTCTGCCCGGTCTGCGCTTCGCGGCTCGGCGACGATCAGCGCTACTGCCACTCCTGCGGCACGCTCATCGCTCCGGAGACGATCGCCGGTGGGCCGACCGAGTTCACCTGTCCGGCGTGCAAACCGGCGCGCAAACTCTCGAGCCGGAAGATCTCGGAGTCGACGGCGACGCTCACGATGCTCGAGTGCGCGAGCTGCGGCGGTGTCTGGCTCGGCCTTCGCACGTTCGAATCGTTGCAGCTGCGGGCGAAACGCGAGGTCGTTGCCGAGAATCTTTCCCGCGCGCCGCGTCGAGGACGGAGCTCGGCGGCCGGCGCGGGCCAGGGAGCGAGCGCCGCACCGGTCGCCTACCGTCCCTGCCCGGTCTGCCGGAAGCTGATGGTGCGGCGGAACTTCGCCGCGACCTCGGGGACGGTCATCGACGTCTGCGGCTCGGACGGGCTCTGGTTCGACGCCCAGGAGCTCGACTCGGTCCTTGCCTGGATCCGCGCCGGCGGTCTGGAGCGCTCGGCGGTCCGGGAGGCAGAGGAGAATCGCGAGAGCGAACGACGCGCCGCCTTCTCGAAGCAGGAAATGAAGGAGATCCTGGCCGAGGAGCCCCCCGCCGGTCGCTGGCTCGACGTTCTCTCGACGCTGGTCGAATTCATTCTGAACGCCACCCGACGCGGCCGCTGAGCTCGACGCAGCTCGCCGCTCGGAGCAGATAGAATTTCCCGGTGTCCGCTCCATCCGCCCTCTCGCCGCCGCTTCTCCTCCTTGCGATGCCGCAGGTCGCGGATCCGTTCTTCCGCAAGAGCGTCATCCTGCTGCTCGCCCACGAGGAGGAGGGAAGCTTCGGTTTCATCGTCAATCGGCGCACCGAGCTCAAGGTCGCGGAGATTCTCGCTGACCTGAAGCTCGCCTGGGGCGGGGACGACGACGAGCTCGCCCAGTTCGGCGGGCCGGTGCAGCCGCAGGTCGGGACGGTGCTCTTCTCCAACGCCGGCGACGAGCTGCCGCCCTTCGAGTCGGCCTCGGAGGTTTTTCCCGGCATCCATCTGACCCAGCACATCGGCGAGCTCGCGACTCTCGCCGGCAGGCCGCCGGATCGTTTCCGCCTGCTTCTCGGCTATGCCGGCTGGGGCAACGGGCAGCTGGTGAGCGAGATCGTGCGGAACGACTGGCTGCTCGCGCCGGTCGATCCGGCGCTCATCTTCGGAGGTGGGACGGAAGCGGTGTGGGAGGCGGCGCTCGTCTCGGTCGGCGTCGATCCTTCGACCCTCCCCGCCTGGACGACCGCCGAGCCGGAGAGCCCGGCGAACTGACGCCTGCATTCAGCGGAAGCGATAAACTCACCCGATGACGGCTCCCGCTCATTCGGACTCGGTGCGGCAGCTCGATCCGATCGGCGAGTTCCGCGCCCTGTTTGCCCGCATCTCCGCCGACAGCGGCGGACCGCCGAACGATCCGACCGCGATGACGCTCGCGACGGCGGACGCCTCCGGAGCGCCGAGCGCGCGCATCGTTCTGCTCAAAGCCGTCGATGAGCGGGGCTTTCAGTTCTTCACCAACTACGAAAGCCGCAAGGGACGCGAGCTCACCGCGAACCCCCGCGCCGCGCTCTGCTGGTACTGGTCCTGGGCCGAGACGCAGGTGCGCGCCGAGGGCGCCATCGACCGGCTGACCGCAGTCGAGTCGGACGACTACTTCGCCACCCGGCCGCGCGGCAGTCAGATCGGCGCCTGGGCTTCGCATCAGAGCCGCGAGCTCGCCTCTCCGGCAGCGCTCGAGGCGGCGGTATCGGCCGTCGAAGCTCGCTTCGCCGGCAAAACCGTTCCCCGTCCACCCCACTGGGGCGGCTTCCTCCTTCGTCCGCAGGCCATCGAGTTCTGGCACGGCAAGGTGAGCCGTCTGCACGAACGCCGGCGGTTTCGTCGCGTCGAGGTCGACGGCAAGTCGACCTGGCAGTTCGAATGGCTGAATCCATGACTCGCGGCGCGGAGACCGACGTCGCGAGCGACCAGCACTCCGCAGGCGGTCTCGTCGTCCGCGGCGATGAGGTTCTGCTGATCGCCACGGCGGGCGGCAGACGCTGGCAGCTGCCCAAGGGGCATCTCGAATCAGGCGAGATTCCGGAACAGGCGGCGGTGCGCGAGATCCGCGAAGAAACCGGCGTCACGGGAACGATCGTCGCTGCGCTGTCCGGCGTCGACTACACCTTCATCGAACGCGGCGCTCATCGCATCCGCAAGCATGTCGACTACTTCCTGCTCGAGTACGAGAGCGGCAGCGAGGCGAACTTCGAGCCTCGCGAGGTCGTCGTGGCGCGCTGGTTTCCGTGGGCCGAGGCCATCTCGCGGCTTTCGCATGCGAACGATCGCAAGGTCGCTGAGGAGGCCTGGAGCATCGCGCGCGATCGCCGTCTCGAAACGACGCCGACGGGGGTCGAAAAATGAAAATCCTTCTCCGCATCGCGCTGAACGGAATCGGACTCTGGGCGGCCTCCAGACTTCTGCCCGGCATTCACTACGAAGGCGGGCTGCTCTACCTCCTGCTCGCCGGATTCGTACTCGGTCTCGTCAACGTGCTGATCAAGCCGATCGTCACGCTGTTTTCGCTTCCCTTCGTCATCCTCACCCTCGGCCTGTTCTTCCTGGTGATCAACGGGCTGATGGTCTGGCTGGTCGACTATTTCCTGGTCGGCTTCAAGGTCGACAGCTTCCTCTGGGCCATCGCCTGCGGCGTCTTCCTCGCGCTCTTCAACCTGATCCTGCGGGCGCTCCTCGAGAAGGACTGACGCTGCCCCCACGCCGGCGCGAGAAGGTCGGGGAACGTCTGTCGCGTGCCCGGACGATCTTCGCCCGCCTGCGCGAGACGTATCCCGGCGCCCACTGCGCGCTCGACTTCCGCAATCCGCTGGAGCTCGTCGTGGCGACGATCCTCTCGGCCCAGTGCACGGACGTGCGGGTGAATCTCGTGACGCCAGAGCTTTTTCGCCGCTGCCGGACCGCCGGCGACTACGCGGAAATCCCGACGGCCGAGCTCGAGACGCTGATTCAGTCGACCGGTTTCTTCCGCAACAAAGCGAAGTCGCTGCGCGGCCTGGGGCGCGCGCTCCTTGCCAATCACCACGGCGAAGTTCCGCGAACCATGGCCGAGCTCGTCGAGCTGCCCGGAGTCGGGCGAAAGACCGCCAATGTGGTTCTGGGAAACGCGTTCGGACAGAACGAGGGCGTGGTCGTCGACACGCACATCGGCCGGCTTTCCGGCCGCCTGGGATTCAGTCGCGCGACCGATCCGGTGAAGATCGAACGCGACCTCATGAAGCTTTTTCCGCCGGCCGACTGGACCCTTCTCGCCCATCTCCTGATCGCCCACGGCCGCGCGATCTGCAAGGCACGGAAGCCGCAGTGCGCCGCCTGCGGGCTCGCCGACCTCTGCCCTTCGGCGGAGAGCTGAAGAGTTCACGGCGCGCGCCGTCCGCCATCGAGTAAACTTCGCGCCCGATGACAACGGAGACGGTCGCACGCGTCGCGGTCATCACTGGCGCTTCTTCCGGTTTCGGAGCGGCGACCGCGAAGGCGCTGGCGCAGGAGGGATTCGAGCTGGTGCTCGGGGCCCGGCGCCTGGATCGCCTGGCAGCTGTCGCCGAACCGCTCGGTGCGCGCTTCGCCTCGCTCGACGTCACCGACGACGCCAGCGTCGCCGCCTTCTGCACGCCCCTCGCGCGCGTCGACGTCCTGATCAACAACGCCGGCAACGCTTTCGGTGCCGAGAGCCTCGCCGCAGCGATCGACGAGAAATGGCGGGCGATGTACGAGCTCAACGTGCTCGGAGTCCTCCGCATGACGCGTGCGCTCCTGCCGAAGCTCGTCGCGTCGGGCGACGGGCTGATCGTCAACCTGGGGTCCATCGCCGGCATCGAAACCTATCCCGGCGGAGGCGGCTACACCGCCTCGAAACACGCTGCGCACGCGCTCACGCGGACGTTGCGCCTCGAGCTTCTCGGTCAGCCGGTCCGCATCACCGAGATTCTTCCCGGGCTCGCGGAGACCGAGTTCGCGCTCGTGCGATTCGACGGCGACCGCGAGCGCGCCGCCAAAGTCTACGAAGGGATGACGCCACTCGTCGCGGCTGACATCGCCGAAGCCGTGCGATGGGTCGCGACCCGTCCGTCGCACGTCGACATCGATGAAATCGTGATTCGCCCGCGAGATCAGGCAACGGCGATGCTCGTGCATCGCCGCGCGAAGGAGTGATGCGATGAGAGAAATGCGACCGTTCGATCGTTTTGCTGCCGTCCTCGCGGTGCTGGCGTTCACGCTCACCGGCTGCGACGGTTTCGGTACGAAGGATCCGGGAGAGCGGGTGTTTCGCGCCTCCTGCGCGCAATGCCACGGCATCGATGGCAGCGGGAACACGCCGCTCTACATGTCGAACGACTGGGCCGATCTCACCGACAACAGCTGGCGTCAGTTCGGCGACGACGCCACGCTCGAGACGATCATCCGCGAAGGCGTCTTTGGCGAAATGCCGGCTCACAACGAGCTCACGCACGAAGAGATGCGCGCGCTGCTCGGCTATCTGCACAAGCTGCGCAGCGATCGCTCGGAATGAGCTGGTCGACGGAGTTTTTCGCCGCTCTGGGCCGGCTGGCGTCCGTCGGGTCGAGGGGAATCCTGGCGCTCGCGGCGACCCTCTCGACGCTCGCCATCGCCGGTTGCGGACCTCCGACATCCGGCAAGACCGCCGTCGCTCTCTACACCGAGAACTGCGCCCGTTGCCACGGCGCCGACGGCCGCGGAGATCCGCGTCAGGTGGGGCTCGCACCCGCCTCCGATCTTTCGCGGTCCGCGCTCATCCGCGCGCAGGCGCGCGGCCCGATCTATCTCCGCATCACGCAAGGGTACGGTTCGATGCCGGCGTTCTCCTACAAACTCGAGCGCGGCGACATCGAGCTGCTGGTCGACTACGTGATGGCGATTCCCGGGAGGTAAGGCATGGACCCGAAGCGACTGAAGGACGTGCACGACCGGCTGGAGTCCCTCGACGACCGGCTTTCCTATCGCCTGCGGGCGCGCGCCGCAGGCCCCGGGCGCGCGAGCCTCGAGCAGATCGAGGATCGACTGCGCGACGTCACCGAGTACGCGCTCGAGCTGCGCACTCTGGTCTTCGATCTCCTGCTGGGACTGGTTTCGAAGCCCGATTCGGAACCACCCGCGCGCTGAGCTCCGCTTCGAGTCGCCCGCCGGAGCCGCGTCAGGAACTGCCGGTGGAGCCGAAGCCGCCGGAACCGCGCTCGCTCCCGGGGAGCTCCTCGGCCTCGACGAAGCGGACAGCCGGCACCGGAGAGATGACGAGTTGCGCGATGCGTTCTCCGCGTCGCACCACGAACGGCGCGCTGCCGGGAGCGCCGAGATGCACCAGCAGCACCTGAATCTCCCCGCGATAGTCGCTGTCGATCGTTCCCGGCGCATTGAGCAGCGTGACGCCGAACTTCGCCGCGAGGCCGCTCCGCGGGCGCACCTGCCCCTCCCAGCCCGACGGGATCTCCACGCTCCACCCGGTGGGGATCAGCCGGCGCTCCCCGACCTCGATCACGACATCGTCCGCGACCGCAGCCCGGAGATCCGCACCGGCGCTTCCCGGGGTCGCCGCTCCCGGCAGCGGCAGGCCCTCCGCATGCGGCAGGCGGCGGATGCGCACCTCGAGCGGCGGTGGATGCGGGGCAGGAGGTGTCGTCGACATGAGAGCGACCGGACCGGCCGGGATCAGTCGCGCTGACGCTGGACCGAAGATCCGCCCTTGGTACTCGGGTCCGGCGTCTTATGGGTTGTGCTGTTCAACTGCTGGCCCGGCAGCGAGCCGGATCCGGGATCGCCCGGAGCGGGGAAGCGGAACGGCCGGCCGAGGGTGAGCGCGGAAACCCGGAGGATGCCGTTTTCGGAAACGCCGGAGCGAAAGCGCGTGAAGAGATCCGAGCGGAACTCCCAGCTCGCATACGCCGACTGATCGAGAAAGGTGTGGAACCCTTCGCCCATCGCGCGGCTGTGGACGCCACGGATCGGCCCGACCGGTTGCGGCGCGGGAGAGTCGCCGGGCGAAGGCTCCGGACCGGTCTGGGGAATCGGCCGTCCCGTCGTCGGATCGATCACGACACCGCCCTGCGGCGTGCCCGGCGGCGCGCCTTCGATCAGCAGCACCCAATCCTCCTTGCCGGTCATCGGATCGTCCCAGAGCCGGCGGATCGACCGCGGCTCCACCTTGAGGAGCTCGTCGAGCTGAACCGGGAGACGCCCGAACCGGCGCTGGAAAACCCGGATCGCTTCGGCGTACTGCAGACCGCGCGAGATGAGCTCCTCCTCCTTGTCGCGCCGGATCATGCCGCTCCACAGAGGCAGGACCGCTGCGGTGAGAATGCTCATCACCGTGATCAGCATCACCACCATCACGAGACTGTAGCCGCTCGCTCCAGTTCTCTCAGCCGTTCTTGCGGCAGTTCTCGCGGCACTTCTCACGCCAGCTCTCGCGCCACTCTGCGCGGAAAGATGCCCGCCGGATGGTGCCGGACCGCTACCAGGATTCATAGGGCGTTCCGTCGAGCGCGATGAGCGGCGAGCCCGAGCGCACGTCGATGATTCCCGGCTCTCCGTCTTCCGGCTGATCGGTCTCCGCAGGCACGTCCACCAGCGGATCGGGCTCTTCCAGAATCAGCTTCCAGGTCGCCGAGCTCTTGGTCAGCGGATCGTAGGGAATCATCCGGACGTAGCCTTTTTCGACCAGGACCTCGAGCGTCTCGGGATAGTGGCCCTGGTCGCCGTAGTACTGGTCGATCAGGTCGCGCAGCGTCCGCAGGTTCGTCTTCAGTACCGATTCGTTGGCGCGCCGCGGCATGTCCTTGAGCGCCGGCATGGCGATCGTCGCCAGAATTCCGATGATCGCGATGACGATGATCAGCTCAAGCAGCGTGAAGCCGGCCTGAACGCGCTTTCGCGCGTCGACGCTCGCACGCGCGACCCGCGCGCGCCATTCACGAAATCCGAAGGTCACCATTTCGAGTAAGGCACTCCGTTCAATCCGACTCCGTTCGAGAGCGAGTAGACGTCGAAGACGTCCTCGCCACCCCAGCTCGTGGCGTCGGGCTCGTCCTGATAGCTGCGCAGTCCCCATTCGTCCGTGCCGGTCATCGGATCGATGCCGATGCGGCGCAGGAACCGCGCCTTCTTGTCGATCTGCCCGATGACGTCCACTCCATCGACGAGCTTGTCGAGATCCTTGGGGTAGCCGTCCGTACCGAACTCGACCGGCAGAAAGCCCGCGTCGCTGTAGCGCTTGTACTCGTCGACCGCCGCTCGCATCTCGCGCAACTGCGCGTGCAGTTCGATCTCTTTCATGCGCTTGCGCGTGTACTTCACGGTCGGAAAGGCCACCCCCGCGAGGATCGAAAGCACCGCGCAAACGACCACCAGTTCGGTCAGGGTGAAGCCGCGACTCGTCTTCATCGGTCCGTGGTCATCTGCCGCCCGGAGGCGAGCTCGGTACCTGAACGGTTTCGCGAATCGTCGGCTCGCTGTCCGCCGAGAGAACTTCGACCTCGCTGCCGCTCGCCGCGACGCCGCCGATCTCGAACATCTGCGCGTCGAGAAGGCGATGCTCGCCGACGGAGATGTTCGCGATGCCACTGCCCAGGGCCCGGAAACGCAGCCGGGCGAGCGCTCCATGACCGGCGACACCCGCACTTCCGGCGGCGCGGTTCGCGGCGAGGATGACCGTGCCCGGCGTCGACCGGTCGCTCGAGAATTCGGCGCTCCGTCCTTCTCCGAGGAAATCGCCCGGCAGCACCTTGTCGAGCTGCAGCAGATCGGCGTCCCAGGTCAACGTCATCGGAACGTGGGCGACGGGCGACGTGGTCGCGATCTCGACCTCGATCTCGAACGTATCGCCGGGTTCGACATCGAGCGACTGCGGCAGAAGCCGGATCCGTCCGTTGCCCGAACCGCCCGAAACTCCGGAAGCGGCCTGCGTCGTGGCCAGCAGATTCAACGGAGTGCCGATCGATTCCGGAATCTCGACGGGCGCAGATCCCTTCTCCGACATATTGTCGTCGCTCGGTTCCTCTTTCTTCGTCGGTGGCGGTGCAAACGGATTGGACGGACCCGAACCCGGCGCGAGCGCGCCGGGATTCGAATCGAACGGCGTCGGCGAGGCCGGCCCGGGAGGAACGACGCCTTCCGAACGCAGACCGCGCGGAAGACGCTGCACCTGCTCGCGGATCTTCTCATCGGCCTCGGCGGCGGACTGGCCGTCGTCGAACGGCCCTTCATTCTCCGATTCGACCCGCGGAGTACCGCCGCGGAAGGAGATGTTCGACTCCGTTCCGACCCAGATCGGCATGAGATCGGCTTCGGTGATCTCCGGTGTGCGGATGATGTGCGGCGTGAGCGTCAGCATGACGTCGCTGCGCTTGATGTCGCTCGTCGTCCGCCCGAACAGCCGGCCGATGATCGGAATGTCGGAAAGTCCCGGCAGTCCCGATTCGCCGGAAGTCTCGTCCGTCCGGATCAGACCGGCGAGAAAGTTCGTTTCGCCATCCTTGAGGCGGATCGTCGATTCGATCGTGCGTGTGCCGATGATCGGCTGCTTCTGCCCGCCGCCGCCGTCCTGATAGCCGGTGATCTGGCTGACTTCGATCTGCAGCTTGAGCGTGACTTCCTTGTTGTGATGGACGCGCGGCTCGATGTCGATCTTGATGCCGACGTCCTGATACTGGAAAGAAGTGATCGGAATGATGTTGCCGCCGGAGGTCTGCTGGGCGCTGAAGCTGGTCACCGGAATCGGCACGCGGTCGCCGATGTGAACCTTGCCTTTTTCGCCTTCGCTGATCCGGATCTGCGGCTTGGCCAGCAGCTGCGCGTCGGAGTTGGTCTTGACGAAGTCGTAGATGATGCTCGGGATGGAGAGCACCCAGCTGCTCTGATTCAGGTATTTGAGGTCGTTCAGATGAATCTTCGCGTCTTCGCCGAGATCGAGTCCCTGCGTGATCTGGTTCGCCGACAGGCTCACGCCCAGCTGCCGCAGCCGGGTGGTGTCGACTTCGATCAGCTCGACATCGACGATGACTTCCGCGCGCGATTTGTCGATCCCTTCGATCATCCGTTGCGCGACCTTGACCTTGTCCGCGGTGTCGCGGATGGTCACGGCGTTCAGCCGTTCGTCGGTCGCGATGTTCTTCGCCCCGATCAGACTGCGCAGGAGCTGCAACACGTCCTTCACTTCCGCGTTCGAAAGGAAGAACGTCTGGATGACGAGATCTTCGTAGTTCTTGCGATTCTGCGGATTGTCCGCGGCGATGATGATCGAGTGCTCGTCGACGACCTTGTAGAAATGGCCGGCCGCCCGCATCAGCGTTTCGAGAGCGTTCTGCGCGGTGACGTCGCGCAGCTCGATCGCGAGATCCTGATCCTTGAGCGCCGGATCGAAGAGCACGTTGATCCCGAAGGCTTTGCCCAGCGCGCGATAGATGTCGAAAATGGAGACCGGCTTCGGGAAGTCGAGCGAGATCGCTTCCTTCGATCGCGGGGAAAGCACCGGCGGCTGAGCCGGCTGATCGCGGGTCTTCTTCTTCATCTCGTCGAGCGTGATCTGCGCGCCGCTCTTGTCGGCTTTCGCGACCTCCGCACGCAGCTGATCGAGCTCGACCTGGGCATACTGGTTCGTCGAATCGAGCTGCACCGCTTCCTGGAACTCGATCAGCGCGCGCTCGAGAACACCGGCTGCGCGGAAGCGCTGACCTTTGGCGAAATGTTCCTGCGAGGCCTTCAGGCGCGCCCGCAGCAGGGCGGTCTTGAAACGCACGTTCGAAGGTTGCCGCTCGACCAGCTGCAGATAGCGCTGAACCGCCGTGTCCCAGTCGCCGCTGTCCTCGGAGAGCGACGCCTGATGCGCCAGCCGGTAGGTGGAGCAACCGGCGGTGCCACCCCAGAGCAACACGAAGAGCAGGCCCGCGGCTGCCCGGTTCCCTCGACTCATCCAGATCTTTCCCGACAAACTATCCCCCGATCGCCAATCGCTTCGCCGGCTCGTCGGGAAAACCGACGAATTTGAGATCGACCGACTCGTAACCGATGCGGTCGACGATGAACTTGCCCTCGACCGTGTCGCCTACCCGTACATTGTAGAGATTCTCGCCCGCTGCATCGGCGAAGACGGCGATGCGCCGACGCTCCGAACCGAAACTTCCGAGATAGACCAGAGTCACCGGCGGCGGCCGCGGAATGAGCGCTTCTCGCGCCGCCGCCTCGCGTGCGAGCCGGGCCTCCTCGGCCAGCCGCGCTCTTTCGGCGAGCTCCGCCCGGGTCGGCGGCGGCGGCGGCGGCGGCGCGGGAAACGGGCCGTAGCGGAACGGGTCGCGCCCGACACTCAGTGCGCCTGTCGGGCTCTGCAGCTCGGCGATCCGAAGCTCGGTCATCTCCTGCGGCAGAGCCTGCGCCGTGCGCCGCGAACTGCCGCGGGCGAAAGAGCTGCGCTCCGCCGTCGCAACCACGGGCCGCGCCGCCGGCGGCAGCGGCGCCGGTGCCGCGAGGACGAAGATCGCCCGCACCGCGGCGATTCCAGCGAGGATCGCAAGTCCGGCGAGGAGCTTCCTTTCGCGCGCGGCGAGCTTCAAGAACGGCTCCTTCCGGGACCGGCTGCCGACGCCGCCGCCGGGGATGTTGCCGTCGTCCGGGGGGTTCCTGCGCCCGGCGAGCTCTCGAAGAAAGTCGAGAGCTGCAGGCTCACCGCCAGGCCCTTGGCGCCCGAGAGCTCGCGGACTTCGATCCGGTCGACGGTCACGAAAGAGGGCGAGAGCTCGAGGAGGTAGAGAAAGGCGCGGAGATTCGCGTAACTCCCCTGAACGGAGAAGACGAAAGAGCGTCGCACGAGTCCGAGCTCCGCCAACTTCTCTTCCGGATAGCCGATCTCCCGCGGATCGAGACCGGCGTGCTCGGCGAGCAGCTTGATTTCGCGAATCAGATCGGTGAAGCGGCCGCTCTCGGTGGCGAACTTCTCGCTCATCATCTGCGCTGTCTCACGACGCGTCGCCGCCGCCGCCGCCGCCAGCTTGTCGAGACGTTCGAGAGCGGCTCGCGCTTCATGCTCGTCGCGCTGTGCCTGTTCGAGAGCGCGCTCGAGCGTCGCTCCCCGCGTCTGGACCCCCCGCGCAAGGCTCACGAGAAAAAGGGTCGCGGCGGCGAGGGCGATCGTCGGCGGCAGCCAGATCCAGACGCGCCGGCGCCAGAAACCGTAGGCACCGTTCATCGTCCGCCTCCGGCCGTCGAGGCGTACGGCTTGAGCGGCGTCGGCAGCACGTCGAAGGGAAACTTCCGCGGCGTCGCGCCGGAGCCGTTTTCCCCATTTCCCCCGGCGTTGCCGTTCCCGCCGTTCCCGCTGCTTCCTCCGGGGGGGAACCTGTTTCCCAGCGCCGCGGCATCGCCGGGACTCTGGCGCTTCTGCCCGGCCGCTCCGAGATCCGCCCTCTCCTGCAGCCGCTTCGATTCTTCCGGCGTTAGGCCCTCGTTCGGCTCGCCGGCGCCATCGCCGTACGCCGATCCGCGCGCGCCGCCGGCATTCGGATCGCGGGCCGTCCGCGCGTCCCGTCCCGCAAGGGGGAAGGTGCCGATGGCGACGCCGGGAGCCGACTTCGCCCCCGCCTCGGCCCCGAGAGCTCCGCCCGCGCTGCCGGCGCTGCCTGAGGCTGCAGGCGCAAGGTTTCCGGCTCCTCGACCGGCGAGGCCAGAGCCCGCGGTGAGCGAAGGCCTCGTCGTTCCCCCTGCCGGCGTCGTCGTGAGCGTGGTCGTCAGCGCCGAAGCGCCGGCCGCGATCTCGCCCGCGATGGTCGGCAGATAGTCGACGGCGAGGTCGAACTGGATCATCGAATCCTTGCGCTCGGACTGGCGGGAGAGATTCGGGTGCGCGAAGGCCGGATTCCGGTAGAGCCGGTCGACGAACTCGAGGAGCGCCTCGGTCTCTTCCGCTTCGCCGGCGATCCGCAGCGCAACCCGGGTGGTCGCGACGCTCTCCCGCTTGTCACCCAGGCGCTGGCGTCCGCGACTGAATCCTTCGGGAGAGAGCCGCGCGAGACGCACACCGCGTGGCATCTCGCGCGTCACGGTCTCGAGCAGGCGGTTCCAGGAAAAGGAACGTTCGGCGATGCGCCGGTTCAGGAACTCCGTGCGCTCGTTCTGGGCCGGAAGATTCGCGGCACGGAGCTCGGTTTCGAGGGCTCCGGCGCGCGCCCGGGCGTCCGCCGTCGCCGTCGAAAGGCGCGACAGTTCGACGACCTGGGCGCCGGTCTCGCGGCGGATCTTCTGCGACATCCAGAATCCGCCCGCGGCGACAAGAACGAACAGCACCCAGCAGGTGGCGGCGAGCCGGCGGACCGGGCGCTCATTGACGAACGGTGCCAGGGAGAGATTCGGCTCCTGCCAGCGCGCCGCGCTCACGCGACCTCCCGCGAGGCGGCGCCGGCGAGCGGCGCGAGCTCGGGCAGGGAATCGCCGAAGCCCTCGGCCGAAAGACCCAGATGTTCCACTCGCAGGCGTGACGGTTCGCACTCGAGCCCCTGACCCAGGACCTGCATCCAGAACGGTTCGACAGCACGGGGCGCTGCGACATAGAGCTCGGTCAGCTTCTCTCGTGGATGGTTCTCGGTGAGATACGTCCGGGTGAGCCGCAACTCCGCCGTGAGCAGGCGCGACCGGTCGGCGTCCGAAAGTCCCTCGGTGAAGCTCTTCTGCCGGTAGATGAGCGGCTCGCCGTCGCGCGCCAGAACCAGAGTGAAGCCATCACTGTCGACGAGCGCGAGTCCCACCAGTCCGCGATTCGGAGCGTTGCGGTCTCCGGCATCGCGATCCGCATCCTTGCGATTCCTGTCGCCGCGGTCGAGCGCCTGCATCGTCGCGAGCGTCGCGCCGGAGATCCGGCCGATGCGCACGCCGCAGCGCGCGAATCCCTGCTCGAGCACGGTGCAGACCGACGCATTCGCGAGCGTGACGAAGTAGTTCGTCGGGGTCGTGGAACCTTCACCCCCCGAGAGCGGGACCGCTTCGATCCGGAGATCCTCGACGCGATAGGGAACGGTCCGCTTGATGCGGAAGCGCAGCACTTCGACTCGCGCTGCCGGTTCATCCGGCAGATCGCCGAGCTCGATCACCATGCTTCGCGTCCACGAGTCCGGCATCACGAGCGACGCCTCCTTGACCGGAGTCGCGACGCGCGCGAGGAGCATTTTCACGCTCTCCGCCAGAGCCGCGCTGTCCCCGACCGGAACTCCGAGCGGGCCGCTTCCGAAGAGACCGTCGGCGAGCGGCAGGGCATGAAACTCCGCGAGCTCGAGAGCGCTCGCACCGCTCGCGCGCGAGAACGATGCGAAGCGCAGCTCGCGCCGACGCACGGCGAAAACGTGCGGCGGCACCGGCCGGGCCCGACGGCCCAGCAAAAGCTCAATCCACGAAGGTAAACCGATTGATCTCACGGAGGGTCGTCATTCCTTGGAGCGCTTTTTCGAGCGCCGATTCACGTAGAAAACGCATTCCTTCTTCCTTGGCCGCGCGCTTGATCTCCGACGCGGGCCGCCGCTCGAGAATCAGCTCGCGGATCCGGTCCGAGAGGTCGAGCAGTTCCGAGACCGCCAAGCGGCCGAGGAAGCCGGTACCGTTGCACTCGAGGCAGCCGGCACCTTCGAAGAACAGGTGGTCGCCATAAACCGCGGGCGAAAGGCCGGAGTCCTCGAGGAGCTGCGCGCTCACGGTCGCCTCCCGACGGCAGTGCGGACAGATCCGGCGCACCAGCCGCTGGGCGAGAACGCAGTTCAGTGCCGAAACGAAATTGTAGAGGTCGACCTTCATGTTGAGAAAACGGCCGAGAACGTCGACGACGTTGTTCGCGTGAACCGTCGTGAAGACGAGATGGCCGGTGAGCGCCGATTGAATGGCGATGGAGGCCGTGTCTTCGTCCCGGATCTCTCCGACCATGACCTTGTCGGGATCGTGACGGAGAATCGAACGCAGCCCGCGCGCGAACGTCAGCCCCTTCTTCTCGTTGACCGGAATCTGCGTGATTCCCTTCAACTGATACTCGACCGGGTCCTCGATGGTGATGATCTTGTCCTCGGGCGACTGGATCTCCGAGAGACAGGCGTAGAGCGTGGTCGTCTTGCCGCTGCCGGTCGGGCCGGTCACGAGGACCATCCCGTACGGCTCGCGGATCGACTTCCGCACTTTGCGCATGGTCTCTTCGTCGAACCCCAGAATGTCGAGCCGCAGGTTCGAGAATTCGGCCGACATCGATTCCTTGTCGAGGATCCGGATCACGCAGTCTTCGCCATGTACCGAGGGCATGATGGAGACGCGGAAGTCGATCGTCCGTCCCTTGAGCCGCAATTTGAAGCGGCCGTCCTGCGGCACGCGTTTCTCGGCGATGTCGAGCTCCGACATGACCTTGATCCGGCTGATGATCGTCTGGTGATGCCGCTTGTCGATCGGCTCCATCGCCTGATAGAGCACGCCGTCGATGCGGTACTTGATCACCACTTCGTTGTCGCGCGACTCGATGTGGATATCCGACGCACGGCGCTGGATGGCGTTGAACACGGTCGAGTCGACGAGCTTGATCACCGGCGACGAATCGGCGGTGATGCTGTCGATCGACAGCACTTCCTCGCCCTGATCGTCTTCCTGCACGAGCTGAATGCGGAAGTCCTCCGTCGCCTCTTCGAGCACCCGCTGCGTCGACTCGGACTTCTGCAGGATCTCTTCGATCGCCGACGGTGCGCCCACCCGGACTTCGATCGGCTGCCCGAGCATCAGCTCGAGCTCGTCCAGTCTCGCGACGTTGGTCGGATCCTTCATCACGAGCGCAATGCGGCCCGGCAACTGCGCCTGAGGCACGAAGCCGTAGCGCAGCATCAGCTCGAAGGGAATGGTGTGAAAGAGATCGTTGTCGACGCGGAAGCGTTCGAGATCGACGAAGTCGAGTCCGTGCCTGGCGGCAAGAGACTCCGCCGCGCTGCGCTCGTCCCGCATGCGCAGCGCGCTGTCTGCCGTCAGGAGCTCGCCGGCACCCGGCGCGAGCGCGACCGTCGGCTTTCCGCTCACTGCACGCCTCCCATCGCGTTGAACATCGGCAGATAGATCGAGATCAGGAGTGCTGCGACCAGAACCCCCATGATGACGAGCATCAGCGGCTCGACGAGAGAGAGGATGCGCTGCATCCGAAGCTCGACCTCCTCGTCGAAGAAGTCGGCGACGTTGGTCAACATCACGTCGAGTGAACCGGTCGCCTCACCGACCTTCACCATGTCGATCGTGAGGTCGTTGACGATGCCTGTCTGATCGAGAGCCTCGTAGAGCGCTTTGCCTTCACGGACCTGTTGAACGGTGGGCGAAACGCGCTCCCGAACGTAGAGATTGCTGATCGCGCGCGCCGAGATCTCCATCGACGGGACGAGCGGCATGCCACCCGCGAGCAGCGTCGCGAGAGACCGGCAGTATTCCGAGATCGAGAACAGATGAAGCACCGGCCCGAGAAAGGGAATCCGCAGCCGGAAACGATCGATGCGAACGGCGCCTGTGGGCGTCTGCGCCCAGCGCCGGACCACGACCACCGTCGCGATCACGCCGGCGAGAATGAACACCAGATTGTCGCGCAGGAACACGGAGATGCCGAGCGTCACGCGCGTCAGCAGGGGAAGTTTCATGTCCATCTGGTCGTAGAACACGGTGAACCG
>JBDTQG010000072.1:0-17475 GCA_039932315.1 Thermoanaerobaculia bacterium
TCGAGGATCGAGATGTCGAACGTACCGCCGCCGAAGTCGTAGACCGCGATCGTCTGATCCTTCTTTTTGTCGAGACCGTAAGCGAGCGCCGCGGCCGTCGGCTCGTTCACCAGACGCTTGACGTCGAGACCGGCGATCTTGCCGGCGTCCTTCGTCGCCTGACGCTGCGCGTCGTTGAAATAGGCCGGGACGGTGATCACCGCCTCGGTGACTTTCTCGCCAAGGTAGTCCTCTGCGGCCTGCTTCAGCTTGCCGAGAATCATCGCCGAGACTTCCGGCGGTGAAAAGAGCTTGCCGTCGATCGACACCCGGCAATCACCGTTCTCGGCGCGCTCGACCTTGTACGGCACCATCTTCATTTCGTCGCTCACCTCGTCGAAGCGCCGGCCCATGAAGCGCTTGATCGAGAAGACGGTGTTCCGGGGATTGGTGACCGACTGCCGCTTGGCGACCTGGCCGACCAGCCGCTCTCCGCCCTTGGTGAATCCGACGACCGACGGCGTCGTCCGCCCGCCCTCGGAGTTGGCGAGGACCTTCGCCTCGCCGCCTTCCATGATGGCGACGACGCTGTTCGTGGTTCCCAGGTCGATTCCGATGATTTTGCTCATGATTGCCTCCTCTTCCGTCTTGGATTTTAAATCTCAGCCGCAGGGAGTCAACCCTGCGTATAGATATGTTGACAATCTGAGGCTCAGATTTATTCCACGCGGGCGACTCGCCGCCAAGGAAAACGCTTAGATTTTGCTGTGACGAACGCTTAGTCCAACAGAATCAATGGGATACCCTTGTCTTCTGTCAGGCCGCGGAAAAACTCGGGGTCGACGGCGAAGTCGCCCGAAATCGTCTCGGTGAAGGCGAGGGAGCTCTCCCGGGTGTCCCGACCGTGCGGCAGCAGGGTGTAGGAGAGCGCCTCGGCGCGGTATTCGAGGGCGCCGCCGCCGGGCTCCTGCAGCGCCCGTCGGGGAAGCATGCCGCGCTCGACCAGCTCTTCGAGACGGGGCGGATACTTTCCTTCGAGGAGAAAGTAGGTCCGCGCCGCGCGATCGATGAGCAGCGCCTGAACCGCGCGATGCTGACGGTCGAAGGCGGTGCGCTCGCTGCGCAGCCAGGGGAAGGAGAAGAGCAGCAGATTCGGTCGCAGCATCGCCATCGCCAGAACGGCAGCGACGCCCAGTGCACAGGCGACGGCGAGAATCCGCCCGAAGCGCGTACCCCGCGAGCTGCTCGCCGGCTCCACCGGCAGTTCGATTTCCTCGCCGCGCGAAGCATGCCGCCGCGGTTCCGGCTTCGCGACCGGTGCGGCGGCCGCCGGCTCTTCGGGCACGGGGGACGGAGCGGAAGCCTCTCCGGACGAGCGCGGCCGGACCAGTCCTGCCTTGAGCAGACGGAAGAGTCCATAGAGCGTCTTGTACTCGCCGAGTCCGCTGCGTTCTCCGACCTCGGTCGCCGAGGCCTTGCCGTCGAGCAGACCGAGAATCCGCTCCTCATCGGAGCTGATCCAGATCTCTCCGGGAATCTCGCTGGGCAGGTCGCCGTCCCGCCCGAGCCGGCGAATCGTCCCCTGGACCGGCAGACGTTCGTAGGCGACGAAGCCGTGCGGCAGAGTGCCGGAGAGCGTTCCTTCGCCGAGCAGGTCTCCGATCGAGCGCATGAGCAGCTCTTCGACGGAGATCGGCAGTACGCCCTCTTCGTACGAAACCTCTTCTCCGGAGTAGAACTTGAACTCGCCCTCGGTCCATCGCAGCACCTGCAGCAGCAGACGATAGGTCTGCTGGCGCAGCGCCGCGAGCAGCTGCGGCCGCGACAGCACTCCACGCTCGACGAGATAGTCGGCAAGCCGCTGCCCGGACGCCCGGTGACCTTCGGCGACGCGCGCATAGTCGTCCGGGCGGACCAGCCCCTGGCTGGCGAGCACCTCTCCCAGGCCCTCTTCGAAATTCTGATTCAGCGCGTCCGCGGCAACGATCTCGCCGCGCAGAAAGGAGACGGCGAGGATGTCGTGCTCGCCCTGAATCGTGAGGATGCCGGTCTTTTGCTGCTGCGCGATCATCTGCACGATGTCCGGCAGTTGAAAGACCTTGAGATCTCCTTCGAGAGCCATGGGCCTCGCCTACTCCCCTTCTCCGAGCTCGCTGCGCACGCAGAGCCCGACGTAGAGCAGCAGACCGGTGGCAAAGAGGAACCAGGGCAGGGCCACGGGGATGCCGCTCCCCAACGGCAGCACCACGCCAGTCGAGAACAGAAATGGCAGCAAAGAGATCAGCGCCACCGCCGTCAGACTGAACGCGACCTTGGCCCCTTCCCCCAGTTCCGCCTGCGAGAGCGCGGGCAGCAGAGCCCGCAGCCAGCGGGAGAACGGATCCGAGCGCCAGGCGAGCCATGGCCGGGGTTCCGCAAAGCCCTTTCTGCGCCGCAGAAAATAGAGCACCAACGCCAGAACGGCGACGACCCCGGCGCCGGCCGGAGAAAGCCATCCGCCGAGGTGGCGTTCGGAGGGCGCGCCGCTGGCGGAGGTTTCACCCCAGGCGTCGATCAACAGGCGGCGGATTTCTTCATGGCGCGACAGACCGCCGTTCAGGATGACGACGCGCTCCGGACTCGCCGCGCGCACCCACTGATCGACGAGGTCGGCGTCGATCTCCTTGGCGCGGGCGATCGCCCGCCGCGACTCTTCGAACTGATACGTCTCGGAGTAGCTCAGCGAAAGGTTGTAAAACGCCGCCGCCGGCGACGGCACCGCGCGGGTGGCCTGCAGGAAGTAGTCGTTCGCGATCGCGAAGTCGCCCTTGCGGAAATGATAGTCGCCGAGATTCAGCAAGACTGCGACGTTTGCCGGTTCGTTCTCGAGGACCTTGCGGTAGATCGAACGCGCCTCGTCCCACTCTCCGAGAGTGCGATGAACGTCGCCCACGAGCTCGAGCACCGCCGGCTTGTCGCCGACCGCGGCGCGCAACACCTGGAGATCGGCGAAGAGACCGCCGTAGATCCGGCCTTCGGCGAGATTCGACAGGGCGCGCATCGGCGGCGAGAGCGCCACCGCCACTCGTTGTTGCTGCACGACCGCGAGCCAGGGCGCGAAACCGGCGATCAGCCAGACGGCGAGGCTGACCCAGCGCTCGCTCGGACTCTCGTACCCCCAGAGAAGCGCCGACCAGTAGAGCAGCAGCCAGACCGGCCCCGACGGCAGAGCGAGCGGCCAGAGAAGGACGAGCGCGACGCAGATCGTCGCACTGGCCGCGGGCATCTTCCGCGCCAGGGAGCTGCGCAGGTCCGCGACGACGGCGCTGCCCTTCGTCGCCACTTCGACGAGGACGAACAGCGCCGCAGCGACGAGAAGGACCGCGAGCCCCCAGAAAATCAGATTGGTCGAAAAGACGACGCTCTCCGAAGAGCGCGCGAGACGGACGAAACCGGAGACGGTCGCTGTGAGCGCCGACAGGTACGAGCCGCGCTGGCGCGCGATCGTCGCGCGAGCGAAAGCCACGTCCGGACGGTCCGGATCGAGCGCCTCCGCCGCCGCAAGCGTCCAGTCGGCGCGCTCGAACTTGCCCTCACGTCCGGACTGCAAAGCGAGCGCCGTCGCTCCGGAGGCGAAATCGACCAGCTTCACCATGCCGATCTGCCGGGCATTGGCGTTCAGCGCCCGCAACGCTTCTTCGGCTTTGGCGGGATTGTCGCGGTAGAAGCTGCTCACCCACTGCAGCCAGGACTCCTGCAGGCGGTGCAACGAGTGCTGGGTCGCGCTGGTGAGCTCGAATCCGGCGACCGGACCGCTCGCACTCTGAGCGGCGAGCGGCGCCGAAGCGATGCCGCTCAGGGCGATGGCCAGTCCACCCGCGCGGAGCGACGTCCGGAGCGACTGGAGGAGCGAGAGCCGGTGCGCCACCCGAAGCGACGTTCCGGGCGGCCCGAAGGATCGCCGGACGCTGTCTTCCCCGCTCACGGCTGCGGAATCAGCCGCGCTTCTGGACATAGCGCACCCGCAGCCGGTAGAGCAGGTCATCGAGAACCGCGCTTTCCTGCGCCGAAAGATTTCCTGCCGTGCGCTGACGGAGCAGGTCGAGAAGGTCGATGTGCAGCCGAGCCATCTCGAGATTCTCCGCCGACTGCCCGTCGGGAAGCTCGACGTCGCCGAGATAGATGGAGACCGGTTCTGCAAGGACGGCGATGAGATCGTAGAAACCGGGTCCACCGAGCTCCGGGGGAGACGAGGGCAGCTCGAGCCGCGGCGAATCCGCGAATTCGTGATCCGACCGCTCCGACCGCTTCGATGGTTCCGGCGGCTCGTGCGGCTCCTGCGGCTGCGGCGAAGCGGGTGCAGCCGAAGACAAGACCGCGCTTTCAATCGGCGCCGGCATCACCGCATCCGCCGAGGCCGTCGCAGGCTCCGGCGCGGCGTCCACCTCGACGTACCCCTCGCGCACTCGCCCATCCGGGGTGAACATGCGCCGATCTGTGACTTTGATTTCGCCCACGGGAGCTGATTCTTTTCAATTATGCTAACAACTGCGGTTTCGGCTCGGCAACCGGGCAGCGCCTACGCATCGAAGATGTCAGATCCGACTCCCCTCTCCCCTACCGACCTCTCCCGCCTCACCGGCCTCGTCGCCCGACTGCGGGCCGAGGACGGCTGTCCCTGGGATCGAGAGCAAACCTTACCCGATTTGCGGGCTTACCTGCTCGAAGAGGCGCATGAAGTCGCGGCAGCGCTCGATTCAGGAGATCGCATCGGGCTCACCGGCGAGCTGGGCGACCTGCTTTTTCAGGTCGCGTTCCTGGCCCGGCTGCTGGAAGAGGAAAGCGGCTTTTCACTCGCGCGAGCGCTCGATGCCGTCGAGGCCAAGATGATCGCGCGCCATCCGCACGTCTTCGGCGGCGAAACGCTCGCCGATGCCCGGGCGGTGCGCGAGGCCTGGGAGCGGCGAAAGGTCCGCGATTCCAGCGGCGCCGCGGGAGAGCGCCGCTCTCTCCTCGACGGTGCGACGTCCGCTTCCCTGCCCGCGCTCGTCGCCGCTTACCGGTTGACGCAGAAGGCCGCAGGCGTCGGCTTCGACTGGAAAGGGGCTGCGGACGTGGTGGCGAAGCTCGACGAAGAGGTTCTGGAGGTAAAAGAGCTCCTCGCGCCGGGCGGCGAAGGTCGCGGCCCGGAGGCTACCCGTCGCCGGCAAGCCGAGGAGATCGGCGATCTGCTCTTCACGGTCGCGAATCTCGCCCGTCATCTGGAAATCGACCCGGAGGGGGCGCTTGCCGCCGCCAATCTGAAGTTCCGCCGGCGCTTCGCTGCCATCGAATCGGGCCTCGCGGAGGAGGGAAAGAACCTCGCCGACGCCACCCTCGATGAGATGGAGGCGTTCTGGCAGGCCGCGAAGCGCAGCGAGGAAAACGCACCGGGCGATCGGTGAGGGCGGTCGCCTGAAGATCGCCCTGGCCTGGAGCGGCCCGCCGACGCTCGATCGCATCTCGTTCCGCCACGAGCACTACGTCGCGGGGTTCGAGGCCCTCGGTCACGACGTCGTCATGGTCACTCCGCGCGAGCTCGCGGGCACATTCGGGGGAGCGACCGTCCTTGTCCCCGACGGCGAATCGATGCAAAAGGTCTCCACCTGGCGCGAGATCGCCGCCGACGTCGCACTGGCCGTGACCTGGCACCGGCTGTCGCCGATGCTCGAAGCGATCACCGCCGCCGGCACGCGCGTTCTCGCACTGGCCGATTCGGACGGCCAGGTCGGGTTCGCCGCTCATCCGCGCGTGTCCTGGATCCGCATCGCCTCTCGGATGACGTCGGCGCGCGAACGCTTCCGGGCACTCCGCTATTTTTTCCGGCGCTACGCGGCGAGCCGGCAGCGCCGCGACCCCGAGGAGCACGAGTTCGTTGCCAGCACGCGGGCGTCGCACCGCGTTTTCCTCGGCAGCGGGCCCGCGATCGGCGCCTTCGAGCGCTTCCTCGGCCAGCAGCGGGTTCCGGAGCTCGCCGCGCGCCTGCGGGAAGTTCCTTTCGCGGTGCCCGACCTCTTCTGCGTCCAGCCGCTGCCCCCGAAAATCGATCAGGCGGTCGCGATCGGGCGCTGGAGCGATCCGCAGAAGGACGCGCCGCTCCTCGCAGCGGCACTCGAAACCTATTTCCGTGCCTCTCGTGACTCCCGAGCCCCCCGGGCCTCCCGAGAGACGCGGGTCGTGATCTTCGGCGCGGATGCGGAGGCCACGTTCGGCGGTCTCGCCGCACGCGAGCCGCGGCTCGAGCTCGCCGGAATCCAGGAGCCGGACGTCGTTTCGACGACACTCGCCCGCAGTCGTGTCGCTCTCTTTTCGTCGCGCTGGGAAACCGGACCGCACGCCGCGACCGAAGCGCTCGCTCTCGGCGCCACGCTCGTCGCTCCGCCGATGCCGAATTTCGAAGGCATGATCGATCGCGGCGCTTTCGGCACGCTCGCCTCCGAACGCTCACCGCAGGTGCTTGCAGCGGCTCTGGGGCGCGAGATGGCGCTCTGGGAGAGCGGTGCGCGAGACGCCGGCGCGATCGCTGCGCACTGGCGCGCCCGCGTTTCGCCGCGGGCCGTCTGCCATACCCTGCTCGCCGGCCTGGCCGACTGAGCCGCGGACCGCGTCGCCGCGTGATACTTTTTTTCGATGCATCGAATCCTTCTCGGCGCAGCTCTTCTCCTGACCTCGATCGCCGCCGGTTCCGGCACCTCTGCCGCACAGTCGGCGGGTACCCAGGCAATGGCCCCGGTTCCCGCTCCGGCGCCCGCCCTCGCGAAGCCGGCGCCTCCTGGGGTCGCCGATTTCGCGCCACTTGACCTTCCGGACTCGATCGTCCGCGCGCCGGAGGCCGATCCGAACGAACCCTGGATTCTGGTCGTCGACGATCCGCAGTGTCCCTACTGCATGCAGCTCGACGTGCTTCTCGCGAAGGCCCGGGAGCTCCGGGATCCGGAGATCTCGCACGCGACGATTGCCCACCTTTTCTTTCCCCTCGCATTTCACGATCAGGCAGCCCACATCGTCATGGACGCGCTCTGTCTCGAATCGCAGAGCGCCGGCAGACCCTGGAGCGCCTCGTCCTACCTCGACTGGCTGATCGTCGAACCGTGGACGCGCGAGGCGGGGTGGAAGACGGCGACGCTCGACGATCTCGCACGCGAAGGCGGTTTCTTCGATACGCACTACGAAGCGCATCGCATCGCTTCGAGCCGGCGCCGCGAATTCCAGCAGGAGATCGCGCGGCCCGAAGCCGCCTGCACGGCCGCGTCCTGCCCTCCCGGCAGCGACTGCGTGAAACCGTGCGGGGATCTCGACCGATGCCGGACCGCCTGCACCCGGACAAAGCCGGCTGCGCGAAGTCCTGTGTCGACGATTTCGTCTCCGCGCGCTATCGCCAGTTCTCCCGCGCGCATTCGGACTGTCTCCTCGCCGAAGGTCCGGCTTCGGCTCACGCGCGGATGGCGGCAGCGACGGCCTGGGGGAAAACGCACGGCGTCACCGGCACTCCGACGGTCTATGTCGGGCATCCACGCATCGGTTTCAGGGATCCCGGCGATGCCGAAGACTTCACGACCTATCTCAAGGTCATTCGCAGCACTCTCGCCGAAGCCCGGAAGCGACTCGCCGCGCCGCCGGCGAACTAGCTCTCAGGGCACGAAGCGATAGCCGACGCCACGCACGCTGAGGATGTGGCGAGGCCGGCCGGAATTCGCCTCGAAGTGCTGCCGCAACGCGACGATCACGTTGTCGACGACCCGCGCGTTCGGATGATTCGGCAGCTCCCAGACCTCCGCCAGCAACTCACGGCGGGTCACGACCTGGCCGGGCCGCGAGAGAAACATCCGCATCACGGCGATCTCCTTCTGCGAGAGCTGCACGGTACCGCGCTGCGTTGCCGCCTCGAAGTTCTCGAAGTCGACCCAGAACTCACCGAACTCCCGCCGCCGGCCCTCGCCGGCGCTGCTTTCCGAACCCTGGCGCGACCAGGTCTGGCGGCGCAGAAGACCGTCGATCCGCGCCAGGAGCTCGCCGAGGTCGAACGGCTTGACGACATAGTCGTCCGCGCCGGTCTGCAGTCCGTGGATGCGATCCTGCGACTGCGCGCGCGCAGTCAGCATGAGGATCGGCGTGAAGTTCCCCGCCGAGCGCAGCCGCCGGCAGACCTCGAAGCCGTCCATCTCCGGCAGGCGAACGTCGAGGACCACGAGATCGAAGCCGCCGGCGGTCGCACGCTCGAGAGCCTGCGCACCATCGCGCGCCGCCTCGACCACGTACCCGGCGCGCTCGAGATTGAACACCAGACCCTCGAGAATCGCGGCGTCATCCTCGACGACCAGGAGGCGTCGCTCGCCGGGCGCTGCCACCGCGGCCTGCGCGGGAGATCCGCCGCGGCTTCCGGCCGCACCCTCTTCCATCAGCCCTCCTCCGCACGTTGGGGTTCGGCGATCGGCAGCTCCACTTCGAGGCGCGTGCCGGGACGGCCTTCGTGCGAATGCGCCCGCACTTCACCATGCATTTCGCGCACCAGTCCGGCGACGATCGAAAGCCCCAGTCCGGTGCCGCGGAGATGCGGATTTCCCGGCCGCTCCACCTGATAGAAGCGATCGAAAATGCGCGACAGGTCGCGCTTCGGAACGCCTTCGCCGTCGTCTTCGACCTCGAGCCGCGCCGTTCCGCCGGCGACGGTCAGGCGGCAGCGGACTTCACCGCCCGGCCGTGAATGTCGAACCGCGTTGTCGATCAGATTGTCGAGCACGCGGCGGAGCGCCTCCTCCGTCGCGAGAATACGCGCCGGCACCGCATACTCGGCGCGCAGGCTCACTCCGCGCGCCTCGGCCTGCGGCACCGCGTGCTCGAGGTAGTGGGCGAGAAATTCGTCGAACGCGACGGGACGGAGCTCGAGCTTCGTGGCGAGCGACAAAAGCCGGCTGCTCTCGAGCACGGAGTCGACGAGCAGCGCCATGCGGTCCGTCTGCTGCTCGATCGTCGCCAGAAAGCGTCGGCGCACCTCCGGCGCGGCGTCGTCCCCGCGCAGCAGGGTTTGCGCATGGAGCTTGATCGCCGCGAGCGGCGACTTCATCTCGTGCGTCACGTTGGAGAGAAACTCCTCCTGCTTCAGGGCATGGCGCCGCGCGGCCAGAGCCTGCGCCAGTTGATATGTCAGTCCTACGATCAAAAAAAAGAAAAGGACGCAGCCGATCGACAGGAGAAGCCAGTTGATGCCTTCGCCCGTCAGGCCGGCCCCGCGTCCGAGATCGGCGAGCCGCGCGCCGGACCGCACCACGTAGACCACCCAGACGACGAGGAGGGAGATCGTCGCGACCAGCGACAGGACGAACATCGTGACCAGCTGGGTCGACCGGCGGCGGTGCATCCCTCCCATGTTAAGGCGATCCCCGCCCCGGCGCGCGGCAGAATCTACAATTCCTGACGAAACCCTGACCGCACGAGCGGCTGGGTGCAGTCATCATTCCTCCATGACGACCGCAACGGAAGCGACGAGTCTCCCGACGGCCGGCGGGCACGGCACCGAAGACAACGCCTGGCGTGCGGTGCTCGCCCCCTACAAGAAGGCCAACTGGCGCAGCGCGATCATCCAGGTCCTGGATACGGCCCTGCCGTTCGGACTGCTCTGGGCATTGATGGCCCGGCTCTCCCACGAGCACTACGCATGGTCGCTGCTGCTGTCGATCCCGACAGCTTTCTTCTTCATTCGCCTTTTCATCATCCAGCACGACTGCGGCCACGGCGCCTTCTTTCCATCGCGCCGCGCGAACAATCTGCTCGGACCGGTGCTCGGTCTCGTGACGCTTTTTCCGTATGGGTACTGGAAAAAAACGCACGCGATTCACCATGCGACTTCGGGAAATCTCGACGACCGCGAGTTCGGTGACATCCGCACCTTGACGATCGCCGAGTATCGCAAGAGGTCGCGCCTCGGCCGTTTCGGATACCGGCTCTATCGCCACCCGCTCGTCATGTTCGGCGTCGGCCCGTTCTACCAGTTCGTGCTCAAGCACCGCTTTCCGTTCGACATCCCATTCGCCTGGAAGCGCGAGTGGCGGAGTGTCATCGGAACGAACATCGCGCTCGCCGCCGTTGTGACGGCGCTGGGACTCGGGCTCGGCTGGAAGACGGTCGCGCTCGTCCATCTTCCGGTCGTGCTCGTCGCCGGGGCGCTCGGCGTCTGGCTGTTCTACGTCCAGCATCAGTTCGAGGACACGTACTGGGAGCGCGAGGACGAGTGGGACTTCTACCGCGCCGGCGCGCACGGCAGCTCGTTCTACGATCTCGGTCCGGTCGGGCACTGGCTGACGGGCAACATCGGCTATCACCACATCCATCATCTGGCGAGCCAGATTCCGAACTACAAGCTCGCCGCATGTTTCCGCGAAAATCCGGAGATGCAGCGCGTGACACGCCTGACGCTGCGCGAGAGCCTGCGCTGCGCACGGTTGTCGCTGTGGGACGAAACCCGGCAGACGATGATTCGGTTCGTCGACTTGAAGCACCTGCCGCAGGAGCTTCCCGAAGCCCTCGCGGCCATCGTTCCGACTCCGGCTTCCGTCGCCGAACCCGTCATCGCCGGCTGAGCCGGACGCCAGCGCCGGCGCCCGGGAACTACGGTGCCGGCGTCGTTCCGGCCGGCGGGATCCGCGGTCGCGCATTGCGGACGACCGGCGCCAGCAGATCCGCGACCTGCGCCGCGACCCGGCGCTGCCCTTCAGCGGTCGGGTGGATGCCGTCAGCCTGATTGAGCGCAGCGATTCCCCCGACGCCCTCGAGAAGAAACGGCAGCAGCGGGACCGCGAGATCCTTCGCGACGTTGCGATAGGCGGCTTCGAAGTCGTGCGTGTATGCCGGACCGTAGTTCGGCGGCATGCGCATTCCGGCGAGAACGACCGTGGCCCCCGCCGCACGGGCGCGAATCACGATTTCGTGCAGATTTGCCGCGATCCCCGCCACCGGTTGCCCGCGCAACCCGTCGTTGGCTCCCAGCGCCACGAAGAGGATGTCCGGCTTCTGCGTCAGCAGCCAGTCGAGCCGCGCGAGCCCGCCGGCACTGGTGTCGCCCGAGACGCCGGCGTTCACCACCGTCACCGGCATCCCCTGGCCCGCGAGAAGTTTTCCCACCAGCGCGGGATAGGCCTCGGCCTCCGAAAGTCCGAGCCCTGCCGTCAGGCTGTCGCCGAGAAAGACGATGCGCGGCAGCGCGGCGATCGCCGGAGCCGCAGGTGCCTGCAGAACCGGCTTCGCGAGATCCGCCGGAGAGGCGACTGCCGAAGCGGCCGACGTTGCCGGCGCGGCCGCGGGCACGACCGGCTTCCGTTCACACCCGAGTGCAGCGATCCCGAGCGAACCAACCCCGAGCGCAGCCAAAGCCACGGTCAGCGCGGCAACACCGGACCCCCGAAGACAGCGAAGCTTCTTCACCCTTTACCGAGCCTTTCGCGAAACGGATGCGGCACCATCGCAACGAAGCGCCGCGACATCGCCATGCTAACCTGCACAACGCGGCAACGATGAGTCCCATTCCTCCCGCCATCGAACTTCGACAACTGACGAAGCGCCTGCCCTCCGGCGACCGGATGCTGACGATCCTCGATCACGTCGACCTCGCGATCGCACCCGGCGAATTCGTCGCGATTCTCGGACCTTCCGGCAGCGGCAAGTCGACTCTGCTCGGGCTCGCCGCCGGCCTCGATCGGCCGACAAGCGGCGAAGTGCGCATCGACGGCGTCGAGATCCAGGATCTCTCCGAGGATGCTCTGGCGAGGCTGCGACGGGCCAAAGTCGGCTTCGTTTTTCAGGCATTCCAACTGCTCTCCAACATGACGGCGCTCGAGAATGTTCTGTTGCCGCTCGAGCTCAAGGGCGCGCCCCATCCGATCGCGCGTGCGCGTGCCCTCCTCGACCGCGTCGGGCTTACGGAGCGCGGGCATCACTATCCGGCGCAGCTTTCCGGAGGAGAGCAGCAGCGCGTCGCGCTGGCCCGCGCTTTCGCGCCGCAGCCGCGCATTCTCTTCGCCGATGAACCGACCGGAAATCTCGACGGGACGACCGGCGCCCGCATCCTCGACGTCCTCGACGAGCTTCGCGCCGCCGATCAGGTGACGCTGGTCCTCGTCACCCACGATGCCTCGATCGCCGAACGGGCCGACCGGCGGATCTATCTGCGCGATGGACGGGTGGAGCGCGTGGAGTCCCGGTGACGGGGCGGGCATACTTTCGCCACCTCGCGCGAGAAGCGCGGGGAGCGCGCGGCCGGATCCTGTTCTTCGTTCTCTGCCTCGCGGTCGGGGTGGGTGCCGTCGTCGCCGTCGCCGGATTCTCGAGCAGCCTTCGCACGACGCTTGCTCGCGAGGCACGCCAGCTCCTCGCCGCCGACGTCAAGGTCCGCGGACAAAAGCCGCTGCCGCCTGCGATCGATGAGCTTCTCGCGGCGGATCCTTCTTTGCGATCGACGCGTATCACCGAGCTCGTCACGGTCGCGTCCGCACCGCTCGTTCCGCTCGCTCCCATCACGGCAGGAGCGGCAGCGGCAATTCGAACCCAGGGCGCCGGTGCCGGACGGAGTCAGCTCGTCGAGCTCAAGGCGATCGACGGCGACTTTCCCTTCTACGGCACGTTGACGCTTTCGCCGTCCCGCCCGCTCGCCGAGCTCCTCGCGGGCGGCGGCGCCGTCGCCGCACCGGAGCTTCTGACACGCCTCTCGCTGCGCCTCGGCGACTCCCTTTCGATCGGCGGCAAGCTCTTCACTCTGCGCGGCGTCGTCACCGCGGAACCCGACCGGCTCGGCAACGCCTTTGCGCTCGGGCCGCGCCTCTTTCTCTCCGGAGAAAGTTTGCGCTCCACGGGACTCATCGCCCTGGGCAGCCGGGTCGGCTATCGCCTCCTGGTGAGACTGCCGGACGGGGCCGCACCGGCGGCAGCGACCGCGCTCGCCACCCGTCTGCGGGAGGCGCTTGCCGATCCTGCCTTCTATCGCATCGAAACCGCTGCCGAAGGACAGCCCGAATTGCGCCGCGGCGTCGACCGCACGGAGCGCTTTCTCGGTCTCGTCGCGCTCCTCTCACTGATCGTCGGCAGCGTCGGCATCGCCCAGACCGTCCGCGCCTGGCTCGCCAGCCGCCTCGATTCGATCGCCGTGTTCAAGGCCCTTGGCGCCCGTCCACGCGAGATTCTGTCGCTCTACCTCGGACAGATCGTGCTGCTCGCCCTCGCCGGCAGCCTGAGCGGTGTGGCTCTGGGACTGGGTCTCGAGCATCTCGTTCCGGCGATCGCGGGACCGCTCCTGCCGGTCCAGCCGGAGATCGCGTTCGAGCCCCTCGCCATCCTGCGCGGACTGGCTCTCGGTGTCGGTCTGGCGCTCCTCTTCGCGCTGCCGCCCCTCCTCGCCGCGATCGCCGTACCCGCCGCGCGAGTGCTGCGGCGCGAAATCGAGCCGCTCCCGCCGTCCCGCATCGCGCTCGTCGTCACCGGACTCTGTCTCGGGCTCGGTCTGGTCGCGGTCGCTTCGTTCCAGGCGCGCTCGCTGCGCCTCGGCGCCGCTTTCGCCGGCGGTCTCCTCCTGACCGCGGCACTTCTGGCGCTCGCGGCGCGCGGGCTCATCGTCGGCGTTCGACGATTGCCGCGGCTCCGTCTGCCGTTGCCTCTGCGCTACGGACTCGCTGCGCTCGGCCGGCCCGGCGCGCCGACGGTCGCGAGCGTCGTCGCTCTGGGTCTCGGGGCTCTCGTCGTCGTCGGCATGCGCACCGTCGAAGTCGGTCTGACGTCGCGCCTCGCTTCGGATCTCCCGACCGCTGCGCCGACCGCCTTCCTGATCGACATCCAGCCCGATCAATGGGCGGCGGTGCGGGCGGAGATCGATCGTGCCGGCGCGACTTCCGTCGATTCGGTGCCGGTCGTCATGGCCCGGCTCAAGGTGATTGACGGCAAAGTGGTCGAGGATCTGGCCGAGTCGCGCGACAAGGAGCGGGCGCGTGGCGCCGAACGCGAAAGCGACGATGAGGAAGAGAGCGGTCAGCGCGGACGTTGGGCGCTGACCCGCGAGCAGCGGTTGACCTTCCTCGACAAGCTCCCTTCGGACAACACTCTGACCTCCGGAAAACTGTGGAGTGAGCCCGGCGTCGCCGAGGTCAGCGTCGAGGAAGAGTACGCGCGCGACCTCGGCCTCAAGATCGGCTCCAAGATCGAATTCGACGTCCAGGGCGTGCCGGTCGAGCTCACCGTCACGAGCCTGCGCAAGGTGCGCTGGGAAAGCTTCGGCATCAACTTCTTCTGGGTCGTCGAACCGGGCGTTCTCGACCGCGCTCCGCAGATGCGCATCGCGTCGGTCCGGATGCCGTCGGGCGGCGAGCAGAAGCTGCAGGACGCGCTGGCCGCGAGCACGCCGAACGTCACGGTCTTCGCGATCCGCGAAGTGCTCGAAAAGGTGAGCGCGGTGCTCGACCGGATCGCTTTCGGCGTTCGCTTTCTCGGCGGCTTCACGGTCCTCGCGGGTCTGGCGATTCTCGCCGGGGCCGTGGCGGCCGGGGCGGCACAACGGAGCCGTGAGGCGGCTCTCGGGAAGGCTCTCGGAATGACTCGCTTCCAGGTCGCCGCGCTCTTCGCCACCGAATCGGCGATCATCGGCCTGCTGGCCGGCGCCATCGGTGCGATCGCCGGAACGGTTCTCGCCGCTGCTGTTCTCGAAAAGGGAATGGACATTCCCTACCGCTTCGCCCCCGGGGCACCGCTCGTCGCGATCGGCCTGACCGCCGCTCTCGCCGCACTGGTCGGCCTCGCCGCGAGCGCCCGGGCACTCATGCAGCGCCCGCTCGAAGCCCTTCGCGCCGAGTAGTCGAGCTCAGGGCAGTTCGCGCTGGCGCCGACGCCGCGGAATCTACTCGGTGAGACCCTCGCCGCGCTCGACGAGGTAGGAGAGCGGAACGAACTCGAATCCGGCCGCAGCCGCCCGGGGAATCTCCTCCGCCAGCACCGCGAGGGTCGACGGATGGGGATGGGCGATGGCGATCGCCGCGCCCTGCTCCCGCGCCCGCGCGAGCAGGCGCGCGAACTGCGCCGCGATCTCGCTCCTCCCGAGCTCGTCGTCGAGGAAGAAATCGCGCGCCGCAGCGGCGATGTTTTTTTCTCGCGCGACCTCGAAGCCCACGCTGTCTGCGGTCGTGCGCGAATCGAGGAAATAGAGACCGTGCCGCTGAATCACCGCAAGAATCGCCTCCATCGCCGAACGCTCGGCGGTGATCTTCGATCCCATGTGGTTGTTGACACCGACGGCACCTGGCACGGCGGCGAGCGCGGCTTCCGTCGCTTCCGCAAGCTCGCGCTTCGACATCCGTGCGGTCAACGCTCCCGGACCCGGATCAGCGCGCCCTTCCGGATCCATCGGCAGGTGCAGAAGGACTTCCGCGCCGTGCCGTCGCAGAGCTTCGAGAACGTCGGCCGTGTGCGATTCATACGGCAGAACCGCGTAGGAGAGCTGAATCGCGCCGGTTCTTTGGGAGGGAATCGTGCCGTTCGCGCCGATGCGTGTGAGGGCCTCGACGGACTCCACGTCGCGGCCGAGATCGTCGATCACGATCGCGATGCGCGCTTTCGGCTGCCCTTCCCGCGGAGTGGACGCTGACTCTCCTCGCGCGGCGGTCGCGACCGCAGACGCTCCCGAGCCGGTTGGCGGAGGAGACGCGAGAGGAGTCTTTTTCTCCGGCGTCGGAGGAGCGGTTCGCGCGATCGCCGGACTCTTCGGCTCGCTCTTCGCAGCAAGTTTCGGCTTTGCCGGCGGCGCCGTCTTGTCGATCCGGTGCGCGAGATCGGGGAGAGCGGGAAGCTTCCGCAGCAGCCGCTCGCCGAAGTAGGCACCGAGGCCGAAGAGCACCGCGGCCGCGAGCAGGATTCCCAGCATCCGGCCGAGAGAACCCTTGCGCCGGCGCGAGCTCTTGCTTCTGGAGGAGGGTGCGGCGCTGCGGCCGCCCTTAGGCGGCTTTCTTCTCGTCAACCTGCGTCTCGCCGGAAAGGAAACGGATGGCGCGTTCGAGGATGAGCTGGGAGAGCGGCTTGTCGCGCTCTTCGAAATCGCGTCCGAAATCGTCGACCAGCAGGTCGGGCGTCAGACGCTGCGACAAGGCCTTGCCGTCGGGTCCGGCGAAAAACGCGGTGGTGAGGTAGAGGCGCGCGCCGCTCTCGAGCTCGATGCGCGAACGCTCGCCTGCCCAGCCGAACGTCGGCACTCCGATCAGTTTCGCGCCCGCTTTCTGCTGCAACACTGCGCTCAGGACCTCGGCGGCACCGGCGGAAGAGCTGTCCACCAGAAGCGCGATCTGGCCGTGATACGCCACGGGTCCCGGAGAGGTGAAGGTTTTCTCGACCTTGTCCTTTTCCTTGAGCGTCCCCAGGTCGCCTTGGACGAAGAGGCCGGCGAGCGCATACCCCGCCGCCGGATCTCCCGTCTGCCCGCGCAGGTCGATCAGCAGCTTCGGGCTTCCGTCGGCGGTCGCCTTCACGAGGAGCGCACGCGTCGCTTCGACCGATTCCGCATCGAGTCGCGGCACGCGCAGCAGCGGAAATCCCTGCACCGGCGTGAGGCTCGGGGGGGGTGCGGGCGACGACGACAACATCAGCTTGAGACTCTTCGTCTCGCCCCGGCGCACGACCTCGATGTCGAGCTCGCGGCCGTCTGCGGGAACGAACTGCCGGTTGATCTCCCAGACCGGCATCTGGCGAGTCGGACGCCCCCCGATGCGCGAGAGGATGTCGCCGCTCTCGAACTGGGCCGTGACCGCCGGGCTCCCCTCCTCGACCGAGGCAACGTAGGCGACGCCGCGATCCTTCAGGACGACGAGCCCTGAGTGGCGCGCTCCGGGAACGAGCTCCTTCTCCTCGGCGACGCTCACTGCGGAGGGCAGGTAGATCGAGTAAGGATCGAGCGCGTCGGTCGAGCCCTCCATCGCCCCGGCGAGCAGCGTCCCCATGTCGGTCTGCTCGACATACGTCTGCCGCACCAGATTCAGCGTCTCCGAGAAAATGGCGAGGTAACGGTAGAGGGAATCCGGATCCGGCTCCTTGTCGCCGACTTCACTCGAGCTCCAGAGGACGCCGCCGACCAGCGGCAGCAGGACGAGCATCGAGATCGCCAGAAACCTCCGGCGCGAACGATTCGGGTCGACAGCAGGACGGGAATTGTCCGGCGATTCCGGCGGGCGCTGCGAAGGGGTCAGGGGAGGCATCGAGTTCGTGTGGGCTCTCGGAGGTTTCGAGTCGATTTCGATTTCAGCTGCCTGAGGCAGCGCAGCGCGTCCGTACTTTCAACTTTCCAGGATCGGACTCATCGGAGCCACGCCCGCGGATTCTCGGGGTTCTTGTCGACGCGGATTTCAAAGTAAATCGTGCTGCTCGCGCGTCCGACGATCGAGTGCAACAGTAGCACATCGTCCTTGCGCACCCGGACCTCCGAAAGCCCGGCGTAGAGCGTGAAAACGCGCCCGGCGTGCTGCA
>JBDTQG010000073.1:0-17251 GCA_039932315.1 Thermoanaerobaculia bacterium
GTCTCGCCGGCAAATGGACGCTGGCGCGCATGATGGAGCGCGACGACTTCCGCACGCGCTTCCGCGAGCAGCAGCCGATCTCGCTTCATGAGCTGCTCTATCCACTGGTCCAGGCGAAGGATTCGGTCGAGATGGCGAAGCTTCCGGATCTCGGCTGCGACGTCGAGCTCGGCGGCCACGACCAGATCTTCAATCTGCTCGTCGGCCGCGACCTCATGAAGGAAGAGGGGCTCGAGCCGCAGGTTTGCCTGACCGTGCCGCTTCTCGTCGGGCTCGACGGCCACGAAAAGATGTCGAAGTCGCTCGGCAACGCGATCGCCGTCGAAGACACTCCGAAAGAGATCTACGGCAAGACCCTGTCGATCCCCGACACGCTGATGTGGGACTGGCTGCTTCTGCTCACCGATCTCTCACAGGCCGAGATCGATCGCCGGAAGATGGACGTCGCCGAAGGAAAGCTGCATCCGAAGCTGGTGAAGCAGGAGCTCGCCCGGCGCCTCGTGACCGATTTCCACGGCGCCACAGCCGCGCAGGAAGCCGAAGCCGAATTCGAGCGCGTCTTCGCCGGCGGCGGCGTGCCGGACGACGTCGCAGAGTTCTCGTTCGACACCGTCTCAGGACTTTTGTCGACTGCCGGATCGGAAAGCTCGGTAAAGGTCGGTTCGACGATCGTGGAACTGCTCGTCGCGACACAGGCGGTGGCTTCGAAGAACGAGGCCCGGCGGATGCTTGAGCAAGGCGCGGTCTCGGTCGACGGGGAGCGTGTCAGCGACGCGTATCGAGCGCTCGCTCCGCGCGATGAGGCCTACCTCGTCAAGGTCGGCAAGCGCAGGTTCATCAAGCTGCGCATCGCCTAGTTGCTGCGCTTCCTCCCGCCGGCGCTGCGAGAGATAGAATCCTCCTGATTCGCGAGGGGTGTCCGCGGCGGCCGTTCGGGCCGAAGCGGGCTGAGATCAGACCCTTGGAACCTGAACCGGTTCAGACCGGCGGAGGGACCGCGACATGAGCGACGTTCCGACCAACAGCTTCGGCATTGCCCTGCCCCGCGCACCGTGGGTCGCCAAGCGCGACCGCGACAGCGCACCGACGCAGCTCTTCTACGCCCGCCAGGGCATCGTCACCGAGGAGATGCACTACATCGCCGCGAAGGAGCGCATCGATCCAGAGTCGATCCGCTCCGAGGTGGCGCGCGGCCGGGCGATCATTCCCGCCAACATCCGCCATCTCGAGCTCGAGCCGATGGTCATCGGTAAGGCCTTCCAGACCAAGATCAACGCCAACATCGGCAACTCGGCGGTCTCCTCCGGCATCGAGGAAGAGGTCGAGAAGCTCACCTGGGCGGTGAAGTGGGGCGCCGACACGGTGATGGATCTTTCGACGGGAAAGAACATCCATCAGACCCGCGAGGCGATCGTCCGTCACTCGACGGTGCCGATCGGGACGGTGCCGATCTATCAGGCGCTCGAGAAGGTCAAGGGCAAGGTCGAAGAGCTCAACATCGACATCTACATGGAGACGCTGCGCGAGCAATGCGAGCAGGGCGTCGATTACTTCACCATCCACGCCGGCGTGCGGCTGAAATACATCCCGCTGACCGCCAGACGGCTCACCGGAATCGTCTCACGTGGCGGTTCGATCCTCGCCAAATGGTGTCTCGCCCATCATCAGGAAAACTTCCTCTATACGCACTTCGACGCGATCTGCGAGCTCATGCGCGCTTACGACGTCTCGTTCTCGCTCGGCGACGGACTGCGCCCGGGATCGATCGCCGACGCCAACGACGCCGCGCAGTTCGCGGAGCTCGACACGCTGGGCGAGCTCACCGACATCGCCTGGAAGCACGATTGCCAGGTCATGATCGAAGGCCCCGGCCACGTCCCGATGCATCTCGTGAAGGAGAACGTCGACCGGCAGCAGCGCATCTGCAAGGAGGCGCCGTTCTACACCCTTGGACCGCTGGTGACCGACATCGCTCCGGGATACGACCACATCACGAGCGCCATCGGCGCGGCGATGATCGCCTGGCACGGCACCGCGCTCCTCTGCTACGTCACGCCGAAGGAGCACCTCGGCCTGCCGAACAAGGAGGATGTGAAGCAGGGCTGCATCGCCTACAAGATCGCCGCCCATGCCGCCGACCTCGCCAAGGGTCTGCCGGGAGCACAGGACCGCGACAACGCGCTCTCCAAGGCGCGTTTCGAGTTCCGCTGGGAAGACCAGTTCAATCTCTCCCTCGATCCCGAGACTGCGCGCGCGTTTCATGACGAAACCCTGCCGCAGGAGGGCGCGAAGAGCGCCCACTTCTGCTCGATGTGCGGTCCGCACTTCTGCTCGATGGAGCTCACGCAGCAGCTGCGCGAGTACGCCGACGAGAAGGGCCTTTCCGCCGAGGATGCGGTGGCGTCGGGAATGGAAGAAAAAGCGCGCGAGTTCCGCGCCGCCCAGGAGCTGGTCCAGCTCGGCGCGGCGCGGATCGACTGACCGCCCTCCCCGTCGCAGCTCAGCCCACGGTCGAGGACCAGTTCGAGCTGGTGGAGTTCTCGAAGCCGTCGGAGAAGACGGTGTTGTCGCCCTTGAGCGTGATCAACAATCCGCTCCAGTTGGTGACGTTCGCGGTCGTGGGTAGCGCCGAGTAGCTTCCGATCGTCGGGAGCAGAGTCCAACCCGGGAACATGCAGTGCGGCGCGTCGCAGGCGCCTGAGAGTGGATTCAAGGGAAGGTGGTAAGTGAAACCTCCCGTTGCGGCGGTGAAGCCGAAAGCTGCGATGAGCACTTCATTCGTCTGCGTCGTGGCGCCGTTGGTGGAGACGGTCGGCGCCGCGCTAGTGCCGGAAGCGCCGTTCATGCGGTCGACCGAGCTCGGCGCGACCAGACCGCTCCAATTCGACAGGATCGAACAGCTCTTCTGACCGTTCGCGCCCGAAAAGGAAAGTGTCACTGTGTCTCCGGCGCTGTGGTTTTTCCCCGGTGCAATTCGCGTTTCGTAGACGAAGAGACGGGTACCATTCGCGGCGTTGAATGTGTGCACAAGCACCCAGCTGTTCGCACGCGAGTCCTGGACCGGCGTCACCGCGGCTGCCCCTCCTGCACTGATCATTCCGATCGCGAGCAGCGTGCTTCCGACCGTCGTACCGTTGGTCATCGTGATGACGTGCGTTCCGCCGGCGCCGAGGGTGAAGCACTCGCCGCCCCGGTCGCCGAGGAAACTGATCGCACGCAGCGGTGCACCGCAGAGCGTGACCATCAAAACCGCGAGAACCAGAGTTCCGGCACCGAGACGTCGAGCGTTTCCCATTTTCTCTCCCTGGAGGGCGACACTTTTCCGACAACCAGATCCGCCGCCGAAGAATCTGGTCGAGAAACCGCAGCTTCGTTTTCACCGTCCACTGTCGTCACCCGGACCGGCAAACGGGAGATACCCGTGAACTCTCGTCGGTCGCCCGAACCTTCTACTTCGTCACCGCTTTGCCCCTCAGAATGGCCGTCGTGAAATGCTCGCCGCCGAACCATTTGCCTGCGCTCGCGCGGAGCTCGTCGAGCGTCGTCGCCTGGGCGATCGCCAGCCGCTTCGCCGTCGCGTCGAGACCGGTGCCGTACAACATTCCCCGCGCCAGCTCGTCGCGCAGCTGGGCGTTCGTCTGGAGATCGATCTTCGTCGAACCGGCGAAGGAAGATTTTGCCGTCGCCAGATCCTTTTCACCGAAGCCGTCGACCGATAGACGACGGAGCTCCGACAGCAGCGCATCCTTCGCCTCGTTTTCCTTCGCGGCTTCGGTCGCGAGATAGGCGAATGCGAGACCGCCCTCGCGCCGCGGCTGATATCCGGCGAAGACGGTGTAGGCGAGCGAGCGCCGTCCCCGGAGCTCGGCGAAGAGTGTTCCCGCGAGACCGGAAGTGACGTTCTGCAGCAGCTCGAGGCGCGCCGCTTCGGGATCCGACGGCTTCGGTCCCGCGAATGCGATCAGGATGGCCGATTGCTTGCGGTCGCGGAACTCGACCTCTTCGGTTCGCGTCGGCGGTGCGCCCGGAGCCCGCAGCTCAGGCCGCGCGGCACCGTGGCGCGGAAGGCCCGCGAACGCGTTCTCGACCAGCTGCTGCGCGGCGGCAGCGGAAACGTCGCCGACGACGACGATCGTCGCCTCTTCCGCCGCCAGATGAGCCTTCCACCACGCGGAGAGATCGGCCGCGCCGAGGCTGCCGAGCGAGTCTTCCGTCCCGGCCCCCGGAAGGCCGTAGGGATGCGTCGGCCAGATCGCCGCGAGCGCGAGCGCCTGCGGACGCTGGAAGGAGGAGTCGAAGTTCCGCCGGACAGCGGCGAGCTGCAGCGCGCGCTCCTCGTCGACGCCCTGAGCCGGAAAGGTCGGGTGCAGCAGCACGTCCGCGAAGAGTTCAAGCGCCGGACGGAGGTTCGACGACACCACCTCCATCTCAGCGCCGAGCGAATCGGCCGTCACCGCGGACGTCAGATCCGTACCGAGGAACTCGAAGGAGCGGTCGATCTCTTCTCCGCTCATCTTCCCCGCGCCACGTCGCAGCGCGGCGACGGTGAGCTGAGTGATACCTGCGTTCGCCGACGACTCGAGCGTGCGGCCGCCACGCAGGTAGAAACCAACAGCGACGGAGGGCGCGCCCGGGCGCTCGCGCACGACGAGGTGCGCGCCGTTCGCCAGTGGAATCTCGGTCGCCGCGCGATCCATGGTCGCCGCAACGACCGCCGAAGAGCTCCCGGGCAGCGCAATCGCCGGCTCCGCGGGAGGAGCGGTCGCCGTCGCCGACTTCACGAGCGCGAGGGCGGCGTCGCGGTCGCTCGCCACCGTCCCTGTCGGGGAGTAGGCATAGAGAGTCAGGCCTTCAACGGTGAGAAACCGGCGCGCGGCGTCCCGCACCTGGTCGGCGGTGACTTTGTCGAGTGCCGCGAGACGATCGCCGAGAAAACGATAGCTCTTTCGAGCTTCCGCTTCGGCGAGCGCCTGCGCCTGCCCCACGGCATCTTCGAGACCCAGGATGACCTGCGCGCGCAGGGTGTTCTTCGCCAGAGCCAGCTCGTACTCCGTCGGCCCGTGGGCTTTCAGCCGCTCCACCTCACCGAGGACGCGACGGTCCACCTCGGCGCGCAGCGGCTCGTCGAAGGAGGTCTGCACGATGAAATCACCGACATCGTCGAACTGCTGATGGGAGGCTGTCGCGGTCGAGGCGCCATCCGGCCCGATGACGTGCCGGAAGAAGCGCGACGAGCGGCCGCCGCCCAAAATCTGGGCCATGAGGTCGACCGCGAGCTCCGCATCGCCGCCGATGCCCTGCGTGTGCCAGCCGAGAATGGAATAGCCCTGTTTCAGGTCACCGGTCGAGCTGCCGTATCTGAACGCGGTCTGCGCCGGCTCCTTCGGCCCGCGCTTCTTGTCGAATCCCGTCGTTCCGAGCTTGCCGTAGGTGGCTGCTACCGCCTTCTGCACTTCTCCCGCCTTGACGTCTCCCGAGATCGAGAGAATCATGTTCTGCGGCAGATAGAGCGTGCGGAAGAACTGCAGCAGGTTCTCGCGCTGGATGTTTCGCAGAACTTCGTTCGAACCGATGCGCCAGCGCTTGATCCGGTGCTCCGTGTAGGAAACCGCGAGCATGCGCTCGATCGACACCGCCGGCGGATTGTCGAGCTTGCGATTCGACTCCTCGATGACGACTTCGGACTCGCGCTTGAGCTCGCCGGCGTCGAAGAGCGGATTGGCGATCGCGTCCGCCATGATCTCGAGAGCGCGCGCGAAGCCTTCCGTCGGCACGATGAAGTAGTAGTTCGTCGAGTCGTAGATCGTGCCGGCGTTGGTATCGCCGCCGACCGCCGCGAGCTCCTGGGAGATCTGCTCCGCTCCCGGAAACTTCTTCGAGCCCTTGAAGAACATGTGCTCGAAGAGGTGCGCCATGCCGGCGACCTCGTCCGGCTCGTTGAAGTAACCCGCTTTCACCCAGGTGTTGATCGCCACCACGCCCGTTCCCGGCTGCTCGTGGACGAGCAGCGTCAGGCCGTTGGGCAGGGTCGTCCGGTGGACTCCGGCGAGGAATCCGTCGAGCGGCGTCGCCGGATTCGCGGCCGCCGCTAGAGCCGTGGCGGCAGTGGCGGCGAAGGCGGCCCAGCAGACAACGCTTCCGAGCAAGGTGCGACGAGCGAGGTTCGCGGTCAAGTTCGTTCCTCCAGAGGTCCGGCGAGCGACCGGGGCTTTAGGCCTACTACGCGAAAAGTTGCTTCCGGTTCTGGGCGCCTGTCGCAGATTCTCCCTCGAACGCGAGATAAGGGGCAGGAGAAGGTGAACCTTGTCGCCAGGAGAACCGGTCAGCCCGTCTCCGCACCTGCGTCCACACCTGCGCAAAAGGGCTCGAAGTCGCCGCCATCGCGCTCATTCCTCACCCGGGGGACTCCCGCACCGAAGCGCCATCGAGCGACACCGCCGCCGCGAAATGCTTCACCGTCACCGGCAGGCCTCGATCGTAGAATCCTCCTGCCCCGTCATGTCCGTCACGTCCGATCTCCCGAGTCCCCGCGCATCCGCGCTGTCGCGTCGGCACGCCCGAACGGGCAGTCGTTCGCCGGGTCGATGAGGGATTGAGGGACATCGAGTTGCGCGAGGAAGGTGATCTGCCCGCAACGCAAGTGACGGACCTGCTGCACGCCTGGCGTTCCGGCAACGCCGATGCCGGGGAGCGGTTGATGCAGGCGCTCTACCGCGAGCTGCACGACATGGCGCGCCGGCGCATGGTGCGGGAGCGCAGCGACAGCACGCTCCAGACGACGGCCCTGGTTCACGAAGCCTATCTGCGCCTCATCGACCAGCAGCACGTCGACTGGAAGGATCGTGGGCATTTTCTGGCGCTCGCGGCGACGATGATGCGTCGCGTGCTCGTCGATCGCGCGCGCGCGCGTCACGCCGACAAACGTGGTGCCGGTGAAGAAGCGATCGCGCTCACTGACGCCGGAGAACTTGCCGCCGGCGTCGATCCGGTCGCAGAAGTCCTCGACATCGACCGTGCGCTCGGTCGTCTGGCGACGGAGTTTCCGCGTGCAGCGCGCGTCGTCGAGCTGCGTTTCTTCGGCGGCCTCGAGTTCGAGGAGATCGGAGCGGTGCTGGACGTCACCGAGCGGACGGCGCGTCGCGACTGGGTTTTCGCGCGGGCCTGGCTCGAACGCGAGCTCCGCGACTGGGCTCCGAGCGGAGGTTGAGCTGACCGCCGATCCGCGTCTGCCCGACCTTTTTGCGTCCATCGTCGAGCTCGCGGAGGCCGAGCGCCGCGTGCGGCTCGCCGGCTTGCACCTCGAGGATCCAGCCCTCGCGTGCGAGGTTGAATCGCTACTCGTCGCGGCATCGCATGCAGCGCATCGCTTCGATCTGCCGGCGTTCGAGCTCCTGCCGGCGATGACCGCGGAGGCTCCGGCCGCCGGCATGGCGTCGCCCGAGCCCCTTCACGGTCGCATCGGACCCTACCGGCTCGTGCGCGAAATCGGGCGCGGCGGAATGGGGCGCGTGTACCTCGCCGAGCAGGAGGGGGAGGAATTCTGCCGGCAGGTGGCGTTGAAGACGATCGATCGTCCGAGCGCGGCGACGGACGACACCATCCGGCGGTTTCGCGAAGAAGTGCGCATCCTGGCCGGACTCGAGCATCCCGGAATCGCGCGCTTCCTCGACGGGGGAAGGTCTCCGGACGGCGTCTGGTTTCTGGCCCTCGAGTACGTCGAAGGCGAAGACCTCCTCGGTTTCGTCCGCTCGCGGGCGCTCGACGTCCGCCGGCGCATCGAGCTGCTGCTTCAGCTCCTCGATGCGGTCGACTTCGCACACCGGCGGCTCGTCGTGCATCGTGACCTCAAACCGGGAAACGTTCTGGTCGGCGCTGACGGACGGGCGAAGCTCCTGGACTTCGGCATCTCGAAGCTGCTCGATACCGAAGCGATGTCCGATGTCACGCAGACCGGGCTGCGGCGGATGACGCCGGCTTACGCCAGTCCGGAGCAGCAGCGCGGAGAGCGCGAGACCGTGTCGACGGATGTCTACTCCCTCGGCGTGATCCTCTTCGAACTGCTGACGGGAAAACGGCCGGCTTCCTTGTTCGGAGACTCCGGAGAAGCATCCCCGACCGCGCGCCGCGAGCCCCAACTGCCCTCGACGACAGCCCGTCGTCAGCCGCCTGCTGCGGACACGCGAATCCAGCCCCTCGCCGTGCCGTGGCGAATTCTCGCGGGAGACCTAGATGCAATCACGATGAAGGCTCTCCGGGCGGAGGCCGAGGATCGTTACCCTTCCGCCGCGGCATTTGCCGACGATTTACGCCGCTGGCTTTCGGGACAGCCGGTTCTCGCTCACCGCGGCGGGCGCCGCTACCGGATGTCGAAGTTCGTGCGCCGGCACCGAACGGCTCTTCTCGCGGCGATGCTGTCGGGATTGGCACTCGCCGTTGGATCTGCCGCCGCCCTCTGGCAGGCGCGAATCGCCGGGCAGGAACGCGACAACGCGCGCGTCTCGGCGGCTCAGGCGCAACGTGAAGCGGCGAGCGCCGAACGGATCGCGGAGATGCTGGCGGGGGTGTTCGATTCCGCCAGTCCGTACGAGCACCCCGGACCGATCGACGCGCGCGAGCTTCTCGAAAAGGGTACCGCCGGGCTGGCGGGAGGGTTGGCGGCAGAGCCCGAGCTCAAAGCTCAGGTCGCAATGCACCTCACCGAAGTCTGGTTGCGACTGGGGGATACGAAGCGGGCGGCAGCGCTCGCAGAACCCGCCGCTTCCGACCTCGAACGGCTGCGCGGAGTCGAGGATCCGCTGACGGCGCGCGCCTGGAGCACGCTCGCCGCCGTACGTCGCGCGCAGGGACGAAACCCGGAAGCGCATCGTCTCCTGGATCGTGCCCTTGCCGTGCAGCGGCGCGCGCTCGGAGACCGAGACCGCTTCACACTGCGCACACTCAGCCGCCTGGGAAATCTGCAGCGCGCCGAAGGCGACTTCGCGGCAGGGCGGCAGTCCCTCGAGGCGGTGATCGCCGGATTCGAACTTCTGGGGGAAGGCGCCCGCGGAGACCTTGCCCGGGCGGTGGGCGACCTCGGCCTCGTGCTGCAACGCACCGAGGACTGGAAGGGTGCCGAGAGCGCTCACCGTCGCGCCCACGATCTGCTCGTGCAGCTCTTCGGTGCCGACAGCCCGCGGTCCGCCGTCAGTCTGGTGAACCTCGCCGAGGTTCTCGACGCGGAAGGTAGAGACGACGAGGCACGCGAGGCGCTGGAGGAGGTCTTGCGTGTCAACCAGAAAGTCTTCGGATCCGCGGGATTTCCCGGCGAATCCGTCGCGCGAAACTCGCTCGCCTGGCTGCTCCTCGACGCGCATCAGCCGGCCATGGCCGCAGCGGAGTTCCGCCGCGCCATGATCGCGGCGGAACGCGAACGCGGTCCCGGGCATTCGGACCTCGCCTGGCCGATGCGTGGCCTCGCGGAAGCCGAGATCCGCGTCGGGCACATTGACGCCGCCCGCAAACTCTATGAACGGGCGCTCGACCTGCGAACGCGTTTCTGGGGCCGCAGCCATTGGGAGGTCGCGCAGAGCCTCGAGGACCTCGCGCATCTTGCGGCGCGGGAGCACGACTCCGTCGCGGAGGAGCGTTTCCGCCGCGAAGCGCTCGCGATTCGCCGCGCGGTGCAGCTGCCCCATCATCCCGATCTGGCGCGCGCCGTCCTCGCTCTCGGAGAATTGCTCTGTGCACATCCGGGTTCGGCCGAAGGCCTGGCTCTACTGGCGGAGGGTGCAGGACTGGCCTCAACGGCTTCGCCACCGCTCCCAGACGAAGGTGCAGAGGCAACTGCGGCTTCGGCGCGGTGCGCCGCCAGATAGCGGGCGGTGGCCGATTCCAGCGCGCGCTAGCGCGTGCCGCGTGCCGGTATCTGCGCGAACGTTCCGCGGCCGGGCTCTTCGAAGCGATAGCCGCAGAGAAATCCACCGCGGGCGACCGAATAGTCGATGCAGAAGACGTTCGGCGCGAGCGCAGCCGGCGACGGGTCGTCCAGCCAGTAGTGCCCGAAATAGACCGGCGGCGCGCTCGCAGCGTAGGGGCGCGCCTCGGCGAGAACCTTCGCCGGCAGAGGCGCGCGCGGCAGATCCCTCTGTGCAGGCAAGGCATACGTCGCGACCGTCTGACCGAGCGGCGACGCGTACCAGCGCACACGCGCCGCGTTGCGTTCCACACCGTCCTTGTCGAGGAATGTCGATCCGTCGGGCAGATCGATCTCTTTTCCCTTGAGCAGAATCTCGAGCGCCGCGAAGAGCAGCGATTCGGGATTGTGTCCCTCGATGAGGAAGCCGTCGTCGATACCACCATGGCGCGCGAGACCGTCTTCCACGACGGCGAGCGCCACCTCGTCCCAGCACGCATGCACCACGCGAAAGCCGCCGAGCTCGAGCGAGATCGGCAGCGCACGGAAGAACTCGAGATGACTCGTGAGCTCCGCCGCAGGAACCTGAGCGAGAGTCGCTTCGTGCTGCTGCTTGTTGCGGGCCGAGTGACGGCGCAGAAACTCGCCCGGAGCGTCCGGATCGGGATGATGAAAAGCCAATGCGTTGAGCTCGTGATTCCCCATCACCGCGAGGGCGCTGCCTCCCTCGATCATGCTGCGGACGAGACGCAGAGCTTCGCGGATTTCCGGACCGCGATCGAGAAAGTCTCCGACGAATACCGCCGTGCGTGACGGATGACGCCATGCGCCCGCCTGCTCGCGATAGCCCCATCCGCGCAGCAGCGCCGCAAGCTCGGTGCAGTGACCGTGGATGTCGCCGATCAGATCGAACATGTCGCGCCGCGCTCAGTGAACACTGGGGTGCCTGCTTTCGTTTTCATCGCTGCGATCCCTGCGCCGCCCGCGATCGACGCGATCGACGCGATCGAGTTGATCGACGAGATCGATGAGCTGCGCCTCGCGCAGCGCCGCGAGATACTCCTCGACGAGCTCCAGCGGCACGGGTCCGTAAATCGCCGACAATGCGTCGCGGATCTCGAGCGAGGAGCGCTTGCCGTCCACCAGATTCAGGGCTTCGTACGTGTAGTCGTCCCCGCCGCCGCGATCTCCCGTGAACTCCGGCAGGCGAAGCGCCGAGACGCGCTCCTTGTCGAGGTGATCCGGCAGCCAGGAATAGCCGAAGGTGAACGTCGTTCCGGGATGAGCCGGGTTGCGGCGGTACACCGGACCGGCTTTCTTCGCCGCGGTCGTGGGCTTTGCCACCAGCGCATCGAAGGTCGCGAAGAACTTCGCGGCGTCCCCGACCTGGGCCGCCGGAGAAGCGAGAAAACGCTTCGTCGAAGCCGCGATCGCGCGCTCTTCGGTAGCGGCGAAACGCCCCAGATTCGCCGCCTCGGCGGCGGGAAGCCGGTCCTGCCGCGCGGAAGTCGTTGCGGCGCGCCGAAGTGCCGCAACGCGCTCGATCTGCCAGAGCGCCGTCGCATCGTTCTCGTCGAGATTGGCCAGGCTCCATCCCGCGGCTGCCGCGAGGAAGGCGACGCGCCCGAGCTTCGTCGCATCGAGATTCGCCGGCACGTCGTGATCGGTGTGGATATAGCGGTCCGGCCAGTCGTTGAAATAGAGCGCCGGAATTCCGAACGACGAGTCGGTGTAGACCTCGTGGTCGCTGCCGAGCGTGAGGTCGGCCACCTCGGCGCGGAGCGGCTCCTTGCCGCCGCCGGCCGCGAGCAGCGGAAAGGAGGCGACACCGGTCGTCGCATAGGCCAGGGTCTGCTCGTTCAGCCACTTCGCCTGCTCCTCGGCGAGGTCGTAGATGAAGGACGGCAGGCTCGCGGCGCCGCGCGTGACGTGAAAAACCGCCTTCGTTTCCGGGCCGCCTCCGACCATGTCGAGGTGGATCGCGGCGCGGAAATTCTTCGCCATCTCGGGGCGGCCGACGAGCAGCGCGTGCGTCCCTTCGACCTCGGGTGGCCAGACGAAGCGCAGCGTTCTCCGGGGCGGTGGCAGCCGGCCCTCGCGAATCAGCTTGGTGAGCGTGCGGGCCACTTCGAGAATCGTCGCGCAACCGCTGGCATTGTCGTTGGCGCCCGGACGCGGATGATCGAGGTGACAGCTGAAGACAATCTCTTCCTTACCGACCTCGGCATCGACGCCGACAATCGTGGCGGTCGGAATCGAATAGGCACCAGGGAGGGTCGTCGCATCGACTTGCGCGCTGAAGCGGACGTCCTCTCCCGCAGCGAGCCGCGCCGCGAGCCGGCGTGCACGTGCCGGCGAAACCATGAAGGCGAACGTCTTCGTTCGGGCGAAGGTGTCGAGATGCCCCCAGCGCACGAGGCTCTCGTCGTCGCCCCACCACCCCTGCTGCTGATTCTGCGCCCAGCTCACGATGCCCGCCGCGCCGAGCTTGCCGACCGCGAGCTCGGCGACAGCGCCGGGCTGGGACGAGGTCAGGACGAGCCGTCCGGCGATCTCCTTGCCGGAGTAGTCGGACTCCTTCGTTCCCGCGCCGACGTCGACGAGTCCGGCGTTCGGGACGTCGGCCGTGGAGCTGTCCTGAGCGAGACCGAGCGGCGACTCGTCCCAGCTCGCGAGTCTTTCGATGCGGGCGCCGGTGGCATCGATCTCCCAGAGCTCCGCGAAGCGGACATTCCAGGCGGGGCGCGAACGTTGGGTGCCATAGAAGACCTTCCCGTCCGCCGGCAGAACGATTCGCAAAGCGTCCGCGAGTCCGGCGCGCTGAAGCTCGGCGAGAACGATCTCACCGGCGGCCTCGAAAGCCTGCGAGCCGCGCATGCGGTGCAGCCGCGAGAGCCCCTCGACGGTCCGCAACGCCGTAGCGCCTGAAATTTCCTGAGCGAGCGCGGCGGTCTCGCTATCGGACAACAACGGCGGATGGGACTCGGCCGCGAGGCGTCCCGCCGCGAACGCCGACGGCGCGAGCATCGCCGCGCAGCACACGATCCGGGTCAGGGCCCTCTCAAGCGATGGGGTTCGCATTCGCCGATGCTACGGGATTCGGCGAGTCGGGCAGCGTCCGGTGCCCGCCGCTGGAGCTCGTCGCTACTCGGGCGAACCCAGGCGGCGCGCGAGATGGAACTGCGCCTGGCGCTTCCACCAGACCCAGTTGTGGGCGACGTCGTGGCCCCAGATGTCGCGCTCGTGCGGAATCCCCTTCGCTTCGAAGAGATCGGCGAGCGCCTGCGTCTCTTCGATGCAGCCCTCTTCGAAGGCCCCCTGACCGCAGACCAGAGTGAGCTTCGTCTGTCGCCGGATCGACTCGAGCGCCTCTCCGCTCAGCCCCTGAACGTAGGCGAGGGGATTGTTGAGATAGACCTCGAGGTTCGAGAACCCGTCGGTGAAATGCGTCATCGCGTATCGCCCGCTCATGCAGAGCGCCCAGCGGAAGATCTCCGGGTGCTTGAGCGCCATGTTGGCGGCGTAGAAGGCGCCGAGGCTCGCTCCCGCGGTCATCATCGGCATCGCCTGCCCTCCGGCGCCGCAGTCCTCGCGGATGTGGGGCACCAGGGTTTCGACGACGAAGCGCTCGTAGAGCACATGACGCTGAATGCGCCACGCCGCGTCGTTCTCCTTCTTGGTCCAGGCCTCGGCGACGTTCGATTCAGGACAATAAAGCTTGAGCTTTCCCGCCTCGAGCCAGGGGGCGAGCGCTTCGACCATGCCCTGGGCCTCCCATTCGTGGGCAAAACCCGCAGCGGTGGGGAAGACCACCAGCGGCGGGCCCCAGTGGCCGAAGCTCCACAAGCTCACGGAACGACCGAGTTGCGGACTCTGGATCCGCTCCAGTCGTTTTTTCATTTCGACCCCCGAGTTGAGTTGCAGAAAAGCGAACGCGGCGGAGCCTATCGCAAGCTTTCGCCGGGAAAACCCTCGCGCACGCATCCCCGTCGCGACCTCGACTTCGCAACCGGCGGTCAAATGCAGGGAGGTCTCGGACAATCAGGCCTCGATCGGTCCCATTTCCATCCGGAAAAATGCATGGGTGCGTTTGACAAGGCGCCGACCGGTATGAAATTTTTCTCACACGATTTCGCACGCCTCGGCGCGCCCGGGTAACGTGCGCGACACGGAAAAGAGCTGACAAAATATGGCGCAGATCTTCCCTCGCAGCGCGAACGCCCTGGCTCGGGCGTCGATTTTCGTGGCTCTTTTTCTGGCCGGAGCCGCCGGATTCGCCTGGTGGCAGCTCATCCACTCCGGATACGTGACCCGCGAGGGGATTGTTCTCGAGCAACCGGTCCCGTTCAGCCATGATCACCACGTCGGGCAGATCGGCATCGACTGCCGCTATTGCCACACGTCGGTCGAACGCGCGGCCTCGGCGGGCATTCCGCCGACCCAGACGTGCATGAACTGCCACAACCAGATCTGGACGAACGCGGCCGTGCTCGAACCGGTGCGCGCCAGCTACCGTGACGGAAAGCCGCTCTACTGGAACCGGGTCAATGATCTGCCCGACTTCGTCTACTTCAATCACAGCATCCACGTGGCCAAGGGCGTTGCCTGCACGACGTGCCACGGACCGATCGACAAGATGCCGCTCATGTACCAGGGCAAGCCCCTGACCATGGGCTGGTGCCTCGACTGTCACCGCGACCCGACGAAGAACCTTCGTCCGCGGAGCGAAGTGACCAACGTACTCTGGCAGCCGCCAGCCGACCTCGCCGCGAAGCAGAAGGAGTGGGCGCTCGCCAATCATGTCCAGAGCAAGGTCAGCTGTTCGACCTGTCATCGCTAGAGAAATCCCATGACCGAACCCCTCTTTCCGAATTCCGCCCTTCCTTCGAGCTCTGGCGTTGCCGCGACTTCCGGCGACTGCCACGTCGAGTGGAAAAAACCCGCCGTCGCAGCCGGAGCGGCCCTCGACCTGGGCGCCGCCCGCGCGCGCCTCGAATCCAGGGGCGGCGCCGCTTACTGGCGCAGCCTCGAAGAGCTCGCCGAAACTCCCGAGTTCGGAGAGCTGCTCGATCGCGAGTTTCCGCGTTTCGCTTCGGAATGGCCGGACGGGGTGTCACGGCGCAACTTCCTGCAGCTCGCGGCGGCCTCCCTGGGCCTCGCCGGACTGACCGCCTGCACCCGTCAGCCGATCGAAAAGATCGTTCCGTATGTGCGGCAAGCCGAGGAGTTCCTGCCGGGCAAGCCGGTCCTGTTCGCGACCTCCATGGTGCTTTCCGGTATCGCCACGGGACTGCTCATCGAGAGCCACGATGGACGGCCGACCAAAGTCGAGGGCAATCCCGGGCATCCGGGCAGCCTCGGAGCCACGGACGCCGTCACCCAGGCCTCGGTTCTCGGCCTTTACGACCCGGATCGCGCCCAGGCCATCACCTATCTCGGACAACCGGCGAACTGGCCGGCGCTCAATCAGCAGCTCGCCTCCGCCCTCAGCGCGCAGTCCGCGTTCGGCGGCGCCGGAATCCGCGTCCTGACCGGTCCCACGACCTCGCCGACCGAGGCCCGCCTCGTGGCGAGCCTGCTCGAGAGCTACCCGCAGGCGCGCTGGCACCGCTGGGATGCCCTGGGCCGCGACGCCGCCTTCAGCGGTCTTTCCGCCGCATTCGGCGCTCCGGTGGGCGCTCATTTCGACCTTACCCAGGCGGATGTGATCCTTGCGTTCGAAGCCGATTTCCTCACCCACGGGCCGGGCGCCGTGCGCTACGCACGCGATTTCGCCGATCGCCGCCGCGTGACGAAGAGCGCCACGACGATGAACCGTCTCTATGTTGCCGAATCGAGTCCGACGCCGACCGGCACCTCGGCGGACCACCGGCTGCGGATCCGGCCGTCTCAGGCCGGAAGTCTGGTGCAGGCGCTCGCCGCACAGCTGGGCGTCGCCGGCGCAACCGCTCCGGCCCTCGATGCCGAAACGCGGAAGTGGATCGAATGCGCGGGCCGCGACCTCATGGCGCATCGCGGCAAGGCGCTCGTCATCGCCGGGGATTCCCTGCCCGCCGCGGCGCACACGCTGATTGCCGCGATCAACGAAGGGATCGGAGCCAGTGCCGGCAGCGGATCGCCGCTGATTTACAGTGCTCCTCTCGAAGCCGATCCGGTCGATCACCTCGCCTCGCTCAGTGCCCTGCTCGACGACATCAAGGCGGGAAAGGTCGATCTGCTGCTCCTTTCGGGCGTCAACCCGGTCTACGACGCGCCGGCGGATCTCAACGTGGCGGCCGTGCTTCAGGGCAGCTCGGCGCTGCGCATCCACCACGGTCTTTACGCCGACGAGACGGCCGTCTACTGCCAATGGCAGGTTCCGGCGACCCACTACCTCGAATCCTGGGGCGATGCACGCGCCTTCGACGGCACGATGTCGCTGACGCAGCCGCTGATCGAACCGCTTTACGGTGGCAAGACCACCAGTGAGCTGCTGGGCGCGCTTCTCGGCCGCTCGACCGACGATTCTTACGCGCTCTTCAGGGAAACCTGGGAGACGCAGATCGGCGCGAGCGACGCCTTCGAAGGATCGTTCCGCAGGCTCCTGCACGACGGAGTCGTTCCGGACAGCGGCTTCCCGGCGACGCAGCCGGCACTGGTCGCGGCCGGCGTTGCGGCGGCGGCGCAGGCGCTCGCAGCAGCGCCCGGCGGTGGGGATCTCGAGCTCGCGCTGCGTCCGGATCCGTCGGTCCTCGACGGACGTTTTGCCAACAACGGCTGGCTGCAGGAGTTGCCGAAGCCGGTGACCAAGCTCACCTGGGACAACTCGGTCCTGCTTTCTCCCGCGACCGCCGAGAAGCTCGGCGTCCGCGGCAACGACATCGTCAAGCTCGAGGCTCCCGACGGCCGGACGCTGACCGGCGCGGTCTGGCTGCTCCCCGGTCAGGCCGAGGGAGTCGCGACGGTACATCTGGGATACGGCAGAACCCATTCGGGCAAAGTCGCGAACGGGCTCGGATTCAACGCCTACGCCGCGCAGACCGCAGGCGAGCGCTGGGGGCGGCCGTCGATCACCCTCCAGGCGACCGGCGACAGCGAGAAACTCGCGACGACCCAGGGTCACCAGTCGATCGACTGGATGCGCGAAGAGGGTCAACAGGCCACCGCGCGCGCCGTCGTGCGCCAGGCGACGATCGCCGAGTTCGCGGAGAATCCGCACTTCGCCCACGAAGAAGGCCCGGCCGCCGAAATCGACACCTCGCAGTCGTTCAATCCCGGGTACGAGTACAAGGGTTACTCCTGGGGCATGGTGATCGACCTCAACACCTGCAACGGCTGCAACGCCTGCGTCATCGCCTGCCAGTCGGAGAACAACATCCC
>JBDTQG010000074.1:0-17199 GCA_039932315.1 Thermoanaerobaculia bacterium
CCGGCACTGCGGATTCCTGAGGGCCGCCTAGGGAGGCTGGGCGCTCCCTCAGGAATCCGCAGCACCGGAGCGGCTTCGCCGACCGCGAAAAAAATCATCTGAGCATTTTTGCTCTGAATCGATATCTCACGGCTCGGGCACTCTGAATCCCGAGTGGGCGACCCGCCTCTATAGGAGCCAACTCGGGATTCAGAGTGCCGGAGCCGGGGGAGAAGCGACGCCGGAGTCCTGACTCCTCTCGCCAGGGCTTAGAATCGGCGGACGATGCAAAGAAATCCCCGCAGACAAGCGATCCTGGCGACGCTCTGCGCCATCGCGAGCTTTTTGCTTCCCGCGAAAGCGCTCCTAGCCGCCGAGCCGAGCCCGGCCGCGCCACAGGCGGAGCGCGCGACGTTCACCTCCGGCGAAGAGATCGCGCGCACCGTGACGCTCACGACCGGCGTGCCGATCTCGCCACTCCTCGGCGTCTCCGCTCTCGGCGCCTGGCGCTGGTACCACACGCCGGCGGACGGGCGGAGCGCGCTGCCGTGGCACGCCCGCCCGTGGTTCTGGGGCAGCGCCGCGTTCCTCGTCTTCCTCTTCGCCGCCAACACCACGATCGGCGCTGCGGTGCCCGGTCTCAAGAAGCCGATGGATTTCGTCGAAGAGCACGAGAACAAACTGTCAGCTCTGCTCGCCAGCCCGATCGTGCTGCTCGAAGTGAAGCGCCTGCTCGTCGCCGGCTTCCCGGGACTTCTTTCGCCGGTCGCGACGGCGCACTCGACGATCGGCGCTTCCGGCCTCGCGCTCGCGGCGTCGCCCGCGGCGCTCGACACCGCCGGGCGGATTCTTCTCGACGTCGGACTCGGCGTGCTCTATCTCGCGTCGTTCTTCACTGTCTTCATTGCCGCACATGCGATCCAGGTGATGATCGCGCTCTCGCCTTCCGCGATCCTCGACATGCTGCTGCGTGGCTTCCGTCTCTCGCTGCTCGCGCTTCTCGGAATCACTTCGTGGATCCATCCGTACCTCGGCGCGGCGATGGGCTTCGCGATCCTCTTCATCGCCTGGTTGATCGCCGGCTGGTCGTTCCGCCTCACCGTTTTCGGCAGCGTGCTGTCGTGGGAGTTCCTCACCGGCCTCGACGGCAGCGCCGATCCCGCCACCGCACCCCTGGCGGCGTTCTCCCAGCGCGGATTGAAGGGCGTCAAGGTCCGGAGCTTCGGAAGGCTCGAACCGGCGGGCAGCGGAGCCTGGGTGTTCCGCTATCGCCCGTGGCTCATCCTGCCGCAGCGTTCGGTGGCGCTGCCGCCGGGACCGAGCGCCGTGCTCAAGGGTGCGATCTCGCCGCTGCTCGTCCGTGGCGGGGCACTGCGAGCGCAGACGCTGGTGCGATTCCCGCCCCGATTCCGGACCTGCGAGGCCGGACTCGCGGCGCGCCTGGGAGTGGGAGAGGTGCTCGAAGGACGGATCGTCCGCGGTTTCAGGTCCGCGTGGCGCTGGTTGAAGGAGCTGGTGTGGGGGAGCGTCGAGAGCCCGCAGATCCATCCGACCCCGCAGAGCGGGCCCCCTTCCGGACCTCCCGACGCGCTTTGGCCCTTGCCGTGACGACGTAGAACGCCGGCACGACGAGCAGCGACAGGGCCGTCGAGACGATCAACCCGCCGATCACCGCGACCGCCATCGGTGCCCGCGTTTCGGATCCGGCGCCGAGCCCGAGAGCTGCCGGAATCGCCGCCATCATCGTGGCCACCGAAGTCATCAGGATCGGCCGCAATCGTACCGGGCCCGCGCGCAGGATCGCCGATACCGCGCTCCGCCCCTTCTCGCGCAGCTGGTTCGCGTAGTCGACGAGAATGATCGAATTCTTCTTCACGATGCCCATGAGCAGAAGCAGGCCGATCATCGAGAAGATGTTCAGGCTCCGCCCGGTGCCCCAGAGCGCGAACGCCGCGCCGGCGATCGACAGCGGCAGGATCGTCAGCACGGTCACCGGGTGGAGGAAGGAATTGAACTGCGAGGCGAGGATCATGTACGCGACGATGATCCCGAGCACCAGCGCGAAGAGCAGCGACGACATCGAGTCGCGGAAAGCGATGCTCGCGCCGCCCAGCACGACGCGCACGCCGACCGGCGCGGCCTTCGCGAGCTGCTCGACTTTCGCCAGGGCCTTGTCCTGCGACGTTCCGGGAGCGACGTTCGCGAAGATCGTGATCGCCCGTTCGCGATCGCGACGCGTGATCGCCTGCAGCGCCGGATGTTCCTCCGTCGTCACCAGCGCCGAGAGCGGCACGAGCTCTCCCGAAGCGGTGCGCACCTTGAGCCGCGACAGATCCTCGGGCCGCGAGCGCTGGTCGGCGAGAAGGCGCAGCCGGACGTCGTAGCGCCGCCCACCCGAGCTGTATTTGCCGACGCGGACGCCGCCGACGAGAGCGTTGAGTGAAGTGGCGACGTCCTCCATGCCGACGCCGAGATCGGCGGCGCGCGCGCGGTCCGGAAGGATCGTGAGCTCGGGCATGCCGAGCTGGTAGTCACTGTCGAGATCGACCACCAGACCGGACTGCCGAAGGTCGGCCATCAGCTGCTGACTGGTGCCGATGAGCTGATTCCAGTCCGAGCCGCGAACAGAGAACTCGACCGGGAATCCGCGTTGCGCCGTGAAGCCCTGCTGCGACAGATCCTGCACGACGGCGCGGAGCCCAGGATAACCGTTGAGCTCCTTGCGCGCGGCGGCGATGAACTGCGCCTGGGTGGTCGTGCGCGCGGACGGCGGCTGCAGAGTGACGAAGTAGAGACCGTTGTTCACGCTCCCGGACCCGCCGAGTCCGCCGATGACCGCGAAGACGCGCAGCACATCCGGGCGCGCGAGAAGGTACTCCTCGCCGCGACGCACGAGGCGGTCCATCTCCGAGAGATCCGAGCCGACCGCCGCGGTCAGCCGGATCATGACGCGCGACTGATCCTGAGACGGCACCATCTCCTTCGGCATGGCGCGGAAGACGAGGATCGCGAGTCCGAAGAGCGCGAAACTGCCGCCGATGACACGCAGCGGACGGCGGAGAGCCCAGGGCAGGATGCGCGAGTAGGTCTTCGACAGGCGATGGAAGAGGGAATCGACGAAACGCCCGAGGCGGTTGCTGCGCTCCCGCGAGACGTCGAGGAGCTGCGAGCAGCGCGCCGGAGCGAGCGTCACGGCTTCGATGTACGACAGCAGCACTGCGAGGCAGAGAGTGACGCCGAACTGGAGAAAGAATTTGCCGACGATGCCCTTCATGAAGACGACGGGAAGGAAGATGGCGCAGACGGCGAGCGTCGCGGCGAGCGCAGCGAAGGCGATCTCCCTCGTCCCTTCGCGCGCGGCGGTGAGCCGGTCTTCTCCGGCCTCGGCATGGCGGAAGATGTTTTCGAGCACCATGATCGCGTCGTCGACGACGATGCCGACGGAAAGACCGAGCGCGAGCAGGGTGAATGTGTTGAGCGTGAAGCCGAGGAAATAGATGACCGCGACGGTTCCGAGGAGCGACATCGGAATCGCGAGGACGACGTTCAGGGTCGACGACAGCGAGCCGAGGAAGAGCCAGCAGACGAGCGCCGTGAGCAGCACGGCGAGGCCGAGCTCGAATTCGATCTCGTGCACCGATTCCTCGATGAAACGGGTGGAGTCGAAGTTGATCTCGAGCGACATGCCCGGCGGCAGCGTCTGATTGATCGCGGCCATCTCGGCGCGGATCTTCTGCGCCACCGCCACGGCGTTCGCGCCACGCTGCTTGCGGATCCCGAGCCCCTGCGCCGGCTCGCCGTTGAAGCGTGAGGTGCGGCGGATGTCCTCGAAACCGTCTTCGACCAGTGCGACGTCCTTGAGGTAGATCGGAGTGCCCGAGGCGGCAAGGGAGTCCTGTGACGCGCCGCCCGGGCCCGACGGCACCGATCCCATACTTGCCATCGCTGCGGCGCCCGGCGTGATGACGATCTTCCGCAGCGTCTCGAGGTCCATCGCCTCGCCGAGCACGCGGACGTTGACCTCTCGCCCCGGCACTTCGATGCGGCCGGCGGGGAGCTCGACGTGCTCGCGCACCAGCGCGTTGGTGATGTCGTTCACCGTGAGGTTGCGGGAGTCGAGCGCCGCGGCGTCGACCCAGATCCGCACGTTGCGCTCGATCGAACCGCCCTCGGTGATCTCGCCGATTCCGGGAATGGTCTGCAGCCGTTCCTTCACGCGGTAGCGCGCGTAGTCGGCGAGCACCTGCCGCGGATATGGTCCCGACAGTCCGATCCAGAGAATCGGCTGATCTTCGGGATTGGTCTTCGAGATGACCGGCGGATCGATGTCGCGCGGCAGCCGGCGCGCCGCCTGCTGCACTTTCGAAGTGACGTCCTGGAGAGCGAGATCGACGTTGCGGTTGAGGTCGAGCTCGACGGTGACCGAACCCAAACCCTGGCGCGCGCTCGAGGTCAGACCGGAGACGCCCTCGACCTGAACCAGTGCCTCCTCGAGCGGCTGCAGCACGTCGTTCTCGATGACTTCGGGCGCCGCTCCTTCCCACGTCACCGCGACGTTGATGGTCGGAAAATCGACGTCGGGCATCTGACTGATGCCGATGCGGCTCGCCGCGACGAGCCCGAAGAGGACCGTTCCCGCCATGAGCATCCAGGCGAAGACCGGCTTCTGGATGCAGGCTTCGGTGATTTTCATTTTTGCCTCATTCCTTCGGGCGCCCTGTCGGGCTTGCGGCCTGCGGCCGGAGAGCGTTTGATCTCATTCCTTCGGGCGCCCTGTCGGGCTTGCGGCCTGCGGCCGAGCGACGTCGGCGCGCCGGCGTCTCATCTCACTCTGCACGGGGGGCGACGCCCACGTCGGCGGCAGGTTTCTTTTCGAGATCGACCTTGGCGCCTTCGCGCAGGGCTTCGGCGCCGCGGATGACGAGCAGCTCGCCGGGCTTCAAACCCTGGCGGACTTCGACGTCGCCTTCGGCCGTGCGCAGCCCGAGCTCGAGGACGCGTTCGTGGGCGACGTCGCCTTCGATGACGAACGCGAGAAAGCCGCGATCGCTCGGCCGGATGGCGGTCTGCGGAATCACCGCCGACGATGCCGCGCCGCCGACCGGAACCTCGACCTCGACGAACGTTCCCGGCCGGAGCGTCGCGCGCTCCGGATCGTCGACCTCGGCGGTGACGTCGACCATGCGGTCGCGCGAGTCGGCGGCGGCGCCGACGAGGCGGATCTTCGCCGAGTAGCGCTTGTCGGGGTTGTCGCGCAACGTGAACCGCGCGGCGATCCCGGCGGCGAGCGGAGTCGCTTCGTTCTGCGGCACACGGAAGCGGAGAAGCAGCGGATCGCGGCGAACGAGCGTCGCGATCTCGGTTCCCGGTGCGACGTACTTGCCGGTTTCGATGGCGCGCGTCTGGATGATTCCCGCGACAGGAGAGCGCACGATCGCGTCGCGCTGATTGAGCTCGGCGAGTGCCAGGGCGGTTTTCGCCTGATCGTTGTCGGCGGCGGCCGCCGCGACACGCGTCCGCCACTCGTCGACCTCCTCGGCGCGCACCAGGTCGGGATTCTTCACATTGACCGACTGCCGCCGATCGAGCCCGTTCTTCGCTTCGGCCGCGGTGGCTTGCGCTTTGGCGAGCACGGAACGCGCCGCTTCCGTCGCCAGGCGGTAGCGCTCGGGCTCGATCTCCGCGAGCGGTGTTTCCGCGGTGACGCTGTCCCCTTCACGGAATCTCACCCGTTCGACGACTCCGGCGACCCGCGCGGTGACCGCGACGCGTTCGAAGGCCTCGACCGATCCCACGGCGTGCACGCTGTACTCGACGGCGCGATCGGCGACCGGCGCGGTCTCGACCGGAAACCGGACCTCCTGCCGCGCCGGCTTGCCGCTGTCGGCCGGCTTGCCACCGCAGGCGGCGAGAGTCAGGACGGGGAGAAGAGAAAAGAGGGCGGCGAACGCGGGGAGCGGACACCCGCGGATGGGGCGGGATCGGAAGAAAATCACGGAGCCTCCTCGGAGGAGCGGGTCGGACTGGAGTTCGGGGCGAAACCGGCGGGCCAGGAGCCCAGAGCGCGCTCGAGCGCGAGGCCGGCGACATCGCGCGCGAATCCCTGCTGCGCGACGGCCGATTCCGCTTCGAACGCCGACACCTGTGCGTCGGTCTGTTCGAGCGCGGTGGCGAGCCCGTTCTGAAAGCGTTCCCGCACCTCTTCGGAGTTCTGCCTCGCGACGTCGAGCTGCGTCTGTGCCTGCGCGAGCGCGGCATCGGCGGTCGCGAGATCGGCCGTTGCGCGATCGACGTCGAGTGCCACCTGGCGGCGGCGTTGCAGGAGGAGAAGCTCCACCTCCCGGGCGTCGGCGTCGCGCTGCGCCGCGAGCGCGGAGCGGTCGCCGCCGTCGAAGACCTCCCAGGTCAGATTCGCGCCGATGTTCCAGTCGGTGGAGTTGCCGGAGAGGCCGGCCTCGTTGGTCCAGCGATAGATGCCGCGGAGATCGAGACGCGGCACCCATCCGAGCCGCGGCGCAAGGGCGAGGCGCTTCGCCTGCTGCACGCGTTCGTCGAGAGCGACGAGCTCCTGCCGCCCGCGGAGTGCCGCGTCGACCAGAGCCTGCCGCCCGGAGGCGGGGGGCGCTGCGCGCTCCGGAACGGCGAGCGCTCCGTCGACGGGTGCGTTGATCAGATAGGCGAGCGACAGGCGTGCCGTCGTGACGTCATTCGCGGCCCGCGTGGCACCGAGCTCGGCGCTCGCGAGCTCGAGCTGCGTGCGGGTGAGGTCGTTGCGGTTGGCGAGTCCGGCCTCGAGGCGGATCCGCGATTCGTCGACCGTCTGCCGGCCGACCGCCACCCGCTGACGCGCGGCGTCGCGCAGATGCTCGAGGGAGAGGACCGCGTAGAAGCCGTCGGCGACGTCGAAGGCGAGCGCGCGGCGGAGCTCGTCGGACTCGATCCGCTGCGCCGCTTCGCCGTTCCCGGCTGCGCGGATGAGCGGCAGTGCCCGGAGATCGAAGAGAGGAGTGTCGACGGCGGCCTGACCGGAGTAGGCGTTGATCGCCTGCACGACGACGTCATCGCCATCGATCGTCCGCGTCACTTCCCGCGCGCGCCGGGTGGCATTGCCGGTGAGGGTCAGGGCCGGAATGAGCTGTGCGATCGCCTGCCGGCGCAGCGCCGAGGCGCCTTCGAGCCGCGCCGTCGCAATGCCGGAGATTTCGTTTCCGGCCAGCGCGAGCTCGACCGCGCGCTCGAGCGACAGCGCGTCGACCTGGCCGGGAAGCGTTCCGACTTCCGCAGTCGCTGGAGTGGTCGCAGGGGTCGGAGGGCCCGGAGTCGTCGTCCCGGCCGGTGAGCTCTGGGCGGAAGCGACGGCAAGGGCGAAAAGCGCGACGGCGGCGCGGAGAGTGGAGTTCATGGACCTCGATCGTGGGAGGGATCCGGCCTCGCGGCCGCATCCCTCTGGAGGATAGCGGTTTCTTTCGCGGCCGGAAATGGTCCTCGCCATAGAATCCGCAGGAACCGGCTGGAGGCACGCGCGATACAGCGCGTGGAACACCCGAGGACAGGAAAACATGCGCGCATTCCGTAACTCTTTCGCCACGCCTCTCATTCGCGATGCCCGCCGAGGGGCGGTCGCGTTGTTGCTGTTGACGTCCGCCGCGGGAGCGATGCCTGCCGCCGAGGTCCGCGCCGAGGTCCGCCCAAAGGTCCGCACAGAAGTCGACCGCGCGAAGGCGAATCGGGTGCAGAAGAAGGCCGAGGCGCCGCAGATACCGGCTGCGGAGCCGCCGGTGGATCTCCGCGAGCCGCGCGAGGCGCACCTCTCGGGTATCCGCCAGCTCACTTTCGGCGGCGAGAACGCCGAGGCGTACTGGGCCCAGGACGGGACGAAGCTCTCCTTCCAGACCACGCGTCCGCCGTACAAATGCGATCAGATCTTTTCGCTGCCGCTCGACGGATCGGAACCGACGCTCCTGTCGACGGGCAGGGGAAAGACGACCTGCTCGTACTTCTATCCCGACGGCAAGCGCTTTCTCTACGCCTCGACGCACCTCGGTTCGCCGGATTGCCCCGCGCCGCCGGATCGCTCCCACGGCTACACCTGGGCGATCGACGGCGCTTTCGAGATTTTCTCCCGCGATACGGCCGGCGGCGAGCTGACGCAGATGACGCACAACGACAGTTACGACGCCGAGGCGACGATCTGCCCCCTCGACGGTTCGATCGTTTTCACTTCCGCGCGCGACGGCGATCTCGACCTTTATCGCATGGATGCCGACGGCGGAAACGTCGTCCGGTTGACGAACACGCCGGGCTACGACGGTGGCGCGTTCTTCTCGCGCGACTGCAAGCAGATCGTCTACCGTGCCTCGCGCCCGACCGGCGCCGAGCTCGAGGACTACCGGAAGCTCCTCGCGCAGCACCTCGTCCGCCCCGGGAAACTCGAGATCTGGGCCGCGACGATGACGCCGGAAGGGGCGCGCGATGCCCATCAGGTGACGGATCTCGACGCCGCCTCGTTCGCGCCGTACTTCTTTCCCGACGGCAAGCGGATCATCTTCTCTTCGAACTACGGCGATCCGAAGGGACGCGAGTTCGATCTCTGGGCGATCAACGTCGACGGCAGCCGCCTCGAACGCATCACTTACGCGCCCGGCTTCGACGGCTTTCCGATCTTCTCTCCGGACGGCACGATGCTCGCTTTTTCCTCGAACCGGCATCAGAAGGAGCCCGGTGAGACCGACGTCTACGTCGCGCAGTGGGTCGACGGCAAGATCGTCGCGCCGGAGATGAGCGAAGCGCGGCCCGAAGACCGCTATGCCGCCGATGTCGCCTGGCTCGCGGACGACGCGCGCGACGGCCGGGGTGTCGGAACGCCGGGAATCGATGAGGCGACGGCCTACATCGAAGATCGCTTCCGTTCCCTGGGCCTCGAGCCGGCGGGCGACGCCGGCACCTTCCGCCAGGAGTTCGACGTCACGGTCGCGCTCACTTCGGGAGCGAAGTCGGCGCTCGCGATCGACGGCAAGCCGCTCGCCGCCGACACCTTCGCACCGATGTCGTTCTCGAAGAGCGGAGCCGTCGACGCGAAGGTCGTTTTCGCCGGTTACGGAATCGTCGCGCCGGACAAGAGGCGCGACGACTATGCGCACATCGATGCGAAGGGCAAGATCGTTCTCGTCCGGAGGTTCGTGCCACCGGGCGAGGCGTTCTCCGGCACGGACGAGCGGCGATATTCGGACCTCCGCTACAAGGCCTTCACCGCCCGCGAGCACGGGGCGAAGGCGCTGCTCGTCGTCGATCTGCCGGAGGTGGCGCCCCGATCGACCGCCGGGGCTTCCGGAAACCCTGCGACTCCACCGTCGATACCCGACGAGGCCCCCTTGCCGAAGCTTTCCGCCGAAGACGCCGGAGATGCCGGCCTCCTCGTCGTCGCCGTGAAGCGCGAAGCCGGAGAAAAACTCATCACCGGCAAACACAAAGCGACGGTCACCGTCGAGCTCGTCGCCGAACACCGCAAGGCCTCGAACGTCGTCGCGCGGATGAAGAGCGGGAATCCGGCGGCACACCCGGGCGCGGTGGTGCTCGGAGCCCATTACGATCACCTTGGCCATGGCGGAACGAGCTCGCTCGCTCCCGGTTCCGAGGAGATCCACAACGGCGCCGACGACAACGCTTCCGGGACTGCGGCGCTGCTCGAAGCGGCGCGTCTTCTCGGGGAGCGTCGGAAAGATCTCGGCGAGGACGTCCTCTTCATCGCCTTCTCGGGCGAGGAGCGCGGTCTTCTCGGTTCGACGGCGTTCACACGCACGCCGCCCGCGGGTCTCGACTTGAAGAGCGTGCGGGCGATGGTCAACATGGACATGGTCGGCCGCCTGCGCGAGAACAAGCTCGCGATCCTCGGCGGTGGTTCGGCGGAGGAGTGGCCGGGCATCGCGGAGCCCCTGTGCGCGGCGCGCGGCCTCACCTGTGCGACCTCGGGCGACGGCTACGGGCCGTCGGATCAGACGCCGTTCTACGCCGCCGGCATTCCGGTCCTGCATCTCTTTACTGGCACCCACGACGACTATCACCGCCCCAGCGACGACAGCGACAAGATCAACGCGACCGGCGGTGCCACGGTGGCCGCGCTCGCCGCGGATCTCGTGGTGGCGGCGACGACGGCGGAGAAGCTCACGTTGCGCAGCGTGCCCGATCCGGCGCCGCGCGGCGACGTCCGTTCGTTCGGCGCGTCGCTGGGAACGATTCCCGACTACACCGGGCCGGTCGAAGGCCAGACCGGCGTGCTCCTCGCGGGCGTGCGGCCGGGGGGTCCGGCAGAGAAGGCGGGCATCCAGCGGGGAGACCGGCTGATCGGTCTTCTCGGCCGCGAGATCGGCGACATCAACGACTTCATGTTTCTGCTGCGGCAGGCGAAGCCGGGCGACAAGGCGAAGGCGATCGTGATGCGCGACGGCAAGCGCCTCGAGCTCGAGGTCGTTTTCGGCGAATCGCGGCGCATGTAGTTTTCGTGTCCGGGCCCCTGTCGGGAATCTTCTGGACGATCCGCTCCGGAGTCGTGGCGACGTTTCGTCCGCCGGCGGCTCCGCGAGGCGAGCCGTTCACCGTCGAAGTCGTCGATCGCGACGTCGGCGCGCTGACGCTCAGCGGAAGCCTGAGCCTGCCGCAACCGGTCCCCGGCAGGCGCGAACCACCGCTGCTGATCGTCGGTCTGCACGGGCTCGGCGGCAGCGCCGAGAGCGCCTATCTCAAGCGCCTGGCGCACGCCGCCGTCGCCGACGGTTGCGCCTTCCTGCGGCTCAACTTCCGCGGTGCCGACGCCTCCGATCGCGATACTCCCGACTTCTACCATGCCGGTCTGACGTCCGATCTCGATGCGGTGCTCGCCTCGCCGGCGCTCGCCGGATTCGCAACCCGTGCGCTCGTCGGCTTTTCGATCGGCGGGCACCTCGCGCTGCGCTTCATCGCCGAGCGTGGCGCCGTCGATCGCCTGGCGGCGGTCGTCGCGGTCTGCGCGCCGCTCGACCTCGACGCCGGAGCGACCGCTCTCGATCGGCGGACCGCCTGGCTCTACCGGCAGTACATCCTGCCCAAGCTCCACCGAACCGTCGCCTCGGTCGAGCGCTTCCGATCGGATCAAGCCGCAAAAGCGCCTTCGACGGGAGAGCTTTCGTCCCGTGAGCCGAAGCGTCGGCGCGCCCGCGGCATCCGCGAGTTCGACGGCCGCGTCGTCGCGCCGCGATTCGGCTTCCGCTCGGCCGAGGACTACTACGCGCAGGTCAGTGTCGCGCCGATCCTCGACCGCATCCGGACGCCGACGTGGATCGTCGAGGCCGAGAACGACCCGATGGTACCGGCGGCGACCGTGCGCCCCGCGCTGGCGCGGGCTTCGCGCGACGTCGAAGTCACCTGGACCGCGCGCGGCGGACACGTCGGAATGCCGGCCGATCTCGATCTCGGGCGGCCGGCGGCCAAGGGCCTCGAACCGCAGATCCTCGACTGGTTGCACGAGAAGACAGCGCCCAGGAACTCCGCCCGCTCGCGCGCTCAGGAGCGCGGTTAGACTCGGCCCATGAGTCTCGACGAAACGATGCCGATCCCCATTGCGACCCGCGATCCCGACACCTTCCTGCGCTTCGCGACGATCGAGGACCTTCCGCTCGTCCTCGATTTCATCCGCCGTCTCGCGGAGTACGAGAAGCTCGCCGACGCCGTCGTCGCCGATGAAAAACAGCTCGCGAAAACCCTCTTCGGCGACCGCCGCATCGCCGAAGTGGTGATCGCCGACCACGCCGGAACTCCGGCCGGCTTCGCGCTCTTCTTTCACAACTTCTCGACCTTCATCGGCAAGCCCGGGATCTACCTCGAAGACCTCTTCGTCCTGCCCGAGCTCCGCGGCAAGGGGATCGGCGAGATCCTGCTCTCCTACCTCGCGCACCTCTGCGTCGAACGCGACTGCGGCCGCTTCGAATGGGCCGTCCTCGACTGGAATGAGCCCGCGATCGGCTTCTACAAACGCCTCGGCGCCGAGCCGATCGACGAGTGGACCACTTTCCGGGTCAGCGGAGATCAGTTGCCGGCACTGGCGAAGCGCTTCGGCCATCCTCCTCGTCGTTGAGGGCGACGCATGCGTCGCCCCTACGGGAATGTGGGCTCCGCCTCAGCGCCCGCCGTGGATCGCGCGGAGGTCGACGTCGCCGCTGCCGGTCGAGATCGAGGCTTTTCCGGTGGCGCTGCCGATTTCCGCGGTGACGTCGCCGTGGCTGGTGTGGGTGATGCGGCTCGTCGGCATGTCGACCGAGATTCCGCCGGAGCCGGTTCCGACTTCCATGCGCACCTGGGGGACCGCGGAGGCCGGGTTGGACTCGAGCAGCACGTCGCCGCTGCCGGTGTCGATGTCGATCTTCGTCAGCGCCGAGAGATCGCCCGAGAACGAAACGTCTCCCGAGCCGGTGTCGGCGCGGAGCGCGGTGCCGAGATGGAGGTCGCGGCCGCGGATGTCGCCGGAACCGGTATCGGTGTCGAGCGAGCCGGTGACCTCCGAGAGGTCGATGTCGCCGCTGCCGGTGTCGATGTCGATCTTGTCGCCGACGACCGCCTCGAGCTTCACGTCGCCCGAGCCGGTGTCGACACTGACGTCGCCGTTGTGATGCCGGATCACGACGTCGCCCGAGCCCGAGTCCGCGGTCAGCTTGCCTTCGCCCTGTTCGGCGGCGATCTCGCCGGTCGAAATGTCGAGGAGCTGCGTTCCGTGAACGCCCGTCGACTGCACCATGCCGACACCGTTCTTGATCGTCACCGCGACGCCTGCCGGGACCTCGACACGGAAGTCGGCGTAGAGCGTCAGCGCGCCGCTCGTCGGCTGGCTGTAGACGTGGACATCCCGGCCCTCGTACTTGAAGTTCGAATTTCCGAGATCGAGCCAGGCGAGGAACCAGGGGAGCGACTCCTCTTCCGAGCGCCGCGGGAAGACGTACTTGCGCGTTTCGTCGAGCGGGTAGACCGCCTTCACGAGCCACTTGTCGCCGACCTGTTCGAAGGTGACGTCGAGCTTGCCGGCGATGCGCTCGGCCTCGGTGGAGCTCGTCGCGGCGGCGTGCACCGTGCCGGAGACGCGGGCCTGATCGCTGCTCGCGGCGACCACCGTGACGTTGCCGGCGAGATTGTGGAGCTCGATCGTCAGTTTGCCGGTCGCCGGCGTCGCGCGATCGATCTGCCGCTGGGCATCCGCGGCGCGGGCCGGAACGGCCGCGGCCAGCAGGCCGATGAGGCAGAGAACCTGCGGCATTGCGAACCGCGCGAACCGGCGAACGGTGCGGGAAGCGGAAGCGGGCTTGAGTCTGGACATGAAATCTCCTCGGAGCGGTGGCAAAGCCTTCTCTCCGTCCCTACGGAGCGGCGGCGGCGAAGTTACAGGGCGGCGGGGGAGAGGAGGGCGAAAAGCGTCTCGATCCCGTCCACGAGTCGCGGTCCGGGCCGGCTGAAGCAGCCGTTGGCGTCGACGGCGGACACCTGTCCGAGGCGGACGGCGCGCAGGCTCTGGAACTCCGGGTCGTCGGCGAGCTTGGCGAGCTCTGCCGCCGAGCCCGCAGCGTCGAAGCCGCACGGCATGGCGATGAGCCAGTCCGGATCGCGGGTCGCAATCTCCGCCCAGCTCGACCTTCGCGAACGCTCACCCGGCGCCACGCCGAACGGATCGCGCCCACCGGCGATCGCGATCATCTGCGGCACCCAGTGGCCGCCGAGGAACGGCGGATCGAGCCATTCGAGAGCGACCACGGTGGGGCGCGCCTTGCCATGTGTGGCCCGCTCGACGCGATCGAGCCGGGCGCGCAGCGCATCGACCAGATTCTCCGCGGCCGCCGTCCGGCCGATCCGCTCGCCGACGTGCAGGATGTCGGCGAGAACGTCTTCGATCCGCTGCGGATCGAGCGACAGGATTTCGGGGCAGCGGAGGAGCGGAACGAGGGGCGCGATCGCGTTTTCGACCTGTTCGGTCGAGACGGCGCAGACGGGGCAGAGCTCCTGGGTGAAGAGGACGTCCGGATCGAGCTCGGCCAGCCGCTTCTCGTCGAGCGTGTAGAGGCTCGAGCCGGACGCGAGCTGCGCGGAGACCGCGGCGTCGACGGCCGCGGGCGCGAGCCCCGGCGTGAGCGCGCTGCCGGTGAGACTCGGCCGAATGCGGGCTTCCGGCGGGTAGTCGCACTCGTGCGAGACGCCCACGACCTCGTCCCCCGCGCCAAGGGCAAAGAGGATTTCGGTGGCATTGGGGACGAGGGAGACGATGCGCACGGTGGGGGAGATCCTATCCGGCGCTCGAAGTGCATCCGGGTCTCCGCGGCCCGATAAGATCGCTCCGACATGAGTCATTCCTCCGATCGCACCAACCGCCTCTCCCACGAGAGCTCGCCCTATCTCCTGCTCCACGCGCACAACCCGGTCGACTGGTTTCCCTGGGGTCCGGAAGCGCTCGCGAAAGCAAAGGCCGAAGACAAACCGATCTTCCTCTCGGTCGGCTATTCGACCTGTTTCTGGTGCCACGTCATGGAGCGCGAGTCGTTCTCGGATCCGGCGATCGCCGGACTCATGAACGAGGAGTTCGTGAACATCAAAGTCGATCGCGAGGAGCGGCTCGATCTCGATGAGATCTACATGCTGGCGACGCAGCTCCTCACCGGCCAGGGCGGTTGGCCGAACTCGGTCTTTCTGACGCCCGAGCTCAAACCGTTCTTCGCCGGCACCTACTTTCCGCCGATCGACAGCCGCGGCATGCCGGGCTTTCCGACTGTGCTGCGCTCGATGATCCACGCCTGGAAGGAACGTCGCGCCGACGTCGAGCAGCAGGGCGAAGAGCTTGCGGACTCGATTCGCCGGCATCTGACCGAGATCGAGTCGTTCCCGGGGGAACTGCCCGCGAGCGGACCGGCCGACAAGGCGTTCGCCTCGCTGCGCGAGCGCTTCGACGCGACCTGGGGCGGCTTCGGCGGGGCGCCGAAGTTTCCGACGCCGTCGAACCTCTTTCATCTCCTGAGCTTCGCGTCCCCACATCCCGACGAGCCGTCCCCGCCATCTGCACCATCTGCAGAGGAACGCGCCGACCGGTCGAACATCGCGGTGATGATGCTGACCTCCTCTCTCGACGGCATGTCGCGCGGCGGGCTCTACGACCAGCTCGCCGGCGGCTTCCACCGCTACGCCACCGATCGCGAGTGGAAGATCCCGCACTTTGAGAAGATGCTCTACGACAACGGTTTACTGCTCGAGGTCTACGCGCGCGAGCTCGAGCGCTCCGGGAGCGCCGAGGCGGAACGGATCGTCCGCGAGACCGCTCAGTTTCTCGCTTCCGAGATGACCGCGCCCGAAGGCGCGTTCTGGAGCGCGATCGACGCCGAAACCGGCGGGCGCGAAGGGGCCTACTACGTCTGGACGCGCGATGAGCTCGATCTCGCGCTCGGCACGGAGGGCGCAGCGTTCCTCGCGCCGATCTTCGGGTTCGACGGCGAGCCGTTCTTCGAGGAGAACCGCTTCGTGCTGCACCTGCCGCGCGCGCTCGACCTCCGCGCGAAGGAGCGCCGCCTGACCCGCGAAGAGCTTCTCGCCGACATCGCGCCGCTCCGCGCCAAGCTTCTCGCCGCACGCTTCCGCCGCCGCCGTCCGGCGACCGACGACAAGATCCTCGCCGACTGGAACGGCATCGCGATCGGCGGGCTCGCCGTGGCCGGAAAGATCCTGCGCGACGAGGCGATCGTCGCCCAGGCTGCGCGCGCCGCCGACTTCGTGCTCGAGAATCTCCGTGCCGCGGACGGCGTGCTGCTGCACTCGTTCCGCGGCGGCGCCGGGAAGATTCCGGCGGTGATCTCCGACTACGCGTTCCTCATCCGCGGGCTTCTGCGATTGCACGAGGCGACGGGGAGCAGCCGATATCTCGAGAACGCCGTGCGGCTGTCCGACGAGCAGGTGCGTCGACTCGGTTCGTCGAACGGCGGCTTCTACAACGTCGCCGAGGCCGACGATCTTCTGGTCCGTGGCAAGGAGATCTTCGACGGCGCACTGCCGGCGGCGAACGGCATCTCGGCAGAGAACTTCCTCGACCTCGCGGCGGCGACAGGTGAAGTGCGGTTTCGCGACCTGGCGGAACGGACGCTCCGCGCCTTCGCGCCGATCGTCGACCGGCATCCCGAAGGCGCGAAGACGATGGCGCTTGCGCTTGCGCGATTCGCGCGATTCCCGCGCGCGAGCGTGGGCTCCCGCGCAGGCTCAGTCTCGAATGCCGGCTCGCTGCGCTCGGCGGCGGGCGGGGTGGCAGAACCGCGGTTTTCGGTGAAGGGTGAGGGTGGGAATCCGGGCGCGCTCGACTCTGCGGCGCAAGCTGTCGTCAAGCTCACGATGCGCAGCGCGGAGCATGAAGAAGACGGCTGGATCAGGGTCCGGCTTCTTGTGGAAGTCGCCGAAGGCTGGCACCTCGATGCCGACCTCCAGCTCGAAGGTTTCGATCTTGAGCTCGACCCCGCCGCAACCACTTACCCGGAGCCCGCAACCATTTCTGCTCCAGGAACGTCCCTTGACCAGCAAGCTTTTCTTGGCGAGTTCGAAATCTCCGCCCGAGCGCGAGCGAGCGAACCCGGAAAACGAATGGGTGAGCTGCAACTGACCTACCAGGCCTGCGACGACCATCGCTGCCTGCCGCCGGCGCATCAGGCGATCGAGATTCCGGCATGAGAAGAATCGTCCTGACGCCGTGTGGCATCTGTCGCATGCGGGCCATCGGTGACCTGCGACGACCGCCTCTGCCCGCCTTGGGCGAGCCGGGAGATCTCGGTTACGGGACCGTGATGTCGAGGCGATATTCGAACGTCACCGGCGACGCGGCCGGCGCCGCCTGGACCTTGACGAAGTAGACAGCGTTACCGATCACGCTCCGCGTCGCGAGAGAGCAGTCGCCCGGGCCGCTGTCGTCATCCACCGTCAGTTCCGTGCCGTTGACGTCGAAGATCCGGACGATGGTGTTGACGCCGTTGCTGGCGCAGGCTCCGTCGCCGAAGTCGGATGTCGCTACGGTCATCGTGCCCGAAGACGTCGGCTGGACTTTGACGAAATCGGCATCTCCGGCGGGAAAGATCGTGCCGAACCAGGGCGCGCAATACGGCTCCGCTTGTGCCTGTGTGTCGTTCGCGACCGTCTCCTGACAGGGAGTCTCCGTCAGGTCGATCGCCAGGCCATAGGTGAACGTCG
>JBDTQG010000075.1:0-17159 GCA_039932315.1 Thermoanaerobaculia bacterium
CGCGCGTCAGCAGGGGAAGTTTCATGTCCATCTGGTCGTAGAACACGGTGAACCGCGGCATGACGAAGACCGCCATCACGAACAGCATCGCGATCGAAAGCCCGACGAGGACCGACGGATAGACGAGCGCGGAGACGACGCGCTTGCGCGCCTCGACGACGAGCTTGAGATAGCGGATGAAGCGGCGCAGAACCTGCTCGAGCTCACCGGTGCGCTCGCCCGCCTTGAGCGTCGCGGAGTAGAGCGGCGGAAAAACCGGGCCGAAGGACGCGAACGCTTCCGACAGCTCCTCGCCTCCCCGGACGCGATCGCGCACCTGCGTCAGGATCTCCTTGAAGTTCGGTTCGCGCAGGCGTTCGAGCATCAGATTGAGCCCCTGCAGCAGCGGCAGCCCCGCCTTGAGCAGCGCCGCGAGCTCCTGATTGAAAACGATCAGGGTCTTGTAGGAGATCTTGCGCCGGCCACGCAGCCGTCCGAGAAGCTCGCCCGGCGAGGACAGCCCGAGTCGGCGTTCGATCGAAAAGATCCGCAGACCCTGCCGTTCGAGCTCGGCGCGCAGAACGAGCTCGTTCGCGGCCACGCGGGTCTCACGCACCACGCGCCCTTCGGGCGTTCCGAGATGGCAGACGAAATCCACGGTCTACCGTCCGGCCGCGCTGGATTCGTACCGCAGCACCAGCAACAGCGCGTGGTCCGAGGCTTCGTCCTGCGTCAGGCCGAGGATCAGCGGCTGGTCGCGCCCGAGATGCACGACGGTGCGCACGAGCTCGCGCTCCGCGGCACCCGGAGCGGAACGCGCCATGCGGAAGCCAGAAAGGCGGAGCCGATGGTCGTCCGAGACGGAACCGAGCGCGAAGCTCAGGCGGTAGCCCTGCGACATGTCGTAGTCGACGGTCTCGCCTTCGCGACTGCGGATCTCGCCGTGAGCGACGAGCGAAAAGCTCTGGAAGCGCAGGAGCTGACGCAGCCGCACCAGCAGATCCTCGCCGATCCCGATCGAGGGGACGATCGGCGAAATTTTGGCCGTCATCGCGTTGATCAGCTGCACATCGATGAGGACGGGCTGATTCTCGCGATCGAAGGCGCGGATCGCGGTGGCGATGCGGCTCAGCGCGGAGAGACTGTCGCGCACGGAAATCGTGTTGTTCTTCGGGTCGAGCTCGAAAGTGCCGCGCGGCGAGAGCAACGGCCCCACCACCGACAGCGAATCGAGGACGCGCTGGCGGCTCAGGCTGAAGACCATCAGCCGGACGGCCGTGGTGTCGCCCGCCGCTGGCTCTGCCGCAGCGGGCAAAATCGCCGGCTGCGAGCGCAACTTCGGCACCGGCCGGTCGGCAGGAACGGTCGACGGCGACTGCGCCGACTGCGGGGCCTGCGGAAGGGCGGCAGCCGGAGCGGGCAGGAGGCCGATCGGCGAGGTCAGCGCCAGGAGGGCCAGGAGCAGCGCCCGGGCGGTCGTCGGACTCCGCGACGTCTGCGGCAAGCGAAACGCCGCGACAAGGTGGCGCCGGAGAACGAAGCGATCAGACATCGAGGCTCGCGTCGACGATCATCACGACCGCCATGTCGCGCTGCGGAAGCTCGTAGATGCGCGCACCCGGCCGGTCGAGCTCCTCGACCGCCGACTGTGCCGGCGCCGCGGTCAGCGCTCCGGGATCGCGCGCGAGAAGGAAACCGCCGGTTCGTGAAGCAGCGAAATCGGCGGCGGCATCGGCGGCATGGGCGGCATGGGCGGCATCGGCGAACTGAGGGGCGATCTGCGTCGGGTTCGAAGACGCCAACGACGAGGGCGACGAGGGCGACCAGGGCGACGAGGGAGACGACGGCGAACGCGACCCGGAGAGCAGCAGCAGAGCGCAACCTCCGAGGAGCGCGGCCACGCGCGAGGCCGAGCGCCAGAGCTCCGCACCCGCGGTCGCCGGCGCGGACCCGGCCAGCGAACGCTGCTCGACGCGCGCCGCGCGCAGCAGCGCGCCGACCCCGGCCTGCATGTCGGCGATCTCTCCGGCGTCGACGAGCCGGGCGGGAAGGCGATCGAAGAGCAGCAGCGGCTCCGCGGCGAGCGCCGCAGGACGGCAGCGGTCACAGCCGGAAAGATGGCGCCGCGCCGACTCCCAGGCGGCAGAGTCCGCACCCGGATCGGCCTCCCGCGAGGCGGCGAGGGAGCTCCAGTCCGGACAGGTCAAGGGCGTGCTTCCGGCGGAGTCGTCGACGCGGTCGAAGCGGTCGAAGCGCTGGATTCAGCGGCTACAGTCGACGTGGCGGTCGCGGTGGACGCGCGGGCCGGCATCGCACGGGCGTATTCGGGATAGCGCTCGATCAGCTTCTGGCGCAGGACCTTGCGCGCGTTGAACAGATGGTTGCGCACCGTCGATTCCTCACAACCGGCGATCTCGGCGACTTCGCTCGACTCGAGACCTTCCGTTTCCCGCAGCAGGAAGATCAGGCGCTGCTTCTCGGTCAGCTCGGACGCGAGCTCGATGAAGATCCGTTCGACCTCCGCCTCCTTGAGGTCGGCGAGCGCGCCGGTCGGACGGGTCTCGGCCGCGCGCAGCAGGTGCAGACGCACCGGCTCGCCCGCCTGATCGCGCGAACGGCGCGAGCGCCAGTGGTCGATCGCGAGATTGGTTGCGATGCGGTAGATCCAGGTATTCGGGCTCCAGCGCGGGTCGTATTTCGCGCGGCTCTCCCAGATCTTGAGGAAGGCCACCTGCACGACGTCGCGGGCCTCTTCTTCGTCGCGCACGATGCGTGCGGTCACCTGCAGAAGGGGGCGGGTCTTTCGCGCGACAAGCTCCGCCAAAGCCAGCTCGTCGTCGGCCTTGAGGAGCGAAAGAAGCTCGCGGTCGCTCTGCTCGGCGAGCTTCGTTCGTTCGCGGTTCTGGGAATAGACCAGCTCGGGCATGTCAGGTTCCAGTTCGATTCTACGGAGCGCCGGCGGCCCTCGTCCAAGCCCGCCCGGGAACCGGCCAGTCACCGGCGGGCCACTTTCTTCCCGGCGTCTCCCCGCGGGTTCCCGCCGGCTTCAAGCCGCGCTCCAAACGCCCGCCCGGATCGGGCAAAACATCGGGCAAAACCTTGAAGCGCTTGATTATACTGCCCGAATCGAATGTGGTGGATCTATCAATTCCTGGCCGCCCTGGCTCTCCTGGTCGCCGGTCCCTGGCTGCTTCTCCTCCGGCACAGGCACTATCTGCCGACGATGCGTGGACGGTTCGGCGGCGATTCGGCGATCGATGAAACAGCAGCGGCAGGAGCGGGAGAGCCGAGCCGCGCCGCTGCGCCGCGACTCTCCGGCCCGCCGCGCGCCGCCGGACTCTGGATCCACGGCGTTTCGGTCGGGGAAACCGTCCTCGCCGGAAACCTCGCCGGACGGCTTCCGGCCGACCTGCCGCTGCTCTTCACGACCATCACTCCGACCGGTCAGGCCCAGGCCCGCTCGAACGCCCGCCGTCTGGGGAGCCGCGCAGCCGTCGCCTATCTCCCGTTCGAGCTCGGTTTCGCCATCCGCCGCTTCTTCCGGAGGTTCGCCCCGGCGGCGCTGGTTCTCGTCGAAGGCGACTTCTGGCCACTCCTGCTCCGCGCGGTGCGCCGGCGGGGGATGCCGATCGCGGTCGTCAACGGCCGAGTGAGCGACCGGAGTTTTCCCCGCCTCCTCGCGATCCGCCGGCTCGTCCAGCCGCTGTTCTTTGCATCGGTCGATCGCTTCGGCGTCCAAACCCCCGTCGACGCCGAACGGCTGCGCGCGCTGGGCGTTCCCGCCGAGCGCATCACGGTCACCGGAAACCTCAAGTTCGACGCGCCCGAGCCACCGGAGCTGCCCGAATTGACGGCGCGCCTCGAACGGCTCGCCGCGGGGCGCCCGATCCTCGTCGCCGGCTCGACGATGGAGGGGGAGGAGGCCGAGGTGCTGGCGGCTTTCGAGCGCATCGCCGGCTCCGGCGATGCGCCGGGAGGCACCTCTCGCGACCGCGCGCTGCTGGTGCTCGCTCCCCGCCACCCGGAGCGCTTCGCTGCGGTCGCGGAGCTCGTCGCCCAGGTCGATCCCGGCTTCGTGCGACGCAGCGGCGAAGACCGCCCGCGGCCGGCGATCTTCCTCCTCGATTCGATCGGCGAGCTGGCCTCGACCTATCGCCTGGCGACGGCCGCCTTCGTCGGCGGCACGCTGCGGCCCACCGGCGGACATAACCCGCTCGAGGCCGCCCGCTGCGGCGTGCCGGTCGCCGTCGGCCCGTCGATGACCAACTTCCGCGAAATCGCCGACCTCTTCGATCGCTCCGGAGCCTGGGCGCGGGTGGATTCCGGCAGCGCTCTCGGTGACCTCTGGCGGACCTGGCTCTCCGATCACCCGGCGGCCGAGGCGATCGGAGAACGCGGGCGCGCGCTCGTCGCCGCGAACGCCGGTGCGATCGATCGCACCCTGGCCTTGCTCGCTCCGCTCATCCAGCATGCGCGCGCGTCCGCATCGACCGTGGAGAGCGCTGCGGCGGCCTCGCGATGACGAAACTCGCTCCACCCTCCATTCCGCGCTCCCCCTGGCAGAAGTTCTACGGTGCGGTGCTCGACCGCCGGCGGCGGCGTGCGAAGACCCACGCGGAGAGACTTCCCGTGCCGGTCGTCAGTCTCGGCAACCTGCATTGGGGCGGCGGCGGAAAAACCCCGTTCACCGCGGCGATCGCCGCCGATCTCCACGCGCGCGGCCTCGCGGTCGCCATCGTCTCGCGCGGTTACCGTCGCACCAGCCGGGGGCCTCTCGTCGTCTCGCTCGGCAGCGGTCCGCAGGTCTCGTGGAGCGCCGCCGGCGACGAACCGTTCCTGCTCGCGCAATCTCTGCCCGGCGTCGCCGTCGCCGTCGGCGAGGAGCGCGTCGCGGCGGCGCGGCTGCTGCTGCGCGAGCTCGCGCATCCGCCCGACCTCTTTCTGCTCGACGACGGTTTCTCGCACGTCGCTCTGGCGCGCGATCTCGAGATCCTGCTCTTCCCCGCCGCCGATCCGTTCGCGCGCGGCCGGCTCGCGCCGCTCGGGCGCCTGCGCGAGCCGTTGGCGGCAAGCCGTCACGCCGACGCGGTCGTGCTCACGGGAACGGCGACAGCGGACCTCTCCGGCGCGGGGTCAGAGCTCGCCGCGGCGCTCGCGCCGCACGGATTCAACGGGCCCGGATTCACCAGCGCCACCGCCAGCGGCCCGCCGCGGACTTCCGCCGGGGGCACGCTCGCGCCCGGAACGCGCGTCGTCGCCTTCGCCGGCATCGCCCGGCCCGAGAACTTCTTTCGCGATGCCGAGCGGCACGATCTCGTCGTTGCCGCGCGCCTCGCGTTCCCCGATCACCATGACTATCCGGACGAAAGCGTCGCGCGGATCGAAGCGTCGTTTCGTCGTCACCGGGCCGCGGCACTGCTCACCACCGCGAAGGACGCATTGAAGCTCGAGGGCCGCCTGAACCCGGCGCCAGCCGTCCTGCCGATCCTCGCCCGCCCCGAGGCCGCGTTCTGGGACTGGTTCGACGAACGCCTCGCGGCACTGCGTCGATGAAGAACGCACCGGTTCGCCACGCCGTCGAATACGGCGCTTTCTCCATCTTCAACGCGACCGTGCGCGCGCTCCCGCATGCCGCGAGCCGCGCGCTCGGAGGCGCGCTCGGAGCCGTCGCAGGAACGCTCGACCGGCGCCGCCGGCGCATCGCCGAGGAGAATCTGCGTCTCGCGATGCCCGAGCTCGGTGCCCCGGCGCGCGCACGAATTCGCGCCGCCTGCTTCCGGCACTTCGGTGCTTCCTTCTGCGATTCGCTGTCGAGTCTGCGGTTTTCGGGGCCAGCGCTTCTCGCGCGGATCGAATTCACCGGCTGGGAGAACTTCGCGATCGCAGCGGAAGGCGGCCGCGGGACGATCGTCCTCGGTTCGCATTTCGGCGACTGGGAAGTCGTTCCCGCCGCGATCGCCCTGACGGTCGGTCCGATGAGCTCCGTCGGCCGGCGCGCGGACAATCCGCATTTCGACCGCCTCATCCAGCGGCTGCGCACGCGATTCGGCAACGGCTCGCTCGACAAGCGCGGCTCCGTGCGTGAAATGTTCCGGCTGCTCGAACGAGGCGGGCGCCTGGGACTGCTGATCGATCAGCGCGTGCGCGCTGAAGAGGGAATCGACGTTCCGTTCTTCGGTCGCCCGGCATCGACGAGCCCGATCGTCGCCCGCCTGTCGCGCCGCACGGGCGCTCCGGTCGTTCCCGTTTTCGGCGAGGAGCTTCCCGGCGGGCGCTATCGCGTCGAGGCCCTGTCGCCGATCTTTCCGTCGGAGATCGGAAACGCTCCGGCTGCCGACGCGGATCTGCAGCTCACCCGGCGCTACCTCACGATTCTCGAAGAGCGCGCCCGCGCCCGTCCGGAGCTCTGGCTCTGGCTGCACAATCGCTGGAAAGCGCGCGTGCGATGACGCGGACGCTCGTCGTGGCACCGAACTGGGTCGGCGATTGCGTGATGGCCGAGCCGGTCTTCCGCGCGCTCCGCGACTCCGGGCGAGAGCTCGCCGTGCTCGCGAAGCGGCCGCTCCACGGGCTTCTCGAGCTCTTTCCGGGCGTCGTCGAGACGATTCACAACGGCCGGGACGAGGCCACGGTCGCCGCTCTCGCGGGCGGCGGATTCGACGAAGCGCTGCTGCTGCCGAACTCTTTTCGCACCGCCTGGATGGTTTCGCGGGCCGGCATCCCGCGCCGCTTCGGCTACCGCGCCGACTTCCGCGGTCCGCTCCTTGCTCCCGCGGTCGCGCGTGCACGAAAGGCCTCCCGCCGGCCGCAGATCGAGGACTATGGCGAGCTTCTCGCGGCGATGTCGGTCGCGCTCCCCGCGTCCTTCGTGCCGCGTCTCGCGCTCTCCCCTGAACTGCGCGCGCTCGGACGCGAGCGTCTCGACCGCGCGGGATTCAGATCCGCATCTCCAGGGTCCGAGCGGACCGGACCCATCGTCGGACTTTCCCCCGGAGCGGAGTGGGGACCGTCGAAGCGCTGGCCGATGAGGCATTGGTCGGATTTTGCCCGTGAGCTCGATCGCAGGGTTCCAGGCCTGCAACAGGGAATCTTCGTCGGGCCGAAGGAGATCTGGCTCGGCGTGCGCATTCACGAAGAGAGCGGCAAGCGCCATCCCGTGCTCGGCCCCGACCTCGATCTCGTCGGCCTTGCCGCTGCGATGTCGCATCTCGACCTGCTGGTGACGAACGACTCCGGGCCCATGCATCTCGCGGCGGCGCTCGGCGTACCGTGCGTCGCCCTCTTCGGACCCACGGACCGGCGGCGAACTGCGCCGGCAGGGGAGGGGCACATCGTCCTCGACCGTGAGCTCTGGTGTTCGCCCTGCTTCCGTCGCCACTGTCCGCTGCTGCACCACGGATGCATGCGCGGCCTCGGCGTGGACGAGGTCGCGACCGCTGCGATCGCGGCGATCACGACAGGAACTCCCCGGGGCTAAGGTTTCTTCGCGGGCGCGGGCAGGACGATCACCACGTCTTCCGGCCGCACCAGTCCGAGCTCCTCGCGCGCCACGCGGTCGAGCATGACGGGATCGTTCTTCAGGCGCTCGATGCGGTGCTTGAGGTCGGCGATCCGCGCTTCGGTGCCCGCGATGTCGGCGCGCAGGGCGCTCTCGCGCGAATTCACCGCGCGGAGATCACGGTAGCTCTTCAGACCGAAGGTCGCCAGAAGCAGGGCGAGGAAAACCACCACCGCGGTGAGCAGCGAGCGCAGTGGATGGGAGCGAGGCTCTTCAGCCGAAGGCGGTGCCGCGGTCAAACGTGAAAGCGCGGGAACGCCGTGGCACCGGGATAGCTCGCCACTTCGTCCAGCTCCTCTTCGATGCGCAGCAGGCGGTTGTACTTCGCCACACGGTCGCTGCGGCAGGGCGCACCGGTCTTGATCTGGCCCGCGCGCGTCGCCACCGCGAGGTCGGCGATCGTCGTGTCCTCCGTCTCGCCGGAGCGATGGCTGATGATGTTCGCGTAACCGCGCGACTTCGCGAGGTCGACCGCGGTCAGCGTCTCCGACAGCGAGCCGATCTGATTGACCTTGACCAGCATCGCGTTCGCGACGCCTTCGGAGATCCCGCGCGCGAGAATTTCCGGGTTCGTCACGAAGAGATCGTCGCCGACGAGCTGGACCTTCGACCCGAGAACGCGGGTGAGCTCCTTCCACCCGTCCCAATCGCCCTCGGCGAGTCCATCTTCGATCGAAACCAGAGGATAGGCACCGACCCAGTCGCGATAGAGCTCGACGAGATCGTGCGCGGAGAGTCCTTTTTTCCCTTCGCCGGCAAGCGCGTAGCGGCCCGGGCTTCCCGCTTCGACGAACTCCGACGCGGCGACGTCGAGCGCCAGCGCGATCTGCTTCCCCGGCTCGTAGCCCGCTTTCGCGATCGCCAGCATCAGCAGATCGAGAGCTTCGCGGTTGCTCGCGAGGTTCGGAGCGAAGCCGCCTTCGTCTCCGACGGCGGTGACCAGCTTCTTCTCCTTCAGCACGGCCTTCAGCGCGTGGTAGACCTCGACGCCGGCGCGGAGCGCCTCCGAGAAGCGCGAGAAACCGATCGGAACGACCATGAACTCCTGGATGTCGACCGAGTTGTCGGCATGCGCGCCGCCATTGAGGACGTTCATCATCGGCACCGGCATGACGGTCGCCGCGGGGCCGCCGAGATAGGCGTAGAGCGGCAGCCCGGCCTCCGCAGCGGCCGCCTTCGCCACCGCCAGCGACACTCCGAGAATCGCGTTCGCTCCCAGTCGACCCTTGTTCGGTGTGCCGTCGAGGTCGATCATCGTGCGATCGATGAGGGCCTGATCGCGCGCGTCCATCTCCTCGAGCTCGGGAGCAATCTCGTCGAAGATGAAATCGACCGCGGTGAGGACGCCCTTGCCCTGATACCGCGTGCCACCGTCCCGCAGCTCGAGAGCCTCGCGGCTTCCGGTCGAAGCGCCGGACGGCACCTGGGCCGTGCCGACGGCTCCGCCGGCGAGCGCACAATCGACCTCCACGGTCGGGTTTCCCCGGGAGTCGAGCACCTCGCGCGCAACGATCTCTTCGATCAGAAACATCGGTCACTCCCCGGGAAAGGTCTGCGATACAGGCAGAATCGGACTCAAGGGTAACCCGAAGCCCCCGCTTTTTCAAGAAGTTATCCTGTGGGAGGATTTTCGCCCTGATGCCCGAACTCGACCTCGCCAACGCGGCGCTCCCCGCGCTTCCCCTGTGGACGATGCTGCCTTTCGCGGCGATTCTCGCGGCGATCGCCATCGCGCCACTGCTCCATGCGCACTGGTGGGAGGAAAACCGCAACAAGGCGATCGTCGTCGCGATCGTCACGCTCCCGTTCGTCGGCTACCTCATCGGCGTCCACGGAGAACACGGATTCGCCGAGCTCCGCCACGCAGCGCTCGACTACTTCGCGTTCATGGCGCTTCTCGGCTCACTCTTCGTGATTTCGGGTGGGATTCACATCCGCGGTTCGCTCGCTGGAACGCCGCTCGCAAACACCGCGCTCATGGCGATCGGCGCGGTGCTGGCCAATCTCATCGGAACGACAGGCGCGTCGATGGTGCTCATCCGCCCGTTTCTGCGCGCCAACGCCGAGCGTCGCGACAAGGCTCATCTCGTCGTGTTCTTCATCTTCATCGTCTCGAACTGTGCCGGCCTGCTCACGCCGCTCGGCGATCCGCCGCTGTTTCTCGGTTTTCTCAAGGGAGTTCCCTTCGACTGGACGCTTCACCTTTTCAAGGAATGGATCTTCGTCGTCGGATCGCTGCTCGTGGTCTTCAATGTGATCGATCAGCGGAAGCTCGCGAATGAAGAGGTGAAGAGTCCGGACTCGCTCCTCGAGGAGCTCATTGAGCATCGCCCGTTGCGCGTGGATGGATGGCAGAACATCTTCTTCCTGGCGGGCGTCATCGGCGTCATCGTCGCCAAGGGCAGCAACCTCGGTACTGCGCCCGGGCCGTGGCCGGCCGGAATTCAGGAGGGGCTGATGCTTCTCCTGACGCTCGCAGCCTGGTTCACGACGCGTCCGGCGGTCCGGCATTCCAACCGCTTTCACTTCGCTCCGATCATCGAGGTCGCCGTCCTGTTCGCGGGGATCTTCGTGACCATGATCCCGCCACTGCTGATTCTCAACGCGCACGGCGCCGCGCTCGGCCTCAGATCGCCCTGGCAATATTTCTGGGCGACTGGCGCGCTCTCGAGTTTTCTCGACAACGCTCCGACGTACCTTGCCTTCGCGGCGGCCGCCTCCGGCCAGTTCGGCGTCGCCGCCGAAGGGGCGCGCTTCCTGGCGACGCTGCTTGAACACGGCCGCGACGCCGCCGAAGTTCTGGCGGCGATCTCGTGCGGCGCGGTCTTCATGGGCGCGATGACCTACATCGGCAACGGTCCGAATTTCATGGTCAAGTCGATTGCCGAGCACAGCGGTGTTCGCATGCCGACGTTCTTCGGCTACATGAAATGGTCCTGCGCCGTGCTGCTGCCGCTCTTCGTCGCGGCAACCTTCCTCTTCTTCCGCTAGACGGCGGAACCCGGACCCTGCGATCCGCGAACTCCGGCGAGGTCGACTAGCTCTCGGAGGAGACCGCCGGCGAATGCGCGCCGTCGACGCCGAGGCCCGACCGCAGCCGCCCGATCGCCGGTATCGCCTCGGGGGCAAGCAGGACCTGCAACCGGTCTCCCGGCCGCAACACGCTGTCGCCGGTCGCCACGAGATGACGCCCCCGGCGATCGATGGTGACGATCAGGCAACCCTGCGGCAATCCGATCTCGCCGATCCGCTGGCCCGCGAACGGTGCGCCGGAATGGACGTCGAGCTCGAGCATCACTGCCCCTTCCGAGGTCTCCGCGGGTCCCGCCCGGAGGAGCTCCCGCTCCAGCAGCGAGTCGTAGATCGGCGGATCTCCGCTGCGCTCGGCGACCCATTGCGCCGCGAAGCTGGTGATGAGAAGCGGCAGCATCAGGGTGTAGCTCTCGGTCATCTCGAGCATGAGAACGATCCCGGTGAGCGGCGCGCGCACCGTCCCGGCGAAGAGGCCCGCCATTCCCGCGACCGCCCAGGCCCGCGGCTCGGCACCCAGAGAGGGCCAGACTGCGGCCACGGCAAGGCCTGCTGCAAGGCCCCCCTGAGACCCGAGAACCAGGAGCGGCGCAAAGATTCCGCCCGGGGCGCCGGTGCCGTAGCTCGCGAGCGTCAGCACGAATCGCAGAGCGAGCGTGATGATCAGCCCCTCGATCAGGCCGCGACCGGAGAGAGCGCTTTCCACCAGCGGAGTTCCGCCGCCAGCGAGCGTCGGGGCGAACCAGGCGACGGCGCCGATCGCGAGCCCGACTCCGACGGCCATCGCCAGGCGCCCGCGAGCGCTCGCGCGACCGATCGCGTTCACCACGCGCAGAAGGCCGCGATTGAAGCCGACGGCGAGCAGGCCGGCCGCGAGACCCAGGACGAGAAACAGTGGCAGGGAGGCGAGCGCCGGAGCGGCAATCGGCGAGGTCTGGAGGATCGCGCTCTGGCTGAAAAGCGATCGGCTGATCGCGTCCGCCGTGACGCAGGCGAGAAAGGTGGCGCTGAAAACGCCCGGCGCGAAGTTCTTCTGAATTTCCTCGAGCACGAAGACGAGACCGGCAAGCGGCGCATTGAAGGCGGCGGCGAGGCCCGCTCCGGAGCCGGCGGCGATGAGGATTCCGCGCTCATGCGTCGAGCTCGGATACCAGCGCGCGACGACGCGTCCCACGGCGCCACCCATCTGGATGGTCGGACCCTCCCGTCCCAACGCCAATCCCGAGCCGATCGCGGCGACACCGCCCGCGAACTTCACCAGGATCAGGCGTATGCCGGCCATCGCGCGCAGGCGATGCAGCACCGCCTTGAGCTGCGGAATGCCGCTGCCGGAGGCGGAGGGCTCGAAACGCTGGACCAGCCAGACGGAGAGACCGACACCGGTGCCGCAGATCGCGGCGAAGAGCAGCAGGCCGGGAAAACCCATGGGGTGGAGGCGGTACAGCACGAGACTCCGCCCCATCTCCGCCGCTTCGAGGGCGGCCCGGAACAGCGCGGCGATGAGTCCAGCGACGATGCCGACGAGTAGCGCGCGCGGGAAGAGTCGCCGTCTTCGTTCGTGGCGCCGTCGCAAGCCATCGATGAGACGTCGCGACGCACGCGAGTCGACTTTCTGTGCGTCCTCTTGACTGCTGATGGAAGGCATTGCACCGATGGTATCGCGATGCGCCGGACCCGATCGGTCGGCGGACCATTCTCCACAATGCCGAGAACTCCACTCCCTGCCATCAGCGCTCCGCAGAGCCGACTCTTCTCAGGGCGGCGTGGAACCGTCGACGACATGGCCATCGTGATCCAGACGGTAATCTGGTGTGGCACCGTCCCGCGTGACGACGAACCTGGCCAAGCCACCGGCTCGACGCAGAACATCTTCCGCGCTCTCACCACGCAGGATGCCGAACAGGAGGGCTCCGAGAAAAGCGTCGCCGGCACCGACCGCATCGCGAACGACTGCGGGGCTCATGGAGCGCCAGGTCCATTCTTCAGAGGTGAGCAATCCGGCACCCGCTGCGCCGGCAGTCAGGCATATCCTGTCCACGTTGACGAGCCGAGCAAAACGACGCACGGCGTCCTCGAGACCGGCCGGTGCAATCTCCTCCTCGAGCAAAGTCGCCAACTCGATTTCGTTCAACTTGACGACGTGGGCGTGCCGCGCGAGATTCAGCACGCGCTTCGCAGGACTGAACGGAGGTCGAAGATTGACATCGAAGATGCGCAGGGCGGTCGGGGAGAGATCGAGCAGGCGCAGGAGCTCCGTCCGATTCTGTTCCTCGCGCTGCGAGAGCGAACCGAAGACGACGGCGACGCCCCGTCCGGCGGCCTGCAACACCTCGTCCGACAGCTCGATACGATCCCATGCGACCGCCGGAAGGATTTCGAAGGACGGACTTCCGTCGACCACTGTGACACGGCTCAAACCCGTCTCGCGATCGGAGAGCACGCTCACGCCCGCAGCTTCGAGGTCCCACGATTCGAGTCGAGCGAGCATTTCTTCGCCGAGTCGATCCTGCCCCACCGCGCTCACCAGCACCGGATAAAGTCCCAGGCGGCGAAGGTGGAAGGCGACGTTGAGGGGCGCGCCGCCGGGAAAGAGTCCTCGCGGCAGGGAATCCCAGAGAACCTCCCCGAAGCAGAGGACGACCCCCGCCTTACCTTCCTTCATCGGCGAGAGTTTCCGGACTGAGCTGAAGGTCGTGACACGCATGGATGAACGAGGCCGCCGACCAGGCCTGAAAAGCCTTTCCCATCGGGCGGCCGGTCCGACTGTGCAGCCACTCGTTGAACTCCCACTCGTGATTTCTGCCCAGCCGATTCGCCTGGGCGAGCCGCAGGAGCTCGCGGCTCGCGACGTCGCGCAAGCCGAGGCGGTGGATGAAGCGCACCCACATGCCACCGATGAAGGGCCAGATTCCTCCGTTGTGGTAGTGGCCGGGCAGGTTCAACAGGTTCACAGTGTAGTAGGCGCGCCAGTCCGGGTCGCCGGCCTGAACCGGAGGGTAGAGGTTCGCCACCGGGAAGGGTTCGTTGACGCCGACCCCCCACATGAATCGAAAAGCCGTTCGCGCGCGATCTACGTCAAGAACGTTGCCGAGAAAGGCCTGGATGTTTCCCAGCACGTCACAACGCCAGTTGAAGGCGAACGGGGTGATTTCCGCGAGGAGGTAGCTCGAATCTCCCACTGCGAACTGCCGCTCCGAGAAGCTGACGGGCGTCATCGGGTCTCGCGGCTGAGTCGTCGGCCAGAACGAAGTCAGAATCTTGCTGCGGATCGCCTGCGCCCGCCGCATCCAGCCCGCGGCCTCCTCGAACCTCTCCTGCAGCTCGAGCAACCGCCCATAAGCGACGGCGGCTCGGTACCAGAGTACCTCGTCATAGAGAACGTGGTAGCTCCGACCGAAGAGATCGGTCCAGTCGCCCGCTTCTGGGATCTCGAGCAAGCCGTCGTTGTTGCAGTCGAGGCCGAGCAGCCAGTGCATCAGTCGCTCGAGCGGCACCGCATACTCCCCGAGCAGGCTCCGATCTCCGTACTTGCGTATGTAGCGAAAGAACGCGAGGACTGTCCAGAAGCCACCGTCGATCGCACAAATACCCCCGACGCCGCTGTAGTCCGGTAAGCCTGTGTCCAGGCTGACGTTTGCGGGAATCTGGCCGTTCTCCGCCAGATGGTCGAGGAGTGTCCTGAGCGTCGCCTCCTGCGCTCCCCGTACATCCTCGTCGGAGAGGTCGAGGGAGTCGATGATCGCCATCGCTCCGTCCCGCGCCCACACCGAGCGGTAGTTGCTGTCCGTGCCGGTGACTTCGTTGTCTTCCAGTGAACAGGCGGCGAAGCCCTTGGGGGTGATGCATTTTCGCAAGGCGACGAGGGCATGCCGGTAACCCTCGGCGATCAGCTCACGCTCGTCCGCGTCGAGTGAGCTCAGTGCCTCGGCTGTGAACAGGCGGCGCCAGGCCGGATCGAGGTCCTCGGGCTGGCCGGAAATCCCCTCGAGCCCGGGCGCCTGGTCGATGACACCGAAGTGCACCAGACCCTCCAGTACGCCGTCCGCGAACGCTCGGGTCGCGGCGAACGTCGGCAGTTGAAGTACCGCCTCGTGCAGCTCGGGCTGGGCGTTCTCGACGACGATGCCGCGCACTCCGGGCAACTGGAACATGCGGCTGTCGTTTCCGCTGTCGCCGGCAACCAAGACCTCCGCGAGGGGCAGTCGGAGGCTTCGACAGAGCCATTCCAGAGCGAACGCCTTGTCGGTCCTCGCCGGCAACACATCGAGGTCGCGATCGCTCGAGTAGACGATCGAAACGTCGAGCTCCGCCGCGGAGAAGCGAGTCCGCAAGGCTTCGATCACTTCGGCGGGAGCTCCCGAGAGATACCAACTTGACTTATAGGGATGAAGAAACTCTGCCGGTTGGCGTCGGACTCCAGGAACGGTCCCGAGCAGCTCCTCGACGCGCTCCAGGTTCCAGCTGTGGCGAAACTGTTCGTCGAAGGCTGCGACCGGCTCGTTGCGGCTGAAATCGAACAACTGGGTCCCGACTCCGCCGACGATGTAGTCCGGTAGAGGAAGTGGCTCCACCGTCAAGCGCTCCAACACGTCCTGTACGAGGCGGCCCGAGTTGTAGCAGAGCAGCGGGCGTCGCGAGGGCTGGAGCGACTCCCAGGCGTCCTTGAATCGGCGGGTGGCCTCGGGATTTCCAAGCAGAGTTCCGTCAAGGTCACAGGAAAAGAGTCGGGTCGGGATCATTTCAGGGTTCCGTCAAGGCCGCAGCAAAGAAGGCTAGTCCGCGTCATTCCAGGGTTCGTCCCATTCGGAGTCGGTCAGAGCGAAGCTCGGCGTTTCACGCCGCTCCACCAGGGCCACCAACTGCTGCGCGATGCCGGTCCAGGTGAAAAGACTCCGCGCCTTGTGTGCCCCCATGCGGGCAAGACGTGCACGCAACCGCGGATGGCTGAGGATCTTGTGCACCATGATGCCCAGGTCTTCACGGTCGAACGGATCGGCATAGAGAGCGTGTCGACCGAAGGTCAAGGCGCGAAAGAGTCCTCCATGGACCGTGACCACTGTGGGTGTACCGCACGCCATGGCCTCGATCGCAGTCATTCCGAACGGCTCGTACCGACTGGACAGGACGAAGACATCGGCGGCACGAAAATAGTCGGCGAGCTCGTCGTCCGGAACGAAGGAACCGAAGCGAACGCGGTCGACGAGCTGAAGCTCCGCAACCAGGTTTTCGAGCTCGGACCGGATCGCGATCTCCGCTTCACCGAGCCGCTCGCCGCCGACGGCGAGATACAGCGAGGCGTCCGGGTTTCTCTTCGCCACGAGCTCGAACGCCCGGATGAGCAGGTCGTATCCCTTGTTCCGCGCAAGGCGCCCGATCGCCATGACCACCGGACCATCGAACCCCATGCGTTGACGCAATGCCCGAGCGGTCGAGTCTCCGACGGGGAAAAACCGATTGTCGTCGTAGCCCGGCGGGATCATCCGGCACTTCTCTCCGGGCACCTCGTAGAACTCCGCAAGCACTTCGAGTTGCTGCGGAGTGGTGGCGATCACCATGTTGGCTGCCGCGTAGAGCAGTCTCTCCTCGCGGATCCGCTGAGCGAAGTTGTACTGTTTCTCGAACTTCGCAGCGTCGCCCGGATAGTCGGCCTCCATCTGCCGCCGCTTCCATTCGCCGAGCGAATGCGGAGTGTGAAGGTGTGGAACGCCGAGCACCTCGCTCAGGTGCTGCCCGGCAACTCCGGCGTCCCAGTAGTGGCTGCCGATGAACTCGTACCTCAGTCCGTGGCGTTGAATGAAGCGCAACGCGTTCTCGCTCCACTCCGCAAGGCTGTCGAAGAGGTATTCCTTGGGAATGAATCCCTCGCCTCCGCACGCGGCGCGAACGATTCGCACGCCGGCGACGACGGGATCGACCTCCGGTTGATCGTCGAAGCGGCGCGTCCAGATGTCGACCTCGTACCCGAGCCGGGCAAGTTTCTTCGACAGCTCGAGAACATAAACGACCTGCCCTCCGGTGTCGGCCGCACCGAGCGGCGGGTGCGGAGCGACGTAGCCGTGGGTGGAGACCATCGCGATGCGCGGCAGTGCCGCCCTGTCGGCGGTCAACGCTGCGGCCTCCCACGAGAGGGGCGTCGAGCCGGCTTCAGCATCTGGGGTGATGCGCTCTCAGCCATCACAAGCGAACGGCATGAGGTGGAGAACAGGCTCATCTCTCCTCGCTTTCCCGGAGAGCGCAGCATCGGCGGAGGGTGTCGTGGCGGGCACGATGAGCGTCGAAGACTGCGTTCAGATGGCGGCCCGACCATCTCGAATTCCTCCAGAGGAAAAGCCCCCTGGACCCTTCAGGCATCGATTATACCCACGGGAAAGTCCACAGCGTCGGCATCGGCGCGGCGATGAACGCTGCACCGTGCTCCTCCCGCGCGGCGCCAGCAGGCTTCACCACCCAGGCCCGCTTCAGTCCGTCACTGTGCCTCAGAGGTCGTACTGATAGGCAAGGAAGAACGACAGCACGACGAGCATCAGCAGGACCAGGGGCGTGCCGACGCGAACGAAGTCGCGGAAGCGATACCCCCCCGCTGCCATCACGA
>JBDTQG010000076.1:0-16370 GCA_039932315.1 Thermoanaerobaculia bacterium
GCCCCAACATCTACGAGTGCTGGGGCGAGCACGGTACGGCGACTTTCATGATCCTCGGCGAAATCTGCACCCGCCGCTGCGGCTTCTGCGCCGTGACCTCGGGGCGGCCGAATCCCGGAGTCGACGCCGAGGAGCCGGAGCATGTCGCGACCGCGGTCGCGACGATGGGTCTGCGGCACGCGGTCATCACTTCGGTCGATCGCGACGACCTGCCTGATGGCGGCGCGCGCCACTGGGCGGACGTCATTCGAGCCGTGCACGAGCGCAACGCGGGATGTGCCGTCGAAGTGCTGACGCCTGACTTTCGCGGCGTTCCCGATGCTCTCGACATCGTGCTCGCCGCAGCGCCAGAGGTCTTCTCTCACAACACCGAGACCGTGCCGCGTCTCTACCGTCAGGCGCGCCCCGGGAGTCGTTATGACCGCACTCTCGGGCTGCTCGCCGACGCCGCGAAGCGGCGCGACGCCGGATCGTTCGCCGGGCGGGTGAAGACCGGGATCATGCTCGGACTGGGCGAGCGTCCGGAAGAGGTGCGATCGACGCTCGGCGACATCCGCTCCGCCGGCGTGGAAGTCCTGACGATCGGGCAGTACCTGCAGCCGACGCCGAAACATCTCGCCGTCGACCGGTTCGTTCATCCCGACGAGTTCGCCGAATACAAGGCGTTCGCGCGCGAGATCGGATTCACTCACTGCGAGTCGGGCCCGCTGGTGCGTTCGTCGTACCATGCACACGAGCACGTTCCGCAAGCCTCCTCGGGCGTGGGCTGAGGCTCCTCGCCAGGACGGGGCGAGCTCGAAAGGTCCGCGAACGCTCCGGATCCTCGACCCGATTGGCGGTCGAACGCGCAGCCGATAGAATGATCGCGAGGTGGTCGATTGACGTCCGACGCGATTGAAGTCCGGTCCTTGAGTGAGGTCGATCTTTCCGACATCGTGCGGATCGGCGAGAAGACGCGCAATCGATACGAGCCCGATCTCTGGGAGAGCCGCGTCACCTACTACCTGCGTCGCGCGCCTGAGGGATCTCTGGTCGCTGCGATCGATGGCGAAGTGGTCGGTTTCATGCTCGGCGATGTGCGCTCGGGAGAGTTCGGCATCGAAGAGCGCTGCGGCTGGATCGAGGTTCTGGGTGTCGATCCGGATGCCGCCGGCAAGGGAGTCGGACGCGCGCTGGCGAGCGAAATGCTGAAGCGATTCGAAGGTCGCGGCGTCACGAAAGTGCGGACCATGGTGGACTCGGCGATGCCGGAGGTCGAAGCGTTCTTCACCCGGCTGGGCTTTGGCCCCGACAGTCTGCGACCGCTGAGTCTGAACCTGGCCGGAAGCCAGGACTGAAGGATCGAGGTACCGAAGAGCTATGACGACGACGACGAGCGAGATTCCCCGGCGGTTTCATCTCGCGGTGGAGAAGTGGCGGGAAACGTATCTCCCCGACTTCGACTACCTGATGGAGAACTGGGATCGCTACTTCCCGCGCGAGGAGAAGTTCCGCCTCTGCGCCTATCGTGAAGGCGGAATGCCGTGCAACATCGAGTGCGGCGAGGACGTGGGCAAGCCCAAGTTCAATCGCGCCTGCGAGATGAAGCCCGAAGCCGCACACCATCTGGTGGCCGCGATCCGCGCCCAGGCCTCGACCGAGTTCGGCTCGATCCAGCAGCACCAGCTGACGCTCGCGCGCGCCCAGGACGAGGAAGAGCAGAGCATGGTCCTGCGCATGATGGCGGAGGAGCTTCGGCACGGCTATCAGATGCTGCACCTGCTCACGAGCGACGACTGGCAGCCCATCACCGGCCAGACACAGGAGCAGACGGTCGAAGAAATCCTGTCGATGAAGACGGGCTCGCACGTTCTCGGCGCGTTCAACATCGATTTCGAGTCGTTCGTCGACAACGTGGTCTTCTGCGGTCTGATCGATCGCGTCGGCAAGTACCAGCTGGCGATGCAGAAGGTCTCGGCCTACTCGCCGATGGCCGAGTCCATGCCGCAGATGCTGCGTGAGGAGGCCTTCCATCTCGCGACCGGCGTCGTTCCTCTGCGCCGCTGGGTGGTGAAGGCCGCTCACGGCTCGCCGATGATCACAATGGAAGTCATCCAGAAGCATCTCAACAAGTGGGTGCCGCGTGCCTACGAGATGTTCGGCGACGAGCGCGGCGGCGGGACCAACGTGAAGTGGGGCCTCAAGCCGATGAAGAACTCGGAGGCTCAGGATCAATACGCCAAGGAGATCGGCAAGGTTGTCCGGGATCTCAACATGCGGTATCTCCGCGCTCGTGTGCCGGAGCTCGCACTGGCGGAGGCCGAGTCCGGACTCACGGCGCTTGAACGCGATCGCGGCAGCTTCCGCGGAGTGAAGTTCGAAGAGCTGCTGCGCCTTCCCCATCGCGACTACGCGCGCCGTCGCGGAGTTCCGGCGTTCACCCGGGTGGGAGTCGACGGCGAGCATTTCGACAATCTCGCCGACTACCTGTCACACCTCACGCGCACGCTTCCCGATGGATATCGCGCGACGCGCGACTTCCAGGACTTCGTCGAGAACCTTTCGGCCGTCGACCGCGGCGAGAAGACGATCGACGAGGCGCAGAAGTTCATGCCGCAGCTGCGTCGCGTCGGCGGCGTCTGTCCGTGTTCGAAGTCGGTACGCTGGGTCGCCGAAGAGTCGATCGAGCTGCCGGTGTCGGCGAGCTGACCGCAGGCCAACCGACCGCGACCGACCGCACCCGAGCAACCGAAACCGACCGTCGATGGGGCTCGCCAGCTGGTTCATCGTCAAGGGACTGCCGGTGGTCCCGAAGCCGATCGTGGGGCGCGTCGCCAGCCGCTACGTGGCCGGAGAGACTCTCGACGAGGCGCTCGCACTGGTCGAAAAACTCGCTGCCGAGGGAGCGATGGCGACCCTCGACCTTCTGGGCGAAGAGGTCACGGACCGCGCCCGGGCCAGCGCTGCGGCGGACGAGCACGAGCGCATGTTCGATGCGATCGCGTCTCGCGGTCTCCCGTCGAACGTCTCGATCAAGCTCTCCTCCCTCGGCCTGAAGATCGATCCGGAATTCTGCCGCGCGAACGTCGAACGCATCGTCGCCATCGCCGCGCGGCACGGCAACTTCGTACGCATCGACATGGAAGACCACTCCACGACCGACGCGACGCTCGCGATCTATCGCGACATCTTCGCGCGGCACCGGAATCTGGGAGTCGTCTTGCAGGCGTACATGCGCCGCACGCTCGCCGACATTTCCGCGCTTCCCGCGGAGGGAGCGAACGTGCGGTTGTGCAAAGGGATCTACATCGAGCCGCGGGCGATCGCCTGGAAGGGCTACGACACCGTCCGGCTCAACTACCTCCAGGCGCTCGAGAAGCTGCTCGAACGCGGGGTCTATGTCGGCATCGCCACCCATGATGAACACCTGGTGTGCGGCGCCATCGCGCTGCTCGATCGGCTGAAGATTCCCCGCGAGCGCTACGAATTCCAGATGCTCCTCGGTGTCGATCCCGAGCTGCGGCGGATTCTCATCGCCGGCGGGCATCGATTGCGCGTTTACGTACCTTACGGCCGCGACTGGTACGCCTACTCGGTCCGCCGCCTGCGCGAAAATCCGGAAGTGGCCAAGCACGTGATGAAAGCGATGCTCAAGGGTGGAAATGCCGGACGCGGGCGCGATGGCCGCTGAGAAAGCGCTCGCCGATCTTCGCCTCCTGATCCTGCAGATCCGCGACGAGCGGCGCGTCGAGAAGCAGGAGCAGGAGTGCTTCATTCATTTCTCCGGTCTCGGCGCCGGGCAGTTCTCCTTCCACAACGTCGTCGACTTTCCGCAGCTGGGCCCGGCTGTCGCGGCAGGCTTCGATGCCGTCGTCATCGGTGGTGCCGGTGCGCATTCGGTGACCGAGGAGTATCCGTTCACGGCACCGCTTGCCGATCTCGTGTCGCTTCTGGTCGAAGAGCGGAAACCGCTGTTCGGCTCGTGCTGGGGGCACCAGTTCATCGCCAAGGCGCTCGGCGGAATCGTCGAAACCGACCTCGAACGCAAGGAGATCGGGACGTTCGACATCGACCTCACTGCGGCAGGCGAGGCCGATCCGTGGCTCTCGGGTCTGCCGCGCACGTTTCCCGTGCAGCTCGGCCACCACGATCGCGTGGTGGAGCTCCCGGCGGGGGCGATCGAGCTGGCAGCGAGCGCGCGGTGCGCCAACCAGGCGTTCCGTCTCGAGGATGCGCCGGTCTACGGAGCGCAGTTTCATGTCGAGCTCGATCGCGAGCGGATGCTCGAGCGCGCGGCCGTGTATCGCGACGTCTATCTCTCCGACCCGGGCGCGATGGCGGAGCTCGAACGAGCGCTCCATCCGTCTCCCGAAGCGGCGACGCTTTTTCGTCGCTTTCTCACCCGCGTGGCGGCTCCGGAACGGCTGATTGCCCTTCCGCAGGTCGGGTAGTACGCTCGACGCCCCGTGAGCCGCATCCGACAGAGGCAGCCGTCGACGGACAGCTTCCACCTGGAAGAGCTCGACGAGCGCGCCCGAACGGGCGCCATCACGGTGACCAACGTCGAGTCCGAGGAGGACGGCTCGGGCCGTCCGGCGCTCGAGGCAAACGTCATTCTCATCGCGCATCCAGAAAACGCCCGGCTCGGCACGCGCTACCGTCTGGTTTCGGGCGCCGCGCTCGAGATCGGGCGTTCGGACAGCGTCGAGATCAGCCTCCCCGAAGTGCGATCGATTTCCCGCAGTCACGCCCGGCTGCGCTATCAGGGGCGCAAAGTCACGGTCGAAGACGCCGGCTCGACGAACGGAACGTTCGTCAACGATCAGCGAGTGGACGGTCCGACACTGTTGCGCAGCGGCGACCGCTTTCAGGTCGGTTCGGTGCACTTCAAGTTCCTGCACGAACAGGATGTCGAGCACGCCTACCACGAGGCGATCTACCAGATGGTCATGCGCGACGGTCTGACGGAGGCGCTCAATCAGCGCAAATTCCACGAGGAGCTGGCGCGAGAGTTCGCCCGCGCCTCCCGCCACGATCGGCCGCTTTCTCTGGTGCTCTTCGACATCGACAGCTTCAAGGAAGTGAACGACACCCACGGTCACCTCTGTGGCGACATGGTTCTGAAGCAGGTGGCCGCCTCCGTGCGCGAGCATGTCCGGTCGGAACAGGTGTTCGCCCGCCTCGGGGGGGATGAGTTCGCGGTGCTCTGTCCCGAAACCGGCATCCAGGGCGGTCAGGCGCTCGCCGAGAAACTGCGCGCCCGGCTGAGCGATCTCTCCTTCGCTCGCGAAGGCAAACTGTTCGCGGTGACGTGCTCCTTCGGAATTGCCGAGCGCCTGCCCGACATGGCGAGCGAGCAGTCGCTCTTCGAAGCCGCCGACCGCGCGCTCTACTCGGCGAAAGGTGCGGGACGCAATCGCGTGGCTCCTCAGGACAGCGCCGCAGCGGCATCGGCGCCGCCCGCGCCACCCGCGCCAGCCGCGCCACCGGCGCCACCCGAAGACCCGGCTTCGAAGCCCGACTGATCTCCCGCCCCGGTCCCTTCCGGCGATTCGCGCGTCGCGGCCCCGGCCGCCGCTGCTAGTATCCGTAAATGTCGCGCAAGCCCCAATTCTTCAACTGCTCGAACTGTCCGGCCCACTGCTGTTCCTACGACTACATCGAGACCAAGCCGGCGGACATCGAGCGCCTGGCGAAGCACCACGGAATCGCGGTCGGCGTGGCGCGCAAGCGGTTCACGAAGCTGGTCGAGGGCGGCAAGATGCGGGTCCTGCGTCACCAGAAGGACGAGATTTTCGGCTCGGTCTGTCAGTTCCTGAATCTCGAGAGCCGGCAGTGCACGATCTACGAAGGAAGGCCGAAGATCTGCCGGGATCATCCCGGAACCGTGCGTTGCGGCTTCTACGATTTCCTCTGTGCCGAGCGCGAATCGCAAGAAGACCCCCAGTACGTTCCGTCTTTCACCCGGGGATAGGTTTCCGCTTCCCTCCGAACCCACGATGCTGCGCCGACTCAGCGTGCGAAATCTGGCGGTCCTTGCAGGGGGCGAGATCGAGCTCGGCCCCGGCCTGAACGTGCTCACCGGCGAGACCGGCGCGGGAAAGTCGCTGGTCGTCGACTCGCTCGCGCTGCTCGCAGGAGCGCGAGCGACCGGCGATCTCATTCGCGAAGGCACGGAAGGCGCCACGGTCGCCGGGATCTTCGATCTCGACGCACCCCTGCGCGAGCGGCTCTCGGAAGTGGGCATCGATCCGACCTCGACCGACGAGGCCGCTGGCGGCGACGAGCTCGTCATCCGCCGCGAGATCTCGCGGGAGGGGAGGAACCGCGCTTTCATCCAGGATCAGCCCGTCACCCTGAAACTGCTGCAGGAACTGGCGCCGCGGCTGCTCCGCATCCACGGTCAGCGGGACGAGCTCGGCCTCGCCGATCCGGAGCTGCAGAGGCAGTGGCTCGATCGCGTCGGCGGCGCCAGGGCCACAGCGCTCGCCGAGGACGTCGCGACCCTTTACGGCGCTTATGCCGACGCGGCAGCTCGCCTCGAGCGGCTGCAGGGCGATGCGCGTCTGCGCGCCGAACGACTGGACCTCCTGCGCTTCCAGACGAGCGAGATCGCGGCTGCGCAGCCGGTCGCGGGAGAAGAGGACGCTCTGCGGGCGAACCGCGACCTGCTCCGTCACCGGGAGGCGATCGCCCGGGCGCTCGGCGGGGCCTATGCGCTGCTCTACGAAGGGGACGGTGCGATCTCCGATCGGCTGGCGGAAACGCGACACTCTCTCGCCGAAGTTGCGCAGTGGGAGAGTGGTGCCGCGGCGGCGATCGACGAGCTCGTCGATCTCGAGGCTCGCGTCCAGGAGCTGGCGCGCGATGTGCGCAGCCGCCTCGACGTCGCTGAAGGAGAGCCCGGGCGTCTCGACGACATCGAGGAGCGCCTCGCGACGCTCGAGCGCCTGTTCCGCAAGTACGGGGCTTCGAGCGGCGAGCTTCTCGCGACTCAGCAGCGGCTGAAGGCCGAGCTCGCGGAGCTCGATGACTCGGAAGAGAATCGTGCGACGCTCGAGGATTCCGTGGCGCGCACCTTTTCCGCCTACCGCGTCGCGGCCACCGAGCTCAGCCGCCTCCGGGGGGAGTGGGGCGCGGAGCTCACCCAGCGTCTCGAGAAGGAGCTCGCCGACCTCGCGCTCGCCAAGGCCCGATTCGGAGTCCGGCTCGAAACCACGCGCCGCGCCGCCAGCCGCTTCACGATCGACGGCGTTCCGGTGGAGTTCGGCGCTCACGGCTTCGATCACGTCGTGTTCCAGTTCGCTCCCAATCCGGGAGAGCCGATGGCGCCGCTCTCGCGCATCGCATCGGGGGGCGAACTGGCTCGCGTCTCGCTCGCGTTGCAGCTCGCGGCGCGGGGCGAAGATGTCGACGGCGGGCCGACGATGGTGTTCGACGAAGCGGACGCAGGTGTCGGTGGCGCGGAGGGATCGGCGCTCGGCAAGAAGCTGCGCCGGTTGGCCAGACGTGGACAGATTCTGGCCGTGACGCACCTCGCGCAGGTCGCGAGTTGCGGCCACGTGCAGCACCGCGTCACGAAACGCGTGCGCGGCGGTCGCACCTTCGCCGAGGTGGAGCGGCTCGATCGCCCCGAAAGGGTCGCGGAAATCGCCCGCATGCTCTCGGGCGAGAAGGTGACGCCGCTCTCGCTCTCGCACGCCGAGGAGATGCTGGTCGGCGCCGGGGTGAAGAAGTGACGCCGGCCGAGGTCCTGGCGAGCGGCGGAGTTCTCGCCATTCCCACCGAATCGAGCTACGGACTCGGCGTCGATCCGCGAAGCGCCGAAGGCGTCGAAGCGATCTATCGCATGAAGGGCCGTGAGCGCGGCAAGGCGCTGCCGGTCGTTGCGGGCGACGTTGCCCAGTTGCTGGCGATCGGCGTCGAGCCGGACAGTCTCGCACTCGCCTGGGGAGCCGCGCGGTGGCCGCGTGCGCTCACGGTCGTCCTGCCTCTGGTCGCCCCCATTGCCGCCAGCGCCGGCGAGCGGACCATCGCCGCGCGAGTGCCCGACCACGCCGGCCTCCGCGCCCTGCTTCTCGAGCTCGGTACCCCACTGACGGCGACGAGCGCCAACGCGAGCGGCGAGCCGCCACTCCTCGATCCGGCCGCCGTGCAGCACTGGCTTGCGGGCGCGCACGAGAGCTTCCTCATCGTCGATGGAGGAGCTCTCCCCGGCGGTTTGCCCTCCACGCTGGTCGAGATCTCGAATGGCAACGTGACGATCCTCCGGAAGGGAAGAGATGCCGCCGACTGAATTCCGCTCGGACCGCAAGCTGCAGGCGAGCGTACGCCTGGCGCTGTGCTTCTTTCCGCTGGCCGCTCTTTTCGCGCATCAGCCGCCGTGCGCGGCACAGTCAGCCCCTGCATTTCCTGAAGTTCCCACGATCGCCGTCGACGATGTCCACGCCGGGATGAAGGGCTACGGACTCTCCGTTTTTCAGGGCACCGTGCCGGAGCGTTTCGACGTCGAGGTTCTCGGAGTTCTGCGGAATCAGAAACCGGACGGCGACTACATCCTGGCGCGGCTTTCCGGGCAGAACCTCGAGAAAAGCGGCGTCGTTGCCGGGATGTCGGGAAGCCCGGTCTATTTCGATGGCCGGCTGGCCGGCGCCGTCGCGTTCTCGTTTCCGTTCGCGAAGGAGCCGATCGCGGGCATCACGCCCATCGCTTCGATGCGCGCGATCGGCGGGGGCCAGGGTTCGCCCGGCAGCGGCGATTCCGGGGGGAGCGGTGGAATCGCAGGAAGCGCCGGCGGCGGAACCGCCGCGCGGCCGGCGACTCTCGACGAGATCGTCGCGCGCCCCGCGAGCTCCGCGCGTTTCGCGGAGGGACTTGCCCTCTTTGCGCGCGCGGTGACGAACGACGGGCGTTCCGCGCTGGCCTGGAGCGCTTCCGGGTTCGGCGAGAGCTCCCGACTCGAGCTCGGCCGCATGCTGGGTCTGCCGGGAGGCTCGGCTGGGGAACCGGCCGCTGCTCCGGAGGGAAACGCGATGACCTCCGCGCTCGGCGGCGGACGCGCACCGCTCATCGAGTCCGATCTCGGTCCCGGAGCTTCGGTTGCGGCGATCTTCGTCGATGGCGACCTGCGCCTCGCGGCGACGGGAACGGTCACGGACCGCATCGGCAGCAAGTTGATCGCCTTCGGTCATCCGGTGGTCGGCGTGAGCGAAATCAGCATGCCGCTTGCGACGTCGGAGGTCATCACCGTGCTGTCGAGCGCGATGAACTCCTTCAAGCTCGCGAATTCCGGACAGGCGGTCGGGAGTTTCGACCTCGACAACGCCTACGGCTCGGTCGGTCGCGTCGGAACGCCGGCGCACACGGTACCGCTGGTCGTGCGGATCCTTTCGCCCGTCGAGCGGCGGTTCGATCTCCGGCTCGCGAACGTGCGGCAGTTCCTTCCGGGGCTCGCGGCAATCGCGAGCTTCGGCGCGTGGGATGTCGCGGTGGGAACGGGCGGCGTTCGCAGCGTCGATCTCTCGTTGCGCGTCGAGATCGCGGGGCAGCGCAGCCTGGCGCTCGATCAGTCCTTCGAGGGCGCGGGCGCGTCGAACGACGCTCTCGGTTACGTCATGTCCGTTCTGGGCTACGTCTCCCAGAACGATTTCGCCGACCTCGCGATCTCGAGCATCGAAATCGGCGTCTCGCTGTCGCGTACGCCGCGAGCCGCGACGCTCGCCGCGGTGCGGCCGAGCCGGACGCGTCTCGCGCCGGGAGACGAGCTCGAGTTGCAGATCGACTCCCGCGGCTGGAACGGCGAAGAGCGGCGGACGAACGAAAAGATCGTCGTTCCGAGAAACCTGCCGGAGGGCAAGTACGTGCTCCTCGTCGGCGACGGAGCGAGCGCCGATGCCGCGCGGTTCGCTCTCGCGCCGGCGCCGCCGGTACGGCTGAACCAGGCGCTGGAGATTTTGGCGTCCCTGCATTCGGCGCGCGACCTCGTCATCCTGGGAGTCGTGCAGGGGGCGGGGCTCTCGGCCGGCGGAGAGATCCTGCCGCGCCTCCCGGGTTCCATGCGTTCGATCTGGGGCGCTTCGGGAACGAAGAGCGCGGTGCCCCTGCGCAATGCGATCGTGCAGAATGAGATCCGCCGGCAGGATCGCCCGTTGTCGGGCCTTCTGCGCGTCGAGCTCGAAATCCGCCGGCAGACAGGGAAAGGGAATTCATGAGTCGGGATCCGGAAGGCCGCCGATCGGGCCGGCGAATCGTGCTGACGCTCCTCGGCCTCGCAGTCCTGCCGGGTTTTTCCTTGCTGCATGCGACTCCGGTGAAGATCCATCAGCTGAGTGGAGCCACGGCACTGGCTGCCGGGACGCTCGAAGGCGTCCGTGTCGATTCGCGCGGAGTGCTGACGATCGCGGCGGATGTCGATCGCATCGCGGATCTCGAGGAACCGTTCGCCTTCTCCCTCGCGACGCTGCCCGACGGCTGGGCGATCGGCACCGGAAACGCTGGCAAGGTACTCAAGGTCGCCCGCGACGGCAAGGTGAGCCTGCTTTTCGACGCTCCGGAATCGAACGTCTTCGCCCTGCTCGCCGACGCCGACGGAACGCTTTTCGTCGGCACCTCGCCGGAAGGAAAGGTGTACCGCATTCGCTCGGGCTCCGCGCCAGCCGCGGCCGAAACGTTCTTCGATCCGAAGGAGACCTACATCTGGGCGCTGGCGCGCGGCGCCGACGGCGCACTCTGGGTCGCGACCGGCACGGCAGGTCATCTCTACCGGGTCGATTCGAAGGGGAAGGGAACGCTCGCCTTCGATGCCGACGAGACGCACCTGCGAAGTCTTCTCGTGGCATCGAATGGAGACCTCCTGATCGGCACGGCGGGCCAAGGGCTCGTCCTGCGACTGCCGGCCGCGACGCTCGCGACGGCGCGGGCGGCAATCCCCGAGCTGCCCGCGGCATCGCCCACCGCGCCCACCTCGGCCACGTCGCCCACGTCGCCTACTTCGGACACGGCGGGGAAAGTGGTGAAGAGCGAGAGCGCCGCCAAAGAGGTCGCGGACGCCTCTCCCGCGCGGACGATCTACGACTCGGCTCTCGGCGAAGTGGTCGCGATGGCCGAAGCGCCGGGCGGAACGATCTTTGCCGCGGTGCTCTCTTCGGAGTCGAGTCTGCTCGATCTTTCCCCCCCGCGCCCGCCGGCGGACTCCGCGGCGGCGGAGGGCGCCGATCCGCAGGGCACGGTGACGGTGGCCGGGGAGAGCGACGGCGATGCCGCGGCCGGCGGATCGCGGCCGCCTGGAGCCAAAGGTCCACGGTCCGAGCTGGTCGCGATATCGCGCGAAGGACTCGTCGAGCCGGTCTGGTCTTCCGCCGACGAAACGGTTTTCGCTCTCGCCAGCGCCGGTAGCCGCCTCTATCTCGGCACCGGCGGAGAAGGCCGGCTCTACAGCGTTCAGGGAGCGCGCACGGCGGAGGTGACGGAGGTCGCGGAGACGGCGGAGGCGGGCGCGCTCTCCGACGTTCCGCCGGTCGCTCCCTTCACCGTCGCCATCGAGCACGACTTCGATTCGCGGCAGGTCGTCGGCCTTGCTGGCGGCGGCGCTGGCGGGGGAAACAGGGCAGGCAAAGCTCCGGCGCCATCGCTTCCCGTTGCGCTGACGACCAACGCGGCGGGACTCTTCCGGCTCAGCCAACGCGCGGCCACGAAAGGCAGCTACACGAGCGTGCCGCTGGACGCCGGTCTCCTCGCGCGCTACGGCATGTTCCGCTGGACCGGCGAGCAGCCGGCGGGAACACATCTGCGCGTCCGATTCCGCACCGGAACGAGCGCTGTTCCCGATGCCACCTGGAGCCCCTGGAGCGCGGCGCTCGAAGGCACCGCCGTCGACTCGATCTCCGGCGCCGGGCGCCGCGTGGAAAGCCCTGGCGCGGGGAGCTGGGAGATTCCCTTGCCGCCGATCGGCACCGGGCGCTTCCTGCAGTGGCAGGTCGAGATGACGGGCGAGGGCGGCAGGAGCCCTCGACTGCTCGTCGCGGAAACCTCCTATACCCAGGTCAATCAGCGACCGAAGATCGAGCGCTTCGGCGCTCTCGACCCGGGACAGATTCTGGTGCCGGCGAATTTCAATCCCGCCGATCAGGTCTACGAACCGGCGAGCCCGAACAAGGATGGAATTTTCACCACCCTGCAGCCGTCGACCGGCGCCGGAGACGGGCGGACGAAGCAGCTCTGGAAGCGCGGACAACGGACGCTGCGCTGGCGCGCCTCCGATCCGAACGGCGATCCGCTGCGCTTCCGCGTCGAAGTCGGTCCGGAGAGCTCGGCAGCCGGCTGGCTGCAGATCGTCGACGACCTCGACGACGATCACTACGGATTCGACGCCACGGTGCTGCCGGACGGCCGCTACCGCTTCCGTCTCACGGTGTCGGATCGTCTGGGGAATGCGGGTGCAGGAGAGAATCAACCGCTCACGGCGGAACTGGAAAGCGAGTCGGTCGTCATCGATCACACCCCGCCGACGCGTGGCGTCGTCGAACGCGGCGACGGCGGCCTGAAGCTGCGGGTGGCCGACGCCTGGAATCCGCTGCGCGACGCGATGCTCTCGATCGATGCAGCCGAATGGCTTCCCGTGCGAACCTCGGATGGACTGCTCGACGGTCAGGTCGAAACTCTCATCCTCGGAGAGATTCCGGCGGCGGCGAAACTCGTGCTGCTGCGCCTCGGCGATGCCGCCCTCAACTACGATACGTTCGACCTCACGTCCGAGGTGAGGCGATGAGCAGCCGCGTTGCGGTCTACCCCGGCTCCTTCGATCCGATTCACAACGGTCACCTCGACATCATCGAGCGCTGCCGGCCCATGTTCGATCAGGTCGTGATCGCCGTGCTGCACAACGAGGAGAAGAATCCTCTGTTCACGGTCGAGGAGCGGATGCAGATGATCCGCGAGTCCGTGGGCGGCGACGGGATGTTCCGCGTCGAGAGTTTCTCCGGCCTGCTCGTCGAATTCATGGAGCAGATCGGCGCGCGGACGATCGTCCGCGGACTGCGCGCCGTTTCCGACTTCGAGTACGAGTTCCAGATGGCGCTCATGAATCGCCACCTCAATCCGCGCATCGAAACCGTCTACATGATGCCCAAGGAAGAATACAGCTACGTTTCCAGCCGGCTGCTCAAGGAAGTATCGAAGTTCGGTGCCGAGCTCAAGGGATTGCTGCCGCAGCCCGTCTTCGAAACATTGCGGCGCAAGCAGCGCGTATTGGCCGACCTCGCGGCTCCGGCGAAGGCGACGGGCGTACTGTCTGCGGAGGACGCGCTCTGAGTCTCGAAGCCTTTCTTCGCGCGATTCCCAAGGTGGAGCTTCACGTGCACCTCGAAGGCGCGATGCGCCCGCGAACGCTCCTCGCGCTGGCGCGCCGACGCCGCATCCAGTTGCCGGCCGACGACGAAGCGGGCCTGCGCGAGTGGTTCCGCTTTCGCGATTTCGACCACTTCGTGGAGATCTACCTGACCTGTTCGAAATGTGTCCGTGACCCGGAAGATTTTCAACGGCTGCTCGCCGACTTCGCGGCGGATCAGGCGGCGGAGAACATCCGCTATTCCGAAGTGCACTTCACGATCGGTACGCACTGGCTGAACGGAGTCGCGATCGACGAGGTTCTCGACGCGATGACCGAAACGATCGTCGCCGTCGAGCGCGACGAGAACCTGCGGATCCGGCTGATTCCCGACATCGTCCGCGACGTCGGCGCGAAGACCGCCGATCCGACGCTCGACTGGGCACTCGCCGGTCAGAAGAAGGGTGTCGTCGTCGCGCTCGGACTCACCGGCCGGGAGTCGATCTATCCCAGCGAGCCGTTCGCCGATCATTTCGCTGCGGCTGCGGCTGCGGGACTTCATTGCGTCGCCCACGCCGGAGAGCATGCCGGACCACAATCGGTCTACTCGGTCCTGGACTCATGTGGCGCCGAGCGCATCGGCCATGGCGTGCGGTCGATCGAGGACAGCGGACTGATCGAACGTCTGCGCGACGATCGCGTTCCACTCGAGATCTGCCCGACTTCGAATCTCTGCCTCGGTCTCGCCCCGGACCTGGCGCATCATCCCTTCGACGAGATGCGGCGTGCCGGACTCGAAGTTTCGGTCAACACCGACGATCCGGCGCTTTTCGACACGACGCTGTCCGAAGAGTTCCGGCGGCTCGGTGAGGCTTTTTCCTACACTCCGGAGGTCCTCGCCCGGCTCGCGCTGGCGGGCGCCGAGCACTCGTTCCTGCCCGCGGACGAGAAGCGGCAGCATCTCGCGTCGATGCGCGAGGAGATCCTCGCCGCAGCGGATCGTCACCTCGGGCGCACCCTCGAGATCTGAGCGGACGGCGTGAGCGCCGATCCGCGTCTTCCCGACCTCTTCGCCGAGATCTCGGATCTCGCGACGTCCGAGCGGCGTGAACGGCTGGGCGAGCTCGCAGCGACCGACCCTGCGCTGGCGCGGGAGCTCGCGGAGCTGATCGAAGCCGGAGAGAGTTACCCCGACCGCCTCGTGCCGGGAGAGCTCGCGCAGCTCGACGGCCTCGAAGCGATCGGAGAGCGCGCGCTGCCGGCGGCGATCGGCGAGTTCCGCATTCTGCGGGAGCTGGGCCGCGGCGGCATGGGGCGCGTCTACCTCGCGGAGCAGGAGACTTCGACGTACCGCCGGCGCGTGGCGCTGAAGCTCCTCGAGTCGTCGACTCTGGACCCGCAGGCGGTCAAGCGCTTCCGCGACGAAGTGCGGATCCTCGCCTCGCTCGAGCATCCCGGGATCGCACGTTTTCTCGACGGCGGCCAGACTGCGGACGGCACCTGGTTTCTGGCGCTGGAGTTCGTCGAGGGTGAGGACCTGGTTGCCGATGCGCGGCGACGTGCGCTGTCGATCGATCAGCGGGTGCGCCTCTTTGCGACGGTGCTGGAGGCGGTCGCTTACGCACACGAGCGGCGGGTGATTCATCGTGATCTCAAGCCGGGAAATATTCTCGTCGGCGCGGACGGACGTCCGAAGCTGCTCGATTTCGGAATCTCGAAGTTGATCGATCCGGGGAGCGTGGGGGATGCGACGAGCACTCGCACGGAGTTGCGGGCGTTCACTCCCGCCTACGCCAGTCCCGAACAGTTTCGCGGCGAGCCGGCGACGCCGGCTTCCGACGTCTATTCCGCCGGAGTTCTTCTGTACGAGCTGCTCACGGGTGTGCGTCCCTTCGGACGGCGTTCCGGTTCCCCCGATGCCGCCGCCAGGTTCGAACGCGCGGTGCTCGAGGAAGATCCCGAACCGCCGTCGACGGCGGCCCGCCGTGCGACGCGCGAGCTCACGACCCGCAACACCTGGGAGCTCATGACGAAAGCCGGCGCCACGGGCGCGCAGCTCAGTCCGGATCTCGATGCGATCTGCCTCAAGGCGCTGCGCAAGGATGCGGCGGCCCGCTACCGCAGCGCAGCCGAGTTCGCCGGCGACCTCGAGCGCTATCTCGATCAGCGGCCCGTACTGGCACGCGAGGGCTTGAGGCGCTACCGGCTGGAGCGGTTCCTGCACCGGAACCGCCGTGGATTATTGACCACGGCCGCATTCGTGCTCACGCTGGCCGTCGCCCTGACCGCGATCGTCGTCGCCGTTCGCGGCGCGGAGAGAACGCATGCCGTGGCCGTGGAGCCCGCGCCGCGGCCATTCCCTTTTTCGCCGGCGAAGGCGCCGAAGGTCGAAGATGCCGAGCGCGACTTCGTTGCCGCACCACAGAGCGTCGAGGCCGGGGCGGCCTACGCCCTCGGCCTGCAGCGCGCCGGCCGCTTCAAGGAGGCGGCCGTCGTCGTGGCCCGGCTGCGGCAGATTCCGGGAAGGGAAAACGATCCCCTGATCGACTATGTCGACGCGCTGCTTGCGACCGGCGCGATCCAATCGCAACGCGCGCTCATCCTGCTCGAACGTGCGCTCGCGAGCGCGATTGCCGGGGGGCGGGGCGAGCTCGTCGCGCAGGTTCGTGCGACCCGCGGAAGGTTGCTTTCGACGATGGGCCGGCGTGACGAGGCGCGCTCCGATATGGAGCTCGCGCGGAGCGCCTTCGAGGCGGCGGGAGATCAGACCTCCCTGGCGCGGGTGCTCAACGACCTTGCGATCGAGGCCGCCCAGGAGGGGGATCTCGGAAAGGCGGAGGAGCTTTTCGAGGCAGCGCTCGCGGCCTCCGGAGGGAACCGCGGCGCAGCGCTGCTCAACAATCTGGCAAATCTCGCGATGTTGCGCGGCCGTCCCGATCTCGCGAAGGGGCGCTTCGACGAGTCCATTCCGATCGCCCGGGAGTCCGGACGCCCGAGCCGGCTCGGTTTCGCGTTGCGCGAGCTGTCGCTCGCTCTGCGGGACCTCGGGCGTCCAGGCGAAGCCGAC
>JBDTQG010000077.1:0-16253 GCA_039932315.1 Thermoanaerobaculia bacterium
ACCTGTGGGTGCACTGGGCGACCGACCCGCCGGGCCCGTTCACGGTTCCGGGAGTCACTGAGCCCGGCTCTTCGGGCTCGCCGCTCTTCGATTCCAACCGCCGTTTCATCGGACAACTGCATGGTGGAGCTTCCGCCTGCGGCCAGACCGGCGACAATCTGTCGGACATGTACGGTCGCGTGAGCGTCTCCTGGACCGGAGGCGGGACCGACAGCACGCGGCTTTCCAACTGGCTCGACGCCGGCAATACGGGCGTGATGACGGTCGATGGGTCGAATGCCTGCGTCAGCCCCGGTAGCCCGGTCATCGGAACGGCGACGGCGACGGCCCCCAACACGATTCAGGTCACCTTCGACGACGGAACTCCGTCGTCCGCCAGCTTCGACGTCTATCGTGCGCAGGGTACCTGCGCCTCTCCGGGAGCTTTTGTCGCGATCGCGGCTTCGATCGCGGGATCCCCCTACACCGACAGTACGGTCTCGGGAGGGACCACCTACGCCTATGTCGTGAAGGGCAAGGACGCGACCGGCGGCTGTATTTCGGCGGAGTCGAGCTGTGTCCAGGCGACGGCGACCGGCGCATGCACGCTGGCGCCGACCTTTGCGGGCATCACCTCGGCGACGAACGAGGCGACCGCTGGCTGCGGTATCGAGATCGGCTGGGGCGCGGCCACTCCGAGCTGTGGCGGGCCGGTGACGTTCCAGGTCTATCGCTCGACGACATCGGGATTCGTCCCCTCACCGGCGACGTTGATCGCCAGCCCGACTGCGTCCCCGTACACGGACGCGGAACCGGCTCTCGTCAGCGGCACCACCTACTACTACGTCGTGCGCTCCACGGACTCCTCGAATACGTCGCAGGATACAAACAGTGCGCAGATCGGAGTCGCGCCGACCGGACCGATCGCTCAGGGAAATCTGACGGAAACTTTCGAAGGTGGGGGCGGCTTCGACAACGCGGGCTGGACCCATGCGGCCCTCGCGGGAGCGAACGACTGGACGCTTTCGACCGCGCAGTCGCAAACGCCGATCCACTCCTGGTTCTCCGACAGCCTGCCGAGTGTTTCCCATCGTGTGCTGGTCAGTCCCACCTTCGCCGTCAGCGCGACGTCGACGCTTTCGTTCTGGCACACCTTCGCCTTCGAAAACACGACGAGCTGCTTCGACGCCGGAACTCTCGAGATCTCGATCAATGGCGGAGGGTCGTGGACGGTCCTCCCGGACGCGAACTTCACGGCGGGCGGATTCACCGGGACGGTCTCGACCGCCTGGAGCAGCCCGATCGCGGGGCTGCGTGCCTGGTGCAACGGAACGATCGGGCCGTTCACCCAGGTGACGGCGAATCTCGCCAGCTTCGCCGGTCAGACCAACGTCAAGTTGCGCTGGCATGCCGGCGACGATTCGAGCGTCGAGGCGACCGGCTGGTTCGTTGATTCGGTGACGCTGGCGAACGTGGGCTCGGCCAGCTCGTGCAACGACGCGACGACGGTCTTCATCGGCAACTTCGAAACCGGGGACACGTCTCTGTGGAGCCCGCACCCCTGACGCCGTTCTGAAGTCGAGCTCCTTGACGCGCGGGAACGCTGTATCTTCCCGCGCGTCACCGGGCCGACGCGCACGATCGCCGCTGCGCTCGGATTGCATTCATCGCCCCGACTTTCGGTCGCGATCCGGAAGTGTCTTGAAGTCCCCGCCCGATCGACTCGACTACTGCCGATGAGCTTCTTGCACCCGCTCTCACGCGTAATGGGAAGGAGGGGCGACCCATGGACCGAATGCATCCTTGTCGCAGTCTCATTCTGAGCACGCTGCTTTCCCTTGTCGGCGTAGCTTCGGCCCGAGGGCAGAATGCTCTGGCCAATCCGGAGTTCAACTCCAACATCCTGTCGTGGGAAGACAGCGAGCAGTGGATCGCCAGCTGGACGACGGCGGACGCGAACTCCTGCGAGCACTCGGGTGCCTACGTCTCGACGGCGATCGAGAATCCGTTCTTCACCCGCGGCGGTCCGCTGCCGAGCGTGGCCGGACTGATCTCCTCCGGCTGCATGGATGTCACGCCGGGAGAAACGGTCTTCGAGGAGGTCGCTGCGAAATCGCAGCGCACGTTCGGGCTCTACGTCACCTCCTACCCGCTTCCTGGATGTCAAGGCGCGGAGACGTTTCCGCTGCAGACGATCTTCGCGGCGAGCCCGAACTGGCACTTCGTCGAGATTTCTTCCGTCGTCGGCGCGGGCGTTGCATCCGTCAAATTCCGCGCGACGGCATCCGACGCCAACGGGAGCGGGTTCGTCGCCCTCTGGGATCGCGCCTATCTCGGGAAACGGGCGCGCGTCTTCGCCGACGATTTCGAAGGCGGCAGCACCTGTCGCTGGGTGGAACCGGACCACGTCGTCGAACGTCGCGACGAGGACGAGCGGGAAGTCCGGTAGACGCTGGACGGCAGCAGCGAGGCGCCCTCGAAGACTGCCAGGTCGACTCGCCCTGCCGATGTGGCGCTGTCACGAAAGACTTCCGAACTCCGTCCCGCTGCGGCGCCTGAAGCGCGACGCTGTCGGGATGCAGATGAGCGGGACGGGTTCGGATTCAGTACTTCTTCCCGTACGTCGGTCCGGGTGCGATTCGGGTCGGGATCAGTGCCCGGGCTTGGCCGCGGGCTTCATGGCGGAAGCCGCGGCGGCCGGCAGGATCTCGATGCGCGAGGCAACCTTCTGGCCCGCCTTCTCGGCCCACGTCACCTTGACCGACTCGCCCGCGGCGAGCTTGCTCGCCGCGACCGTCTGACCGTTCTCGACCACCGCCGTCTGTGCATCCCACGTCACCTTCTCCGACTTGCCGGCGACCGTGAGGTCGATGCTCATCGCCTGTGCGTTCACCGCGTCGACCTTGCCGGAACAGTGATTCGCCTTGGCGGCGGGTGCTGCGGCGAAGCTCGCTGCGGCGAGGGAAACTCCCAACACTGCGCCTGCCGTGACGTTCTTCCAAGTCTTCATCGAGGAAACTCCTGGGCTGTAAGTGAGGCGTCTCGATTGGCGCTCTCAGAGAGCCATAGAAGCATCGGCCGTGCCAGATTCGGGACCCCCTGGAGTGCACAGTGCACGCGCTTTGATCCGCGCTGCTCTGCGACGTGATTTTCGATCGTCGAGTTCACGCTCGCGGTGCGCCGACTTGGCGCGTCCTTCAGTCTCGGAGGCGAAGGGGTGAAGCGAGCGACGGAAACAGTCGGAACACGCCTGCGATCGCAGGCGCTGTTCTACTCATTTCCGCCGCCAAGGGGCGAACTCGGAAGCAGGACGCTTCGGTTCCGCTTCAGACGAATTCAGACAGGCGCGGACAAGTGCGGCGGCGATCAGTGGCTGATCCAGCAGCCTTTCGCGTCGATGAGGAGCTGCTGCGTCATCGTCTCGGTGCTGCTGCCGTTCGCATCCTTGTGCTCCTGCTTCACGGTCAGGGTCGCGTTCGCACCGTCGATCACCAGCAGACCGCCGGCCTTGAGCTGTGCGGCGTAGTCCGCGTCGCTCGTCGACATGTCCTTCATCATTCCGCCCATCATCTTCTTGTCCTCGGCGCTCATCGCCTTCCACTGGTCCTGCATCGCCGTCGTTCCCAGAAGGATCGCCTGATCCATCTTGCCGGCGTGCACCAGGCTCATCTGCTTCACCGAGGTCTTCCCGCAGGGGTGCTCGAGAATCGCGGCGCCCTTGATTTCGCTCGCTGCGGCGAAGGCCGAGCTCGAGGACGCGACCAGGATGACGGCGAGAGCGGCGAGCTGCGATGTCAGTCGAAACGGGCGCATGTTCGAATTCCTCCGAAGGTTGTGGGAGCGGTTCAGACTTTCCGTTCCCGGGCGCGATCCTACTCCCGGGAGGTCGCTGGCGCAGTCGTGCCTGACGCCGATGTCGCGCGAAACTGGATCCGATAGTCCGACGGAAGGAGATGCACCTTCGAGTTCGGCGCCGGCGAGGCACCGATGAGCTTCACGTTCACACCTTCGACGATGGCATCGGGCGCCCTGTCCCAGAGCTCCATCTCCTTCTTTCCGGCGGTCGACTCGGCGACGAGCGCCACCCGGATCTCCCCCGCCCAGATGCAGTTCACATCGACCGGACAGCGGCTGTCGCTCACGATTCGATCGAGAAGCACGAGAACGCCGGGCTTGACCTCGGCCCTCCCGCCGACGGCGAGAACGAACTCTCCTTTCTCATCCGGTAGGACCGGCGACGCGGATGACGCGGCGCTCGAAGCCGAGGGCGCAGCCGCCGGAGAAGTCGGAGGAGAAGTCGGAGGAGAAGCCAGGTGAGGGGTTGCGGCGGAGTCCGCCGCGGGGGCCGTGCTGCAGGAGAGAAACGAGAGCACGGAGGCGAAAAGAACGGTGAGGGGGAGCGGTGGAATCCGTCGCATCCGCGCATTCTCTCCCAGGAAGCGCCATGCCGGAGTCGCCGCTCTTTCCGTCCCGAAGACAATCCTTCCGCAGAAAGCCGGCACGTTTCAGACAACCGAGACGCGAAAAGCCCGGCAAGGGAGAAGGTCGGTCGCCGTGACATCTGCGCCGATCCTGAAGCGAAGCGTGGGAGCTCCGCCGATCCCTTCACCGAGCTTTTTCTTCTTCTAGTTCTAGGTGTTCTTCGGTCCACTTCGACGTGCAGCCTGCGGCTGAATCGCCGAACGAAGAGCCCGGTGATTCAGCCGCTCGCGATCAGTGTTCAGCGATCAGTGATCAGCGATCGCGGCGGCGTCCGGGAGGCGTCTTGCCGAAGCGATTGCCGCTGGGCGCAGCGCCACGACGATCCGATGCCGGAGCGGGTCCACGACCGAAGACGGTGCGGGAAGCGCCGGACGGTGATGCGGTCGAGCTCGCTGCCGGGCCGTCGCTGGAGCGCGGCCGGGCCGGGCCGCCACTGGGGCGTGACGGTGCCGCGCTGGCGCGACCGCCGCCGGTGCCGGGCCGGGCCGGGCGTCCCGGCGCCGCTGCGCCAGGTCGTCCACTGCGGCGCTCGGCGTTCGCCTTGGCGCGTGAGCGCTCCTCGGACTTCCGGGCGCGGATCTCGGCGATCCGGTCCTGCAGCGGAATCTCGAGCTTCTCGGTCGGCTTGTGGCTGTAGTCGAAGTCCGGAACGGTGACGCGCGGCAGGCGTTTGCCGATCGCGCGCTCGATGGCGCGGAGGTCGTTCTCCTCGTCGGCGGACACGAAGGTGATGGCGTCGCCGGTCATCTCGGCACGGGCGGTCCGGCCCACACGATGGATGTAGTCATCCGGAACCTTGGGCACGTCGAAGTTGACGACGTGCGACAACGCCTCGACGTCGATGCCGCGGGCGGCGATGTCGGTCGCCACCAGAATGCGGTATTTCCCGCCGCGGAATCCGGCGAGCGCTTCGGTGCGCTGAGCCTGGCTGCGGTTGCCGTGGATGCGCGCGACGCTTACCTTGCGCTTCTCGAGCTGTTCGTACAGCCGGTTGGCGCGGTGCTTCGTGCGGGTGAAGACGATGGCGTTGGTGATTTCGCCGCGCTCGAGCAGTGCTGCGAGGAGCGGCGTCTTCAGTTCCTGCGTCACCGGGAACACCGACTGCGTGATGCCGGTCGCCGGTGCCGACTTGCGCTCGATCGAGATCGTCGCGGGATCCTTGAGCATCTCGCGCGACAGCTCGACGATCGGGTACGGCATCGTGGCGGAGAAGAACAGGGTCTGACGCTTGGTCGGCAGATGCTTGAGAACGCGCCGGATGTCGGGCAGAAATCCCATGTCGAGCATGCGGTCGGCTTCGTCGAGCACCAGCACTTCGAGCCCTTCGAGCTTCGCGTACTTGTACTGGAAATGGTCGAGCAGGCGGCCGGGCGTCGCGACGATGACGTCGACACCGCTGCGGAAAGCGTGCTCCTGCGGCCCCATTCCGACTCCGCCGTAGATCGCGGCACCGGAGAGCGGCGTGTGTACCGCGAGATCCCGCAGATGCTCGTCGATCTGTGCGGCGAGCTCACGCGTCGGAGTGAGGATGAGGGCGCGCGTTGTGCCGCGCTTCTTGCCCATCAGGCGGTTGAGGATCGGGAGCAGAAACGCCGCGCTCTTGCCGCTGCCGGTCATGGCGCAGGCCAAGACGTCGCGGCCCTCGAGGGCCGGTGGAATGGCGTCGGTCTGGATCGGGGTCGGGCGGGTGAAGCCCAGGGACTTGACTCCCCGGAGCAGGTCCGGATGGAGCTCGAACGTTGAAAACGGCATGCAACAACTCTTCTTTCTGTGCGGCGACTGGAGTCCGCGTGCGGACAGCGGAACGCCGCTCTGGTGATTCCGGCGAAACGTGGAGGATGGAAAACGGGGACTGCCGGAGAGGCCGCCGTCCGAGCGCGAAGCGCCCGTGAGAAGTCAGCTGCCTCGTCAGGAATTCAACAGCGAGAAGCAACGAACGGGTGCATTATCGCACAGTTTCGTCGGTCGCCAATTTTCACCGATTCCGCGGAGCGTCGCGAACCTGCGGAGTTTCTGTCACTTCGACGAGCTGTCGAGCAAGAAGCCGGCGAGGAGAGAACACTTGACTGTCGAACAACCGGACGAGATCGACATCGTTGGCATTGAGCGGAACACGGGCTTGTTCGTGCTGACGATCGCCGATCATCTCGATTGGGACGAACTCGAAGAGCACATGCGGATTCTCGAGGCGAAGGTCGAGTCTTACATCGCTTTCATCGACAGTGGACATGTCCTCGAAGAGCACCCGCTGAGCGCGGGGCGCGGGATCGCCATCAGCCTGGTGTTCCGGGTGACGCCGCCCGATTCTGCCGCGACCTTCTTCGATCGGCTGCGCGAAAGAGTCGAGGGCGCGGGTCACGAAATTCGAACGATGACTTTTCCGTTCGCGAGTTGAAGTTCTGATCTGCGGCTGCGCGATTCGAGCGCAGGAACAATCTCCAATTTGCCTCGAGTTGAGGCTTCTTCCCCGGGAGCCTCTTCAGCAGGCCCTGATCTTCCTGCATCTTCGATTGTCCTCGGCGTTGGCATCCCCATTGCTCTCTGCACAGGTGTGGAAGCGCGAGGCCATCCGAGGCCATCCGTCGATGAGCCGGTTCTCTCGCTGAGTTTCATGGACCGGGTGAAATCTTCCCCGGAGCCTTCGATAGAAAGGACTTTCCCATGAATCGACGAGTCACTTTTGCAGTCGCAACGATTCTCGCATCGACGTCTTTCATCGCCACCGCCGGCGCCGCGAACGCCGCCAAGAAGCCGACGTCGAAGACCGACAATCCGCCGATTGCTGCCTTGAATGTCGGCAACGGGCAGTTCGTCGAGATGGCGGGCGCCGCCGGCGTCGCCGAGATCGCAGCCGGGAAGCTCGCGCTCGAGCGCTCGAGCCGCGCGGACGTCAAGGAGTTCGCGCAGAAGGTGATCGCCGATCACGAAGCGGCGAGGACGGAGCTGTCGAAGATCGTCACCGCGAAGGGCATGGCGCTGCCGACGGAGGCAACGCCCGAGGATCAGAAGCTGCTCGCTGAGCTCGCGACGGTGACCGGTCCGGCGTTCGACGAGCTCTATCTCCGTGAAGCCGGCGTGAACGCGCACGAGAAGGCAGTCGCGCTCTTCGAAGGCGGCGCCAAGACGGGAGATGCCGAGCTGCGCGCGTTTGCTGAGAAGACTCTGCCGACGCTTCAGAAGCATCTGACGATGGCTCGCGGGCTCGCGGCGCCGGTCGCGGCGTCGCTCAACTGACGCCCTGGAATCGATTCTGTTCACGCCTCCGGCGCCGCTTTCGTGGCGCCGGAGGTGTTTTCGCGTCCGGGCGACCGTGTATCCTCTGGTGAGATGAGCGCGCGGACGATTTTCTTCGGTACCCCTGAATTTGCTGTGCCGACGCTGCGCGCGCTCGCGGCGTCCGAGTTTCGACCGGAGCTCGTGGTGTCGCAGCCGTCGCGTCCCGCCCGCCGTGGCCAGAAGATGACGGAGCCTGCGGTCGTCGAAGCGGCGAGAGAGCTGGCCATTCCCTTCCAGCAGATCGAAAAGGTCCGGCATCCGGATTTCGTGGCGCAGGTCGCCGCAAGCCGGCCGGATTTCATCGTCGTCGTCGCGTTCGGCCAGATCTTTCCGAAGCCTTTGCTCGATGTCCCGCGTTTCGGCTGCGTCAATCTCCACGGATCACTCTTGCCGCGCTGGCGTGGAGCCGCGCCGATCCAGGCAGCGGTCGCCGCCGGAGACGCGACGACCGGCGTGACCACGATGCTCATGGGCGAGGGACTCGACAGCGGACCGATGCTGCTGCGGGCGGAGACGGCGATCGGTCAGCACGAGTCGGCGGGAGAGCTTTTCGCACGTCTGGCGGATCTCGGGGCGCCGCTCGTGGTCGAAACGCTCCGTCGTCTTCACGCAGGAACGATCCATCCGGAAGAGCAGGATGGCGCACGAGTCACGATCGCGCCGAAGATCCGGAAGGAGAGAGCCCGCACGAGATGGGACCTCCCGGCGTCGACGCTCGACCGGACCATCCGCGCTTTTCAACCCTGGCCCGGCGCCGAGCTGCCGTTTGGTGAGGAATGGATCAAGGTTCTCGCGGCCCAGCTGGACACCGCCGCCGTTCCGACCGCCGCCTCTCCCGGCACGGTTCTCGGGATCGAAAGGGAGCGTCTCCTGATTCGCGCCGGCGACGACTCCGTGCTCGCCGTCCTGCGCGCGCAGCGCGCCGGTCGGGGCCCGGTCTCGGGCGGAGAGCTCGCGCGCGCTCTCGGTCTTGCACAATCGGATCGCCTCGCTTGACCTTGCCCGGGAAGTCGTTGTCTCCGCGGGCCGACGCGGAAGGCAATCTCCAAGGTGGAGCTCCGGAACGAAGTATCCGCAGCGTCCGGAGCGAGGCCGTCTCGATCGTCGAGCGGGCGCTCGGAGCGCGCGCTCCGGTCGACGTCGATCTCGCGGCGGCGACCGCCGCGTCGGCCTTCGACGAGCGGGATGCCGCACTGTTGCGCGAGATCGTCTTCGGGACGCTGCGTTGGCTGAAGCGCCTCGACCATGTTCTGACCACGGCGAGCGGCCGGACGTTCGAGCAGATTCAGCCGAAGCTCCTTCCGGTGCTGCGCGTCGCGATCTACCAGCTGCTGTTTCTCGATCGGGTGCCGCCGCACGCGATCGTTCATGAGGCGGTCGACGAGGCGCAGAAGAGGAGCCACAAGGGCGCGGGTGGCTTCGTCAACGCCGTGCTGCGGCGGATCGCCGCGAAAGCGGATCTTGCCGCCTGGCCGGTCGAGATCGCGGATCCCGTGCAGCGGCTCGCGATCGAGACCAGTCATCCGGAGGTTCTCGTGGAGCGCTGGATCGCGGCGTTCGGCGAGCCCCGCACCCGCGCGCTTCTCGAAGCGAACAATCGGCAGAAGCCCATTCACCTTCTGGCCTTCGCGGCCCGGGGCGGAAGAGATCCGCTGGCCGAGAGACTGCGTGCCGAGGGCATCGAGACCGAGCCCAGCGCGCTCTCGGCGCTCGGCCTGATCGTCCGTTCCGGAAACGCTCTGCGATCTGGCGCCTTCGCCCGCGGTGAGTTCTACGTGCAGGATGAAGTCGCGCAGCTCGCCGCGCTGCTGCCTTTTCCGGTAGCCGGTGAGCGAGTCCTCGACGCCGCTGCAGCACCGGGCGGCAAGGGTCTGGCTCTGCTCGCGCACGAACCGTCCGTTCACCTCGTGGCGGGGGATCTGAGCTTTGGGCGTCTCATGCAGCTGGTCGAGAATCATCGCCGGCTCGGCCTCGCGAGCGGCGTCGTCGCAGCGAACGTCGAGCGGTCGCCGTTCACAGCGACCTTCGATCGCGTCATCGTCGACTACCCCTGTTCGGGCACCGGCACGTTGCGCAAGCATCCGGAGCTCAAGTGGCGCTGGAACGGCGAGGGTCTCGAGCGGCTCGCAGAACAGGCATTGCGTCTTCTCGTCGGCGCCGCCAGCGCAGTGAAACCAGGTGGCAGGCTGGTCGCGATTTCGTGCTCTCTCGAGAGTGAGGAGAACGAAAAAGTCGGCGAGCGATTTCTCGCGCGCGATGCGCGCTTCGTGCGCACGGCTTCACGTGGCGAATTTCCGCCGGTTGCGAATTCCGCGCGCACCGGCGATGGAATCTGGCGCTGGCTTCCGGGCGACGATCACGACGGATTCACCGTCCAACTCTTCGAACGCCGTTCGTGATCGCCTATCTCAAATTGCACTAAAAAGCGCGCGGAGCCCTGTATTGACAGGCTTCGGCAGTTGCCTTATCGTCTCGCCCGTCATCGATTGCGATCGACAAAACCAAAGAAACCGGGGAGGAAAGATGGCTGGAAAAGCCGACATCGTGGAGCATGTTGCGGATAGCGTGGATGGTCTGACCAAGAAGCAGGCGGCGGAAGCGTTTGATGCCGTCATCGATGCGATCACCAAGGGACTCAAGAAGGGCGATCGCGTGCAGATCCCCGGCTTCGGCAGTTTCAGCGTCGGCAAGCGTGCTGCCCGCAAGGGCCGGAATCCCGCGACCGGTGCGACCATCACGATCAAGGCCAGCAAGAACGCCAAGTTCAAGGCTGGTAAGGAGTTGAAGGAAGCGCTCAACAAGGGCAAGTAAGCGCCCGAAGTCGAGGGCAGCAGGGTATTGAAGCGCGAACGAGTCGCGCCTGACTCTCGCCTGACTCGCTGAATTCACGGAAGTCGCTCTGCCTTACGCCAGGAGCCCTGCGGAGATGAACTCGCCGCAGGGCTTTTGTGCGTTTGGATCCCGCGCGCCATTCGGCTGCGGAGAGCCGTTCGCAAGGCGCCCGAGTGTTAGCATTCCCAAGTCGCCCAGGTCGCTGCACGCTTGCCGAGAGCCCATGCCCAGAAAGCCGTCCGAGGAGTCCGAGTCCGCGAGCCTGACCCATGTCGACGCACAGGGTCGCGCCCGGATGGTCGACATCTCGCAGAAACCGGTGACATTGCGGATCGCAGAGGCCTCCTGCCGCCTGCTCTGTGCGCCTTCGACCGCGTTGCGGCTCGGATCTCTGCCGAAGGGGGACGCGGTCGCGGTCGCCCGTATCGCCGGGATCCAGGCGGCGAAGCGGACCGACGAGTGGATTCCCCTCGCGCACACGCTGCCGCTCGACGACGTCGAGATCACCATCGAGCCGGGAGAATCCGAAGTCCGCATCGCCAGCCGCGTCGCCGTGACCGCACGGACGGGTGCCGAAATGGAAGCGATGGTCGCGTGCGCCGCTGCGGCGCTCGCGATCTACGACATGGTCAAGGCGATCGACCGCACGGCTTCGGTCACCGACCTCCGGCTCGAGGCGAAGAGCGGCGGCCGCAGCGGCGACTTCCGCCGCGCGCCATGATCGCGACCGGCCTCGACCGTCTGCTGGATTCGCCCGGAGAGCTTGCCGGTCGGCGCTTCGGGCTCCTCGCGCACGGTGCATCGGTCACCGCCGGCTGCGTGCCCGCGCATCTCGCCTTGTCCGCTGCCGGATTCCCGCCCGCGCGCCTCTTCGGTCCGGAGCACGGCTACTACGGCGTCGAGCAGGACATGATTCCGAGTGAGGATCAGATCGATCCGTGGACCGGCGTGCCGATCGTTTCGCTCTACGGCCACGACGAACGATCGCTTCTGCCGCGCCCCGAGGCGTTCGCCGGGCTCGATCTTCTGATCGTCGATCTGCAGGATATCGGCACGCGCTACTACACCTATGCCGCGACCGCGGTCTGGGCGGCCGAGGCCGCACGCAGCGCCGGTTGTGAAGTCTGGATTCTCGATCGCCCCAATCCGCTGGGGGGAGAGGTCATCGAAGGGAACCTGCCGGAGCCGGGCTTCGCCTCGTTCGTGGGCGCCTTCCGGATTCCGGTGCGGCACGGCTTGACGCTCGGCGAGATCGTCCGCCTGGAGGCGTCGCGCCGCCAGTGGGGGCGCGTACCGCGGGTGATCGAAGTGAAGGGATGGGACCGCCGCGGGTCCTGGCCGGCGACCGGGCGCCCGTGGGTCGCGCCGTCGCCGAACATGCCGACTTATTCGACCGCCCTCGTCTATCCCGGGCTCTGCCTGCTGGAGGCGACCGAGATCTCCGAGGGACGCGGCACCACACGGCCGTTCCTGATCCTCGGCGCACCGGAGATTCGTCCGACGGACCTCTCCCGTGCTCTCGAGTCGCTCGAACGCTGGGGCGTACGCGCGATACCGACGTATTTCCGGCCGCAGTTCCAGAAGCATCGCGGCGAAGTCTGCGGTGGGGTCGAGCTCACGGTGTTCGACGAAGCAAAGGTTTCCGGCTATCGCCTCGGACTCGAGATCCTCATCGCGCTGAAGCGGGCCACGCCGCAGGCGTTCCGCTGGCGAACCGCCCCCTACGAATTCGTTGCCGAGCGCCCGGCGATCGACCTGCTCACGGGCTCCGACCTGTTCCGTCGTGCGCTCGATCGCGACGCGGCGGATGAGATCGAAAACTGGCTGGCTTCCTTCGCCGCCGACGAAATCGCTTTTCGCAGCGAGCGCAGGGAGATCCTGCTCTACCCAGAGGCGGGCGGCAAAGAGTGAAGACTCCGGTTCTGCTGGCCGTTTCGGGCACCGCGGACGATTTCGCCCCGTTATTTTCGGCTGCGGCTGCGGCCGGCGTGCGCTTCGGCTGGCTGGCCCTCGACGTTCCGCTGGAGCCCCCTGCGGCTCTGCAGTCACTCCCTTTACGGGCAGCTTTTCGCGCGGTGGCCGTCGGCAGCGGCCGCTCGATTGCGGTGAAGCCGATGAAGGGAAAGGCGGTTCTGCGAGATCTCCTGCGCGAACACTTTCTCGGTGCAGAGGTCGTTTTCGTTTCCGGCAGCGACCTTTACCCTCGGCTTTCGCCTGAGGCTCGCCGCGCGGAAAGCCCGCGGGAAATCGCTTGGCACCTCGCGGAGAGCGCGACGGCGTCCCGGGTTTACACCACCGTTGAGCTCCTCGTCCGGCTGCGCAAGCCGGCGCTGCGCTGGAAGGCGGACTGAGGAGCTTCATGCCCGAGCAGATCAAGTACTTCGTTCCCGGTCCGGTCTACGTTCTCGAAGAGGTACGCGCGGCGATGCTCGCGCCGGTCGTCGGACATCGCTCGCCGGAGTTCATGCCGGTCTACAAGCGGATCACGGAAGGCCTGAGGCCGGTTTTCAGGACCTCGCGGGATGTCTACATGGCGACTTCGAGCTCGACGCTCCTCATGGAAGCGGCGCTCACGTCGCTCGTCGAGCGCGACGTGCTGCACCTCACGAATGGCTCCTTTTCTGAACGCTGGGTCGATATCGGCCGCTCGCTCGGCCGCAGCTCCGATCAGATCTCGGCACCGTGGGGCGAGATCGTCGATCCCGACCTGGTGCGCCAGGCGCTGCGGCGGAAGCGCTACGAGGCGGTCACCGTGGCGCACAACGAGACGTCGACCGGCGTGACGAATCCGGTCGCGGAGATCGCCCGGATCGTGCGCGAGGAGAGCGATGCGTTGATTCTCGTCGACGCCGTATCGTCGCTCGCCGGGATGCCGCTCGAGACCGACGCCTGGGATCTCGACTTCGTTTTCGCCGGCGTGCAGAAAGGTCTGGCAGCTCCGCCGGGGCTCACCGTCTTCGCCTTCTCCGGACGCGCGGAGGCGAAAGCGACGACGATTCCCCATCGCGGTTACTACGGCGATCTGCTGCGCTACCGCGACAAGCATCGTGAGGGCGGACCGATCACCACTGCCGCAGTTTCGATCGGCTGGGCGCTCGACCTGCAGGTCCAGCGGATCGCGCGCGAAGGAATCGAGGCGCGGTGGGCGCGGCACGAAGCGCTGCAACGTCAGACCGCGGAATGGGCGAGCGCGCACGCTTTCGAGTTCGCTTCGGCTGCGAACGGGCGCTCGATCACCGTGAGCTGCCTTCGGCCGCCGGTCGGTGTCGATGCCCGTACGCTGGTCGCGGGGCTCAAGCGGCGTGGATACACGCTCGGCGGCGGATACGGGAAGTTCAAGGAAACGACGTTTCGCATCGGCCATATGGGTGAAGTTCAAACGACCGACCTCGCGGCGCTGCTGGTCGCGATCGAACAGGAGATTGCCGCATGACTCGCATTCTGATTGCCGATCCGCTCGAAGAATCCGGTCTGAGCATCCTGCGCGCCACCGGTGCCGACGTTCACGTCGTCAGCGCCGACGAGCGCGCCCAGCTGCCGCAGCTGGTCGCGGATGTGGATGCGCTCGTCGTCCGTAGCGCGACCAAGGTGACACGGGCGCTGCTCGAATCGGCGCACAAGCTTCGGGTCGTCGGCCGGGCAGGAGTCGGCGTCGACAATGTCGACGTGGATGCCGCGACCGATCGTGGAGTGCTCGTGGTGAACGCTCCGAACGCGAACCTCATGTCGGCCACCGAGCACACTTTCGCGCTGCTTCTCGGGCTGGCGCGAAGCCTTCCTGCCGCCGATGCTTCGATGAAGCGCGGCGAGTGGGATCGCAAGACGTTCGTCGGCGTCGAATTGCAGGGAAAGACCCTCGGCATTGTCGGCCTCGGTCGCATCGGCCAGCGGGTCGCGTCGCGCGCGCTCGCCTTCGAGATGAAAGTGATCGCCTACGATCCGTTTCTCGAACCTGAGCAGGCGAAGCGCCTCGGCGTCGAGCTCATGCCGCTCGACGACTTGCTGCGCGCGAGCGATGTTGTGACTCTCCACACACCGTTCAGCAAGGCGACGAAGAATCTCATCGATGAGCGGCGCCTTGCGCTGCTGCGCCCGCACGTTCTGTTCATCAATTGCGGACGCGGCGGACTGGTCGACGAGGAGGCGCTGCTCGCGGCGCTCGAAGCGGGCAGGATCGCCGGTGCGGGTCTCGACGTCTACGAAGACGAGCCGACTGCACGACACGCTCTCACCGGACATCCGAAGGTCGTCGCGACGCCGCACATCGGCGCGCAGACGAAGGAGGCGCAGGAGCGCATTGCGATCGAGACCGCTCACATGGTGCTTGCGGCGCTCGACGGCGAAGTGCCGGCGGCGGCCGTCAATCCGTCCGTGCGCCGCAGCTCCTGACGCGCCGGTTGGGCACGATAGATCAGACGACGGATCAGAGGACCGGCGGGGTGGTCGAGATTTCGATCACCATCGCCGCGTAACCCAGCCGCACCAGCTTCCGGCGCAGAGCGGCGGCGACCTCCGGATTGTCGAAGAGCCCCACCCGGACGCGGTGCCAGGGGACTTCGGATTCGACGGCGATCTCGCCGGCGAGATCGGGAACCTGTCCGCTCAGGCGCGCGACGAGTCCGTCAGCGAGGCCGCGTTCCTGAAATGCGCCAACCTGCACTGCATATCGCCGCAGCGTCGACCCGAGCACCAGCGTGCGCAGCTCGACGCGTGCCGTCCCCGGTCCCACCATCCCGATCGCGCTCGCGGCGGTGAACGAAAGATCGATGATCCGGTTCTTCTTGAACGGCCCGCGGTCGTTGACCGTGACGCGCGTCGACTTGCCGTTGTCGAGGTTGAGCACTTCGAGAATCGTTCCGAACGGAAGCGTGCGATGCGCCGCCGTCGCGGCGTGCATGTCGTAGCGCTCGCCCGAGGCGGTCATGCGACCGTCGAAACCGGGTCCGTACCAGGAGGCCACCCCGCGCTCGACACCACCCGAAAGCGGCGCGTGCCTGCCCGAGCTCGCGCAGCCGTCCGTTCCGATCGCGAGCGCCAGGGCGCCGGCGAGAAGGAGCAGCGGCCGAACGGCGGCGCGGGAGCGTGCGAGCTGCATCGCTCCGGTCTCAGATTCGCGGCGCTTCGACTTCAGCCGCTTCGAGGGATGCCAGGGCCGGAGTCACGACATCGCGCAGGAAGTCGTCGACCTGCGCCGCGGATCGGCCGGTAAAGGCCGCCGGATCGATCCAGCCGTCGATCTCCGCCGCGGACATCCGGAAGTCGGGGTCGGCCGCGATCGTCGCGAGGAGAGGATTCTCCCGCCCGGCGGCGACGGCGTCCTGAGCCGCGAACGAAAGTGTGCGGATCCGTTCGTGCAGCTGCTGACGGTCGCCGCCGCGGAGCGCTGCCTGCATGAGCAGCGTTTCCGTCGCCATGAAGGGCAGCTCGCGGGCGACGCGCGCGGCGACCGCGGCCTGGTTGACGCGCAGCCCGGCGGCGATGTGCCCGGCGAGCGTCAGGATCGCATCGCTGGCGAGAAATGCATCGGGCAGCACGAGACGCCGGTTCGCGGAGTCGTCGAGGCTGCGCTCGAGCCATTGCGTCGCCGCGTTGATCGGGCCGTTCAGGGCATCGGTGAGAATCCGCCGCGCCAGGCCGCACATGCGCTCGGCGCGCACCGGATTGCGCTTGTAGGCCATCGCCGA
>JBDTQG010000078.1:0-15978 GCA_039932315.1 Thermoanaerobaculia bacterium
TCATGAAGGTCGCCGTGCCGTGCTCGCCCCAGCACTCGTAGATGTTGGGGCACTTTGCTTCCTGGCAAACCGTGTTGAGCTTGAGACCTTCGACGAGCCGTTTCACCTCGTGATACCTGGCCGGCGTCGAGAGCCGGATCCGCAGCCATTCGGGACGACCCTGGCGCGGTCCGGCCGCGTTCGCCGGTTCACCGGGGCGCGCTCCGGAGCCGATCTGGACGAGGTTCTCGCTCACGGCCGTCATTCTATCGCCGGTCGCCGGTCGCCGGCCGTCCGACGAACCGTCACTCGTCGAAATCGAGCGCGACGTCGAGCGTCGGCGCCGAGTGGGTGATCCAGCCGACCGAGATCAGATCGACGCCGGTCTCCGCGACCGCGCGTACCGTCGCGAGCGTGATGCCGCCGGAGGCCTCGGCAATCGCGCGGCCGCCGATCCGCACGACGGCGACGGCGAGCTCCGCCGGGCTCATGTTGTCGAGCAGCACGACGTCGACGCCCGCATCGAGCGCCGCATCGAGCTGGGCGAGATCCTGCACCTCGCACTCGATCTTGACGAGGTGTCCGGCATGGGCCCGCGCGCGCTCGATCGCCGCCTTGACACCTCCGGCGGCGACGAGATGGTTGTCCTTGATGAGCACCGCGTCGTCGAGGCCGAAGCGATGATTCGATCCGCCCCCGCAACGCACGGCGTACTTCTCGAGAGCCCTCAGCCCAGGGGTCGTCTTCCGCGTGCACACGATCCGCGCGCCGGTGCCGGCGACCGCGTCGACCAGCGCGCGCGTCGCGGTCGCGACTCCGGAGAGATGGCCGAGCAGGTTGAGCGCCGTGCGCTCGGCGGTGAGGATCGCGCGCGCCGGACCGTGGAGGCGAGCGAGAGGGCTCCCGGCGGCGACGACGTCGCCATCGCTCGCGAGCGCCTGCCACTCGACCCGCGCGTCGAGCATTCTGAAGACAGCCTCGGCCATCGGCAGACCGGCAATCGCCCCGGCGCGGCGCGCGACGATGGCTGCCGCGGCTACGGCATCGATCGCGACAGTGGCATCGGTCGTGATGTCCCCCGCCCGGCCGAGATCCTCGGCGAGCGCGATCCGAAGCAGAGATTCATAAAGCAGCGGAGAGACCGGTGTCGGACGGATCATGCGAGCACCGGGGCGAGAAGTTCCGGGTGACCGACCGGTGCGGGCGCGAACCGGACCGCCACTCCGCCCGGCGAGACCTGCGCGGCAAGGAACTGGCGAAAGCGCCAACTCTCCTCGGCACGAGGAAAATCGCTGCGAAAGTGCGCGCCACGACTCTCCTCGCGATGGAGCGCCGCCGCCGCGACGAGTGAACCCGCAATCACGAGGTTGCGCACCTCGGAGTAGCCCTCCGGCAGTCGAGCGAAGAGCTCGCCGAAGCGCTGCAGAGCCTGCTCCAGCCCGGCACGTTCCCGCACCAGCCCCAGCCGCTCCCAGGCGAGGGCACGAATCTCCTGGCGAAGCCCTGCACCTGCAGTGATCGGATCCAGAAGAGCTGCGACGGAAGTCCCGGCGCTCGCTGCGCTCTCTCTCGGGCGCCGCTCCCCTTCGCGCACGGGCTCACCTTCGATGGCCTCGGCGACGCGAGCGCCGAAGACGAGGGCTTCGAGCAGCGAGTTCGACGCCAGCCGATTGGCGCCGTGCACTCCGGTCGCCGAGACCTCGCCGCAAGCCCAGAGTCCGGCGACGCTCGCCCGGCCCCATTCGTCGACGGCGATTCCACCCATGTGGTAGTGCGCCGCCGGGACCACCGGCATGAGCTCCACCCGCGGATCGATGCCCGCGCGACGACAGCTCGCGTAAATCGTCGGAAAGTGCGTCGGGAAGGCATCGCCCACCGCCGTCCGCGCGTCGAGAAAGGCCTTTCCGCCGCGGGCCAGTTGCTTCCAGATCGCGCGTGCGACGACGTCCCGCGGCGCGAGCTCGGCAGCCGGATTCTCGCCGACCATGAACCGCTCGCCGCGCTCGTTGACGAGGGTCGCTCCTTCGCCACGCAGTGCTTCGGACAGGAGCGGCAATGGATCGTCGGCAACGGCAAGAGCCGTGGGATGAAACTGCACGAACTCGACATCGACCAGCCGGACACCGGCGGCAGCGGCGAGAGCCAGTCCGTCCCCGGTCGATTCCGGCGGGTTGGTGGTGAACCGGAAGAGCTGACCGAGGCCGCCGGTGGCGAGGACGACCTGCGGCGCTTCGTGAAGCACGAGGCTGCCGTCCGGATGTCGCGCCAGCAGTCCCACGACGCCGCTCTCTTCGACGATGAGGTCGGCGGCGAAGGTGCCCTCCCAGAGCCGGATCCACGACGCCTGCCGCACTTTCTCCGCCAGAGCGCGAACGAGCTCGGCGCCGGTCGAGTCGCCGTGGGCGTGCAGAATTCGCCGTCGGCTGTGCGCGGCCTCTTTTCCGAAATCGAGCTCGCCGCGCTCGGAACGGTCGAACTCTGCGCCCATCTCGATCAGGCGGCGAACGGCGACGACACCATCGCGCGCCAGCAGCTCGGCGATCTCCGGATCCACCAGCCCGGCTCCTGCCGCGACCGTGTCGGCAGCGTGGAGCTCCGGCGAGTCGCCGGCGCCCATCGCGGCAGCCACTCCACCCTGGGCCCAGGGGCTCGAGCCGGACGACAGCCGGGTCTTGGTCAGGAGATCGATCCTGCGTCCTTCGAGAGCCAGAGCGCACGCCAGGCCGGCGACGCCCGTGCCGACGACGACGACGTCCGAGACGCAACGCTCCACGCCAGCGAGCCGATCCCGCGCCGCCAAACCTGCGCTCAACGCTTCGCTCCGCGCGCGACTTCGAGCATGCGCTCGACGGCGCGGCGTGCCCGCGTTGCGATCTCAGGCTCGACTTCGACGCGGAACTCGAGGGTTTCGAGGCTGCGCAGGATCTTCGGCAGCGTGATGCGCTTCATGTGCGGGCAGAGGTTGCACGGGCGCACGAACTCGACCTCCGGGTGCGCCGTCGCGACGTTGTCGCTCATCGAACACTCGGTGATCATGACGACGCGGCGTGCGCCGGCGACGCCGACCTCACGGATCATTCCCGCAGTGGAACCGACGTAGTCCGCCGCAGCGAGGACATCGGGGGGACATTCGGGATGGGCGAGAACGAGCACTCCCGGGTCGGCGGCGCGCAGGGCGACGATCTCCGCGCCGGTGAAGCGCTCGTGGACCTCACAATGCCCCTTCCACAGCACGAGCTCGACCGGCGTCTGCGTCGCCACCCACTTGCCGAGATATTCGTCCGGCAGAAAAATCACTTTCGGCACGCCCAGCGATTCGACGACCTCGACAGCGTTCGCCGAAGTGCAGCAGATGTCGGACTCGGCCTTCACGTCCGCGGAAGTGTTCACGTACGTCACGACCGGAAGTCCCGGAAAGCGTTCCTTGAGCAGCCGGACATCGGCGCCGGTGATCGACGCCGCGAGCGAGCAGCCGGCCAGCGGATCGGGAATGAGAACGGTCTTCTGCGGCGAGAGGATCTTCGACGTCTCCGCCATGAAGTGAACGCCGCACTGGACGATCACCGACGCCTCCGTCGTCGCCGCTTTCTGCGCAATGGCCAGCGAATCTCCGACGAAGTCGGCGACGCCATGATAAATCTCGGGTGTCTGATAGTTGTGCGCCAGGATCACCGCATCGCGCTCGCGCTTGAGACGCTGGATCGCTGCGATATACGGAGCGTGAATGGGCCACTCGATCGCCGGCATCACCCGCCGCATGCGTTCGTAGATCGCCGCCGTTTCCCGCTCGACCTCCGGCGTGAACGGGAGAGCGACCTCCCGACGCGCACCGGGAAGCAGCGGTGTCGCTCTCGACTCCCTGGAGTCGCTGTACTGACTGGCTCTAGTCATTACTTCCTCCGGCGTCGACACTCTGCATCGACCCCTCTTATGCTCACCTTGAGAATATATGGCGCCAAGAAAAGCCGGCATGCGCCGGCGACAGACTTATCCTAAGGATGAGCCTTCGGCTCTGTCAACCGCCCGAGTCCCATTCATCCGCCGGCTCGCAAGCCCGGCAGACCGACGCCGGCGGCGTGGCGTTCGCGGAGAACGTCGCGGCGAAAACGGAAGAGCTCTGCCGGCCGGCCGCCCGTTCCCGCTTCGAGCTTCCCCGTGCCCTCGACGAGACCGCCCTGCTCCACCAGTCGGCGGAAATTCTGTTTGTGGAGGCGCAATCCGGCCAGGGCTTCGACGGTCCGTTGCAGCTGCAGGAGGGTAAAGGCCGGCGCGAGAAGCTCGAAAACCACCGGCCGGTAGCGCAGCTTCCCGCGCAGGCGGCCGAGCGCCGAAGCGAGAAGCCGCCGATGGTCGAGCGCCAGCGGAAGGCCGAGCCGCCCGCTCCCTTCGCCGGCGGGCGGCTGACCCGGAAAGGCGTTCGGGTGCTCGGTGACCTGGCCCGGTGCGCTCGCAGGCGTGAGGCTCTGCGGCGATGCGTCGCGGTTCGACTCCTCCACCAGTCCGACTTCGTAGAGCAGCTCGAAGCGGTCGAGAACGCGTTCGCCGTTCCACGGCGCGCCGCCGAGACCGAAGAAAATGTCGGCCCGCTCCCGGCGTGCGCTCGTCGCGGCGCGATCGCCGCCCGAGCGCACCCAGCGCTCGAGCGCCGGAGCGATCTCCCGCTCGAGAATGGCCGGGCGTCCGTCGCGCCAGTCTTCCCAGGGCAGAAAGTCGTAACAGTGCCCCCAGACTGGCGCCGCCCAGTTCGCGCCGGCTTCCCGCGCGAGCGGCGCTTCGCGAACGAGCGCCAGGTAGGCGATCGACAGCACCCGCGGGCCGCCGGAGCGCTCGCGCGGGTCGCGATACCTGTTGCCGAAAGTGTAGAGCTGCTCGACATAGCCGAGCTCGACGCCGGTCTGGGCGCGCACCCAGGCACCCAGAGCGAGCTCCAGCGTGCGATCGCGCTCCGCGTCGAGGGGACCGGACGGCAGGGCGAGCGTCGATCCCGCGGCGTGCACTGCCAGGAGGCGGGGCTCCTCCTCGGTCACCGCCACGATGACGGCGTTGAGGGCGATCTCGATCGCCGCACTCATGCGCTGTCCCGGGGGGCGGAGAAACTCCGCGGCCCGGCCGAAGAGGCTGGAAAATCCGGATCCAACTCGAGCCGGCGTTCGAAGATCGCCGCGAAATGATGCAGCAGCGACTCCGCCAGCTTCGCGACCGGTGGCGCCTCGCCGCATTCACGAGCGATCGACGTCATCTCGACCGAAGGCATGCCGCAGGCGACGATGCCGCGAAAGAGCTCGAGGTCCGGATCGACGTTGAGCGCGAAGCCGTGGGTCGTTCGCCAGCGCGAGAGGTGAATGCCGATCGAGGCGATCTTGCGCGGACCGACCCAGACGCCGATCGTCTCGCCGGCTCCGCCGTCTGCCGCGATTCCGAAACCGGCGAGCGTCCGCACCAGAACCTCCTGCAGATTCTGAACATAGCGCCGGACATCGCGTCGATCCGGCGAGAGATCGAGAATCGGATATCCCACGAGCTGTCCCGGGCCGTGAAACGTGACCTGCCCGCCGCGATCGGACGTCTGCACGTCGACCCTGCGCAAGGCGAGCTCGGCGGAGCTCCACAAAACGTCGGCGGCAGTGGCGTTGCGCCCCAGCGAGAAAACTGCCGGGTGTTCGAGAAGCAGCAGCCGCTCCGGACCCTCTCCGCGACGGAGGGCTTCGCGCACTTCGACTTGCAGCGAAGATGTCCGGGCGTACGGCTGCCGGCCCAGCCAGGTCCAGCGGGTCGGGCGCAAGACGGAATTCACCGGATCGAGCATTGCCACACGCCGATTCTATGGCGGCTTCGGATCCGCTCCGGCGGAGTCAACCCGCCGGCAGCGGCTCGATCGGGAGAGTTTTCCCCGTCTCCTCGAAGGTCCCTTGAATCGGTGCCGTCCCGGGACTCGCCGGCGTCGCCGGAAGTTCGATTCGCACCGTCGTCCCGCGGCCCGGCAGGCTGGAGATCCGCACCCGGCCGCCAGCCTCCTGCACGATCGAGCGCACGATCCAGAGTCCGAGCCCCGTCCCCTTGCCGCTCGCTTTGCTGGTGAAGGAGGGATCGAAGAGACGGTCCATGTTCTCCGGCGGAATTCCGCTGCCGGTATCGACGACCTCGAGCACCCAGAGGCTGCCGTTCTCGGCGAAGGTCCGGATTTCGAGCCGCCCCCCGCGCGGCATCGCATCGCGGGAGTTGGCCGCCAGATTGAGCACCACCTGTTCGATCTGGCCTTCGCGCAGCGCGACGGCGAGCTCGGGCGCGCCGAGGCTCGAGCTGATTTCGACGGGGCTGCCCACCAGAGAGCGCAGCAGACCGGCGATCTCGGTGACGGCGTGATCCGCGAGCACCGGACGCATTTCGAGCGGTCGGGCCCGGCTCTGCTCCAAAAGGCGGCGCAGGAGATCGGCGGCGCGGCGCGCCGAACGCTCGACCTCCGTGGCGTAGCGCTCGAGGTGCGAGCCCGGCGGGAGGCCTGCGAGCAGGAGGTCGCAGTAGCCGAGCAACGGGGTCAGCAGGTTGTTGGCGTCGTGCGCCGCGCCCGCGAGATGTCGACCGATCCCGGCGAACTGCTGCGCGTCGGCGAGTAATTCCTGGTGCGCGGGCGTCTCGCTGCGATCCCGCAGAACCACGGCGCGCAGTCTGCCGCCTGGGACAACGCGGCGGTGGAACACCCGCACGCGCACGCCGAGGCGAATCCGGGAACCATCGGGGCGTTCGAACATCGCCGGAATCTCGCGCGCGGAAAGTCCCGCGAGCCCGCCCGCACCGTCGGCGCTGCTTTCCCATCGCAAGGACCCGAACGGCGCGCCATCGAGATCCGCATCGGAGAGACCGAGAAGCCGCTTCGCAGCCCGGTTGTAGCGGCGGATGAAGCGCTGTTCATCCACCAGCAAAAGTCCATCGTCAACGAGGTCCCAGACGGCGCTGAATCGCTCTTCGAGGTCGCGCTCGACGACCGTTCGCGCCTCCGCTTCGCGCGCGCCGCGGGCGACCTCGGCGGCGAGCCGGATCGAGCGCACGAGGCAGTCGACGTCGAGCTCGTGGATGTTGAGAAAATCGCAGGCGCTCGCGGCGAGAGCCGCCGTGACCAGCTCTTCGTCCTGGCGTCCGGCGAGAACGACGACCGCAGCGGATCGGCCGCGACCGGCGAGCGAGCGCACGAACCGGAGGACCTCGCGCTCGCCGAGCCCGGCGCCGATGAGCCCGACACAGAGCGACCCGCGCTCCTGCAGGAGGCGCAGGTAACCGAGAGCGTTGTCGACGGTTCCGGCCTCGATCCAATGCGTCGACGTCGCGCGCTCGACCTCGGCCTGGAAGGCGCGCAGCGCCCGCCACTCGACGGCCTGAATGCCGACGCCGATGACGACCGCTTCGAGCTCGGCTGCCGCCTCGGGGCGCTTCGCGTCGAACCGTTCGAGTTCCACGTTGCCTCTCCCTGGGGGCACGCGGTACCGCCCCCTAACTAGATAGTTGCTCGACCCCCCGGTTTTTGTGACAACTCCCCGAAAGAATTTTTTCGCTGGCGGAATCGGCGTCATTTGTCACGTTTCGAGGGGGCTCAAGCAACTATCAAACTGAGAGGGTGGATCCCGCCAAACAGGCCGGAGCTTCCGACCCTCCGCCAGGAGCTTCCATGTTCAATCTTCGTCGCATCGGTGCCTCGTCCATCTTCGCTCTCGCGCTTCTGACCGCCTTCCCCGGTGTCAGCTTCGCTGCCCGCAACGCCCAGACCGAGAACGCGGCCGGCTTTTCGGTACGCTCCGAAGCCGAGTCCTCCTCCGTGTTCGGCCCCTGGGGCCAGAGCGCGCTCTCCTTCCTGCACTCGCTCTTTGCGGCGGAGCACGGGCAGGTCGTCCCCGGTCCGCTGGTCGCTCCGCCGACGGAGCCGTCCCCGGCCGCCCAGGTGAGAACCTCGACCTCCGCCAAAGTCGCGTCGCACCCGCGCCGGTAGTTCTCCCTCCCCTCGCCTGCCTCCTGCCGGAGGCTCGCGAGCCGGCCCCCCGGCGTGCAGAATCGGGGCCGCTGGCCGCCTGTGGACCGTTCCGCAGCGCCTGGTCTTCCCGTGCTCGACAGCGTGGAGGGCGGTGCTAGGATTCCGTCTACCGCTACTGCGGAAACATCGTGAGCGCACTCGACGAGGGTCAGGTTCAGGACGAAGTGCCCCAGCTGGTGGAGCGGCTGGCACCTGAATTTGCGCGCCTTTTTTCCTTCTTCAGAATTCCCGCCCAGGATGCCGAGGACCTGCTGCAGGACGCTCTGGTGCTGTTCATCACCAAGCGTCCGCAGATCGTCACGCCGGACGGCTGGCTCATCGGAACGCTGCGCTATCGCTGTCTTCTTTACTGGCGCAAGCGCCGGCGTCGGCTGATCGAGGCCGTCGATGAAACCTTGCTCATGGAGCTTTCCGGCGGGTCGCCGCCGGAGCAGGAGAACGACGATCTCGGCCGGGATCTCTCCGGCGCGATCGGCCAGTTGCCCGATCGCTGTCGCTCGCTGATTCGGCTGCGCTACGGGCTCGGCTGCGACGATCCGGAGGTCGCTCAACGCCTCGGATACAGCCCGACCGGAATTCGCAAGATCGCTTTTCGCTGCCTGTCGGCGCTGACGCGCCAGATGATCGCCGGCGGATATCCCGCAGCGGCCTCCGATTGACCGGGAGTTTTCGCATGTCTTCGTGCAACCTCGACGGCACACTTCTCGCGCGCTTTTCGGATGGCGAGACGAACCCGTCCGAACGGCGGAAGGTGATCAAGCACCTGCTGAGCGGGTGCACATCCTGCCGCGCGACTCTGGCACCCAAGATCCTGCTGTTCGACGACAACCGCTCAAGCGACTTCTCCATCAGCCGCGTGCTCGCGAACGTCGCCGACATCGAACGGCAGCTGAATCACGAGCGCCATATCGCCGCCGAGCAGTTCCGCGACTTCCTGAAGCACCCGCCGGCACGGCAGTGGACTCTCCTGCGCAACAGCAGCCGCTTCGACACCTGGGCTTTCTGCGAGCTCGTTCTGGATGCCGGATTTGACGCCATCTACAACGATCCACATCGCTCTCTCGAGCTCAGTCAGATGGGAGTTGCGATCGCCGACCGCCTGACCGCCGAAGCCTACGGAGTGCGGCCGGTCGAAGACCTCCGCGCGCGCGCCTGGGGAAGAACGGCCAATGCACTGCGGGCGACATCGGATCTCCTCGGCGCAGAGCAGGCGCTCACGACTTCCGCCGAACATCTGCGCAGAGGATCCGGCGAGCCCCTCGAGGAGGCCGAGCACCTCTACTTCACCGCGTCGCTGCGCCGCGCGCAGAGACGCCTCGACGAGGCCCTGCGGTCGGTTCATCGTTCGCGCCGCATCTACCGGTTGGTCGGCAATCCGCATCTCGAAGGGCGCTCGATGCTCTGCGAGTCCGCGATTCAGGACCTGCGCGGTGAGGTCGACGAGTCGATCGATCTCTGCCGGCAGGCGATTCGCCAGATCGATCCGGAAAAAGACCGCCGCCTTGCTTTTGTCGTTCGCCACAACCTGGTCTGGCAGCTGACCGTGGCCGGCCGTTCAGCGGAGGCGATGCGCGAGCTCGAGACGCTCCGTCCCGCCTACTTCGAGCTCAACGACCGGATGGTCGTCCTGCGGCTGCGGTGGATGGAGGCCCGGCTGGCGAAGGACCTCGGCCGCGCCGAGGAGTCCGAGATCGCTTTCCGGGAGGCCCACGAGGGCTTCGTCGAGGCGCGCATTCCGTACGAAGCCGCGAGCGTCGCGCTGGACCTCGCGACCCTGTTCGCCGAGCAGAACCGCACCCAGGAGCTGAAGGTCCTGGCCGGCGACCTCGCGGCGGTCTTCCGCAACCTCGGCGTGGCGCGCGAGGCTTACGCCGCCCTCACCATCTTCGAGCGCTTCGCTCAGGCCGAGAAGGTCACGGTGGTTCTGCTGACCAAGTTGAACGAGTACTTCATGCAGGCGCGCTCGCAGCCCGAAATTCGCTTCGAAGTCCAGAATCCCTAGGACTTTCGAGTACCGTCCGGCCCTGGGGCGCCGCGCCTCGAGCTCGGAAGTGCGCGCTCAGAAGCCGGCGCAGGCCGTACGCTCCCGTCGCGCCGTCAGCGCGCGGCTCCGACGTCCGGAAGCCCGGGCCGACACAGACCGCTGCCACCTCAGATGTAGGGCTCGAGCTCCGGCCAGGCGTCGGATTCGAGCATCTTCTTCACCGTGTTCATGAAGTGATCGGCGTCGGCACCGTCCACCAGACGGTGGTCATAGGTGATTCCGAAATAGGACATCATCCGGATGGCGATCGTGTCGCAGCCGTCGACGTCGGTCATGACCATCGGACGCTTCTCGATCGCGCCGATGCCGAGGATCGCGACCTGCGGCTGGTTGATCACCGGCGTTCCGAACAGGCTGCCGAAAACTCCCGGGTTGGTGAGCGTGAACGTCCCGCCCTTGAGCTCGTCCGGCCCGAGCTTCTTCGAGCGCGCGCGGTCGGCGAGATCGTTTGCGCTTTTCGCGAGGCCCAGCAGATTCAGCTGGTCGGCGTTCTTGATCACCGGCACCAGCAGACCCCAGTCGAGCGCCACCGCCATGCCGAGGTTGATGTCCTTCTTGAAGACCACGTTCGTGCCGTCGATCGAGGCGTTCACCTTGGGGTGAGCGCGGAGCGCCGTCGCGACCGACTTGAAGATGAACGGCATGTAGGAAAGCTTGGTGCCGTTGACCTTGAAGAACTTGTCCTTGACCTTGGCGCGAATCCGGTCCACCTTGGTGAAGTCCATGTGGAAGACGGTCGTGACGTGCGCCGAGGTGTCCTTCGAATAGCGCATGTGCGCCGCCGTGATCTGGCGGATTTTCGACATCGGCTCGATCGTGACGTTCTCGCCCGGCTGATAGGCCGCGACGTGAAAGCCCGTGTTCACCTTGCCGGCTCCGGCGGGGGAAACGCCCGCCGACGGCGCCGCAGAGGGTGCCGCAGGTGCCGAAGCGACCGCCACTCGCTGTGGCTTCCCCGCCGCGATGTAGCCGAGGATGTCCTCCTTCGTCACGCGACCGTGGATCCCGGTGCCGGAGATCTGCGCGATCTCGACGCCCTCTTTCGACGCGATGCTGCGCACCAGCGGGCTCGACAGCTGTCGCACCCTCTCCTCGAGGGACGCGCTCGCGGCCGGTGGAGCCACGGGAACCCCGGGAGCGGCTGGAGCGGCTGGAGCCAGCGGAACGGCTGGAGCTGCGGGAGCTGCTGGAGCTGCTTCCGGCGCGGCGGCCGGAGTTGCCGGAGCGGAGGGTGCAGCGGCGGCGGCCGCCGCGGCTGCCGGCGCGGGAGCCGTCGAGTCGCCGGCCGCTGCAATGAGCGCGACCACCTGGTTCACGGGAACGGTTTCCCCTTCGTGATTGCGAATCTCGAGCAGCGTACCGGCCGCCGGACTGGGGATCTCCGCATCGACCTTGTCGGTCGAAATCTCGAACAACGGCTGGTCGCGCTCCACCTTCTCGCCCACTTTCACCAGCCACTTGGTGATCGTCCCTTCGGCGATCGACTCGCCCATCTGCGGCATCACGACTTCGGTAGCCATCGATACTCCCGTTCCGCTCGGAAAAGCGAAGGACCTGTTTCCTGGTTCGGCGACCGAGACTCGCGCCCGCTCGGCGGGCGCCCTCGATCTGCCGACGGTGTCTTTCGGCGAAGGGTGGTGTGACCCTCGAACCCTCGGCGCGAAACCCCGTCAGCCTCGCGACTTTATCGGAAGAGGCGCCTGCCGATCCACGCTCGTCGCGGCGAGGGGAATCTCCGCCGCCTCCGCCCCGCCCGGCTGCAGGCTTCGATCCCGCTCCGCCTCAGGCTTCCAGGAGCTCTCGGATCCGGGCGATCAGCTTGTCCGCGTTGGGAAGATAGAAATCCTCGAGCGGCGGCGAGTAGGGAACCGGAGTATCGATGCAGCAGACTCGCGCGACCGGAGCATCGAGGTTCCAGAAAGCCTTCTCGCCGATCCGGGCGGCAACCTCGCCGGCGAACGACCCGGTCGTCGGCTCCTCGGTCAGCACGATCACGCGTCCGGTCTTTCTCGCCGTGGCGAGCACCGCCTCTTCATCGAGCGGCTTCAGCGTCCGGAGGTCGAGCACCTCGATTTCAATGCCCTCTTCGGCAAGCTTCTCCGCCGCTTCGAGCGCCACGTGCAGCATCGCGGCGTAGGTGATGACCGAAAGCTGCGTTCCCGGGCGCGCGATCCGCGCTTTTCCAAGCGGAATCGGGGCTGCGTCCGCGGAGATCGTTCCCTTGATCCGGCGATAGAGATACTTGTGCTCGAAAAAGAGCACCGGGTTCTCGTCGCGGATCGCGGAGCGCATCAGACCGTAGGCGTCTTCCACGGTGCCTGGATAGACGATCTTCAGCCCCGGAGCGCGATTGAAATAGGCCTCGGGGTTCAAGGAGTGGAAAGCGGATCCGCTCACCCGGCCGCCGGAGGGGCCGCGCATGACGATCGGCACTTTTTGCCCCCACCGATAGTGATTGGTCCCGGCGAAATTCACGATCATGTTGAAGGCGTTGGCGATGAAGTCGATGAACTGGAATTCGACCACCGGTCTCATTCCCATCATCGCGCTGCCGATGGCCGCGCCCACGAAACCAGCCTCCGAGATCGGCGTGTCGATCACCCGGTCGCGGCCGAATTCCTCGAGCAGTCCCGCGGTCAGCCGGAACGCACCGCCATAGGTACCGATGTCCTCGCCGATGAGGTAGACCGTCGGATCGGCCCGCATTTCGTCGAGAATCGCCTGGCGGATCGCGTCGAGAAAGGTGATCTCGCTCACGCATCACCGCCTTCGAAGTAGACCCCTTCGAGAGCTCGCTCGGGCGGGGGCATCGGCGAAGCGAGGGCGTTGTCGACCTCGATGTCCAGTTCGGCCTGGACTTTCGCCGTAATCGAATCCAGCTCCTCGCGGGTCGCGAGACCGCCGGCGAGGAGATGGCGCTCGAAACGATCGATCGGATCCTTCGCCTTCCACTGCTCGAACAGCTCCTTCGGAACGTAGCCGGCATCGTCGTGCTCGGCGTGCCCCTTCATCCGGAAGGTCTTGACCTCGAGCATCTGCGGGCCGCCACCGGCGCGCGCCGCCTCGATCATGGCGCGCGTCGCCTCGTAGACCGCCAGGACGTCGTTGCCGTCCACGATCCGGGCGGGAATTCCGTACGCCGAAGCCCGCTGGGCGAGATCCTTGATCTTCATCTGACGCGACGTCGGCGTCGAATATGCGTACCCGTTGTGCTCCGCAATGACGATGAGCGGCACCTCGAGCACGGCCGCGAGATTCATTCCTTCGTGGAACTCTCCGGTCGAGGTGCCGCCATCGCCGATGTAGGTCATCGCGACGTAGGACTTCTTCTGGAGCTTCGCGGCGAGCGCAACGCCGGCCATCACCGGCACCAGCGCACCGAGCATCGAGATCGGCGAGACGAGGCCGCGCGCCAGATCTCCGAAGTGGAGGTTGCAGTCCTTGCCACCGGTCGGGCTTCCGCCACGCGCCATGTACTGGGTGAACACCTCGCGCGGCGAGACTCCGCGCACCAGCATGGCGCCGAGATTCCGGATGAGAGGCGCGACGACGTCGTCGGGACCGAGCGCGAACGCCGTGCCGATCGAGATGCCCTCCTGACCGCGGCTGCCGTAGAGCCCGCCGACCACCTTGCCCTGGCGATAGAGGTTCGTCAGGCGGTCCTCGACCAGGCGGTTGAGCTTGAGGAGGCGATAGACCTCGATCTGCTGAGCGATCGAGAGCGAGGTCCGGGCGAGCTTTCCCTCGCCAGCAGCCGCGCCGGGATGAAGCGGTCCGAAGTTGGTCACGAGTGGATCGGCGGGCCGAGCGTCGCGTGCGCCGCTTCCATGACTGCCTCCGACAATGTCGGATGCGCGTGGATGGTGTGCATCAACTCTTCCGTCGTCATCTCGGCCTGAAGGGCCACGCAGGCCTCGGCGATGAGATCCGTCGCGTGCGGTCCGATGATGTGCACACCGAGGATCTCGTCGTACTTCTTGTCGCGCACGATCTTGACGAATCCCTGCGCCTTACCGAGGATGCGAGCCTTGCCGCTCGCCATGAAACTGAACTTGCCGACACCGACGTCGTAACCGCGCTCTTTCGCCTTCGCCTCGGTCAGGCCGACGGAGCCCACTTCCGGTTCGCAGTAGGTGCATGAAGGCGTGCGGTCGTAGTTCAGCGGATGCACCGGCATGCCCTTCATGTGCTCGACCGCGAGAATACCTTCGGCGGAAGCGATGTGTGCGAGCCAGGGCGTATTCACGACGTCCCCGAGGGCGTAGATGTTCGGCACCTTCGTCTGCATGACGGCGTTCACGGGCACGTAGCCCTTCTCCGTCGCGATGCCGACCTTGTCGAGACCGACGTCTTCGGTGACCGGCGCCCGGCCGACGGCAACGAGGAGAATCTCGACGTCGAGGACGGACTCCTTCTCGCCCTGCTTGAGCGTGACCTTGACGCCCGAGTCGTGCGGTTCGGCCTTGGTGAGCTGCGTCGCCGTCATCACCTTCATGCCGCGCTTTTTCAGCTGCCGCTCGAGCTCCTTCGAGACTTCTTCGTCTTCGATCGGCAGGATCCGCGGCAGCATCTCCACGAGCGTCACGTCAGAACCGAACGACTGAAAAACGGAGGCGAACTCGGTTCCCACGGCGCCGGCGCCGAGAACGACGATCGACTTCGGGATGCGCTCGAGCTCGAGGATGTGATCGGAGTTGAGGATGGTCGTGCCGTTCGCCGGCGCGACGCGGATATCGCGCGGGACGGACCCGGACGCGATCATGATGAAGCGCGTCGAGAGAGTACGCTTCGAACCGTCGGCTGCAGTGACCTCGACGGAGTTCGGTCCGGTGATCCGACCGTAGCCGTGGACGCCTTCGGACTTGTACTTCTTGAACAGCGACTCGATCCCTGCAGCGCTCTTGTCGACGATGCCACGCTTGTAGGCGTGAACTTTCTCGATTTCGATCGTCGGATCACCGACCGCGATGCCGAAGTCCGCCGCGTGCCGGATCTGATCGACAACATCCGCGGAGTGGAGCAGGGCTTTGGTCGGAATGCAGCCACGGTGCGTGCAGGTGCCGCCGAACTTCGGGTCCTTTTCGACGCAGGCCACCTTCAGCCCGACCTGGCCGGCGCGGATCGCCGCGACATAGCCGCCCGGGCCGCTGCCGATGATCACCAGGTCGTAGTCGAAGCTCCCCTGCGGATTTGCGGGCGTAGGGACCGCATGACCCGCGGAACGCGCCACCGAAGCCGGAGCGATGGCCGTTGCCGCCGCTGCGGCGGGAACCGCGGGCGCCGATGTCGATGCTGCCGAAACGGCCGCAACTGGGACCGCGGCGGCAACGGGGGCGGTGGAAACCGCGGTCGCCTTCGGCGCCGCATTGCCCGCCGATTCCCCCTCGGCGCCGATCAGGCCGACCACCTTGTTCACCGCGACCGTCTCCCCCGCCGCATTGTGGATGGCGAGCAGCGTACCGGCCGCCGGACTGGGGATCTCCGCATCGACCTTGTCGGTCGAAATCTCGAACAGCGGCTGGTCGCGCTCCACCTTCTCGCCGACCTTCACCAGCCACTTGGTGATCGTCCCCTCGGCGATCGACTCGCCCATCTGCGGCATCACGACTTCGGTAGCCATCGATACTCCCGTTCCGCTCGAAAAAGCGAAAGATCTGTTCTCCTGCTTCAGCTTCCAGGACTCGCGTCCGCTCGGCAAGGACCTTGACCTTCCAAGGCTGTCTTTCGGCAAAGGGAAGATGCCCTTCGAACCGTCGGCGCGAGACGCCACCTGCCACATAACTTTACCGGAAGATCCACCCCTCATCCACGTCCGCGGTAGCGGCGCGCCTTCTTCGGCGCTGGCGCAGACTCGGAGGGGCCCCGAGCGTCCCACTTGGCGAGCGTCGGGAAGCGAGCCTAGCAGGCTGCTGAAAAACTCCGCCCGTTCGCGTTA
>JBDTQG010000079.1:0-15768 GCA_039932315.1 Thermoanaerobaculia bacterium
CCAGACGCTCGCGCAGGCGTTCCATCTCCTCGCGCGCCTTGCGCACCGGGCCGAAGCGGTCGATCGACGACTGGAAGAAACGGTCGACCTTGTGCTGCACCTGCTCGACTCCGGTTTCGACCGCCTTCTGCCCGGCCCGGACCAGCTCATGCAGAAGCTCGCTGGGCAGAAACCCGGTGCCGCGCCGCCCTTCGTCGAGAATGATCTGCGTCAGCATCTGGGCCGTCACGTCGGCACCGCTGCCGTTGTCGATCACCCGCACGTCCTTGCCGGCGCGAATCCACTCGGCGAGCTCGTCGAGTGAGACGTACCGGCTCTCCTCGGTGTCGTAGAGCTTGCGGCTCTCGTAGCGTTTGATCAGGCGATGCATGGGTCCGGCTCCCGTCTTTCCGCGGCCTGCGACGGCCGGCGACTTACCGCCCGTCGAAGCCGAATACTTGCCGCATTGCGGCAACAACATGGATTTTATACCGCAGTGCGGCAAGACTGTCAACCCGGTCACGCCGCGCTGCGGCAAACCGGCTAAGAGGCGCATCGCCGCGCGCCGGCGGCGGACGCCAGGGAAAGACGTGCAAGGTTCGACCCAACTGGCCGTCGGGGGACAGCAGGAGCGATCCTCCCGCTCCGACCGTCCGGGGGGATGTGGTAGAACGCCCGGGTGGCGAAGCATCCCGATGTCCTCGTTCTCGGAGCCGGCCTCATCGGGCTGGCCGCTGCCCGCGAGCTCGCCGGGCGCGGGCTCTCCGTCGAGCTGCTCGAGGCGCGGCATCCCGGCGCCGGAGCTTCGTCGGCCGGAGCCGGTCTCCTGGCGCCGATTTCCGACTGGGAGTCGACCCGCCCCTTCATCGATATCTGCCGCCGCGCGCGCGATGATTGGCGAACGTTCCGGAACGACCTCGTGGCCGAAAGCGGCATCGACATCGAGTACGACACCAGCGGCGGATACCTCATCGCGCACGAGCCGGGGGACGACGCGACGCTGGATGAAACCGTGGCGATCGCCGCAACGGCCGGCGAAGACGCGCTGGAAGTCGACGTCGACCTCGTTCGAGCCGTGGTTTCCGATCTCACTCCGGCGGCTCGACGCGCGCTGCATCTCGCCGGTGAGCATCGGGTCGACAACGTCGCGGCTTGCGCAGCTCTCGCCGAATCGTGTCGCCGCCGCGGCGTCGTTCTGAGCGCGGGATTCGTCGCGCACCGGGTCGCATTTCCCGACCGCCAGGTCGTGGTCGAAAGCAGCCAGAGCCGCCGTCATGCCGGCCACCTGGTCGTCGCCTCCGGCGCCTGGTGTTCCGCGATCGCCGGTCTGCCGGATCTTCCGGTGCGCCCGATCCGCGGTCAGATGCTCCGCATCGAGGGCGCGAACTGGCCCTTTGCCGGGAGTCTTCGCTGCCGTCACGAATACGTCGTGCGCCGCGGCACCGCGGGCCTTCTCGTCGGAGCGACCGTGGAAGAGGCAGGCTTTGCCGAATATCCGACCGTCGCAGGGGTCGAGAAGCTGCTCGACTTCGCGCGTCGCCTCTTCCCCGGGCTCGCCTCCGCCCGGCTCGAATCGACCTGGGCCGGACTCCGCCCCGGCTCCCCGGATGGTCGTCCGCTGCTCGGTCCGTGGAGCGAAACTCCGCTCACGATCGCCTGCGGTCACTACAGGAACGGCATCCTTCTCGCGCCGTGGAGCGGCCGCCAGATCGCGCGCTCGATCGTCGACCGGGAGGCCATCGAGTCGGCGGAGCTCTTCTCGCCGCACCGGTTCGGCCATTCTTCGACGGTCGCCGACGCCTGAACGGTTGAGCGCCCGGCTGCGAGCCGCTACAATGCTCGCAATCGCAGTCGACGCCACTCAACCGCGCTGCGCCGAAAGGATCCTGGGGAATGCCGCACATCATCAGTGAGCCCTGCATCGGAGTGAAAGATTCGTCCTGTGTCGACGTCTGCCCGGTCGACTGCATCTACGGCAAGAACGAAGAGGGCGAGATGCTGTACATCCACCCCGAGGAGTGCATCGACTGCGGTCTCTGCGTCGACGCCTGCCCGGTCCAGGCGATCTTTCCCGTGGAGGAGATCCCCGACAAGTGGAAGCAGTTCATCAACAAGAACTACGAACATTTCGGACTCCAGGCCCCCTGACGCACGAGCGTTCAGCGGTCGCTCCACGAAAGGACGCGCGCAGGCGCGTCCTTTTTCTTTTCCGCGCGGAATGAATTCCGTCCGGGGCCGGTTAACAAATGTGATCTCCTTGCACTCAACTTGGAGCGCCTGAAAGAGGAGGGCCGGTGGATTTCAAGGATTACTACAAGGTACTGGGCGTCGCCCGCGACGCCACCCCGGAGGAGATCCAGAAGGCCTACCGGAAGCTGGCGCGGAAGTACCACCCGGACGTCAGCAAGGAAAAGGGGGCGGAAGCTCGCTTCAAGGAGGTCTCCGAGGCCAACGAAGTCCTGAAGGACGCGGAGAAGCGGGCGAAATACGATCAGTTCGGCACCGCCTGGAAGCAGCGCGAACAGTCGGGCGGGAGCGGAGCTCCGGGAGGTGCGGGAAGCGCGGGCGGAGGTGCCAGCGGATTTCCCGGCTTCGAAGGATTCGAAGGATTCAGTGGCGCGAGCGGCGACTTCGGCGGCTCGGGCTTCTCCAACTTCTTCGAGATGCTGTTCGGCCAGAACGCTCGGGCGGGCTCCGGTGGCTCCGGTAGCTCCGGCAGCTTCGGCGGCTTCGGCGGCAGCTCGACCGGTCGCGGCGGCTGGGCCCGGCCGGGTGCCAATCAGGAGGTCGCGCTCCCTCTCAGCCTCGAGGAGGCGCTCGCGGGCGGCGTGCGGGAGCTCCAGATCGGCGACTCGCAGGGCGGCGAAAACAAGCGAATCAAGGTGAACTTTCCCCGCGGCGTCCGTTCGGGCCAGACCATCCGGGTCGCCGGAAAGGGTGAAGCCGGCCAGGCCGGCGGCTCGGCCGGCGATCTCTTCCTGCGAGTCGAGATCCTCCCCCACCCGCGCTTCCGGCTCGAAGGCCGGGACCTGATGACGACGCTCGAGGTCACGCCGTGGGAGGCGGTTCTCGGCGGCGAAGCCGAGATCCGGACGCTCGACGCCAGCGTGCGCGTCCGCGTTCCCGCGGGCACCTCCTCCGGGCGCCGGATCCGGGTCAAGGGTCGCGGCTTTCCCGCGGGCTCCGGCGCCTCCGGCGGCAAGGAGGCGGGCGATCTCTACGCCGAGGTGCGCATCGTCGTTCCGGAAAGTCCGAGTGAAGAGGAGAAGTCGCTTTTCTCCCAACTCGCGAAGGTCTCGACATTTCATCCCCGAGGAGCTGGAGACTAAGACATGGATCTCAATCGGCTGACGCAGAAGTCCCAGGAAGCGCTGCAGAACGCACAGACCGACGCCGCCGCCCGCGGACAGCAACAGGTCGACGTCGAGCATCTGCTCGCCGCGCTCCTGGCGCAGCCCGACGGGCTCGCATCGCGCCTGCTCTCGCGCCTCGACCTCAAGCCACAGACGCTCGCGGAGAGTCTCGAGACTGAGCTTGCCCGCCGCCCTCGCGTCGCGGGCAGCGGCGCCGAAGCCGGCAAGGTCTACATCACCCCGCGTCTCGAGAAACTGCTCGGTACCGCCGAAGCGGAAGCAAAACGCCTCAAGGACGAGTACGTTTCGGTCGAACACCTGCTTCTCGCCATCCTTGACGAGAATCCTGCGGGTGCCGCCGGCCGTTTTCTCCGGGAGCTCGGTCTCGGACGGGAAGCCTTTCTGCGCGCGCTCACCGCCGTCCGCGGCAGCCAGCGCGTCACCTCCGCGGAGCCCGAAGCGGCCTACGAAGCGCTGTCGAAATACGGCGTCGATCTGGTGCAGCAGGCGCGTTCCGGAAAGCTCGATCCGGTGATCGGACGCGATGCGGAGATCCGGCGTGTCATCCGGATTCTGTCGCGCAAAACGAAGAACAATCCGGTGCTCATCGGCGAGCCCGGCGTCGGGAAGACCGCAATCGTCGAAGGACTCGCGCAGCGCATCGTGCGCGGCGACGTCCCGGAGTGGCTGCAGGACCGCGCCCTTTTCTCTCTCGACATGGGCTCTCTGCTCGCCGGCGCGAAGTTCCGCGGCGAATTCGAAGAGCGGCTCAAAGCGGTCCTCAACGAGATCAAGGAGAGCAACGGCCGGATCCTGCTGTTCATCGACGAGCTCCACACCATCGTGGGCGCCGGGAAGACCGAGGGCAGTCCGGACGCCGGCAACCTGCTGAAGCCGATGCTCGCCCGCGGCGAGCTGCACTGCATCGGAGCGACGACACTCGACGAATACCGCAAGAACATCGAGAAGGACGCGGCTCTCGAACGTCGCTTCCAGCCCGTCATCGTCGATGCCCCGACCGTCGAGGACACGATCTCGATTCTGCGCGGCCTCAAGGAGCGCTTCGAAGTCCACCACGGCGTGAAGATCCAGGACAACGCGCTGGTCGCTGCGGCGACGCTGTCCGACCGCTACATCTCGGACCGTTTTCTCCCCGACAAGGCGATCGATCTCATGGACGAAGCGAGCGCCATGATCCGCACCGAGATCGACTCGATGCCGCAGGAGCTCGACGAGGTGAACCGCAAGGTTCTCCGCCTCGAAATCGAGGAGGCCGCGCTCAAGAAGGAGAAGGACAAGGAGTCGAAGAAGCGCCTCGACGACCTGCGCAAGGAGCTCGCCGATCTCAAGGAGAAGCACAACACGCTCAAGGCGCAGTGGGACCAGGAGCGGGAGGCGATCGGCAAAGTCAGGAAAGTCCGCGAGGAGATCGAGAGAATCAAGCAGGACGTCGAGGTCGCCGAACGGAACTACGATCTCAGCAAGGCCGCCGAGCTCCGGCACGGACGTCTTCCCGTGCTGGAGAAAGAGCTGGCCGACGCCGAGACGGCGCCTCAAGGCAGCGGCGGCTCCCGCTCGGCACGCCTCGTGCGGGAGGAGGTCACCGATCAGGAGATCGCCGAAATCGTGTCGCGCTGGACCGGCATCCCCGTCACTCGTCTCGTCGAAGGGGAGCGCGAGAAGCTCCTGCGCCTCGATGCGATCCTGCACGAGCGCGTCATCGGGCAGGACGAGGCGGTTCAGGCGGTGGCGGACGCGGTGCTGCGGGCGCGCTCGGGAATCAAGGATCCGCGCCGACCGATCGGCTCATTCCTCTTCCTCGGTCCGACGGGCGTCGGCAAGACCGAGCTCGCCAAGGCGCTTTCGCAGGCGCTCTTCGACAGCGAAACGAATCTCGTGCGCATCGACATGTCGGAGTACATGGAGAAACACACGGTGTCGCGCCTGATCGGGGCGCCTCCGGGCTATGTGGGCTACGAAGAGGGTGGCCAGCTCACGGAGGCCGTGCGGCGGAAGCCCTACAGCGTCATCCTCTTCGACGAGATCGAGAAGGCGCACCATGACGTCTTCAACGTCCTGCTGCAGCTGCTCGACGACGGGCGACTGACGGACTCGCAAGGTCGCACCGTGGACTTCAAGAACACCGTCGTCATCCTGACGTCGAATATCGGGTCGCAGTTCCTCATCGAAGGTGTGACCGCCGACGGAGAGATCCGCGAACCGGCGCGCGAAGCCGTGATGCGCGAGCTCCGGACACAGTTCCGGCCGGAGTTCCTGAACCGGCTCGACGACATCGTGCTCTTCCGGCCCCTGACCCTTCTCGAGATCGAAAGGATCGTCGATCTGCTCGCCAACGAGCTCCGCCGCCGTCTCGCCGAACGCGGCGTTGCCCTCGAGATCAGCGCACCCGCGCGCGAGTTCATCGCCCGCTCCGGCTACGACCCGGTTTACGGCGCACGACCGCTCAAGCGTTTTCTCCAGCGCCAGCTCGAGAGCCGGATCGCCCGCGCGCTGATCGCCGGCGAGGCGCCGGAGGGATCGACCGTCCGAGTGGATCTCTCGGAGGGAGCGTTGCACGTGGCGATCGCCTGAGCGGGTACGGGGCGTTTCAAGCCCCGGCGTCGGGCGACCGTGCGCGACACGACCTCGGCGCGGGCTAGGATCCTGTCTGTTCCTCGAGGAGGGGTCGTCATGTTGCGCCAGCTATCGCTTGCGGGTCTGCTGCTGTTCGCGTTCTCACAACCATCGATTTCAGCGCCGGCCGCCGCGTCGCCGGGGCGGCTCGCGGACGATCTGTCGGCATTCCTCCACGTGACCGTCGGGCCGCCCGTGAGCCTCGCCGGGGGAGAGCTTCGCGTCGGCCGCGCGACTCTCCGTCCGGCATCTGGCAGCGTTCGACCCCTCCTCGCCGCCGGGCGCGCCGTGGGAATCCTGATGGAGGGTGCGGCGACGATGTCGTACGTGATCGAGGATCCCTTCTCCATTCCGGTGGCCCGGCGCAACCTCCGGGCGTCGACCGGACTCACCTCTCGCATCGACGGAAAGCTCCTGCGGATCGACAAGGCGCTCAGCGGAGCTGCAGTCTGGGGATTCGGCCTGATTCCAGAGACCGCAGCTCCGCCCGCGACGGGTGGCGCGGCAGAGGGCGCCACGGTTCAGGGCGGTGGAGCTTTGCCCGCGTGGCTCAAGGAGATCCTCGAGAAGAAGACCGACGACAATCCGGAACGCGATCTGTTGATCTCCTCGGCGCAGGGCGACGCCGGCTATCGCTGGGCGGCGCTGCACGCCGCGGGCGACGACTACCTGCTGGATGTCGACCCGCAACCGGCGTTCCGGCAGGAAACGCTCGCACGCTTCCGGTCGGTCGACCGCGATTCGAAGCTCTACGGCGGACGTCTGTATCTCGAGGAGCTCGCCGCGCAGCCGATCGCTTCGACCTGGTGGGATCCGAAGAGTCTCGACTTCGCCACGATCGCGACCGACATCGATCTGGTGAATCCGGCGGGTGCCGACGTCACGATCGTCAGCAAGCTGAAAGTGATCGCACTGCGCGACGGCATCCGGCTGCTGCCCTTCCGCCTGCGGTCGAAGTTCGAGGATTCGGATCGCCGCGTCCGCGAGCTGAAGATCGACTCGCTGACGCTGGATGGTGCTCCCGCCGACTTCGTTCATTCCGAAGGGTCGCTGCTCATCGCTCTGCCGAAAGCTCTGCACGCGAATGAAACCGTCGCGCTCGAGGTCCGCACTTCCGGCGACATCCTCGATCGCCCCGAAGGCAACAGCTACTGGATCCTGCGGACCGAATCCTGGTATCCGAAACCGCAGGAAGGCGGTGCGGAACACTCGACGTTCAGGATCCGCATCGAGGTACCGGACCCCTTCGTCGCCTTCGCTTCCGGCGAAGTGGTGAGTCGGGAGAAGACCGCGACGGGATCACGCGTCACGACGAAGCTCGATGTCCCGTCGGAGTACGCCGTCGCGATCGCCGGAAAGTACACGACTTTCGACCACGACTTCGGCGGAGCGCGCGTCCATGTCTCGACGTACGCGAGCTCGAAACCCGCCGAAGCCGAGCGCCTGGCTGGAATCGTCATGGGTGTGCGGACCTGCCTCGAGAACTGGCTGGGGGTCCCGTTTCCCTTCCAGGACCTGCAGCTGGTGGAGATCGAGGACTGGGGTTGGGGGCAGGCGCCGCCCGGCGTGATCTTCATCACCAAGGAGGCGTTCATGACGCCGGCGCGCGCCCAGATGCTCGACGACCCGGACGAGGCTGCGTTCTACACCCGCGGCGTGAACGAACGGGTGGCGCACGAGGTCGCGCATTCCTGGTTCCCGCACGTCGCGAAGGTGCGACGCGCCGAGGACAACTGGCTGTCCGAAAGCTTCGCCGACTACAGCTCGATCGAGTGCCTGAGAAAATCGATGACCGACAAGAAGCAGGGCGAGTTCCTGTTCCAGCGCGCGATCAAGGGCTGGAAGTTCGGCGCTCGCGATATCGGCGATGGCGGCAGCGTCTACCTTGCCACCCACATGTCGGGCACGAGCGAGAAAGATGCCGAGGCCTGGCAGGCTCTGCTCTACTCGAAGGGTCCGCTGGTGATTCACGCTCTTCGGGAGGAGCTCCGGAAAGAGCTCGGAGATGCGAAAGGGGACGCGGCTTTCCTCACCTGGATCCGCGCCTACATGCAGAACTTCACTTACAAGACCGCCTCGACGCGCCATCTCGTCGGCATTCTCGACCAGATCACCGGCAAGTCCTGGCAACCGTGGTTCGAGAAATACGTCTACGGCACGGAGATGCCGAAGGTGAACTGATTGTCGAGCTCTACTTCCAGTTTCCGATCAGGATTTCGACACCCAGACCGACGGTCACCGATCCCTCACGCGCGTCGACGAGCTCGAAGCGCGGCCAGCTGTAGCCCAGCACGAATTCACCCGCCAGCCATTCACGGTGCATCAGCAGCTGCCGGTAGACCGCGCGCGTGCCCCATTCCTTGAGTGGCACTTCGTTCGAGGTCTCGCCGCGAACGAAGACTTCGTAGGCGATCGCCCGGCCCTGCGGCAGGTTCTGGTACAGCAGGGCGGCCGACCGCCAGTCGAGGCCGTCCGTCGACTCCGAAACCGTCCCGATGTTGCCCCAGCGCAGCAGCAGTTTGTGGCTCAGGACGTGGTCGTAGTCGAGACTCGTCGTGCTCCCGAAGCCGTCTCGATTCGTCCAGAAAGCGGTCTCACGAAAGTGCCAGAGGTTCTGCTCGTCGATGACCCAGTTTCGCCGATGGCGCGCCTGGGCGAAGATCTCCGGAGTCCGCCCACCTTTGCCGCCGACGCGAAAGTCGGTTCTCTGCTTGTACGAGCCCGGCAAGGAGTAACCGAGACCGGCCAGCCAGCGCTCGTCGGTCTCGAGCGGAATGAACTGCGAACGCAGCGCCAGACCTTCGTTCCGGTCGCGCACGAAATCGTCCTCGTCATCGCGACCGAAGAACGCATTGAGCCGGTTGTTCAGGTTCGGGAAGTCGATCCGCACGTTTCCGCGCGTGCGCAGCTTGAATCCCTCGTAGGTCGACGACAGGCCGGAGATCTCCAGGCGTCCGCTCGTTCGCTTCGCCGAAGCGATGTTGTTCTGTTCGCCGAACAGACCGTCGAACCAGAGCGCAGCGCCGCAGAGCGTCTCGTACATGACGCGCCGCGTCTCGTCGATGAGGGGCGCGCCGGGCGGCTGCTCCTGGGAGCAGAGCCGCCGAGCGCTCGCGCGAGCCGCCTTGGCCTCCGCCTTCGTCGCCACCGTATGGAGCTCCGGCGTCGCGGAGGCGTCGGGTTGAGAAAGAGTCGGGATCACCGCCGGAGGGGACGTTCCGGCCGGAGGCACCGGTCCTTCCACCGCCCGCGGCTGCAGAACGACGCGGGTCGAGGTGGAGGCGGTTGCCGGCGCCTTGCCCGAGTGCGAAGCGCACGCTCCAAGCAGCGCAAGGAGACCGAAACCGACAACGGTAGAGGTAACGGGAGAGCGGCGCACCTCGACTAGCCTAGCAAGTCCCCTGCCGTTCGACAGGGAGCCGCACTGACGGGAGTCAGGGCGCGAAATCGGCGCGCGCAGGCTGGAACGGCGGTTGCAGAGTCTTCTTGTCCGGTCGAACGAAGGCAACCTCGACCGCAGGGGAGGAAAAATGAAGAAGTTGTCGCAGGTTCTCGTCATCGCAGCGCTCGCTCTGGGGTCTTCCGTCGCCGCACAGGCGCGTGAGGTCTACTCCGGAAATCTCCTGCCGAATACCGGCAGCTTCCCGCGCACCGGCTCGCAGCGCATCAAGGTCGTGATCAACGAATTCACCTCGGCCGACGAAACCGATCGGCTGGTCGGTCTCCTCAAGAGCAAAGGGCATCGGGCTCTCGAGACAGCGCTCTCCAAGCTCGAAGTCGGACGGATCCAGATCGGCGACAAGTTGAGCTACCCGGTCGCTTCGGCTCATGTCTTCGAAGATCAGGAGCTCCAGACGCGCCACCTGGTTCTGATCGTTTCGCGCCCGATCAGCTTCGGCGAGATCGTTCGCGGTAGCCGCTCCAAGGAGTATCCGTACACTCTGGTCGAGCTCGAAGTGGACGGCGCCGGCATCGGCAGCGGCGAGATGCTCGCCGCCGCGAAAATCCAGCTCGAGAAGGACGGCAAGGTCGACATCGAGAATCTCGAAGCGCAGCCGCGACGGATTCTCAAGGTCACCCGCAGCGAATAACTTTCCGATCGCGCCGCTTCAGGCGCCGGCGAGATCGCGCACCGCAGCGAGCGCGGTGTCGATCTCGCCGGGTGAGTTCATGATGCCGGCGGCGAGGCGCGCGTAGGAAACCTTGTATGGCGACGTCGTGGCGTGGATCCTCCGCACGGCGAGCCTCTCCACCACGGCCTCGGGCTTCATCCCCGCAACCTCGAAGCAGGCGATCCCCGCAGCGAGCGACCCGTCGACGGGCGTGTGCAGCGTGACTCCCTTGATCGCCGCCAGCCCCTGGCGGATCTGGGCATTGAGCTCGTGGATTCTCGCGGTAATGCGCGCCCGACCCAGTTCGCGATGGAAAGCGATCGCATCCGCGACCGCAAACTGATTCTCATACGCGATGAAACCGCCGGGTGAGATGAACGCAGCGCGCGTCGCCGGCAGCGGAGCGCGTTCCTTCCAGGCACCGTAGGCAGCACCGCCGTCGGGATCGAAGTTGGGAATCGTCGGCCGGATCGCCGGCCAGGACTCGGCCCGCCCCCAGATCACGCCAGTTCCGCGCGGGGCGAGGAGCCACTTGTGGGCCGAGGCCACGAAGAAGTCGGCGCCGAGACGGGCCGCATCGACATCCTCGACCCCGAAACCGTGGACGCCATCAACGATCAACAGGCAACGGTCCGCCTCGGACCGTCCCGTGTTCGCTTGCATCACCACCGCAGCAAGCTCGGCGATCGGCAGCTTGAGACCCGTCGACGAGTGCACCCACGTGAGACCGACGACCCGCGTTCGCGGCGCGATCGCTTGCCGCAGGCGGTCGACCATCGCGGCCGCCGATGCGGTCGCGGAGCCTTCGTGCAGCGCAACGAAGCGCACCGCGGCCCCTGAGCGCTCGGCGGCATAGCGAACAGCTTCGTGATGGACGTAGTGATCGTGCTCGGTGACCAGAATCTCCTGATCGGTTCGAATCCGCAGACCGTTGTAGAGCAGCGCGAGGCCGGTCGTGGTGTTGGGGCTGAGCGCTATCTCGTCGCGTCGTCCGCCGAGATAGGAGGCGAGCGCCAGACGGGTGCGCGTCGCCCGATTGTCGTCGGTGTGCGCGGGCTGGAAGAGCCGGTCGATGCTCAGCGGATTGGCGTCGATCTCCCGGCGATAACGCGCCATGGCGTCTCGCACGACGCGCGGATTCGAGGCGAGAAAGAAGCTGCCGAGATGGATCCAGTCCGGATCGAGCTCGAACTCGCCCCGTACGCTCGTCCAGTCGGGGTTGCCATCCGCGCCGAAGAGCGCGCCGGGTCGACTCGCTGCGGAGACACTTCCGGCAGCAGCGGACGCGGGCTCCCCCCGCGGCAGGACGGATGCGGCGGCTCCGGCAACAGCAATGGCAAGAAGACGACGCCGATCGATGGACATGACGAACCTCCCCGGATGAACCTCGGATGCACGGCTAGCGGCTGCGGTTTCAGACTCGGGCACCCACCCGAACCGGCGACTCCGCAATTCCGGCGGCAGCGGCCCTCTTTCGCTACATCCGCGAGCCGCCCGGGCTGCGTTCGGCGATCTTGGGGAAGATCGCAGCGAAAGCCGGATTGATCGCTTTCACCCGGGCCCGTTCGGCGGTGGCATCGTTCTCGTCGCCCGAGCGTTCGAGGGCGAGGGCGAGATTGAGCTCGTTGAAAAGCTTCAACCGCCCTTCTCCGGCGCTCCAGAAAGAGGCGCGTTCATCGGCCGAACGGAAGAGCGCCGCGGCCGCCGCCGGATCCCCTTCGTAAAGCTTGCGCAGGCCGCGAACGTGGAAACTTTGCGCTTCGATCATCCGTCCCTTGCCGCGGCCATAGCCGGCGGTGCGACTGTCCTCGACCGCTTTCGCCAGCGCAGCCTCCTCCGCATCGACCTCTTTCATCTCGCCGGCCATGAGCGCCATGCGATAGAACAGGACGCCGCGGTCCCCCGGCTTGCCGACGCAGGAAGCGAAACCCTCGCGCCAAGGCGCGGTGAAGTCCTTCGCGACGTAGGCAGCGAAGTACTTTCCTTCGCAACGGAGCGCGGCGGCCATGGCCGGCGAGCAATGCGTTTCGGCACGCGCCGCGATGGGTTCGATCGCCTCCGGCTTGCCTTCGAAGATCGCGATTCCGATCAGATGCTCGTAGGAAGCGCAGAAATCCGGCCGGATCGCGAGCGCCTGTTCGAGCTCCGAACGCGCTTCGTCATAGCGCCCCAGGAGGCTCAACAGCTCACCCAGCGAGTCGTGCGGATTGGCCTGGTCGGGAGCCACATAGGCGTATGTCCGGAACTGCTCTTCTGCCTCGGCGAACCGCGCCTGCGCCATCGACATGTAGCCGAGATTGTTGCGCGCCAGAACCCAGTTCGGATCCACTTCGAGCAGCCGGCGATAGAGCGCCCCCGCCGTCTCCCACTCTTCGTGATCCCAGGCCTGGCCGGCGGCGATGAACAGTCCCCAGGAATCGCGCGGATGCGACTTGAGAAACCTCCCGGTGATCTCGGCCTGGTGATCCCTTTTCGCACGCGCGAGCTCGACGAGGAAGCACTCGCGCTCGTTGAGGCGCGAGACGTCGATCCCGGCGATCTGTGCGAGAAGTGACTGGTGCTCTTCGCTGTCATGGGTGAGATCGAGCAGCTGCACCTTGGCCGCCGCGAAATCCGGATCGAGCTCGACCGCGCGGCGGAAGCTCGTCGCTGCGTCCGCGAGGTAGAACCGCATCCGCGCGTCGAGGCCGGCCTGGAAAGCGGTGCGGGCCGCCGGCGAGTCCGTCGACCAGTCGCGGGAACGATCCGCGAGCAGGCGCGGCAGCGCGACCGCGACCGTGACCAGCGCGGCGGCTGTGAGGATGACGATCAGTGCGCGGCGGTGCATATTTCTCCTCCTCCGTCGCGGGAGATCGCGACCAGAGTGATGTCGTCGTAGGGATCGGCGCCGCGGGTGAAAGCCGCGATCGCCGCCAGAATCTGGCGAATGATTTCGTGCGGGCCGCCGTCGGCACCGGCCAGCACACGGATCAGCCGGTCGTCGCCGAAGAGCTCGCCGTCGGGCGCCTGGGCTTCGGTGACGCCATCCGAGTAGCCAAGGATGACGTCGCCCGGCGACACAGCGGCTCGGCTGGCGACGTAACGCCCGTCGAGCAGCGCGCCGAGCGGAAGGCGATGCGGAGGAAGCGGCAGCTCGCGCACGCCGCCCGAGGCGGAGCGCACCAGCAGTTGCGGCTGTCCGGCGAGGAGATAGTCGATCCCCTCGCCGTCGTCGGACGCAGCGACCCAGCCGAGAGCGACGAACGACTTCTTCGTCCCCAGCCCGTAGAGCCGGCGATTGGCCAGGGCGAAAAGAGTTTCCGGATCCCGATGCGAAAGAGCGAGGGTCTGCAGCGCCTCATGCGCCGCCATCATGACCAGGGCGCCGGCGACCGACTTCCCGGCCACATCGCCGAAAACGATCGCGCGATTGCCGTTCAGTCCCGCCGGGAGCTCGGTATAGAAGTCGCCGCCGACATGGCGTGCGGCGCGGCAGACGGCGGCCACCGACCAGCCCTCGCCGAAATGCAGGACGCGCGGAAGAAGCTCCGCCTGGACGCTCGACGCGATTTCGAGCTCACGCTCGAGCTCCGCCTGCTGCGTGCGCTCGGCGACCAGCCGGCTGGTTTCGATCGCCAGTGCGGCTTGACCGAAAAGGCTACCGAGCAGGGTCCTGACCTCGTCGCCGATCTCGATCTGGCCCGTCGTTCCCGAGAGCAGCACGAGACCGATCTTGCGCCGCGGCGACGTCAGGTCGCCGACGATCTCGACGCCGGTCGGTTCGAGAAGCAGAGCGAGCTCGCGCACCGCGCTCGAATCGGGGACCAGCCGCGCGATTTCCGCGAGCGGCACGGGCTCCCCCTTCGCCGCCAGGGCATCGTGCAGCGGCGCGAGGAGCGGCAGGCGCGCGGGCAGGTGTTCGGCACCCGCTGCGCGCTCGAGCTCACCGTCCCGCTCGAGGTAGAGAGCGGCGAAATGAAGCCCGAGGATCTTCGGCAGGCGCTCGACGACATCGCGGACGACCGGGCGCGGATCGATCTCGGCCGCGATCGCGCGCCCGAGTTTGCGGATCGCCTCTTCGAGCCGCCGGCGATCGGCGTGAACGAACCGGTCGATCATGGCCTGCAGCCGATGGCGGAGCGGCTCGAGCAACAGCAGCACTCCGAGCGCGAAGAGAATCGGGAAGGCCCGCGACGCCGAGAACTGGGAGCCCAGCGCGAAAGCGTTCACCAGGGCGAGCGCGATCGAATAGACCGCAGCGACTCCCACGGTGACGATCGAGTAGACGAGGCTGCGACGCACCATGACCCGGATGTCGAGCAGACCGAACCGGATGATGGCGAAAGCGAACGTCAGCGGCACGAGAGTGAGCGGCAACAGCAGCGCGAACGCCTGGGGCTCGCTGTAGAGCCAGGCCGGCCGCGCGACCGCGAGACCGAGGAACGGGAGCAGCCCGAAGAGCGAACCGGCGAAGACCAGCGCGATGCCCCGGCGCTGCCGGGGATCCCGGGTCGCACGGGCATTCCAGGCGAGCGTCGCGAGTCCGACCAGGATGTACGCACCCAGCACCCACCAGCTGGCTTCGGGAGCGCCGGTGATCAGGCGCGGCGTGACACCCGCGTGGCGCCAGAGCCCGATCGCCACCAGGAAAACGACCGGCGGCAGCACGTAGAGCGAGGTGAGCAGAAGAAGCCACCGCCGCCGGCGCCGCTTGAAGTCCGGATCTCCGATCGCAGGGCGAAGCGAGATCGGACGCGGAAAGACGAGAAAGAAGTGCAGGAAGCAGGCCGGCAACAGCAGGAGGGCGAGCGCGCCGGCCTCGAGGACCAGATTGTCGATCCAGCCATAGGACGCCGGACGCAGACGGCAGACGAGAAAAAGCAGGAAGAGCGCGCCGACGAGGTAGAAGATCTGGGCGGCGCGGAGCTCGGGTTGGCGCCGGCGCACGAAGAGCGCCACGGCGAAGAAAGCAAACCCGAGAAGGCAGGCGTAAAAGTAGGGAGCGCTGCCGATGAACCGGCGGCCGAGGTGAACGCGCACCTCTTCGAGGCCGTTCGCGCGGCGCAGCAGGTACGGGACCTCGTCGCCGATCTGGTGGCGGGCGAGGAGACGGCTGGCGTGCGCGCTCGAAGCGAGAACCGTGCGATCGATGCCGGCGATCCGGTCGCCGGGCTGGATTCCCGCGAGGTCCGCGCCCGACCCGGCGACGACCTCACGAACCGACAGGATCCCCCACTGATCGGCCTCGAGGACGACGCCGTCGTAAGGCCGTGGCAGCAGGATGTCGACGATCGACAGCAGGGCGAAGGCGAGCGCCAGGCCGCCAAACACCGTCACCAGCTTCGATAGTCGCCATCGCGGCATGCAGCCTTGCCCTCAGTCCTACTATACGGACAGTGTCCGCAGAGGATTCGTCCGCGCCGGTCCGCTCCGACTCCTTGACCTCGCGGGCGCGCTCGGAGAGAATTTGAACCATGGTTCAAAATCCGACGGCGCGTTCCCGCACGAGTGCGCCGATTGCCGCGGCGCCGACTGCCGACACCACGCCCTGGAGCGCTCCGCGCGGCAGCGGCGCCGATGCCCGGCGGCGAGAAATTCTGGCCGCAGCGTCGCGCCTCTTTCGCCGTGAGGGTCTGGCCTCTGCCGGAATGCGCGAGATCGCCGCCGAGCTCGGCATGACGGCCGGCAACCTCTACTACTACTTCGCCGAC
>JBDTQG010000080.1:0-15546 GCA_039932315.1 Thermoanaerobaculia bacterium
CCCTCGGGTGCTGGCCATCGTGCTCAACTTCAATGGCCGGGAGATGACGCTGTCGACGATCGACAGCCTTCTCGCGCTCGATTATCCCGAGCTCGGAATTCTGGTCGTCGACAACGGCTCGACCGACGGGTCCGCCGCGGCAGTAGAGGCGCTGTCGACTCAATTTCCGGCGGTACGCCAGCTTCGCACCGAGGTCAATCTGGGAATTTCCGGCGGACTGAATCTCGGATTCCGCCTCGGCCTCGAAGAGGGCTGGGACTTTCTCATGCCGATGAACAACGACATCGAGGTCGCCCCGGACCTCCTTGCCGAGCTGGTGCAGGCCGCCGGGCGCGCGCCTTCCGCCGGCTGCATCGGACCCAAGTGTTTCTACTACTTCGGCGATCGCAATCGCCTCTGGTCGGCCGGCGGCGACCTCAGGTTCCGCGAGTCAGTGACGCACGAACGCGGGATGGGGGAGCTTGACCGGGGGCAGTTCGACGTCGATGCCGAGGTCGACTACGTGAACGGCGCACTGATGCTGATTCGCCGGCAGGCTCTCGTCGCGACCGGACTCTGGGATCCCGTGTACCACGTCTCCGTCGAAGACGCGGACTGGTGCGTACGGATGAAACGGGCTGGATTCGTCTGCCTCTATGCCCACCGTGCGCGCCTCTGGCACATGGTGTCGCCGACGACCGGCGGCTACACTGCCGGCCGGACCTTTCGCACCGGCAGATCGACGGCGATTTTCGTCCGGCGGTACGCCGGGCTCATGGGCTGGGCGACCTATCTCGCCTGGACGGCGATCGCGATCCCCGCCGCTTTCCTGCGGGAACTGCCGCGCGGCAATGCGGCGGCGGTCGCTGCGAAAGTGCGCGGAATGCTGAGCGGCCTGAGGCAGGAGCTCGCCGATCCACCGCCGGCCTGAAAGCCCAGCGACTCCGCAGCTCCCGGCTCGGGTCTCACCGCCTTATACTCGGTTCCGCATCGCAGCGAGGAGAATCCCCGTGACTGTCGAAGAGCGCGAGATCGTCGGTGGACTGAGGTCGAAATGAGTTCGCTGGTACAAACCATCCGCGGCCTGATCGCCTACACGATCTGGGCGGATCGGCTGCTTCTCGAGTCGCTGCGCGACGTTCGTCCGGAAGACCTGAGCCGCGAAACCGGAACCAGCTTCGGCTCGCTCCTGGGCACGATGGCGCACATCCTGGGCTCCGAGCAGCTGTGGCTCTCCCGCTTCCTGGGCATTCCGCTTTCGCACATCCCGACGGTCGAGGACTACCCGACCGTCGAGGCGCTGGGCGCGAGTTTCGAGGACTTCTGGCCCCAGCTCGAGTTTTTCCTCGCGTCTCTCGTCGAAGATCAGATTTCGCAGCAGTTCACCTGGACGAACCTCAAGGGCGAAGTCCATACGAAGGAGTTCCACGTGGTCCTGTTGCACTTCGTCAACCATGCGACCTATCACCGCGGTCAGGTCGTGAGTCTCCTCCGGCAGCTGGGCTACCTGCCGCCCGGAACCGATCTGGTCTATTTCCGGGGAGCGTTCTGAGAATCGAGCTCCGCTGGTTCGCGCCTCTGCTGCTCGCCGCCGTCGCCTGCAATCCGGCGCCAACCGAGAAGGTTCCCGTCGTCGGCGTGCGCCTGCTCGATGGCACGGTGAAGCCCGAGGTCACCTGGCCGCAGGGGCGAGCCTGGCCGGCCTCGGGTCTCCGCGACGGCAGCGATCTCGCGCCCTACGATTCGGCGGGTCCGCCGTATATCGCCCGCGTTCGCCTGGGCGAGGTGTTCACCCGGGAAGAGCGCCTCTCGCTCGTCGCTCCGGCTGGATCCTCCTACCGCTACGCTCTGACCGTTCCCGACGGTGGACGGCTTCGCTTCGGTGTCGGAGTTCTCGACACCACGGCGAAGGGCGGCTCCCTTCAGTTGCAGGTCCGCGTCGGCGATCCCGGCAGTGAGGGAAAGATCGTCTACGACCGAAACGTCGCTGGGGAGGTGCCGGGAAAGTGGTTCGACGAAGAGGTCGACCTCGCTCCCTGGAACGGAAAGCGGATCGACCTTCAGTTCATCGCTCCGCCGGCGGACTCTCCCGATCTGGTGGGCGCCTGGTCCGCGCCGCACATCTTCGTCGCCCCGAAAGCGGCACCGGCCCGGCCGAACGTCGTGTGGATCAGTCTCGACACGCTGCGCGCCGATCACCTGAGCTCCTATGGCTATGGCCGGCCCACGACGCCGACACTCGACGCTCTTGCCGCGCGAGGCCTGCGGTTCAGCACCGCCATCAGCCAGGCGCCGTGGACGCGGCCGTCGCACCGCTCGATGCTTTCCGGCGTCTATCCGGCGTCGCGCGGCGGACTGAACCCGCCGAAGATCAGCGAAGTTCTGTACCGCAACGGCTATCAGACGTTCGCTGCGACGGGCGGCGGACAGGTCGACTCGACGCTCGGTTTCGATCGCGGATTCGAGATTTTCCGCGTCTGGGACTGGATTCATGAATCAAAAAAAGTCGTCGATTGGACGCGGGCGCGGGCGGAGCTGCCTTTCTTCCTGTTCCTGCATTGCTACGAGATTCACGAGCCCTACACCCACACGAGTTTTGCGCAGGGACTGCCGGCAGGCCGGCTCTCCGGCACATTTTCGAAGGACATCTTCAACCAGCTGCGCAAGCGCTTTTCCCCTGAAGAGAAGGAGTACGCGAAGGCGCTCTATGACAGCGATATCGCCTTCACCGACGGCAAGCTGGCCGAACTTTTCGCCGGCTTCGAGAGTGCGGGAATGTTCGAGAACTCGATCGTCATCGTCACCAGCGATCACGGTGAGCAGTTCTGGGAACATGGCTCGTGGGGTCATGGACAGAACCTCTACGATCATCAGATCCACATTCCGCTTCTCGTCTACCTCCCGAAAAGCGTTCGCCAGGAGCTCACGCTCGCCGGCAAGGGAAAGGCGCTGACTCAGGGCGTGATCGACGATCAGGTGGAGCTGGTCGACCTCTATCCCACGCTGCTCGAACTGCTGCATATCCCGCTCCCGGCGGCGGTCAACGGGAGAAGCCTCGTTTCGATGCTTCAGGGCGGAGGTTCACTGCCGGCGCGCGAAGCGTTCTCCGAACATACGAACGTCCACGACCACGAACAGAAGTCTCTGCGAACGCCGCGATTCAAGTTCATTCTCTCCATTCCACGCCGCAACAAATGGGCGAAGAACGAGACGTTCGAGCTCTACGATCTCAAGCGCGATCCGGGAGAACAGATCGACCTGGCGCCGGGTCTCGCGGCGAGAGTCGCCGAGCTGCGGGCGAAGCTCGGCACGATCATGGAAGGTGGGGCGAACGAGCGCGACGAGGAGGTTCCGGCGAATATCGACGAGGACCTGAAGAAACAGCTGAAGGCTCTGGGCTACATCGGGAATTGACCGCGGACCGCCGCCGGCTCGGTGCGTTCGCTTGCGGGACGCCCGGGCCAGGACTCAACCTGGGAGTTTCCCTGTTAGAATCAAGCGGATGCCCGAGATCAACCGCCGCATCCTGATCGCCAAGCCGGGTCTCGACGGCCATGATCGCGGGGCGAAAGTGGTGGCTCGGGCGTTGCGGGATGCGGGTTACGAAGTGATCTATACCGGTCTGCGCCAGACGCCGGAACAGATCGCTGCAGCAGCGGTGCAGGAGGATGTCGACGCCGTGGGTCTGTCGATCCTCTCCGGCGCTCACAACCGGCTGCTGCCGGAGGTGATCCGGCTGCTGCGGGAAGCGGGGGCCGACGACGTCCTCGTTTTTGCCGGCGGGATCATTCCCGATCGCGACGTCCCGGCGCTGAAGCAGGCCGGAATCGATCAGATCTTTCTCCCCGGGACGTCGACGGTGGACATCGTGAAGTACCTCGAACAGCGCCTCGTTCGAGCTTGAGCTGAAGTTCCCCGGGTTGCCTGCGGGACGCCCGGGAGGAGAGGCGGAGAAGCCATGACGAAGACGATTCTGCTGGCCGACGACAGCGTGACGATCCAGAAAGTGGTGGAGCTCACTTTCATGGACGAGGATTTCCGGGTCTCCGCAGTCGCCAACGGCGCCGAGGCGATCGCGCGGCTCGGCGAATCGAAGCCCGATATCGTCATCGCCGACATTCACATGCCGGGTGCCGACGGCTACGAAGTCAGCCGGCGTTCGAAGGAGCTCTATCCTTCGGTACCGGTTCTGTTGCTGGTTGGAACCTTCGAAGCGTTCGACTCCGAAGAGGCAGCGCGCTCCGGCGCCGACGGACATCTGAAGAAGCCGTTCGACTCTCAGGAGCTCATGCGACGGGTTCGCGAGCTCTCGGTCGCGTCGTCGCTCGCCGTTCCGTCGGCGTCGTTCGCACCGGCTCCGCCTCCGGTTCAGCCGGCAGAGCTCTCGCCGGTCGCCGAGGAGATCTGGGAGCCGGTGGGTGACGAAATGCTGCCGCTCGCCGATGCGCAGCCGCTCCCCAAGGCGCTTCCCTTGACAACTTTTGCGCCGGCCCTCGAGCCGGTATTCGATGAGATTCCCCAATTCGAGCCGAGCGCGCCCGAGCCTCAGGCATTCTCGCTTTCCGAGCCGGCGCCGCGCGCGGTCGCGTACGAAGCGCCCGTCGCCGGTCTTTCGGACGCGGACATCGATCGCATCGCTCGCCGAATGATCGAGCTGGTGGGCGACAAGCCGGTGCGTGACGTGGCATGGGAGGTCGTTCCCGACCTCGCCGAAGTTCTGCTCAAGAGCCGGATTCGCGAGCTCGAGTCTTCGATCGACTAGTTTCTCGAAGTTCAATGCGCGACTACCCAGCTTCTGGCGCGTGGCGTTCGTCCCTGCCGCCATGTGGACGACACTCCGGTCCTTCCAATGACTGAAATGGAAAAACGCTTCGATCCCGCGAGCTACGAAGGGCGCTGGCAGCGGGAGTGGGCAGCTCGCGACTACTTCGTCTGCGGGGTGCCGGAAAACCCTGCCGCGGCCGGCGCTCCGCAGCCCTTCTGCATCATGATCCCGCCGCCGAATGTCACGGGCAAGCTGCACATGGGGCATGCGCTGCAGTCGACGTTGCAGGATCTTCTCACCCGTTGGCGGCGCATGCAGGGACGGAATTCGCTCTGGCTACCGGGCACCGATCACGCGGGCATCGCGACACAGCTCATGGTCGAGCGCGACCTGGCGAAGGAAGGCAAGAGCAAGCACGATCTCGGACGCGAAAAGTTTCTCGAACGTGTCTGGGCATGGAAAGAGCAGTACCACGGCAATATCCGGCGCCAGCTCGACCTTCTGGGTGCTTCCTGCGACTGGTCGCGAGAGCGCTTCACGCTCGACGAAGGTCTGTCGCTCGCGGTCCGTGAAGCATTCGTCCGGCTGTTTGAAGAAGGGCGCATCCGGCGCGGCGAATACCTCGTCAACTGGTCGACCGGACTCGACACCGCCATTTCGGATCTCGAAGTGGAGATGCGCGAGGTGCGCGACAAGCTGTGGAAGATCGCCTACGAGATCGAAATCGCGGATGGAGAAACGGCAGAACGCGTCGTCGTCGCGACGACGCGGCCGGAGACACTTCTCGGAGATACCGCGCTTGCCGTCCACCCCGAGGACGAGCGCTACCGGCATCTGGTCGGAAAGCGCGCGGTCGTTCCCGTCGCGGGGCGTTCCATTCCGATCGTTGCCGACAGCTCCGTCGAGCGCGAGTTCGGCACCGGTGTGGTCAAGGTCACTCCTTTCCACGACCTCGCCGATTTCGAGACGGGGCGCCGTCACGGACTGCCCGGAATTCAGGTCATCGATCGCAAAGGGCGGATGACCGCGGCCTCTGGCGCGGATTTCGCGGGCCTCGACGTCGACACCGCGCGCGGACTTCTGCTCGAAAAGCTCACGGCAGCGGGTCAGCTCGTCCACGTCGAAGACTACGTTCACAACGTCGGCTTCTGTCAGCGCAGTGGCGTGAGGGTCCAGCCGCTCATGTCGACGCAGTGGTTCTGCGACGTTTCGACCATGGCGGCAGACGCTCTGGCCGCCCATGCGGACGGCCGACTCGAGCTCGTTCCCGCTTCGTGGGGAAAGACCTGGGAGCACTGGCTCGCCAATATCCGGCCGTGGTGCATTTCACGCCAGCTCTGGTGGGGGCACCAGATTCCCGCCTGGTACGACGGGGCGGGAAACTGTTTCGTCGCGCGGACGCGCGAGGACGCGGTGGAGAAGGCGGGTACCCACGAGCTCACCCAGGACTCCGACGTTCTCGACACCTGGTTTTCCTCCGCCCTCTGGCCGTTCTCGACGCTGGGCTGGCCGCATGAAACTCGCGACCTCGCCTACTTCTACCCGACGCAGGTGCTCATCACCGGCTTCGACATCCTGTTTTTCTGGGTAGCACGCATGGCGATGATGGGGCTGCACTTCACCGGTCAGAGTCCGTTCGCCCGCGTTCATCTCACCGGTCTCGTGCGCGACGCCGACGGCGTCAAGATGTCGAAAACCAAAGGCAACGTTCTCGATCCGGAAGATCTGATCCAGGAACATGGCGCGGATGCGGTGCGCTTCACGCTGGCAAGTCTCGACAGTCCGGGTCGCGACATTCCGCTCGATCCGCAGGTGATGGCGGGAAACCGCGCTTTCGGCAACAAGATCTGGAACGCGACCCGGTTCGTCCTCTCCAAGGTCGAAGGCGCGACGATTCCCGCAGCCATCGACTTCGAGCGCCTCGCGCTTCCGGAGCGCTGGATCCTGTCGCGACTCGCCGAGGTGAGTGCGAGCGTCGACCGGGCTCTGGAGGAGTTCAGGTTCGATCTCGCCTGCCGCGATCTGTACCATTTTTTCTGGAGCGATTTCTGCGACTGGTACATCGAGATGGCGAAGCCCGGCCTCGAAGCGGGAAGCGAACGGCTGCTGGTGAAGGGAGTGCTTCTTCTGGTTCTCGATCGCGCGCTGCGTCTGCTGCATCCGGTGATGCCGTTCCTGACGGAAGAGCTCTGGCAGAAGCTGCCCGGACACGAGCTCATTCACCCGCAGACGATCTGTCTCGCGGCCTATCCCGACGCTGCGCTGGCCTGGCGGCTTTCGGCGGCAGAAGGGCTGGAGATTTCCCTCCTGCGCGAGGTTGTGACGATCGCCCGCAACGATCGCGCCGACAGAAAGCTCACCCATCGCGCGAAGGCTGACCTCTACATTCGCGCGGCCAAGCCGGGAGCACAAGAAGCTGTCGTCGAACGAATGGGATTTCTCCAGTCGGAAACCGTGCTCACGCTGCTGCGCTCCATCGCCGGAATGAAGCAGGTGATCTCCGGCCCGGCGCCGGCGGGAGCGCTCCACAAGCACATTCTCGAAAACGTCGAAATGACGCTGGTCTTCGACGTCGAAGCCGCGCCGGTGGACCTCGCGAAGCTTCAGCTCGAGCTCGACAAGGTCGAGGCGAACATCTCGAACGTCCGGGCGAAGCTCGAAAGCGAATCGTTCACGGCAAAGGCGCCGGCAGCTGTCGTCGAGGGCGCGCGCCGGAATCTCGCGGCGCTCGAGCTCGACCGGGAGCGTTTGCGCGGCGTCCTTCAGCCCGTCTCAGGGCCGGGCTGAGCGGCCGTGGAAAAGGACCTCACCGGCGCGCCGTTGACGGCACAGCGTCCGGCGCCGACCGTAGAAGCGCTTTGCCAGGAGTGGCAGCGAGGATTGGGTGGCGCTCCGGGAACTCCCCTCGGCGGAATTTTCCATTCCCGCATCGACTCGACGCAGCGCCTGGCGCGGACGCTTCTCGACCAGTGTGTGCACGAGGATGAGGGTCCCCTGCCGTTCGTCGTCGTCGCGCTCGAGCAACAGGCCGGCAGGGGGAGAGAGGGCCGCTCCTGGTGGAGCCCCGCTGGGGCAGGTCTGTACGCCAGTCTCGTGTTGCCGGTCCCCGATCGCGAGCGACTTCAGGACCTTCCCGTGCGCGTCGCCGTGGCGCTCGCAGAGTACGTCAATCGAACGCTCGGAGACGGCTGTCGGATCAAGTGGCCCAACGATCTCGTCGTCGATCGCGAGAAGCTCGGCGGGATCCTGGTCGACGCGGTCACTCCGGCGCCGCCCGCCGATTCGTGGGCGATCGTCGGAGTCGGCTTGAACTACCTCGTCCCCATTTCCGGCCGCCTTGAGAATGCGACCGCTCTCGTCGAAGCCAGTGCGTCACGAGGCAAGGCAGCACCGGACTTCGTGCCCTTCGTGATCGGCGCACTGACCGCGCTGTGGAACGCGGCGACCAGCGAGGAGAGCGGCTGGGGAGATCGCTACGCGCACCTTGCCGTTCACAAGCCCGGCGATCGACTGCGTTTTCGTCTCGGCGCCGAAGAGGTCGAAGGGACATTCGCCGGTTTCGACGCCCGCGGATTCCTGAGACTCACGACCGCGGACGGAGAGCGGCAGGTTCGATCGGGGGAGGTGTTCTCGTGGTGAAAGCGGAGAAACTGGCGGGCGTGCTGGTGGCCGTCGACGTAGGGAACACGAACACGGTTTTCGGCATCTACAGAGGCGACGATCTCGTGGCGCACTTCCGGCTCTCGACGGACACGGAGCGCACCGCGGACGAATACGGAGCGATGCTCCTGCCGCTTTTCGCGCGCGCCGGAATCGACCCCGCGTCGGCCTCGGCGGTGGTCGTATCGTCGGTGGTTCCGCCGCTGAACACGACGCTCTCGCGACTCTCTGCCGAATTCTTCGGCCGTCCGCCGCTCTATGTCGAGCCCGGCGTCCGCACGGGCATGCCGATCCGCTACGACAATCCCGCCGAAGTCGGCGCGGACCGGATCGTCAATGCCGTCGCTGCGCGTGAGCTCTACGGTTCGCCCGTTGTGGTGGTCGACTTCGGGACCGCGACGACGTTCGACCTCGTGAATGCGGCCGGAGAGTATGCCGGCGGCATCATCTCTCCCGGGATACTGATCTCGGCCGAAGCGCTTTTCGCGCATGCGTCGCGCCTCTATCGCGTCGATGTCAAACGCCCGGCCGAGCTCGTCGGGAGGAACACCGCGAGCGCGATGCAGGCGGGAATCTACTTCGGTTACATCGGGCTCGTCGACGGCATTCTGGAGCGCCTGGTGAAGGAAACGCCCGACCTGCGGGAGATCGTCGCGACGGGAGGGCAGGCGGAGCTCATCGCGAGCGGTTCGCGGTTCATCCGCAAGACCGAACCCATGCTGACGATGATCGGTCTGAAACTGATCTATGACCGCAACCGATCCTGACGGCGGACCCTCGCCCGAGGATCACGCCTACTTCCTGGCGATCGAGAAGTCCTTCCTCGGCCTGCGTCAGCAGGCCGTACTCCTTTCGGCAGCCGATTGGCAGGTCGCGCAGGGCTGGCATCGGCTGGGAGTTCCGCCGGAGCTCGTTCATGACGTCATGGCCAGACTCTTCGAACGGCAGCAGACGCGCAAGGGCCGGGCGATCTCCGGCTTGCGCTACTTCCGCGCCGCGGTGGAGAACGCCTGGGAGGAGTCGCAGGCGATGCAGGCCGGCGGACGCGCCGAGCTCGATCCGCCCCTGCCGCTGAGCGTGCGGCTCACGAACCTTGCCGCGCACGTCCCGGTCGAGCTGCCGCAGCGAGATCGCTGGCTCGCCGCACTCGCCGCACTCGCGGGCTCTGCTGCGTCGGGGACGCCGCTCCTGCCCGATGATCAGGTCGAAGAGAGCCTTCAGGATCTGGACCGGGATTTCGTCGCCACGCTTCTCGACGAACTTTCCCCCGCAGAGAAGAGCGCGCAGGCAGCTCAGGTCGAGGAGGCCCTCGCCCGCCTCCGCGGTCGCCTGGCAGCCGACGAAATCGAGATTGCGCGCGCGCGACTCGCAGGGCAGCTCGCCCGCCGGCATTTTCACGCGCCGGTCCTGTCGCTGTTTTCTCCCGAAGCTCGACTCGACCCGCCAGAGAGCGCCGCCTGATTCCGTCTTAGAGGTCGTGCGAACGACCTCGGCTCCGGCTGTCCTTCCGGTCGCGCTTCTTCTCGCCTCGGCATTCGCAGCCGGCGAGCTCGTACCGGCTCCGGTCGGACTCCTTGCGGTCGGGCTCGCGCTGTCTGCGGCGCTCGCCGGCAGGGCAGGAGCCTCGCTTGCGGCTCTTTTCCTGGGGCTGCTCTGTGCGCGACTTCAGCTCCCGCCGGCGCTCGCCGGACTCGACCTCGACCGGCCGGTGGAAGTTCTCGGATCCGTATCGGGCGACTGGCGGCCCGAAGCGGGCGGCGCGAGCGCGCCCTTCGCCCCGGAGACGGTGCGCCAGGGAACACGGCTGTGGACGGAGTCGCCGCCGACCCGGCTCGAGATCGGTGCGATCCGGGAGCTCCCGGAACCTGGAAGTCGTCTGCGAGTGCGCGGTTATTTCGGACGATCGCCGGGTCTCGCGAACGCTCACGCCATTCCGCCCGGCGCGCTGTACCTGCGGGTCAAATCGGCGCAGTTGATGACCAGCGAGCGGCCGCCGCCCTGGGCGTATGAGCTCCTGAACGGATTGCGGGCGAGGGTCGAGAAACCGCTCGCCTCGAGTGCGGCGCGGCATCCCGGCGTCGCCTACGCTCGCGCGCTGTTGCTCGGCGATCTCGACAGCGTTCCGGCGCGCGAGCAGCTCGGATTCCGCCGCGCCGGTCTGGCCCATCTTCTCGCGGTCTCCGGAATGAACGTTGCGCTCGTCGCGGCCGTGGCCGGAGCTCTCGCATCGTACTGCCGAAGGCGAACGCGCTTCCTTGTCGTCGCTGCGGCGGTCCTGCTGCATCTCGCGCTCGTCGGTCCGGCGCCTTCGCTTCTGCGTGCGACGCTGATGGCGGCGGCCGTGCTCGGAGGCCGCGTGTTCGAGCGTCCCGCATTCGCCCTGCAGACGCTCGCGGTCGCGGCAGGAATCATGGTGATCTTCGACCCCGGGCTGGTGCGCAATCTCGGCTTTGCGCTCTCCTGTTCCGCCACCTTCGGGCTCATCGTTCTCGCGCCGCGATGCCTGAAGGGCTGGCCGCGTGCGAAAGCGCCCTGGGCCAACGCCCTGGCCGTCTCCTGGTCCGCCCAGGCCGCGACGCTGCCCTGGGTCCTGGCGGCGTTCTCGAGTCTCTCTCCGGCCGCGACGCTGATCAATCTCATCGCGGTTCCGCTGGCAGGCTTGCTGCTCGTCGGTGCCCTCGGATGGATCGCGCTCGCACTCGTTCTGCCGACGTTTCCAGCGCTACCGGACGTCGCGGCCACGTTGCTGGACCTCATCGCCTGGCCTTATCGCTGGCTTCCGCACCTGCCGACCGGACTCTGGTTGACACTGCCGTTGCCGCCCTCCTGGTGGCTCGGAGTGATCCTCGGCTCAGCCGCGATCTTCGCCGTGCGCAACCCCGGAACGATGCGGGCCTCCGTTCTGCTCGTCCTGCTGTCGACGGCGTCGCCCGCTGCGCGCGCCGATTCGGCGGCCGGGATCGAGTGGATCGTCGCAGATGTCGGTCAGGGGGACGGAGCGCTCCTCATTCGTGGACGGAGGGCGATGCTCGTCGACGGCGGCGGGAGCTGGGGGCCGCATCGCGGACGCGATCTCGCGGCGCAGGTCTGGCTGCCACTCCTTGCCGCCCGCGGCATCGCGCGAATCGACGTCGCGGTGGTGTCGCACGGGGACAGCGACCACTGCGGCGGTCTCGTCGATGTCGCGAGCTACATCCCCATCGACGAGGTCTGGGCTGCTCCGGAGCTCCACGGTTCCGGGTGTGTACGTGAAATTCTCGAACTCTCGGGCGCGCGGTTCCGCGGCTTCGTCGCCGGCGACAGGACGACTTTCGCGGGGCTTGCGTTTGCCGTCCTTGGCCCTCCGCGGGCCGGCGCGAGTGGAGACAACGATCGGTCTCTGGTCCTCGGCGTCGCGGCGCTGGGCCGCCGCCTCCTGCTTACGGGAGACATCGAACGAGCTGGGGAGAACGCCCTCTTGTCCGTCGATCGCTCGGCACTGCGATGCGACATTCTCAAGGTGCCGCATCATGGTGGCCGTTCCTCTTCCGGCGCGGAGCTGCTGGCAGCAACTGGCTCGCGGTTGGCGACGATTTCCTGTGGGGTACGCAATCGCTTCGGGCATCCGGCCATCGAGGTTCTCGAGCGCCTGCGGCGCGCCGGAGACCGCAGTTTGCGCACGGATCTCTCCGGCGAAATCGTGCTGCGATGGAGCGCGTCCTCGCCGCTCTCCATTTCTTTCCCGGGTTCTCCCCGGGCGGTCCTCGGGGATCCCAGCGAGTAAACTGCAGAAGTGCTGTCCCGCATCTTCGCCATCGTCGGTCCCACGGCCGCAGGAAAAAGCGCGTTGGCGCTCGAATTCGCCGCTGCGGTCGGCGGGGAAATCGTCAACGCAGATGCTCTGCAGGTGTATCGCGGCTTCGACATTGGTACGGCAAAACCCTCGGTGGAGGAGCAGCGCAGCGTGCCGCATCACCTCATCGACATTCTCGATCCCGCAGAACGATACTCGGCAGGCGAGTTCTCGCGCCGCGCTCACGAGGTCCTGCGCGACATCGAGCGCCGCGGCAAGGTCGCGATCCTGGTCGGCGGAAGCGGTCTTTATCTCCGCGCACTCTGGTCCGGAATCGCGCCGCTGCCGGCGTCCGATGCGGCGGTCCGCGCCATGCTTCTGGTCCGGCTCGAGAGCGCGGGGCTGCCGGTTCTCTTTGACGAGCTCGCCAGGGTCGACCCCGCGACCGCACGACGCCTCGGACGCGGCGATACTCAGAGAATTCTGCGGGCTCTCGAGGTTGCGCTGGCGACCGGTGAGCCGCTGTCGTCCTGGATCGCCCGGCAACCATTCGGGGCCAGCGCGGTAGCGATGCGCAAGGTCGGATTGACGCTTCCTCGCGGCGTTCTGTACGATGCCATCGCAGTCCGGGTGCGCTCGATGCTGGACCGGGGCTGGCTCGACGAGGTTCGCGAGCTGCTCGAGCGTGGCGTCGAGCGCGGGTCGCCGGCATTCCAGGCGATCGGATACCGCCAGTGGGTCGAGTTCCTGGACGGCGAGTGCGAGTTCGAAACGGCTCTGCAGCGCGTCGTGACGTTGACCCGGCGCTTTGCAAAGCGTCAGGAGACGTGGTTCCGGAAGGAAGCCGGTATCGTCTGGTGGGACGCCCGAAGCACCGGAGAATGTCTGGCGTCGATGAAGGAGATGGTTGAAATGGCGGATATGACCGAGCTCGCTCGCATCGCGAAGATGACCGAGCAGGCGGAGTTCACCGGTAGCGCGGAGCCGGCCGGTTCTCCGGACGGCGGAGGGTAGGATGAACAAACCGAGCATCAACATCCAGGACGGCTTTCTTTTCCAGAGCCTGAAAGATGGACGAGCGATGAGCATCGAGCTCGTGACCGGGAAACTCCTCGAAGGAAAGATTCGACGTTTCGATCGCTTTGCCGTCGTTGTCGAGATCTCCGGGCGTGAAGTCATGATCTACAAGCACGCCATCGCGACGATCGCCCATTCGGGCGAAAGCTGACCGGCCGCGTTTCGAATGCCGTTCCGACGCCGACTTGCGGCGGCAGGCGTCCTCATTCTGGGGAGCGCTGCTGCATGCGCGCCTCCGCGCACGGCGGCGCCGCCGATCGGAGTCGATGCCTCACTGCGCGAATTCCTCATCGATCCGACGACGGCGTGCGAACCGGACGTTCAGTCCTTGACCGCAACCGTTGCGTCCGAAATCCGGCGCGCGCACGATGAGCTTCTGATCTCCAACGATGCAAATCAGGCGTTGGCCGTCGGGGAGCGCCTGGCAGCTCGCGATCCCGGTCTCCTCGCCGCACTGACGCTGCAGGCCCAGGCGCTGCTCGCCTCCGGCCGCGCGCAGGAGGCTTTGACGAGACTGCGTCCGGTCGCTGCCGCTGCCGCCGCCGGCGACTGCCTGCCTCTTGCGCTCGTCTTCGCGCGCAGCCTCGAGACTGCGGGCAACCTGCCGGAGGCCTTCTCCGCGTACAGCGCCGTCTCGGCCCGGGCCGCGGTCGCGGCTCGGCAAGCGACCGGCCTTTCGGAACAGGCTCTCGACGGCGCGCGGCGCGGTTTCGTCGAGGCGCAGCGCAGCGGGCACAAGGAAGCCTCGGCATGGCATCTTTCGCTTCTCGAGCGCTACTGGCCGAACGCCGAACCGACGATTCTCTCCGCGATGGAGATCGCCCGGAGCCGGGACGATCCACGGGCAGAGCTCTCCGCGCTCAAGGCGCTCCAGGCTCTCCATCCGAAGGACGCTGCCCTGACTTTGCGCCGGGGACAGCTCGAGATGGCGGTTGGAGACCTTCGCGCCGGGCTGGCGCTGGTCGAGCTCGCGGCCGCCGCGGCGCCGACTGATGCCGCCGTGCAAGGGGAGCTCGCGCGGGCGAAGTTTCTCTGGCGGATGGAGAACGCTCCTGAACAGGTGAAGGACCTCCGCGGGCGCGCCGTTCTCTCGCGCGCGGATTTCGCCGTTCTGCTCTATTGGACGGTGCCGCAGATCCGGACGGCCCGGCCGGGCGCGAGCCAGATCGCTTCGGACATCGTCGATCATCCGTCGCGGGAAGCGATCGCGCGGGTGGCCAATCTCGGGCTGATGACGATCGATGAAGCGATGCATCGCTTCTCGCCCGACGCCGGACTCCGGCGCGCGGATGCCGTCGCCGCGCTGCTGCGCCTGCTCGCCCTGAACGACAGAGCCGGAGAGTGCGGGAGTTCACGCGCGATCGCGCGCGACCAGATCTGCGGCGCCGGAGCTGCCTGCGGACTTCTCGACGACGAGATCCAATGCCAGGCCGGAGGCGGACTCTCGGGCGCGGAAGCGATCGAAATGCTGCGACGCGCTCTCGACCGTCTGGAGAGCCGGTGAACTTCACGATTCCCAATCTGCTTTCCATTCTGCGCATGGGGCTCATCCCGTGGTTCGTGATCGCCATCATCGATGGCGATTCAAAGCTCGCGTTGTGGATCTTTGCCCTGGCCGGCGTCACCGACGCCATGGACGGCTTCATCGCGCGTTTCTGGCGCCAGCAGTCGGCCCTGGGCGCCTATCTCGATCCGCTCGCGGACAAGCTTCTCCTGGTGACGGCCTACGTGATGCTCGCGATTCCGAACCTGCGGGCCGGACTGGTGATCCCGGCCTGGGTCACCGCTCTGGTAATCACTCGTGACGTGGTCATCGTCGTCGTCGCACTGGTTCTGCATCTTGCCGTCGGAGTGTCGCGCTTTCCGCCGTCGCCGCTGAGCAAGGCGAACACCGCGACTCAGTTGATCGCCATTCTCGCCGTGCTCGTCTCGAATCGCGGACCGCGGCTCGAAGCCACGGCGCTCTTCATGGTCTACCTGGTGGCGGCGCTCACCATCGGATCCGGAATCGAATACATCTACCGCGCGAACCGCATGGCCGTTCAGCGGGACTGATCCGATCGTCAAAGAATGACCGATTTCGTTCACCTTCATCTCCATAGTCAGTACAGCCTCCTCGACGGAGCGAATCGTCTCGACGACGTGATCCAGGCGGCCGCCGCAGCCGGGATGCCCGCGATCAGCCTCACCGACCACGGAAACCTCTTCGGAGCCATCGAGTTCTACGATCGCGCGACGAAGGCCGGCATCAAGCCGATCATCGGCATCGAGGCCTACGTCGCGCATGGCCTCC
>JBDTQG010000081.1:0-15076 GCA_039932315.1 Thermoanaerobaculia bacterium
TGCATATAGTCCAGGTCATCTTGGTTGCTCGCGGTGTTGCCGAGGTCGCGTTCGTGGCCGGTGAACTTGAGTCTCGTGATGTCCTGGTTGATGCCAGTCATCTCCTCGCCGAAGGGGAGATACACGTGGTACGCGACCTTCGCGTGGGAACCGTCGGTGACGAGGCGGGGCGTTCCGAGATGGTCGAGATGGAAACTCCTACCGCTCTGTGCGCCGGCGAGGAGCTGGCCTTCGCGATAGATGTAGTCCTCGGCGATCGACCACGGCGACGATCCGAATTCCCGCAGCACCTTGCCGTCGAGATCCCGCAGTGTCCAGCGGCCGCTGGTCCCCGCCGCGTTGTAGGCCCAGATCCGTTCATCGTCGACCGTGTACAGGTAGATCCACTCCTGCCCTCCGCCGCTCTGGCAGGGAGTTGTGGTGCAGAAATGTTTCATTTCGTTGAACGGGCCGTACTGGTAGGTCTGCCCGCTCCACGCCGTGAGATTGCCCGCCAGGTCGTAGGAGGCGCTCGTCAGCTGGTTCTTGAGCGCTGAAGTCGGTGTCGATAGACCTCCTAGCGACTGCATGTTTCCGAAAGCGTCGAAGGTGTAGGTTTGTGAGCGAGAAGTACCCCCTCCCGTCAGCCCGTCGAACATCGTAGCCGCCACCAGCCGGCTGACCTTGTCGTACTGGAAGTTCGCGGTGCCGATTGCCTTGATGTTTCCGACTCCGTCGTACGAATAAGTACCCGACAACCAGTTGTTCATCCCCAGGACACCGGAGGTCGTGATCGACAGCGGGCGAAGGTTCGAGACTGAGTCCTTGGCCTGGGTCACCGTGACACCGTTGGCATGCGTCACGACATTCGTCATGCCATTCGGATGGTAGGAGACGGAAGTGGCGAAGCCGGGGATGCTCGTCAGTCGACCGTCACTGTAGCCGAATGTCACCGCCCTGCCGACCGCCGGCGCCCCGGTACAGGCGGCATGCGTGCAGGAGGGATACGTCATCGCAGTGACTGCGCCGAGGTCGTTGTAGGCAGTCCAGGCCTGTGTGAAGGACTCGTTGGGGATCATCGGAAGCGACCCCGAGGATGGAGCCGTGAAGTTTTCCGACAGCCTGGTGGAGACGCGGCCCATCTCTCCAGCGTAGGTATAGGTCTCCTTGATCTTGACCGTATAGGGCGTCCCGGCGAGGATGACGTAGTTGAAGCGCTCTGCGTTCTTCACCTTGCCGCGCGACCGGTCCGACAGGCCCGTCCCGTTGCCGAAAGTAAACACTTTGAGTGGCTTGCTTGTATTCCAGTCGTCAATTTGCCGCAGGCGCTCGGCGGAGTCGTAGAACAACGACAGTTCGCTCGCTCCGTCGCTCCGCCGAGCGGCATGCCCGCGGGAGTCGAATCCCGAGAAGCCGACGCATCCCATTGCCGACATCGGAGCCCCCTTTTCCGGGTGACACTCGCCGGTCAGGAAGCCACGCTTGTCGTAAGTGAAGGTGCGGTTCTGAGTCGAACTGCTGGTCGTCGCGACCGAGGCCAGCCGGCTTCCGACGTCGTACCCGTAAGTTGTCGTGACGTTGGCTCCGGCAGTTCCCGACGGCTCGGTGACTTTGTAGAGCCGGCCCTGTCGGTCGTAGGTCTCGGAAGTCAGCGAACTCGTTTCCCCGCCTCCGGCTTGGGTCCCGATTTGCACGGTTCGGTCCACGAGCCGGACGCCGGTGTAAGCCAGGATGATCTGGTGGGAAGAGCCGTCGGGAGGAATGAGCGTAGTCGGTCGCCCGAACGGGTCGAAGTTGCGAGACTGATTCCATCCCGAATGAGCCAAAGAATCCGGTTCCCATTGCGAGACGTCGGTTTTGTGGCCGGCACTGTCGTAGAGCGAGGTCCGCTTGCTCCAAGAACCGTCCGGCATGCGCCGCCGCTCCTTCGAGACCCTGCCGAAATCGTCGAACAGGATTTGCCCGTCGGTCAGCGGTGGCGTCCCTGGCCCTGTACCGTTCGGATACTGCTTCACGGTGGCCGAAGCAAGTGCAGCCGGTAGCACCGCCTTGTTGTAGACGTACTTGGTCCAAGTGTCCTGTGAGGGCTTGATCCGGGTCAGTCGGCCCAGACTGTCGAACTCGTAGTCTGTAGCCGCCAAAGCTGAGTCTCTGCTCGTGAAGACCAGGCCCGTCGAGAAATCGATCGTGTTGTTGGTCTCGAGAAAACCAGCCGATGCGTGCTGGCTCGTCTTCAAAGCGCCGTATTCGTAAACGTTGTCGATTGCGTATTGACGCGTCGGCAACGTCATCGAGCAGAGCTTGCCTGTAGTGCCTACGGCCTGCGAGTCTCCGCCGAACCATTCCTCCGACTGGACATTGCCGGTGCCGTCTGGCGTGTATCGAGCAATGACGTCAGTAGGACCATTCCCGGTGCCGGAGTAGATTCGCTTGCGAAGCAGGAAACCGTTGGCGGTCGTGGGCGATGCCGCGGTGTCGAAGCAGAACTCGCTCGTCGCCGTCACTCCGCCCTCGGTTACGGACTGCTCAGTAAAGGTTCCCAAGACCCAGGTACTCGTCACCGGGAACATCGTGAAATCTCCGGGATAAGTGCCTCGGTCCGGATTGAACTTCGTGAAGCTCGATCGCACATTTCCAGAGTCGAAGTTCCCGTCGGTCGCCGTTTGCCGATAGTGCCCGAGGCCGTCGAAGTTGGATTTGTCGACTGTCACATAGCGGTTGCCATCTTCGTTGTAGACGGTCTTTGTCGAAGCGACACGCCAATTCGCCTTCGTACACATGCCTTGTCCGGACAGCCCGCAGTTGCCCGGGTCGCGCTCGTAGCGTACATATTCACTCCGCTTCGCACCCGAACAACCCGTGCCTCCAGCGTTGCAATCGAAGGTCTGTTGCGACAGGAATCGCGCCGGAACTGCGCCGTCGGATTGCAGGTGCGTCAAGGGTAGGCCGTACTCGGTACGGACAAAGCCGTTGGGAGAGGTGTAGAGCATCTCGGGCCATACCGAGAAGTAGTGCTTGGTCCGGTCGCCGAGTGGATGGGTCACGGTGACGGTCAGCTCTTCTCTGCCAGGGGGGAGGCCGGGGTAGGCCGGACACCATCCGGCGGGACGAGCCGTCTGCGCCGACAACGTCGGGCTGTAGGTCGTGCTCGCGATTGTCGCTCCAGCCGCGGTCAGCATCCTTCGTGCGCTCACTCCAGGCGAAGCGCTGGCATAGGCGTCGTAGTTATCGAGGTTCCCCGGGATCGGTGAGACTGGACAATTACTTACGGGCAGGTGCCAGTCGAGGTAGTCGTATTCCACTTTGCCGAGGGTAGGAAGGACGACCGACTTCACCGCGCCCATGCGACAGGAAGGTCCTGGGAAGGAGTCGTCGAGGAAGTAGTCCAGTGCCCACACCGAGCCGTCGGGCAGCGTCAAACTCGTGAGCATCGGCACCGATGCAGTCCCGGAATATGCCTCGCGATCGCTGAGGCAGTGACGTTCGGTCGTCTTCTGCGTGTAGGTAAACGTGTATGTCGCCGTGGTGCCACCGAAGGCCGTGAGACTGACAAAGTCCACGAACTTGGCGGTCAGCCCATCCGAGGTTACGTTCTTGAACTTGACCGTCTGAATGCGCCCTTGACTGTCTGTGAGCGTCCAAGTGAGACCCGTCGTCGCGATATCCGGATAGGTCACTGCCAGTTGGTTTCCGCCGCGGTCAGCGATCCTCGTCAACATATAGAGACTGTTGAACTCCCGGAAGGAGCCGTCGGGAGACTCGACGCGGTAGCCGCCTCCGAAAGGTGAGAGACGCAAGTAGGAGCCGTCGCGGGTATAGCTCGAGCCATCTGAAGCATCGGTCTCGTGCAACGGCCCGGGAAAGGTGTGCTCGGAGCCGTCGGGCTCGACATAAAGGATGGTGTTGGCGTCGTTGGCCGGGTCGGTGGCGCTCAGGAGTTGCCCTAGCGACAGGCTCCAGCCCATTCCCGCATTCGAGCGCCGGTTGGGAAGTGACTTCGTCGCCCAGCGATTCCCTTCCTGGGGATCGAAGTAGATCTCGTTCTTGAAATCCCAGACCTTCGAGTTGTAGACGAGAGTCAGCCCGTAGTCGAAGCCCGAGGCGCCGGACCCGCCGACCGGATAGCTGCCCCCGATCGGAATTGTGAGGACCACGTTCCCATTCAGAAGATTGACGTTGTCGAAATCTCCGAATTGATAGACCTTTTCAGGATCGAAGCCGCGAACGAGGTTCGGATGCTGCTGCGCTCCGGCGGAGGAGAGAAAGGCGGCAATCGAAAGCGCTGCACATCCGACGTTGCGAAGGGAATTGTTCATCGTTTTGCGCCTCAATCCTGGAGCCGGAAGGAAATGACGTCCATTTGAAGAGGATCGATTCCGATGAGAACGTCACCCCCACGGAACTCTTCGAGAATCGAGCGGGTATTCCCGACGGGCCGAAGGTTTCCGAGGTCGGCAATCAGATTGCCGTCCGTCTCGAGGTCTGCGTCATCGGAAGAGCCGTCACTGAATCGACCCACCCAGGCGCCGACGCCTGGCCGCACCAGAAGTAGATGGAGATCGCTACGATTCGCGTGCAACCACCGACTTCTGCCACTCGAATCGGCTTGAATCGCTTCCGGATTGAGCGCAGACCTGCGCAGCGGATAGGTTTCTGGCGTCGCGAGTGCGAACGCTCCGCTTGCGAGGTCGACCGCCGCCCAGATGGAGTGCGGCGGAATGCGATCCTCGAGGTCGACGGTGGCCACTCCGCGAGCATCGGCCGAACCCGAACCGGAACGAGGGACGGTGGTCGAAGCGTAGCCGGAGGACTCGCTCGCGATGGAGAACCAGACAACCTCTCCGCTCCTCGACGCGCCTTCGATCCGGATCGAACTCTCGCCGAACGCAATCGCGAGGGTGGGTTCTGGCTGCGCAGTCAACGGTGACGCTACAAGGAAGTTGCTGGCCGAGACAGCCACCAATAAAACAAATCGCTTGAATATCTTCATGAAAGATCCTTTCCTGCGCGTATACGTTGGAGGACTCGGATGTGCTGGGAGAGCCACAGGATTGTGAAAAGCGTTTCAAGAGGTGAAAATCCTCCTGAAGCCAGAATCACCCTGTCACAGATGAAAGGTCAGCCAGCCGCAGCACGACGAGAGCGTCTGGACGGAAGTGGCGCCCTCGATCAAGGGGGACTTCCTACCGGCCACGCTTGGGACTCATTTGACCGCCGCGGAGGCCCTCGCCGTCCCCCTTCGAGCGCGGGGGCCCGCTCGGGTGCGCTGACGGCGGCAATTGAGGTTAAACTCCGCCAGCTTTTACCGGAGAGGAGCCGATCTGAACGTCGAGAGACGAGTCCAAAGCGACGACGCGGAGGAGTCCTCCGGCTTTTCCCGTGAACTGGGGCTGCTCGACTCGACGATGATCGTCGCCGGGTCGATGATCGGCTCGGGCATTTTCATCGTTTCGGCGGACATTGCGCGCCTCACCGGATCCGCGGGCGGGGTGCTCGCCACCTGGATCGTCACCGGCCTCCTGACGCTCGCGGCGGCGCTTTCGTACGGCGAGCTCGCCGCGATGATGCCGAAGGCGGGCGGCCAGTACGTGTACCTGCGGGAAGCCTTCAACCCGATGGCCGGGTTCCTCTACGGCTGGACGCTCTTTCTGGTCATCCAGACCGGCACGATCGCCGCCGTGGCCGTCGGTTTCGCCCGTTTTCTGGGAGTGCTGATCCCGGGCATCGGACCGACCGACTGGATCGTCGCGCCGATCGACCTTTCCGACAACTACGCCATCAGCTTCTCGCGCCAGCAGCTCATCGCGGTTCTGATGATCGCGGCGCTCACGGTGCTCAACACCCGCGGCATCCGTCTCGGCAAGCTCATCCAGAACAGCTTCACGACGGCGAAGACCGCGGCGCTCGTCGCGCTCATCGCGCTCGGCGTCCTCCTCGGCCGGAATGCCCAGGCGATCTCCGCCAACTTCTCGGGGCTCTGGCAGGCCCAGGAGCCGGCGACGATCTCGCCCGATTTCTCTTTCCTGCCGGCGATCTCGATCCATGGCGGGCTGCTGGCGCTCATCGCGGTCTTCTGCGTCGCCCAGGTGGGCTCCCTCTTCTCCTCGGATGCCTGGAACAACATCACCTTCACGGCAGGCGAAGTGAAGGATCCGCGGCGCAACATCCCCCGGTCGCTCGCCTTCGGCACCCTGCTGGTCACGGTGCTCTACCTTCTCGCGAATGTCGCCTACCTCTGCACCTTGCCGCTCTCGGCGATTCAGACCGCTCCGGACGACCGCGTGGCGACGGCGACGCTCGGCGTCATCTTCGGACCTGCCGGCGCGACCATCATGGCGGTGCTGATCGTGATTTCGACGTTCGGCTGCAACAACGGTCTCATTCTCGCCGGCGCGCGGGTGTCGTATGCGATGGCGAAAGACGGCCTGTTCTTCCGCGGCATGGGTACGCTCAACGCGCACCGGGTTCCGTCGACCGCTCTCTGGTGGCAGGGACTGTGGACCTGTCTCCTCGTTCTGCCGCGGACGCGGACGCGGGACGGAGCAGGCGCCCTGACGCTCGACGCCCACGGCTCGCCGGCGTACGGCAATCTCTACGGGATGCTGCTCGACTACGTGGTCTTCGCGGTCCTGATCTTCTACGTTCTGACGATCCTCGGTCTGTTCATCTTGCGCCGCAAGCGTCCGGATGCCCCGCGTCCCTACAAGGCGTTCGGTTATCCGCTCGTCCCGGCGCTCTACATTCTCGCGGCGACGACGATTCTCATAGTGCTGTTTCTCTACAAGTTCGAAACCAGTTGGCCGGGACTGGTCATCGTCCTGACCGGCGTGCCGTTCTTTTTCCTCTGGCAGCGCGGCGGAGCCGCGGGCCGCAACTAGATTGCCGAGCAGTCCAAGTCCTCGAGGGAGGTTCCAACCGATGTCGACTGTCGCACCGAAACGCAGGATGGCCGTCCAGGTCCGCATCGCCGAGGCGAGCCGATGAATCTCTGGGCCACCAAGTCGATCACCGAGCTCCGCGCACAGGCGGATGAGTCCTCCGAGAAATCGCTGAAGCGCCACCTGGGCCCCTGGGGCCTGATGGCCCTCGGAGTCGGCGCGATCATCGGCGCCGGCATCTTCGTTCTCACCGGGCAGGCCGCGGCGCTGCACGCCGGGCCGGCAGTGCCGATCTCGATGGCGATCGTCGGTATCGCGTGTGCCTTCGCCGGTCTTTGCTATGCCGAGATGGCTGCGGCCGTCCCGATTGCCGGCAGCGCTTACACCTACTCCTACGCCACCATGGGAGAGCTCGCTGCCTGGATCATCGGCTGGGATCTCGTGCTCGAGTACGCGGCCGGCGCCGCGACGGTGGGCGTGGGCTGGGCCGGGCACTTCGTCAGCCTCCTCTCCCAGTTCGGCATCGTCCTGCCGGCGCATTTCACCAACGCTCCGACGCAGTGGTGCACCGACGGTCAGGTGCAGGCGGCGGTCGCCGGATGCGCCCACGCCGGGCTCAATCTGACCGGCGCAGTCGTGAATCTTCCGGCGGTCTTCATCGTGGCTCTCATGTCGACGGTTCTCGTCATCGGCATCAAGGAGTCCGCGTCGGTGAACAACTTCATCGTGCTGCTCAAGGTCACGATCATTCTTCTCGTCGTGGTCGTCGGCGCAATGCACATCAACACGGCGAACTGGCATCCGTTCATTCCGGCGAACACCGGGGAGTGGGGAACCTTCGGCTGGTCGGGTGTGCTGCGCGGCGCCGGGCTCGTCTTCTTCGCCTACATCGGCTTCGACGCGGTTTCGACCGCCGCTCAGGAGGCGAAGAACCCGCAGAAGGACCTGCCGATCGGCATCCTCGGATCGCTGTTCATCTGCACCCTTCTCTACGTCATCGTCTCGGCGGTGCTCACCGGCATGGTGCCGTACAACGAGCTCGGTGGTGCGGCGCCGATGGCCTATGCGATGGAAAAGATCGGCGCTTCGAGCTGGATTCGGATCTCGGTCGATGTCGGTGCGGTCCTCGGACTCGGCTCCGTCATCCTCGTCATGCTGCTCGGCCAGTCGCGCGTCTTCTATTCGATGTCGCGCGACGGACTTCTCGGCAAGTGGGCGGGCAAGGTGCATCCGAAGTTCCGCACGCCGTATCTTTCGACGATCTTCACCGGCGTCGCGGTCGCCATCGCGACCGGCATCCTGCCGCTTCAGCTTCTGGGTCAGCTGGTGAACATCGGCACGCTGCTCGCCTTCGTGCTGGTCTGCATCGGTGTCCTGATCCTGCGGAAGACCCGGCCCGAGCTCGATCGTCCGTTCCGGACGCCGTGGGTACCGTTCGTGCCGATCATGGGCATCATCTGCTGCCTCGGCCTCATGGCGACCCTGCCGGGCGACACCTGGATCCGTCTGATCGTCTGGCTGGCGATCGGTTTCGTCATCTATTTCGGATACAGCGCCAAGCACAGCGTGCTGCAGCAGCAGCGGGACGCGGCCGCGAAGAAGTAGCGCCGCCGGTTCGTTTCAGTTTCCCGGAAGGGCCTTCGGCCGCGGGTGTGCAAACACCCGCGGCCGTTCGTTGTTCGGGGGGATCGAGCCACGGCATGAGCCTCGCTCGTCCGCTTCGCCGAAGCCTGGAAGCCGCCGTCCCTGCATTTCTCCTGTGGAACTTCCCGGCGCCGGGCAGGGTGAAGTTTCCGGGGCACTGTAAGAAACGGTTGGCTCCGGACGTTGTACGGTGGAAGAGGGGGAGATCCGACCGTGCAAGGGCGACCGCAGTCACAGCATCCCGACTCAAGCCGCAGCCTCTCCGGTACCGCCGGCATCGCCGGATCGGTCGACGCCGTCGCTCAGCTGGCGGAGCTTTTCCGTGAGCACTACGACAAGGTCTTCCGCGCCGCGCATCGCATCACCGGCAACGCCATGGATGCCGAGGATGTGCTGCAGTCGGTCTTTCTCCGCCTCGCCCGCCGCCAGGAGGCGTCGCCGCTCGGCGCCGAGGCCGCGGGCTATTTCTATCGCTCGGCGGTCAATGCCGCGCTCGACGTCGTCCGCGCCCGGAACCGCGCCGGATGGGCGCCGCTCGAGGAGGCGGAGCTGCCGCGCGCGGCGATCCGTGCGCTTGCCGGCGCGGAGTTCGAACCCGAGCGCGATCGCCGTCTGAAGCAGCTCCGAAAGACCCTGCGGCTCGCCGTTGCCCGTCTTTCGCCGCGTGCCGCACTGGTCTTCAGCCTGCGTTACTTCGAAGGACTCGGCAATCAGGAGATCGCCGAGATCGTCGGCAGCTCACAGGGCGTCGTCGCCGTTCTGCTGCATCGCACCCGTTTCCGCCTGCGCAAAGAACTCACCCGCATGATGGGAGAAGCCTCATGAAGCCTGAAGAGCGATTCGAGCAGGCCGTTGCCGCCGTCCGCGAAGAGTCCATCGATCCCCGCACCGTCGAAGCCGCCAGCGAGCGCGCCTGGACGCGCATCGCCCACGAGGCCGGTGCGCTCGTCGAGATGGCAGGCAGTGCGGCATCCGGCAGCTCGGTCACAGGCAGCTCCGCAACCGGCAGCTCCGCAACAGGCAATGCTGCCGCCGTTGACGTGCCGCACGTCGATCCCCTCGGTCTTGTCGATCACATCATCGGTTGCGAAGGTTTCCGTGGCCTGATTCCGGCCTACCTTGCCGGAACGCTTGCCGACTCGAAGCGCGTCCTGCTCGAGGATCACACCCGCGAGTGTCTTCCTTGCCGGCGCGCCCTGGCGGCCACGCGCAAGGGCAGCGCGAAATCGGTCGTCTCGGCGGCGCCTGCCGGCGAGACGCGCTCCGGCGCCGCGAGCGTGCGCCGCTGGGCCGCTGCGGCGGCGCTCGCGGGAATGACACTTCTCACCGGCGCTTTCGTCTGGCAGGGCGGTGCGGGGTATCTCGGTGCCCGGCCGTCGGCGACGGTGCGTTCGATCGACGGCGAGCTTGCGGTCGTGGTCGGTGGCGCGATCCGGCCGGCGATCGCCGGAGAACGGATCGAGGGCCGGCAGGTGGTGCGCACCGCGCAGGGTTCCGGTGCGGTGCTCGAGCTCGCCGACGGCTCGCGGGTCGAGCTCGCCGAGCGCTCCGAGCTCGGTCTCGGTCGGCGCTGGGATGGCACCGTTCTGGAGCTCGAGCGCGGAAGCCTGATCGTCGAAGCCGCGAAGCAGCGCCACGGCCACCTCTATGTCGATACCGGCGATTGCCGCGTGTCGGTCGTCGGCACCATCTTCTCGGTCAACCGCGGCGCCAAGGGCTCGCGCGTTTCGGTGATCGAAGGTGAGGTGCACGTGCAGGAAGGTGCGGAGCTCGCGGTGCTCCTGCCGGGGCAGCAGCACGCGACCGGGCATCGCCTCACCGCGGTTTCGGTGGCGGATGAGATCTCATGGAGTCGCGATGCCGCGCGCTATCGCGAGCGTCTCGCAGCGCTCCAGAACCTCGGCCACGAGATCGACCTCGCGCTCGTTCCGGACGCCGCGCGCACATCGACGCGCCTGCTGGACCTGGTGCCGGAGGGCACGGGCGTCTATGTCGGCCTGCCGAACATCTCGCACTCGCTCGGCCAGGCCTGGCAGATCGTTCAGACCCGCGTGGCGGAGAACCCGGTGCTCGGCGAGTGGTGGAGTGAGCACTTCTCGAATCCTGCCGATGAGGCGGAGATCGCCCAGGCCATCACCGAGCTCGAGCGTTTCGGTGGCGAGCTCGGGGATGAGATCGTCGTCGCGATCGATCTCGCAGCTCCGGCCGCGGGAACGCCGCACTCCGATGGCGAACCGCTTCTCCTGGCAGAGGTCCGGCATCCGGAACAGTTCTCGGCGCTCCTCGATGAGGAGATCGCACGCCTCAACCAGCTTTCGGCCAACCCGCAGCCGGGGGGGACGGCACCGACGGCGCGCGTTCGCCGGATCTCGGACCCGACTTCCGCCAGCGCGACGACGAACGAGCTGCTCGTCTGGACGACCGGCGACCTGCTTCTGGCCTCGCCTTCGGCGGCGCGCCTCGCCGCCGTTCAGGGCGAGCTCGCGACGCAGCACAACGCGTTCGTCGGGACGCAGTTCCATTCCCGGCTCGCCGAGGCTTACAGCGGTGGCACGGAATGGCTCATCGGTGTCGACTTCGCATCGCTCGTCGCGCAGGGCTCGGGAACCGGGATTCCGGCGGACGCGGGCGGCGACGACTCCGGTGAAGCCATCGAGCGCCTCGGTCTGGCCGATGCCGACTATCTGATTCTCGACAGCCGCAGCGCCGGAGGCGAGACCCAGAATCGCGCGCATCTCGGCTTCAAGAACGAGCGCCGCGGTATTGCCTCGTGGTTGGCCGAGCCAGCGCCTGTCGGAGCGCTGGAGTTCGTCTCCCCGGCGGCCCACTTCGCGGTCGGAGGTGTGCTCAAGGAGCCGTCGGCGATGCTCGACGATCTGCTGGCGCTCATGGATTCCCACGGAGAAGGCGAGAGCGGTGCGCTGCGTGGACTCGCGGCATTCGAATCGGCGCACGGCCTGTCGCTGCGCGACGATTTCGCTGCGACCCTGGGCGGTGACTTCGCCTTCGCGTTCGACGGCCCCTGGTTGCCGATGCCTTCATGGAAGCTGGTTCTCGAAGTCAACGACTCCGCCCGGCTGCAGGCGTCGCTGGTGACGCTGGTCGACGAGTGGAATCGGGAGGCCGCTGGTTCGGCGGGCGAAGGCCGGCCGGTGCTGCATCTCTCGCAGGAGGCGATCGCCGGACAGGTGGTCTACGACCTTTCGACCTCGACGGGAAATGATCTCGCGCACTTCCTGTTCGTCGACGGATTCCTCCTCGTCGGACCTTCGCGAGCGCTGCTGCTCGAATCGGTCACCCAGCGCGGAGCGGGAATCTCGCTCGTCGCATCGTCGAGCTTCCTCGACCTCCTGCCGCAGGACGGCGAAGCGAACTATTCGGCGGTCGTCTATCAGAACCTCGGCGGCGAGCTCGGTGCGCTCGGAGAGCTGCTCGGGAGCCGCAGCGGAATGCGCGCTCCGGAACGCGAACGTCTGACGGCTCTCGCCGCTCAGACCGGCCCCAGTCTCGCGGTCGCCTACGGTGAGGCGGCGGGTCTCACGCTCGCAACGCGGGGCGTCACGGGTCCGATGGGACTGTCGTTCGAGAGTCTGTTCGCGGTCAGTGGACTCCTCGGCGGTCATCCGGCGACCGCCGATGCCGCCGACGCCGCTGATGCCGCCGGCGCCGCCCAGGACGGCGGCAGCGCGGCGACCGGCGACGAAACCTCGAACGGCCCGCAGGCGTAGAGTTCGGGGTGTCGATGCCATCACCGCTCCTCGAGCTCGCCGGACTCGAAGTCCGCCTGGCCGGTCGACCGATCCTCAAGGGACTCGAGGGATCGCTCTCCGGCCAGGTCGTCGGGCTGCTCGGGCCGAACGGAGCGGGAAAGACCACTCTCTTCAACACCATCCTCGGCTTCTACAAGCCGGCGGCGGGAAGCGCACGAGTTCTCGGACGCGATATCGCCAGCGATGCCGCCGCCGTGCGCGAACGCCTCGGCTACATGCCGGAGAGCGAGTCGTTCGTATCGGGAATGAGTGCCGTGCGATTCGTGCGCATGATGGCCGAGCTCGCCGGACTTCCTCCGCAGGCAGCGCTCGAACGCGCTCACGAAGCGCTGTTCTACGTCGGCCTCGGCGAGGCGCGCTATCGCAAGCTCGAGACCTACTCGCTGGGCATGAAGCAGCTGGCGAAGCTCGCGCAGGCGATCGCTCACGGTCCCGAGCTTCTGCTTCTCGATGAGCCGACGAACGGGCTCGATCCCTCGGCGCGTCAGCGGATGCTCAGTCTGGTGCGGGAGATCGCGGCCTCCGGGGTGCGGATCATTCTTTCGTCCCATCTGCTGCGCGACGTCGAAAGCTGCTGCGATGAGGTCATCGTGCTCAAGGAGGGACGGGTGGCGACGATCGCCAATCTTGCCGCGGAGCGCGCCAGCCAAAGACGCTTTCTCGAGATCGAGACGCGGGGAGGAGAAAACGGCGCGTTTCCGAACGCGCTCGCGGCGCTCGGCTGCGAAGTCGCCGAATTGTCGCAGCGCAAACTGAAGGTCGTGCTGCCGCCAGCGGTCGACGTCCGCGCGCTCTATCGCCTGGCGCAGGAGCAGGGAGTGCAGCTGCGTCGTCTGTCGTCGAGCAGCAACTCGCTGGAGCACCTTTTCCTCCGGGCCATGGAATCGACCGAGCTTGTCGCACGACCTGAAACGGAGGCCGTCGTTGCCCGTGTATGACCACCGCTACCGCGGCTACGAAGGGGAGCGCAGAAGCGGGCGGGTGCGCATCTGGACCGTCGCGCGTTTCGCTCTCGGCGACCTGTGGAAATCGCGGCTCGCCCTGCTGCTGTTCATCGTCGCTCTCGTTCCGCCGCTGATCTTTGCCGGGCTGATTTACGCCGCCAACAACGCCGATCTCCTGGCGGCCGTCGGCATGCGGATCTCGGGTGATGGTTCGACTCCCGGCGCGCTGGTGATCGACAAGCAGCCGTTCTTCTGGTTTCTCGTCTGGCAGTCGAGCTTCGCTTTCTTCATCGCTGCGTTCATCGGTCCGACGCTGGTCGCTCCCGATCTCGCGCACAATGCGCTGCCGCTCTACCTCTCCCGACCTCTGTCGCGCGCGGACTACATCCTGGGAAAGCTCCTGGTGCTGCTGTTGCCGCTCTCGGCGGTGACCTGGATTCCGGGCCTGCTGCTCCTGGGCCTGCAGACCTCGCTCGCCGGCACCGGCTGGTTCGCCGCGAACTGGCGGTTGCTGCCTGCGGTGGTCGTCGGCTCCTGGGTCTGGATCCTGCTTCTTGCAGTTCTCGCGATCGCGATTTCAGCCTGGGTCAAGTGGCGCCCGGTCGCGACCGGCATGCTGTTCGGCGTTTTCGTGATCGGGGAGGCGTTCGGCAAGGCGATCGAGCAGGTCGCCGGTTTCCGCTGGGGGAAACTCCTGGCGATGGACTCTGTCGTGCAGACGATCTGGGCGCACCTCTTCGGCGGCATCGATTTTCTGGGCCACGAGTTCCCGGAGAATCCGATGCCGGTCGGCTCGTGCTGGGCGACGCTCGGCGTGCTTCTCGCGGCGGCGCTCTGGATGCTGCACCGGAAGGTCCGCGCCTGTGAGGTTTCGCGTTGAGCGTCGCGGCCCAGACGGCGGCGACGGCGGCGACGGTGAAATTGCCGGGAGCGCTGCACTTTGCGAACGTGTCGAAGTTTTACGGTGAGGTTCTGGGCGTCAATCGCATCGATCTCACGATCGGCTCCGGAATCACCAGTCTCGTCGGGCCGAACGGATCGGGCAAGACGACGCTCATGAACCTCGCCACGGGATTGCTGCGCCCGACGGAGGGCCACGTGACGGTCGGCGGCGTCTCGCCCTCCGATCCGGAGGCGCTGTTCGCGATGGTCGGCTACTGCACCCAGTTCGACACCTTCCCCCGCGGCATCCGCGGCTGGGACTTCGTCCACCTCTATCTCAAACTCCACGGCCATTCCGCCGCGGTGGCTGCGGATCTGGCACGGCGGGCGATCGAACGCGTCGGCATGAGCGAGGCCGCTTCACGCCGGATCGCCGGCTACAGCAAGGGAATGAAGCAGCGCATCAAGCTCGCTCAGGCGATCGCGCACGACCCGAGAGTGCTCCTTCTCGATGAGCCCCTCAACGGGCTCGATCCGCTGGCGCGGTCGGAGGTGATCGAGCTCTTGCGGACCTTCGCTGCGGACGGCCGGACGGTCGTCGTCTCGAGCCATATCCTGCACGAGGTCGACGAGCTCTCGGATCGGGTCGTGCTGGTGCACGGCGGATACATCGTCGCCGAGGGTGCGATCGAAGGCGTGCGCGACGAACTGCTCGACGAGCGACCGCTAGCCGTGCTCGTGCGGTGTGACAAACCCGGCGCGCTCGCCGCGCGGGCCTTTGGCGAAGATCACGTGGTTGAAGCGCGAGTCGATTCGGACGGACGCGGCGTTCTGGTGCGAACGAAGAGCGCCGAGCGCCTCTACCTGCTGATCAACCGCCTGGCAGCGGAAGGCGAGATCGTCGTCGAGGCGGTCGTGCCCGCCGACGAGGACGTCCAGGCGGTCTACCAGTACCTGATCGGTTCGCCGCTCGCGACGG
>JBDTQG010000082.1:0-14843 GCA_039932315.1 Thermoanaerobaculia bacterium
CCGATGAGCGTGATTTCGCTCACCGGCCCCTCGACGACCACTTCTGAAAGCTGCAGCAGTCCCGCTGAAATCTGCGCGATTGCGACGTGCGTGGCGCCTTCGCTGTCCACCGAAGCTGGAACGACGACTGCGATGTCTCCGGCGACGGCCAAACGCTTGGCGCCACTGGATGCCCGAAGATCGAGCGCTCCTGACGCCGTGCCGAGCGGCATGCGAGTTCGGGTTCTATTTCCCCCGTTGCCGCTTTCGTCGACCGCCTGAAGTGAAACCTCCTCGCCGGAGATTCCGTCGGGCAGCCACAGGACGAAAGAACCGTCCGCCGCGACAGGTACTTCGAGAAGCAGGTCACGCGCGGTCGCTCGCACGACAATCGCCCCGATCGCGCTACCTGCCGATCCGACGACACGTACGCCACCCGCGACGCGGGAGATCGAGAGGAGTGACGGTTCGAGCCAGGGTCTCAGGGCGCTACTCGAATATCCTCGACCGTCTGGAAATGACCACAGTCTCGTCGCCGCGACACGCAGGGCTTCCGGCGAGCTCAGCGACGCCGATTGCCAGGTCTCGATCGAGAGCTGTGAGGTTGGACTCGAGTTGTCCAGAGAAGCGACCGCGACTTCAGAAGCACCGCACGGCAAAAGTACTAAATCGCCCACTTCGAGAGCCTCGCCTCCCACGCCACAGGGACGACCGAGAGCGAGTACCTGGGGAGCGAATCCAACCGGCGATGAGTGATCGAACACCGCCAGACGCGCGTCGCCGGCGTTTGGCTCGGGCATGAGCCAGATTCCCGCCTTGTCGACCGTCGCAAAAGCGCTGGGCAATCGCTCGGGAATCGGAACAAAGCTGGACGAGGTTTCCAGAAGCGCTTCCGCCCCTTCGCCCAGCCGGAATACGACTTCGCTCGAGTTCGACCCGAGGTGGCGAAGCAACTGAATCCGACCGTCGCTGATGGAGAACTTGTCGACCGTTCCGACATCGAGCTCGGAACTGTCGAGAACGAAGGGACGCTGTGGATCGTGAACATCAACGACGAACAGCCTGTTGGGAGGAAGCCGCTCGACGGAGTAGGCATAGCCCGACGCAAGCGCGACTCCGACCAGAAGGTCCCCATCCGCCTGCGGCTCGTCCAGCAGGCTGAGTGTCTGGAAGCGATCGACCAGAACCGGAGCGTCCGGCTGCTGCAGGTCGATGACCCGAAGAAGGGGACCCTGCGTCATTGCCGCTGTACCGCCGTGAGCGTCGAATCCCGTGAAGGGATAAGGATAGAGAACCGCCGGCGTCGCCGTCTCCTGACCACAAACCGTGGCGAATGCAAGGCAGGCGTTTTCGCAGTCCTCGCCACCACCCGCAGTCGCGCATGAGCTCGAACACTGCGCGGCCGCTTCTTCGCACTCCGCTCCAACCTGGCAAGCCTGCGCGCCGACGTCGCAATGGCCGACGCATGCATCAACGCGAGCTCCGCCGCAACCCAGATAGCAGGCTTCGAAGCACTCCGAATCGTCGGGGTCGCAGCTCGCCGCGCAGGAGTCGACGCAAGGGCCGAGGTCAACCAGTTCTTCGCAATAGTTGAAACAGGAACTGCCGCCGTCCAGGCACGGATCGACGATCGGATCGCCGAGCCCAAACTGGAGACGTCCGACGACTCCGGGCGTCAGAGGGTGCTCGAGATCGATAACTTGCAGATCGACCGCTCCCGCTTCTCCCTGGCCCTCAGTCTGCGGCTGATAGAAGCAGTTGCATCGCGCGACCAACGACCCTGAAAGCGCCGACCAGGGGGCACCCTCAGGTACCGCTGCGGCCACGCCCTCATCGTCTGTCAAGGGTCCGACCTGCACGGCGTCGCTGAAAAGCAACGTGTCGTCTCGCCCGCGGAGCTCGAAGAGATCGCCGTTCGCTCCAACCAGAGAAGCATGGAAGCTGCCATCGAGCGCAACCGGATATTCCGAGGCTTCGCTTGTCGAAAGATTTCGGACTTCCACGACGAAGGGGGGATTCGTCAGGTCGAAGAGCGCCGCCGGTGCGCCTTCCGCCTCCTCGCCGAAGAGGCCGAGCCTTACCGCGATTTTATCTGGATCGAGGACGGGAGGTACGAGTGGCGCGGAGACGCGGAGATTCCACGTTCTGGCCGTCGAATTTCCCAAGGTGTCCGTGGCAGTCGCCCGAACGGGATAGACGGCAAACACAGAAGGAGTCGGCGCCAGGGTCTCCCAGCGATAGGGCGCATCGCCATCATCGAAGGTTTGCCCGTCGAGCTCAAAGTGAACGCTGACGATTCCGGCGACATCGGTCGCATCAACCCCGAGGATGATCGGCGTCCCACCGAAGATCTCGGTGTTCGGTGACGGCAGCAGTGATCCGACGGTTGGAGGCTCATCGTCGAGAATCGACCCCACAGCCTCTCCGTCCAGAATTCTCACGTTCACCGGCTCGCTCAACCGGACAAGAAAGCGCTCGAGGCGCTCATCGGTCAGGTCTCCTCGAACGTCGACGAGTATGGCCGACCCGGTACTGCCTTCGGGAAGCGAGAGCACCCCACTCACTGCGACGAAGTCCGCGGGACTTACCGCACGATCCGGGGCGCCGGCCGGGAGCTCAGCCGTCGAGTAGTGAACCATCGTCGGCATCGGCGCGGGAGCGTTGAGGTGCACCTGAAATATCCAGGAGTGCAATCCGCTGTTGAGCTCAGTGTCGGAAACGTCGGCGATCTCCATTTCGAGGTCGTCGTCGACAATGGTCGCCACCGCCTCACCGTCAGCTACCGTCGCTCCCTGCGCGCCGACGATCAGCAGGGAAAACGTTTCCGTCGGCTCTACGATTGCGTCGGCAACAATCGGGACCTCGACGTCGGCGCTGGATTGACCCTCAGCGATTGTCAGTTCGCCTGAACTGCTTGAAAAATCTGCGCCGGGCGTCGCACTGCCTGCAATCGTCTGAAACTGCACCAACACGGGTCCCAGGGCGGGCGAACTCAGCCGGAGCGTGAACGTCGCTGACGTTGCGACTCCGGTTCTTTCGTCAACCTCAAGATCAGCAATCGAAAGGTAGTTCTCGTCATCGTCTTCAATCGTGATGACCGCCTCGCCATCCGTGATCGCGGCGCCAGAAGGAGCCGACAATCGCACGAGGAAGAACTCGTCCGTCTCGTCGAGTGCGTCTGGAACTACGTTGACGATCGCATTCTGCTCGACTTCGCCCGGCGCAAAGTTCACCGTACCCGAGGTGAATGCAAAGTCCGCAGGCGCTGTCGCCGAACCAGCGACGGTCGAATAGGACGCGCTGATCGTCTGAGCGCTGGGTCCCGAAAGCCGGACGTGAACGTTCGCGGAAGTGATGCCTCCCGTTCCCTCGTGAAGGCTGAGGTCGGTCACGCTCAACTGTGCATCGTCGTCGTCCACGATGGTCGCGGTCGCTCGACTTCGCACGAATGCAAGCGATGACGGCGATGACACTTGCGCAGTGAACCGCTCATCGACTTCGTCGACGTTGTCGCCAACGATCTGGACCTCGAAATACTTCAGCGCCTCACCAGGGGCAAACAACAGGTCTGCGCTCGCCGCATCGAAGTCTGCGGGCGCGGTTGCTGAAGCAGGCAGCGCGATCACCTGAATGCCGATGGCGGACTCGCCGGCACAGTAGAGGGACACTGGAAAGCGGGCCAGCGAGCCGACTCCAGTCCCCTCCACGATCGAAACATCTGAAATCGACACCAGGGCTCGGTCGATGACTTTCAGAGACACATCGTCGAACTCGGCATCGTTCGAGGATGTTCCGCTCGCGATCCGGCGCGCTACGAGACGGACAACCGCAAACCGGGCCCCTGGCGGTGCGGTGATGATCCGAGCGAATCGCCTCCATATTCCAGGACTGGAGGTCGCACCCGTGGAGACCAGCTCCACCATGGTCGTGTTCGCGGCGTCACGAAATTCGACCTGAACTTCGGCCGTGTCGGGATCCGGCTGATCGAAGCTCCGAATCCAGGCGCCCAGCGCGAGCTGAATCGAACCGTTATCCACAGCAGCGCCAAGGCTCGAAATGTCGACGGTCTGTATCAGCTTTGCTACAGAGACGGCGCCGGCATAGAAATGACCGGATCCCGAGAACGAGCCATTTGTCGCCGCCACCCAGCTCGAACCCTGCTCCTCCACCCAGCCTGAGATCTCTCCATTTCTCGGAGGTTCCTCGGCGCCTCCGTTCTGGATCAACTCGGGGCCGGCGCAGTGGGACGCGCCATCGTCATCGAGAATCCGAATCCGCGCTGCTGAAGTCGGTAGTTCCGCTCCCAGCGCAGCCGAAAGCTCGACTCGGAGCGTCTCATCCGGTTCACCGATGTCGTCGCCCATCAGGGTCAGGAAGATCGCAGCGGAGGATCCGCCGGCTGGGATCGTCACCGTACCGGTCTCAGGCATGAAATCCTCATTCGCGGTCGCGGTTTCACCGACGGCTGCGAAGCTGAAGTTCACCGTCTCGTCCGCGGGGCGCGACAGATTGAAGGAGATCTTCACCAGAGACTGGCCTGCCGTACCCTCCAGGACTTCGACGTCGCTCGTCACAACGAGGGGAGGTCTGTACTCGGGAATCCATCGCGATCCGGTTTCCACCACCTCTGGCGATCCGATCCGGAAGCGGTCGCGCGTCAGCGCACGCGCGAGGCCACCGACAATGAGCCGATCCCATCGCCAAAGCCCGGCGTACGTGGCACCTGCTTGGAGCGTCAATGAGTGACCATCCACGTCGAGGCCGAGTCGAGTGCCGTGGTGCGCATGTTGAAGAATCGGCCAGGACGCGAGGTCGCTCGAATTGAAATACACATCGGCGCCGACCAACGAGCTACGGAAGTCCGCCTCGAAGTCGGTGAAGCCGCTCGGGTCGACAGAATCCACAATTCCCAAGCCAACGCTCGGAAGCTCCGTCCACTGGTCGGAAAGGAGGCCATGATTGTCGATGATCAACTCACCCGCCAGCTCTTCGTTGCGCCGAACGAAGACCGTTCCTGCGGCGCCGTGAACGAGCGACGAGACTCCCCCAGATCGCTGACCACCCCAGGCATGCGTGCGCTGAATCAGCGTGTCGGCGATCGTCGGCGCCACGAGCGCGACTCGCCCGCCACCGCCGCCAGGACCGCCATTCGCTTCGATCAGGCCAGCGCCGGAGAGATCGAGCGCTTGGATGGAGACAGAGCCTCCCGCCGCCCCGGGCGCGAGGTTGGTCGCGCCGTTCGCACGAACGAAGCCGTCAACGACCGCGTGCCGTACGGCTGCGATTCGCACCACGCCACCCCCATCGCTTCCGGCGGAAGCGGAACTGCCGCCACCTCCTCCGCCCGGCTCGCCCGGATCCTTCACGCTTCCGTAGGTCCTGCTCGAACCATCGTAGAGCCCTCCGCGACCGCCGTGACTTGCGCCGGTGCCGAAACTCGCGCCCTCGCTCTGGCTATTCCCGAGGCCGTACGCGCGGCCAGAGCCCCGCGGTCCACCGGAGTATCCGAGCCCGCTCGTGTCCACCGCGCCTTCACAGGCGATGAACAGGTCGCGATCGAGATCTACCTTGAGTTCGAAGCTCAATCCCGGCGTTGTATCCCGATGCGCAACTTTTGCGCCGTCCAGAATCACGAGATCTCTGAAGCTATGCGACCCGTCGATGGTCGTCGTTCCTCCTGAAATGATGACGGACTGATGTTCAAATGAGAGATCCTCTGCCGTGATGGAGCGGCTCCCCGCAATCAACTGACCCTCGACGACAGTGACTTCCAGCAACGCCTCAGACGAGTTGAGACCGTAGTCCGTTGCCACCACTCGGATCCGAATCTGGTCTCCCTCGCGCGCGGTCGACGGAGCCGTCATCCGATACCTGAATGGCGGCGCAGCGAAAGTAGCGACAGCGACGGGCGAAGAATCGAGGAAGAACTCGACCTTCGACAAACCGAGCTCGTCCGATGCTGCGGCCGTCACCATCAGGGAGGTTCCCGGAGCAACCAGCGCGCCGGGACTCGGGCAGGTGATCGTCAACAGCGGCGCACCCGGATCGAGGCGAGGCTCGACCTGCAGCGGGGATGACTTGCTCGCTCCGTTTCCTGCAGCGTCCTGCGCGTCAACGGTGATCATCGCCAACGTCGATGAGGGCACTGGCGGAATCGTCAGCGACCAGTGGAACGTGGACTCGCCACTCGGGAGAGGAATTGTCAGCGTCCTTCCGAGAAGACTTATCGTGACCGGGCCCATCCGCTGGTTGTCCGTCACGACAGCGGTGATATCCACCGTATCGCCTGAACTGACCGTCGAATCTGCAGCGGGGAGAATGGGCCCGATCTCAGGAGGTGTCTCGTCCCTGGTTTCGAACTGGAGAACGAACGGAGAGACCATGATGTTTCCCACCAGGTCCTGGACGCCCTGCACGGTCAGGCGATGACGATGATCCGGCACCAAATTCGCGACCGGCGTAACCAACACTTCGCGCCCCTGGGGTTGCAGGCTGAACGTCGTTTCGACGCCTGCCGGCGCGTCGAGGTCTTCGAGGTGAAGTGCCGAGCCCGATAGCGATTGAAGGGCGACCGCTTCAGAAAACGTAAGCCGGATCTGGGTGTCTACGGATACGTTGAGCGCACTCGCGGTCGGCAGCGTGCTGACAACCTGCGGGGACAACGCATCGAGCGTCGTAAACGACGCCAGCGCCGCGGCCTGCAAGTGGCGCCCAGCCAGATCGACGACGCCGGTCGTCACCTTGATCTGGTAGCTCGCGAAGCTTTGAAGCAGTTGCGCCGGAAGAATCGTAAGGGTCCGCCGATCGGAGGTCCAGCTCGCCGAAAACGATGCCGCTGCGGCGCCCAGGCGTCGCAGCTCGACCCAGCTCGACTGATACAACGAGGTGGCGATCGGCTCCGAGAACTCAATGCGAATCGACGCTGAAAGAGGCACCGCGACGGCGCCGTCCGCCGGCTCAATCGCCGCGACAGTAGGGCTCGCAGCGTCCAGGATCAGGAGCCCCAGATCCTGCTCCTGCCCCGCAGCGATGAGACTTCCGCCGCCGTGCCATTCTCCGGGGCCCAGATGCTCGAAAAGCTGAAGAGAAAAGGGTCCCAGCGGTAGCGCCGGAAATTCCATTGCGCCCGCATCGTCCGCGACGGAGTAGTAGGTCCGCCCGGCGATCGAAAGAACGGCGAGCGCCTGGTCGGCGGGATCGAGGCCGCCAGGTCGTCGAATCGTGGCGCGCAGCTGGGCACAAGGCTCGAGCCTCACCTCCAGCCCCACCTCCTCGGAATCGACGACAAGAGTCCCTGTGGACGAACCCCTCAGCTGCGTGAGCGGATCTACCGCTGAGACCGAGAGGCTTCCCTCGCCGATCTGGAGGAATTCCGCCGTGCCGTCAGCCCCCGTGTTCGCAAGAAAGGCTCGACTACCGTACGGCCCGCGACTCGTCAGGCGGACTTCGACGCCCGAGACGACGCCCTCCGCTCCGTCAACGACCCGGACCTTCACTCTTCCGATAGCCCACATTCGAACATCGAGCGGAACCGTCTCGCCCTCGTCATGCAAAGTGGCCGAAGCGGCTCCCCGGTGCGCACCGCCATTTTCCGAAGCGTCCAGATAGAAGGGCTGATCGGCGAGTATCCCTGCGACAAAGTAGGGATTCGCTACCGTTCCACCCACGAGCCGCGAGCCTTGTCGAACCGCGACGGTCGCTGATCCGGCGAATGGAGCCGAGGAGCCGGCGAGCGGCTCGAGGACCGAGCCGCTCACGGCCCCCGACTCCTGCAAATAGAGGTCGACGATTACGACATCGCCCTCATGAACGATTTCTCCGGCCCCAGAAGCTCGTCTGAAGCCCCCGGGCTCGCGCACCTGCAGCGAAAAATCTCCCTGTGGAATTCCGGAAAACTCGAAGATCCCATCGGCGTCCGTCGAGGCGAGGGTATGGAACGTCACCCAACCCCGGCTCTCGAGATCGATCGTCGCGCCCGGCACTGGAACGCCACTGCCTGGTTCGCGGAGGTGCCCGCGCACCGAGCCACGAGCCTCGAGCGTAAGGTCGACGCTCAGGATCTCCGCCTCGAAATTCAGTGTCACATTCGGGCGACGTCCCGCTCGTCCCGTCCTGGGATCGAAGCCTCGAAGTTCGTATGTTCCCAACGGCAACGCATCGAAGAGAAACCTTCCTTCGGAATCAGTCGTCGCACTGTCGAACAGGCCGCCCGAACGCAGAAGCCGCACCTGACCGCTCGGAACTGCAGAGGCATCCAGCGGGCTGCGCAGGATTCCCGTGACGGTGGCGACGGGCTGCATGCGAATCAGTACGACTCGTGTCTCGCCCTCTTCAGCGATGGCTGAAGTTGTCTTTCCGCCGTGGCCCGCCAGATCGAGAGCAGAAACCGCCAGACCTCCCTCCAGCACATTGTGAAAGGCGAAGTTGCCCCCAATGTCGCTCTGAACGGTGAGGCCCTGATACGGAAAGTCGAAGCCGCTAAGGCGAACTACTGCGCCAGGAACTGCCGCGCCGCCAGCGGTCTCCACTCGGCCCGAAATCGAGCCTTGGACCGGCAGCTCGATGGTCACTTCCAGCCGCTCACCGTGTCGCGAGACAGTCGCCTGGATCTGAGCATCGCGGAAGAGCAATCCTTCGTTGATGTGGGCACGGATCCAGAACGGGCGATCGGGGTCCGGGGGTACACCTTCGAACCTGAAGTGACCAGCTTCGTCGGTCTGCACGACGTAGTTCGAGAATCCGGAATGCACGAGCTGGACGCTTGCCCCAGGAACGGGTGTCAGGCCATCTGGAGCAACTACTGATCCCTCGATCTCCGCGGCGAGCTGAAACAGAACGTCGTGATGGGCGATCTGACCGTCCTGGAGAAGCTCCCCGCGCAAGCTCCGCGAACCGTAGAAGGCATTGAAGACCTCGATCGAGTAGGGACCAGCGAGGACTTCCGGAATTTCGAAAGTCCCGTCATTCTCGGTCTCGATGTCGTGACTTTCGGTATCGAGGCCCACGAGTCCGAAACGAACGACACTCGTGCGATAGCGAATGAGCGATGGAAGGCCGACGGGCTCACCACCCTCCTGGTCGGCCCTCACCGATCCGCGAATCGTCCCGCGCTTGAAGCGGATCGTGACGAACGGAGTTTCTCCCGCAAAAGAGATGTCTGCGCCTGCTCTGCCACCATCGACACCGCGGATCGAGTGTAAAACGTAGTGGCCAGGAGCGAGGCCTTGGAAGGCGAACCTGCCATTCACATCTGTCGTGGTCTCCAAGCTCCATGTAACGTCGGACAGGGCCAGGTGGACAAGTGCGCCCGCGACGATTGCACCGCCGCGGTCTCTGACTTCGCCGGCAATTCCACTGCCCGTCGAGTCCATGCCGAAATAGAGATCCCTCTCGATTTCGAAATCATCGCCGACTGGATTGATCGATTCGCGTGTCTCGAGCTGCCTTTCCAGATCAGCGGCGACGATCGACGTAGAGCCAGCAATGACACCTTCGAGCCTGTAGAAGCCCGAGGAATCGGTCGTCGCGTGGACCGGTTGCCCCTGCGCGTAGACCACCGCGTCGGCGAGCGGAGCTGCGCCCGAAAGACTGCGCCGGTAAACGTGCCCTTGAACAGCTCCGTATTCGTCGCGCATCTGAATCACGAGGTCCGAGACCTGATCGGCATGCACCTCGAAAAAGATGCGCGCGCCGCTGCGGCCGGTTTCGCCAGCGAAAGCCTCGATTTCCGCCGCGCCTGCGGGAACCGTCCCGAAATCGAACTCTCCGAGGAGGTCGCTTCGCATGACGTCCACGAGGTGCCCGCCGACATACAGTGCAAGGTAGGCGTTGTAAACCGGCGCCTCGCCACCGGGAGTGGTTACGGTTCCATGCACCTGACCCGTCGGGGCCTGAAGTTGCCTGAAGAGAACCATGTCCCGGGATACGACGGCACCTGACTCCGGAATGGCGACTGTGGCGTAGGCGTAGTTTCCGTCCCCATCCTGAGCAGAGATGGAGATCGTTCCGACGGGCAGATCTCCGACTTCGAAATTGCCGTCGCTGTCCAGGTTGGCTCGCCTGGCCTCCAGGAACACCGGACTCGCTGCGACGACGCGAAGGTGCGCTGGAACACTTCCGTCGTCGTAGAGGACTCGACCTCGAATCAGCCCTCGACCGAGCAGCACAATGTCCAGTTGAACGACTTGTCCGATGAACCGCACTCTGCCGAACGCACTGCCCTCATGCTGAGTCGTCGGTTCGAATCCTCGAATCTCAAAAACATCACTGCATTCAGTCCGGCGCACGTAGTCGAGACGAAACCGCCCCTCGGCATTCGACTGCACCGCTGCGGTCACGTGTTTTATGCAGGGGTCCTCGAGGGAGTCGATGTTGGAGTAGTCCACCTCAGCGAGCTCGACACGGGCGAACGGAATGGGCTGCCCGTCTGCGTTGATGACGCGTCCCTCAACAATGGTTCCAGGCATCGAGACGGTCGTGTCGACTTCCACAACGTCTTCGCCAACGGACCCTCCGACGACTCCTCGAACGTCACGTACAGTCATTTCCTGGGGGACGTATGGGCTCAGTGGGTTGTTGAACACCACCCGCACGACGCGACTCGAGCGGAAGTTCGCGAGCAAGCCGGATCCTCGCGCCGAATAGCCGCCGTCCGACACTTTTCCGGAAATTTCGAAGTGAGCCGAGTCACGAGGACGCAACGAAGTCCAATCGACTTCGTTGGTGAAAAGAACGTCGACGACATGACCTGTCTTCTCGGCGTCTGAGTTTTGAACCGCTCCAAGGACGCGGAACGGCCGTACACTCAATTCGCCTTCGACAGGTGGAACGAGTGCATCGATATCGCCGTCTCCGTCAGCGTCGACGCTCAAGACTGGTTCGGTGCTGCCGAGATCAAAGTCGACGACGGCGAGTCCGTGCTCGGTAAGTCCAATCCCTCGCCAGGTCCAGACTCTCAGTTCTCCCGTCGTTGGCGGCGCCAGAATCTTCAGGTCGGCGACACCCGGCGATCGCCTGCGCAAGGTCACTCGATAACCCGTCGGCTCCGGCAGGGCGAGAATCGCGAGCTCACCCGAACCGAGATCGAAAAGGTCGCCAAAGGGAAGGGTGCGAACCAGATCCGCTGCAGTCCCAGGGCCATAGAGGCGCTTTCCGCTCGCGCGGCTTCGGACCTCGAGAAAACTCGCCTCTCCATCGGAGACGACCATCGAGGATGCCCGAATTGAGGCCGTATCTCCGGCGAAGTTCTCGAACACTTCCGTGGCCGAGCTCTCCTCCGCAGAGGCACGAAACACGTCGCCCAAAGCGGCACCGAACAGGGCTCCGCGTCGTGTTGTTCGCCGAAGTTCATCCCATTCCCAGTCCTCATGACGCGCCCCGGTCCACTCGATCGCGAGCTCCGCGGACGCGGCGAAGACTTCCTCACCCAACGCCAGGTAACGCCCTGCCTGGGCGAGGTCGAAAACTCGCTGATCGACTTCCTGTCGACTCACCTGGGGCCGATCTGCGCGCAGTGCGGCGGGTGCGCTCGCGAGGGAGAACCCGAGGCCGACGAGACCCAGCGCGTGCCGAACGACCAGAGGCGGAAGCGCTTCGACCTCTCGGGGAAGGACGATCTCCGTCGGCGAAAGCGGTATCCCGTTCTCGCCCACGCCGGCGTGCAGGTCGAAGGTCGGATGCAGGTGATTGTCGGATCGAACGAAGCTCGCGACGACCCGCCCGGTGAGGAGCGGACGCAACCGGAACTCGAAGAGCTCGGACTCGCCCGGCAGAATGGTGTCGGCCGTCTGCCGGTTGACACCGATGACTTCGACCCCCGCCAGCTGATTCGGCGGCAAGGCGAGCGACACGAGGTTCGCCGGCGTCACGCCGGTGTTCGTGATGCTCACCTGCATCGTGTACTCCTCGTCCGCGCGCACGACGTCCGGGTGGCTGATTGTGATCCCCAGCGTCGGGTCGCGCACGACGACCGCGCCGCGCGCCTTGCCGGACAGGCGGCGGATTCCGGTCGGCAATCCTTCGAGAACTCCCTCGAGATCGAAGTCGACGATGTGCGTCCCTTCGCGCAGCCCCTCGACGAGAAACTCCGCCTGCGCCGTCGCCTGGGCGACGAGGAAGGTGATGTCGTCACTCGTTCCCAGCTGGCCGTCCGGACCCGGGACACGCATCGGAACGGGCGCACCCAGAGTCGTCGGCGGCTGGGTCTCCGCGGCGGCGAGCCCCGAGGGCAGATGGATCTTCGCCGTCAGGTCGCGGATCGTGAGGACGTCTCCCGGCGGCGCGCCGTTCGTCGCGAACAGGATGACGGAGAAGAACTGATGCAGGAGCGAGAGATCGGTCGGGAAGAGAATGACGCCGGGAATCGGCGGCAGCTCTTCCAGCTGACAGCCATCCGGATTGAGGCAGCCGTGTGTCTCGGGACCGCCCCGTGGCGAGAGGGTGAGGATGAACGGCGCCATCTGCGGCGGCTGGAAGCGTCCGCCTTCGCCGGAGTCGAAGGTCGTGATCGTCGGCGGGCCGAAGTGATCCTTCGGGTAGACGTAGACGATCGGAACGTTGTAGTCGATCGTGTGCCCGGCGACACCGAAGCCGAAAGTGAAGTTGTAGGCGCGCGTGTGGTCGCCGTCGACGACGATGCCGTGATTGCGGATCTCCTCGAGCGTGAGCGGTCGCGAAGTGACGCGCGTAATCAGGATCTGCGTGACGAGAATCGCCGCCGAGCGCGGCTCCGCATAGGCGACCATCTGCCCGTCTTCGACGAGGCGGATGTTGTCGAGGGCGTACTGGCCGGCAAGCGACAGTCGCGGGATGTGGAACGGCTCGTTCGGCACGGTGTGCAGCACGAGGACGCCATCGATCTCCGGACCGGTGAAATCGCCGACGACCTCGAGGTTCTCCGGCAGCGAGCCACTCGAGAGATCGAACCCCGAGAGCGTCGTGTTGACGATGGTCGGCGTGTCGAACGGGACGGTCTGACTCTCGGGAGAGATCGCGAGCGTCGTGCCGGAAATCGCGAGAACGCCCTCGCCGTAGGAGGTCGAAGGCGGCTGAGCCTGCACAACGGAGACGCCCCACGCGAGCGCGACGGTCAGGGCGAGCGCAATGATCCGGGGGATCGCGTGGATCCCCCCGTCCACAGAGTTCGAGCCGCGAACGAAGCCCGGCCTCCCCCGCTTCGGTCCTCGCCGCTCGAGCTCCCGGAGCCCCTCCCCCGTCGCTCTCATCGATCCCCCACCGCCGTCGACTGCAACTCGTCCAGCAGGAAAGACGAAATCCGCCCGCGCTGTCTGGCGGCAGCCGGCCGCTGGCGCCAGCTAGCGCCACCCGGCGCCCGCGACCGATTTCGCTCTCTCTCCCCAAACCTCGCGGAGCCCCGAAAACAGGGCCCGCGGGCTCAACTCTCCAAGAAGGGGGCGGAATGTAACACGCGCGATGAGGCGGTCAAGCACGGTCGAAAGTGCCGCGATCCGGGGTATTTTGGGGTTCGGGAAATCGCCTGGCACCTTCGTCTGGGGCGATCTGCTGGCGCAGCGCTCGCCGGAGGGAGTGAGATCTCCGGCGCCAATCCCGAGAGACTTCCCTGTGGAGATTGATCTATGCCACCGCTGATGGTCGCTGCAATTCTGATTGCCGGCTTCTGTGCGTGCGTGTTGACGTACGCGCTCGTACGGCGGCTGCAGGTGCGTCATCCAGAGACCTGGGAATTGACCGGCCGGCCGTCGCCGCTTGGGGCCGCTTTCGGCTTCGGGGCGTTCGGTCTGCAGCGGCTCCTGTTGAATCGACGTTACTCGGAGCTCGGCGATCCACAGCTAATTTCTATCCGACGCGCCCTCATCGCGATTTTCCTCTTCATTCTGGCCTGCCTCGCCTTTTGGGTGCGCTCGCGCTCGTAGACCGCCCCAAAAAGGTGCCCCCAAAAGGTGCCAGGCGATTTCCCGCAAAAGGTGTTGGCACGTTCGACGCTGCCTTGCACTTCGATCGATTGCCGCTGGCTTACTTCACCGGGACACGGCTGGAGCGGGCGGCGTCAGGCGACCTCTCCAAGCACGCGAGGCTCGCGCCTCAGCTTGTTCTCTCGACTCCATCGCCGCTATCGCGCGCACCTAACCGGCGACGTCTCGGGAACTCGCCTGGCTCGTCTCCCTGTGATCGGAAATCGCCTGGCACCTTTTTCAGGCTCGGCATCGGCGCGCCGCCCACGAATGTCGATTGGCGAATCCAGGACTCCTACTCTTACAACGGTCCAGCCGGAATCCTTTCGAAGCGGGTCACCACGTTCCAGACCGCGCTCGCCGGGCAAACCGTCGCGAACAACGAGGTGATCTCGGTCGAAAATCACTACGACGACGCCGGGCAAGTCGTTCAGATCGACTACCCAACTTGCCTGGTCAGCTCGGGTTCCTGCATCGCAGCGACGCCATCGAGGGCGTTGTTGTCGACCTTCAATCACGGATTCCTGACTCAAGTCACAGATGCCGGGGTCCCGTGGGTCAGCTCGGCGACCTACTTCGAGTCGGGACTTTCAAAGACTCTCGTTCGCGGCAACGGCGTCACGGAGAGTCAGACGCTGGACGCGCTGAAAATCGCTCGCCCGGCTTTCCATGGAGGCCAAAAACCTTGCAAGCGCCACCCTTTGGCGCACGGGGTCGATGACGTACGATCGCTCCGGGAACTTGATGAAGCTCGCTGGCGACGAAGAGAACGGCAACGACACCTTCACCTACGACAAGGTGGGTCGGCTGGCTTCAGCCACGTTCTACAGCCCTCTCCAGCTGGGAACCGAGGTCTTCAATGACGACTTCGAGGTCGCTGTCAGCTCTACGCCTAAATTCCCCCCCTGCTGGCGGTTAAAAATCCCCCCTTTT
>JBDTQG010000083.1:0-14475 GCA_039932315.1 Thermoanaerobaculia bacterium
CCTGCTCCTGCATTGTGTCGCCCATGTTGTATTCGGTCTTCAGTACGACCTTGACGCTGACGATCGCCGGCGCGACCCGGTTCAGCAGGACGTCATAGGGAATGGCGCGCGGGGCGGCGCCGAGAAAGCTGCTGGCCAGAAAAAGTCCGCTCGCGGCGCCGGCCGCCCTGCGAAGAAAACGGGACGAGTTGGATCGGTTCACGGTCGCTTTCCTTCCGGCCATTCCGGCTCGATGAATACGAAGTGGGTTCCCGAACCTCGCCGGATGAAAACCTCGACGAGATTGGCGCGCGCCGCGGTCAGCTCGGCCACGCGATGCTCGAAGGCGCCGACATCCCGGACTTCGGTGCCGTTCAAGGAGAGGATGAGATCGTCGATCCGCAAACCGGCCATATGCGCCCAGCCGCCGCTCGTCACGTCGGTGACGAGGACTCCCGCCTGATCGCGGGTCCAGTGCCGGTCGCTCCGGTCCAGCAGGGTCAACTCACGGACCGCGAATTCGAAATCCTCCTGACGCGACCGGCGCGTTTCGTCCGAAGCCTCCGGGCGCGACTCGAGCTGCACCGAGATGTCCCGGGGGCGGTCGTCGCGCAGGATCGTCAGGTGAACGGATTCGCCGATCCGGTGCGCTTCGATGGCCCGCCGCAGATCGTCGCCGTCCTGCGGCCGGGAGGCGTCGAAGGCTTCACCGTTGAGAGCGGTCAGCAGATCCCCCACCGCGACTCCGGCTTTTTCGGCGTTCGTCCACGGGTAGACCTCGCTGACGCGGAAGCCGTGCGAGCCCGTCTTGCCGAGAGCTTCGGCCAGCTCGGGCGTCAGAACCTGGGTCTGCACGCCGAGCCATGCACGCGGAAGCTCGCCGCCCCAGCGACCGTTCCGCTTCTCCGGCAGCCGCGCGAGCGCCAGGATCTCCTGATCGCCGCGCAGAACTTTGAGAACGCGACCCCGACGTTCGCCTGCGGCGACGGAACCGGAAGCGACAGTGGATGCCGGTGCAGTCGCTCCCGCAGGTGACACCGGCGTGGCGGCCGGTTCCACGAGCACCGCATCGAGGGCCGCGAGCGTCGTCACGGAACGGCCGTCGACGGCGAGCAGAACATCGCCGACCTGAATCTGCGGCCGAGCGGTCGCGGCAGCCTGACCCGGACGAAGTCCGGTGACCAGAAGACCCTTGCGGACGCTCAGGTTGCGCGCCAACGCCGAAGCGGCCGTGAGCTCCTCCGCCGACAGCCCGAGAGCGCGAATTTCTCCTTCGTCGCCCTTGAGGCGCTCCATCTCTTCGGTTTTCGCGCTGAGCTCGCGCGCTTCTCCCTGGCGTTCGATGCTCAGCCGCGCGACGGCGCCGACGGGCAGGTCCGCGACCCGGCGGTAGAGCTCGGGCACCTGCTCGAAGAAGCGCGCCTCCACCTTCTCACCGTTCAGGCTGAGCAGAATGTCGCCCGCTTCGAGTCCCGCTTTGGCTGCCGGGGATCCCGCCAGAACCGAAGAGACCAGGGCGCCGGATTCGCGTCCCAGCTTGGCGACGGGCAGCGCCGAGAATCCGAGGAATCCCCGCCGTACGGCGCCATCGGCGAGCGCATGGCGGAGGACGTCCGCGGCAACGCGCGCCGGAATGGCGAAGCCGATACCTCCCCCGCCGAGCTCGTTGATACCGATCACTTCGCCGGAGAGATTGACCAGCGGGCCGCCCGAGTTTCCGGGAAGTATCAGCGCGTCATGCTGGATCCACTGCGTCAGCCAGCCGGTCGTCTCCCCTCCGTCGAGCTCGACATCGGTGAGCTCGGAGCCGGTGAAATCAGTGAAGACCCGATGAGCATTCGACACGATTCCGAGCGTAACGGACGAGGAGAGCGCGAACGGATTGCCGAGCGCGAGCACCGGGTCGCCGATCGCCACTTTCGCATCGACCGCGAGCCGCGCCGGCCTGAGGTCGGCGCTCGCTGAACCGCCGCCCCCGTTTCCGTGACCGGCGTCGAGGCGCAGTTTGAGCACGGACAGGTCGGTCAAAGGATCGTGCGCGACCACGTCGGCTTCGAAAATGCGTCCATCCGTCAACGTGCAGCGGATGCGAGTGCTGTGGCCAGCGACGTGAAAATTGGTGAGAACGTGCCCCTCTTTCGAGACCAGAACTCCGCTGCCCGCGCTCGGAAAGCGCATCGCCCGCCCTTCGGCGAACTCGCGCGAAACGGCGGAGATGTTCACCAGAGCCGGGTAAACCGCGGCGACCGCGGTTTCGACTTCCTGGGCCGTGGGCTGCGCCGCCGGCACGCTCGCAATCGCCGGCGGAGCCTGTTCGGCCGGCGAGCCGGTGACCGCCATCAAGGTCACGGCCGGAAACAGAAATCGGAGCGCATATTTCCCGGCTCGTCTCATCGCTCTCCCTGAAGGTCGCGGAACGCCGGGAAGCCGGCGGCGGGCAAGTGTATCGACGGCCTGAAGCGGAAACAAGAACGGCCGCGACGATAAGCTCCGGCGCGGATGAGCTCCGGCAGCAGCAGGCCCATGAATGTCTACGCCGCAGATCCTCGACTTGGACTTCCCGCGGACATTCTGGGCGGCGCGATCGATCTGCTCCTGCGTCTCACCGCGCAGACGTCATCGAGCGACGACGAACCGGGGCTTCGCCGGATGGCGGATCTTCTGGCCACCGAGCTCCAGGCACGAGGCTTCCACGTCACGCTTCGCGACGAGCCCGACGAAGGGGGGCGCCTCCTGCCGGTCATCGACGCGCTCAACCGTCCGGCCGGTCGCGCCGGCGAGCCGGGCGATGCGGCGCGTTTGCTTCTCATCGGACATTTCGACACGGTTCTGCCGGCAGCCGCCTCCCGGGTGGAGCCGGACCGGATCGTGGCGACGGGCGCGATCGACATGAAGGGCGGCATCGTCGCGTTTCTCAAGGGTGTCGATCTCGTCGACCTGCGCGGTGGCGAGCTCCCGGCTCTGCGACTCATCCTGGTGCCCGACGAGGAGGTCGGCGGAGCGATCTCCCGCCGAGCCGTCGAGCGCGCCGGAGCTTTCGCCCGCGCGCTCTGGGTGCTCGAGCCGGGCGATCTCTCCGGCGCCGGCGAAACCGTCGTCACCGGGCGCCGCGGCATGTTTCACTGGAGCCTCGACGTCGACGGCACAGCAGCGCACTCCGGTGTCTCCTTCTGGGACGGCCGCTCCGCCGCCGCTGCCGCCGCCGACTGGGCGCAGCAGACGGCAGCTCTTTCCCGTCGCGACGGCGGCCCGACGGTGAACGTCGCACGGATCGTCGCCGGCGAACGTGCCTTCGTGGACGACCTCGCGCACGGTGCTGCGCTTCTCGGAACGGCGCACCGGCGCAATGTCGTCGCCGATCGAGCTGTCGTCGAAGGCGAGGCACGCTTTCTCCGCGCCGGTGAGGACGAAGGTCTGCAGCGCGCGCTGACGGAGCTGGCAAGGGACGTTGCCGCCGCGCACGGAGTTGAGATGCGTTTTGCCCGCGAGGCTTCGATCCCGCCCGTCGATCCAACGCTCGTTCGCGACGGCGGTTCGCGGGAACTTCCGGCGGATCTCGCGACCCGTCTCGCCGCGGAGGCCGGCTGGACTCTCACCCGAGAAGCCGAGCGCGGAGGAATCTCTTTCCCGAATTTCCTCGCGGATCCGGCGCGGATTCCCGTGCTCGACGGGCTCGGCCCGGTCGGCGGCGGAATGCATACGCGCGAGGAATTCATCGCCCTCGAATCGCTCGCGCGCAGGATCCGCCTCGTCGCCGATCTGCTGCAGGCCGAAGCGCGTCTCGGCGGCTGAGGCGCGCGGTCAGTGCGCTACGGCGTCGTGAATCGGCGTGATCTTCACCGCGAAGAGCTTCGGCCAGTATTTCCCAGTCAGCAGGAAGAGGCCGCGATCGGGATCCCAGGCGATCCCGTTGAGAACATCCGTCTTCTCACGCTCTTCCGGAAGGAGCAGCTGCGATGCGTCCACGACGCCCGTCACGATTCCGCTCACCGGATCGATCCGCAGAATTTCATCGCTCTGCCAGACGTTCGCCCAGATCTCACCTCGAACCCACTCCAGCTCGTTGATGTAGAACTGGGGCTTTCCGGCCCGCAGGATCTGAAGCTCTTTCACGATGGCGAAATCCGCTGGCGACCGGAAAGTGAGACGTGAGCTGCCGTCACTCTGGATCAGATTGACGCCGTCAAAGGTGAGTCCCCAACCTTCGCCGCGATAGGAAAACGTGCGCTTGCGAGTGAACGTCGCGAGGTCCCACTCCCAGCCGATCTCCGCCTGGTAGGTGAGCTGAAACAACCGGTCCCCCACCAGCGCCAGCCCTTCGCCGAACTGATCGTTCTCGATCTCCGCGTGACGCAGAACGCGGCCGGATTCGAGCTCGACCTCACGCACCGACGAAGTGCCGTACATTCCCGTGCTCTCGTAGAGCTTTCCCTGGTGGAGCAGCAGACCTTCGGTGAAGGCACCGCGATCGTGGGGATAGGTCGCGACGACCGTCAGCATGAGCGGAGCGACCGGCGAAACGGGAAGCGCCGGCGGAGCCGCGGGCCCGCTACAGGCAGCGAGCGCGGGCGCCAATGCGACGATCAGCGGGGCGGCGAAAAGTCGCAATCGTCCGCCAGCGAAACGTCGAAGCCGACCGCCTCTGCGGACGGCCCGCGGGATCCGGCACCGTCGGCGCTCGCCGCACCGATCGGATCGCCCGGCGGTTCGGGGCGCGCAATCCGCGCCGGAGCCACCGGCGTCGCCGGACGTGCGAGATGCCTGCCGATCTCCGAAGTCACCGCAGAGAAATGCGCCTTCTCTGCGGCATCGAGCGGCACGACCTGATCCATGCGCTGCAGCAGATCGGCGAGAGCGCCATCTGTCCGCGAGCGCACCCAGGCGGCAGCCGTCGCGTCCCCGGAAAGCTCGACGAAGCGATCGACGAGAATTCGCTGCTCCGCGCGGGCGATCTCCCCTTCTCGCGGCTCGAGCAGCGCGCTATCGCTGAAAACGCGATCGCAAAGCGCCGTCAGAACCTCGTCGAAGTCGGGTTGCAGCGGGTTCCGGCGATGGAAGTCGACCAGTCGAGCAGCGCGCGCCGGCTCCAGCAGAAGGCGGATCGTCAGGTCCGCCGCCGTCGCCGCGGCTCCGATGGCGTCGAACGCGGGCGACGTCCGCGAACCGAACATCTCGCGATCGACGTCATAGCCGTTCGCCGGCGGCAGGAGCTTCCGCAGCAGCTCTTCGGGAAGGTCGAGAGCGGCAGGGGCCAGAGTGTCGAGAAGGACCGCGAGCGCGCGGCGTTCGCGGTCGGGAGCGACCGGCCGGGCGAGAGCCCCCGAGGCGCTGTCGCCGTTCAACGCGTAGCGATAGTCGAGGCCACCGAGCACTTTCGCCGCCGCCTGCAACTGGTAGCGATGGTGGAAATAGACCGGCGCCAGGACCTCGTCCAGTCGGGCCGAGGGCTCACCGGCCCGCAGGTTGTGCTCGCCGAATCGCGCCAACGCGATCTTTCGCACCCGCATCGCCTGTTCGAGCGCCGTCACCGGATCGTCGCCGTTGTCCCACAGGCTGGCCCGCGGGTTCGCCGCGCTCGCGGGCCGGGCATCCTGATCGGTGAGGAAGTAGAGGTTCCGCCGCAGACCCGATTGCGCGATGGCTTCGAGTTCCGCCGCCGGATTCGCGCCCGGTGCGAACTCCGCATATGCCCATTGAACGGCCAGCTGATCCCACTCTCCCACTCCGGTCGAATAGGCTTGAGAGAAATCGAGGTCGCCCTGCGGCGTGACTTTGACCAGTGGCGCCGGGTAGTCCATGACGGACGCCCGTCCGTACGTGCTGGCGGCGAAATTGTGCGAGAAACCGAGCGCATGGCCGACTTCGTGCGCGGCGAGTTGCCGGATCCTTGCCAGCGCGAGAACGACCGGATCGTCCGGTGCACCGGAGCCCGTTTTTTCCGTCCCAGCGAGACCCTCGAACAGGAGCCGGTCCTGCCGGATGCGCAACGAACCGAGCGTGACGTGCCCCTTCAACTGTTCGCCGGTCCGCGGATCGATCACTCCTCCGCCGTAAGACCACCCGCGCGTCGCGCGATGAACCCACTGGATGACGTTGTAGCGGACGTCCAGGGGATCGGCATCCTCCGGCAAGAGCTCGACGCGAAAGGCGTCATCGAATCCGGCGGCCGTGAACGCTTTCGCCCACCAGCCCGCGCCCTCGAGAAGAGCAGTGCGGATCGGTTCGGGCGCCGCGCGATCCACGTAATAGACGATCGGTTTCCGGACGGCCGAGTGCGCCGCCGCGGGATCGACTTTCTGCAGCCGGTGGCGCACGATCCAGCGCCGGTCGATCGACCCGTCGAGTGGCGCCGCGTAGTCCTGAAACTGAATCGCGTACGAGCCCATCCGCGGATCGAAATCGCGCGGCGTGTAGCCATCGTCCGGCAGGCGAACCAGCGACTGGTGCTGCACGAAGGAGATGTGCCGCGGCTCGACGGCAACCGCAGTGACCTCGTCGCCCGGCCGCGCGCCCCCGAAAGTGACGAGGGATTCGAATTCGAGATTGTCCGGAAACGCGACGCACTTCGCGACGTCGATCGCGCTCTTGTCGAGCTCGAGCGCATAACCGCCCTGCTCCGCATCCGCGAGCCGCCCTGCGATGCCGTGCGCGTCGCGCAACAGGAATGGACTGAGATCGATCAGCAGACTGCCGTCGACGTCCCGCGCGACGATCTCCGCGCTCCAGATGACCGACGTCGCGAAGGACTCGCTCACCGCGCGTCGTTCATCGTTCGACTTCGAAAGCGCGCGGAAACGCAGATTGACCAGTTCGAACAGGACCTTGCCACCCACCTCGCGCAGGCGCAGAATTTCGGGTTCGCCCACCTGACCGCGATCGAGCCCGACCGGGTTCGAGCCCAGACCGGAGACGATGCCCTCGTAGTAGATGTATTCCCCGATGATCCGGGTGGCCTCGTGGGCCGGCGGCAGGCGCACCATGACCTTGCCGAGATCGGAGTCGACGTAGAGATCGAGCAGTCCCGGGCGTGCCGTGAGACCCTCGACCCTGGCGGTGATCGCCGAACGCACGGGGGTATGGCGAATGTCGGCCGGGACCGTCGTGGGACTGGATTTCGAGGAGGCGCAACCGCCCAGGAGGGCAACGGCGCAGGAAAGTGTCGCGGCTCGGGTCCTGCGGATCATCTGCCCAGCTCCGGAAGAGTGCCTTCGCGGATCATCCTATCTTGATCACCGCGGGGCGAGCGCCACCTGGCCGAGGCGCCGCGCTACCTCCCTGGCGGCTGCGATCCAGACCAGCGCCCAGAAAAGACCCAGGAACGCAGCCGTCAAGGCTCCCGCGACGAGACCTCCGGAACCCCCGTGCAGAAGCGCCGCGAGGTTCGCCAGCAGATCGTCGGCAACGAGCTCCCGCCGACCCTGCCAGGGGGGCAGATGCACGACCGCCAGCGAGGCGATTTCATAGGCGTCGCCCGTCAGGGAAATGAGCGGCGCGAAGGCCAGCGGCAAAGCCGCGCCGAATGCCATCGCGTTGGCAGTCCGGGCCGAACGGCGCAGCCACCAGAAGCCGGGAAAGAGCGTGAGCAGGAACGGCGCGAGGTCCGTGGCGAGATAGATCCAATCGTTGCCGCCGGTGTCGAAACCGGAAAGCCGCCCGGCGTAGGCGCGACCTGGAACGACAAAAGGAAACACGAGCGCGAGGACTTTCGCGCCGTACATCGGGTCGATCTCCAGACGGGACACTTCGCCCCCGGCGATCCAGCAACCGAAGGCATGCAGGAGCTCATGCGCCGGAACGTAGAGCCACCATCCGGCGACGAGCCCGATCGCGACCAGGCCCAGGGAGCGCATTCCCGTGCCGAGAACGGCGTCGAGGCCGTTGACGATCTCAACGAAGGGCTCGCGGACGAGGTGTTCTGCCGCTCGCCGGAGACTCGTCACTTCTTGTCGAACTGCCAGATCTGGGGAGCGATCGTCAGCGTGCGCCCGTCTGTCAGGAGAAACGATGCCGAGATCGAGATCTCCGGCGTTCGCTGCGTCAGTTTCAGCTCGATCGCGCCGCTTGCCGCTTCGTGATTCTCCTCGAGCAGCGGCAGGTTCAGTCGCACCGTGTTGGCCTGACGGATGGAACGGATCGTTCCCTTCTCACCGTCGACCAGGAGGTCGAAACGATGAAAGTCGCCGAGCTCGATTTCACCGATCGTGGCCCCCCGGGCCAGGAGCTCGACGTAATTGCTGTCGATGAATGCCAGGTCCGTGCTCTCGGAGCTGCGGTTGGCGATCTTGACGCGCACCTTCCAGGTCGAAGCGGAGGTCGCGATCTTCTCGACTGCGAGCTCGAGTTGCGGCGTCGCGGCGGCGGGAGAAAGCACATCGACGAGATTGTCGACCGAGAGCGACAGGCGCTCACCGGCCTGCGGCAGCCGAAAGAACAGCTCTCCGATGTGGAGCGGCGACTCCGACGCTCCCACTCGGCGCAGCAACTCCTCCATGAGCGGCGTCGCCGTGCGGACGAGGCGGATCGATTCGCCTTTCGCGACGTTCCAGTCGCCGACCTTCACCGGTCCCAGCGCCGCGAATTCCCACACCTGGCGGTCGATCGCCTGCAGGCTGAAGCCGCCCTTGAGCTCGAAACTCCGGTTGGACACGAGATCGCCCAGGGAGAGCATCGTGGAGGTTGCCTTGGCGCTGCCGTCGTGTCCGCGCCAGGTCGCCGTCCCGAGGGTGATGGCACCGACCACATACGGTTTGTGAAGATGCTCCAGCTGGCGAAGATGCGCTTCGACCGCTTCGAAGTCCCACGCCGCCGAATCTTCGCCTTCACCCGGGCGCTGTCCGTAGAGCGAGCTCACGACGTAGTCGACGACGTTGGCGATTGTTTGCGCTCCCCGTCCCTCGAGCTCTCCGCGCGTGAGTCCGGCGGACAGGAGAAGCTGGCCGCCGAGTCGCGAACGCACGCGCGGCAGGGTCTTGCTCATGCTCTCGAGATCGGTTCCCGGACGGACTTCGAGGTGGTACCCGTTGACCTTCAGGCCCCGCTGCTCGGCATCGATCCGCAACGAGCTCAGCTCGGAGGCGAGCCCGGTCGCCAGTTGCTCCGGCGGTCGATCGCCGGGGGACCAGATGCCGTAGATGACCAGCGTCGTCGGGGTGCCGCGCGGAATGCTTGGCGCCTTGATCTTGCGCAGATGCACGCCGCCATCGAACGTGAGCTCTGCAGCGTCGAGGTAGATCTCCTTGACACCGAGCGCGGCGAGTCGCGATTGCGTCGCCGCGTCGAGATCGCCGGAATCCCGGGAAACCCAGAGTGCGGATCCCCGGGGCTTGTCGGGTCGCGAGCCACCGAGGCATCCGCCGGCCAAACTCGCGACGAGAATCATGACGACGAACGAGGCTCTCTGGCGGGTCATATCAGGGGAATTGTAATCGCGACTTCGAGTCCGCCCTCCGCAAGGTTCCGCGCGGCGATCGCGCCACCATGTTCCTCGGCAACCCGCTGGGCGATCGAGAGCCCGAGGCCGGTCCCGCCGACCTGGGTCGAAAAATACGGTTCGAAGATGCGGCCGAGCATCTCCGGCGGCACTCCCGGTCCGTGATCGAAGACGCGGACGACGGCCATCTCGCCCTCTCGCTTCGCGCTGACCGTGACCTTGCCTCCACCAGCGGAAACCCGGATCGCGTTTTCCAGCAGATTGCGCAACGCGCGTCCGAGCAATCGGGCGTCGAATTTCGCCGGCAGCGGATCGACCGGGTCTTCGAGCGCGACGTCGACTCCGGGCGGCGGAGCGGCACGATAGGCGTCGACGATCTCGCGCACGACCGCAGCGAGATCGCCCGGCTTCCGCACCGATTTCGGAATCCGGCTGAAGGTCGAGAACTCCGACGCGATCTCACGCAGCTCTTCGACCTGACGCAGGATGTTCTCCGTGCAGCGCTCGAAGACGCCTTCGAAGTGGGGGCGATCCCGTTTCCAGACCTCGCGCAGGTGCTCGGTCGACAGGCGAATCGGGGTCAGCGGATTCTTGATTTCGTGGGCGATGATCTGGGCCATCGACGCCCAGGCCTCCAGGCGCTGCGCCCGCAGCACCTCCGAGATGTCCTCGACCACGAAAAGCGCCGCCGGCTCCCCCTCTCCGGCAAGGGGAACCCAGACGAGCGACCAGTCGCGCTCCTTCCCCTCGGTGCCCGACGGACTCGCCAGGCGGACGGTCGATTGCGCAAAATCGTCGCGACGTTCGGCGACGAACCGTCCTGCCGGCGCGAGCTCGGAACGCCGCGCGAGGCGTTCTTCGATGCGGTCGCCCGGAGCGACTTCGAGCAGCTGCCGCGCGAGCCGGTTCGCGAGGAGCACCCGCCCCGAGCGGTCCATGTACACGACACCCGAGGTCACGTTCTCGATGATTCCGTCGACGAGTCGCTTCTCGCGCACGAGCTGGTCGCGCCCTTCCGCGAGCCGTCTCGCCATGCGATCGATCGCTTCCGCGAGGGCCGCGAGCTCGAGCACGGACGATTTGACACCGAGAGCCGAGGCTCCGGCAGCGATGCGCTGCGTGCCTCCGACGAGCTCCATGATCGGTCGCGTGAAGGCACGCGCGAGACGCGTACCGAGGCCGGCCAGGAGCAGGAAGACCGCCAGCGTCGCGAGCAGCGTGCGGCGGCGGATCAGCGCCGTCTCCGCCGTCGCCTCTTCCTGCTGCGCGAGCAGAGGCATCGAGAGAAAAAGGCGGGTCTGACGCGAATCGAATCCCGGCACGGCGAGCGGCGCATAGAGCTCGAGATACTCGGCGCTGCCGGTGCGCGCCGTGCGCGACGCGTCGTTCTCCCCGGCGAGCGCCATCCGCGGCCAGACTTCACCCGGGATTCTTCGCGGCAGCAGGCCGGCGGCGAAGAGCTCCCGCTTGCTCGAAGCGTAGACCTCGCTTCCCCAGTAGAGGCTGATCTCATGTCCCGTCACGCGCGAGAGCCAGACGAGAATCTGGTCGTCGATGGCCGTCGCCAGTCCGAAGCCGGGCTCGAGCGTCAGCACGTATTCGCCGAGCACGCGCTGCGCCGAGGAAAGTGCGGCCTCCGCAGCGACCCGTTGCTCGCGCAGAATCCGGTTTTCGAGCGTCCGCGAGAGCAGCGAATAGAGCAGCACGAGGGGGACGAGGAGCAACAGCGAAAACAGCAGGATGAGACGGTTGGCGTAAGAGCGCGTCATGCGCGCGAAGAGGTCGCGCGCCGTCGCCCGGGGCAGCGCGAGCAGAAGCCCCGCGACACACAGCAGCGCGGCCGCGAAAAGTGCGCCCGCGGCGTGCACGCCAACGCGCTCGAGAGCCGGAATCGGCGCCAGTTCGCGGGCGAAGAGCGCCACCGCCGCTCCCCCGCTCTCCCGCAGGAAAACGCGCGCGCTGCCTTCCGGCGTCCGAAGCTGCCCGTCTCCGAGAGCGACACTGGCGCGGACGCGCGCGAGCGCCGGGGTTCCTTCGCGCCACGGCGAAGAGAGAATCTCGCCCTGGGGGGTATACAACACCGGCGCCGCCTCGTGTCCCAGAAGCCCGCTCAGGCGGCCGAAGGCGCCCAGGCCGCCGAGACCGATTCCCGGCCGCGCCGGACCGCCGCGCAGAAGCGCCGCAGCCAGGTCGCCGAGCTCCGCCGTCTCCGCACCGAATCCCGGTCGTGGCACCAGCCAGTAGCGCAGGCGGCCGACCGTTCTGCCCGTGGCGCGAAGCGCACCTTCGCCGGCGATCCGCTGGTCGCGCCAGGCGGGAGCCGGCAACCCGCTCCAGCGCGCCGGCGCGAGGTCGAGGTCGAGAGCGTCGGTGAGCGGAAGCCCATACGAGAAGCTCGATGCCGGGGTCGCCGGGCGCTCGATGACGAGCGCCGAGATCGCGTCGAGCCGGGCGAGCGGCGACTGCCTCCAGAGGACATAGGCCAGGTCGTCCTCGTCGCTGAGCGGCAGGCCGTCGGGCAGCACCGCCGCGACGTCGAGGGCCGCGAAGTAGCGTTCCACGTCTCCCGCCAGAGCGTCGCGACGCGCATCGGAAATCGGCGCGAGCGCCGCGAGCGGCCGCTCGAGCGCGCCAATGGTGCGGAGGCGGAAGCCGATCTCCCACGCAGTCGCCGAAACGGCCACGGCGACGAGGAGTATCGAAGCCCAGGATGCCACTCCACGCATCGGCGCCCAGCGGAACGAGCGCGCGGCGATCACCGTTCCGCTCACGAGGGGCAGCAGCGTCCAGGCGCCATGATCGTGAAGCGCCGCCGACAGCAGAATGAGCGCAACGCCGACTCCGCGCGCAATGCCGCGCGGTGCCGGGCTCGCGTTCGAGCTGCGCGCGGCGAGGATCAGCGTACCGAAGATCGTCGCGGCGAGTCCGAGCCGCACGGCCGCAGCCGCACCCGTCAGCGCGAGGTCCGCTCCGAGGTCGAGTCCCAGAGGTGAGGCCAGACTTCCGAGCCAGGTGATCGCCGGCACAACCCCGAGTGCGAGTAGCGCAGCGCCGGACCAGCCTCCGCCGCGAGTCGACACCAGCAGCCCGCTGCAGGCGGCAACGCCGAGCCCACCGAGGAGCAGCGACAGTGCAGGCAGTGGCGTCGCGAATCCGATCGCAAGTAGCGCGACTCCGGCGAGCCCCAGGAGAGGCACTTCGACGAGCCGCCGCGGCCGCGTGAGAACCGTTCCGGCGAGAATCGCCAGCGCGAAACCGCGCAGTGCTGCAAGTCCGAAGAGAGCCAGACCGACGACGATCGTCGCCCGGCGATCGGAGGTTCTCTCCGCGTCTGTGTCCGGGCTCGTCGCCACGCGCTGCGGATCCTGGAGCTCGAGAGAGAGCGCCGGAAGATCCGCCGGGCGCAGCTCTCGTGCACTCTGCGGTTGCGAGAGTCGGCCGAAGCCCCAGGTCTTGAAGGGCCGAGCGGCGCCTTCGAGGCCCGGCGAAGCGGCTTCGCGTCGTCCGCCGAAAAGCGGCGGCGCGCCAAAACGGGAACGGCTCTCGCCGGTGACGAGCTCGAAGGCCGCGCCCGAGCGCGCCGGCAGCCGGCGAACGACGAGCGCGCTGGCGGACGCCGCGCTCTGGCGGAACAACAGCTCCTGCCTGGAGGCGGCGGTGCCGCGCGCCGTAGGGTCGGCCGGAATCAGGGATTGCGCCGCCGCTGCGGTTCTTCCCGCCGTGTTCCCGTCGGGATGCCCCGCGATCCCACCCGTCCCGCCAGTCCCTCCAGTCACCCCAGTCGCTCCCGTCGCCGCCGGCGGACCTGGAGTGCCACCGGCAACGTCGTGCAGCAGACCGGCGCCGCCCCAGGCGACCGGCTGTCGGTCGGAGTCGAGCAGCAGATAGCTGAGCGCGGGCAGAGGCGAGTCCCTGGCCAGCGCGCCCAGAAGCTCGAACGCCTGAAGCTGTGCGGCCTCGTCGAAGGGCGGCTGCGGCAGCACGGCGAGCGCGCGGTCGGCGCTCGCGGCGAGCTCGCTCCAGTAGGCGCGGTAGGCGATCTCCAGCCGCAGATCCGAGGGCGGCGAGGCGTTGTTGCGCGCCAGCTCGCGCGCCGCGCTGTACGACAGGAGCGCTGCACTCAGACCTCCGCAGAGCAGGAGCAACCAGCGTTCGCGCGAGGGCGGCGCGAAACGGAACCACCAGACGATCCAGCCCGAGAGCGCGAGAAGCGCGAGGACCGGCGTTCCGGCGACGAGCGCAACTCCCGGCGCCAGCAGAAGCGCGAGCTCGAGTGCGAGCTGCCAGTTTCCGTCCCGCGAAATCGCGGCACGCGCGCGCACGGCGGAAAGCTTCGGCACCTACCCCTGTTGCGGGCCCCGGCCCGAGATCATCGGCAGGTCCACACCGCGCTCGGCGGCACAGGCCAGAGCCTCCGGGTAGCCCGCATCCGCATGCCGGACGACCCCCATTCCGGGGTCGCTCGCGAGGACGCGGGCGATCCGCTTCGCCGCGGCGGGAGATCCATCGGCGACGATCACCATTCCGGCGTGAATCGAGTTGCCGATACCGACGCCGCCGCCGTGATGCACCGAGACCCACGTCGCACCGTTCACGCTGTTGATCAGTGCGTTGAGGATCGGCCAGTCCGCGATCGCATCGGAACCGTCCCGCATCGCTTCGGTCTCGCGGAACGGCGAAGCCACCGAGCCGCAATCGAGATGATCCCGCCCGATGACGATCGGCGCGCTGACTTTTCCGGAGGCGACGAGATCGTTGAAGAGCCGACCCGCGCGCTCACGTTCGCCGTATCCCAGCCAGCAGATCCGGGCGGGAAGCCCCTGAAACTCGACGCGCTCCTGCGCCATGCGGATCCAGCGCGCGAGCTTCCCGTCCTCGGGAAACAGCTCGAGAATCGCCTCGTCGGTCGTTCGCAGGTCGGCTGGATCTCCCGAGAGCGCCGCCCAGCGGAACGGCCCCTTGCCTTCGCAGAACAGCGGCCGGATGAACATCGGCACGAAGCCGCCGATCTCGAAGGCGTCGGCGGCGCCGGCGTCGCGCGCCTGCCCGCGCAGGTTGTTGCCGTA
>JBDTQG010000084.1:0-14316 GCA_039932315.1 Thermoanaerobaculia bacterium
AGCTGTCGCTCGCTCTGCGGGACCTCGGGCGTCCAGGCGAAGCCGACCGCGCTCTCGCGGAGGCGTTCGGTCCCCTGCGACAGGCAGACGACAAGCCGTCTCTGGCGCGTGCCACCTCCTATCGCGCACTCGCCGAGATCGAGCGCGGCCACTTCGCCGGAATCGAAGGAACGGTGCGGGAGCTCGAGGAAGTGGCGACCTCGAGCGGGTCGACGGAACCGCTCGCGCTGGCGGAACAGGTCGCGGGCGAGCTCGCGTTCGCGCAGCACGAATTCTCCCCGGCGCGCCGCCACCTCGAAGAGGCCGCCCGGCTGATCCGGGGCACGAGCGAGGCCGACTCGGTCGTCGAGCTCGAGGTCCGGATCGCCGAAGTCGTCCTGGCCGCGGGCGATCCCGGAGAAGCGGTCCGGCTTGCCGAGGCGGCGATCGCTCCCCTGCGCGGGCACGGCGAGCGCAGCATTCTCGTTCTCGGAGAGTCCCTGCTCGTCCGCATCGCAGCTGCCTCCGGCGATCTCGAGGCGGCGCGCCGAAGGCTCTCCACTCTGCCGGAAAGCGCCGCCTCGTCTCCGAGCTGCAGGGTGCGCATTGCCTATCTCCGGGCTCGCGCGGCGATCTTCAGGCGCTCGGGTGACTCCGCAGCGGCCCGTCAGGATTTCGACGCGGCGGTCGGTGTGGCCAAGATGGCGGAGTGGATCGAGACCGGACGACGTCTGCGGCAGGAAGCGCAGGAAAGGTAGCGCGGTCCGCGGCCAGCCGGACCCGAAGCGAACCGAACCTCAGGCCGTCGCGTGACGCGCCAGCCGGCCCGCAAGGTGGCGCTTCACGTCCGGCCACTCGCCGGCGAGGACGGTGAACAGAACGGAATCCCTGATCGAGCCGTCCCGGCGCGCCCAGTGGTGCCGGATGACACCGTCGCGATGCGCGCCGAGGGCGGCGATCGCCTTCTGCGAGGCGAAGTTGAAATTGTCGGTCCGCAGGCCGACGACCTTGCAGCCGAGAGTGTCGAAGGCGTGCGAAAAAAGCAGCAACTTGCAGGCTGAATTCACGTGGCTGCGCTGAGCGCTCGCGGCGTACCAGGTCCAGCCGATTTCGACACGGTCCACGGCCGGGACGATGTCGTGATAGCGGGTCGAACCGACGATGGTCCCCGACGTGAGGTCGCGGACGGCCCACGGCAACATCGTTCCCAGGCGCTGCCCTTCGAGGGCGTCGGCGATATATCGCGCCATCTGCCCGGGCTCGGGCACGGAAGTGAACCAGAGCTCCCAGAGTCTGCCGTCGGACACGGCGGCGGCCAGCGCTTCGGAATGGCTTTCGTTCAGAGGCTCGAGCTGAACGCCGTGGCCTTGAAGGAGGACGGGAGCGAGAGTCAACATTCTGCGAATTCTAGACCGACTCGTTCCGCTCCCGGCATGGGCGCTTCGCGGTCCCGAGGCAACGATCAGGTCGGCTCTTCTGGCGGGTCGCCGGCGGCCATCTGAAGCTCGACGATCATGCGATGGGCGTGGACGCGGAGGTGAGGGAGCCTGCGGGCGAAGACCAGGGAGCCGACAAGACAGATCGCGCCGCCGCTGGCGACGGTCGCCGGAGCGCCGATGCGCGCGGCAAGGGAGCCCGCGAGAAGAGCGCCCAGCGGCGCCATGCCCATGAACATCATGGCGTATACCGACATCACGCGGCCGCGCATCTCGTCCGGAATCATCGACTGGATCAGCGTGTTCGAGCTCGCCATCTCGCTCATCATGAAAAATCCGACGGGGACAAGAAGAATCGCGGAAAGCCAGAATACGTGCGAGAACGAAAAGGCGATGAGCGCCACGCCGAGAGAACCGGCGGAGAGGGCGACGAAAGTCCCCAGTCCCTTGACGCTCTTTCTGGAGGCCAGCACGACGGCGCCGGCGAGCGCGCCCGCGCCCGAGCAGCCCATCAGAAGTCCCATCTCGTGCGCGCCGCCGCCGAGGATCTCCTTCGCGAAGACCGGCATGAGGACCGCGTAGGGCATTCCCGTGAGGCTGACGAGGCCGAGAAGAAGAAGGAGGGCGCGCACCGGTTGCGCACCCGCGACGTAGACGAATCCGGCTCGAACGCTCGTCCACGCGGAGGAGGTATCTGCAGCGCGGGTGTGCGCCGGCAAGCGCATCGCGAGGAGACTTCCGAGAACGGCGAGATAGCTCACGCCGTTGGCGAGGAAGCACCAGCCTTCGCCGATCCGCGCGACCAGCAGGCCGGCGACGGCGGGTCCGACGACCCGGGCGCCGTTGAAGATCGACGAGTTGAGCGCGATCGCGTTCATGAGGTCCGCCCGGCCGACCATATCGACCGCGAAAGCCTGCCGGGTCGGGATGTCGAAGGCGTTGACGATTCCCGAGATCGCTGCGAGCGTGAGGATCCAGGCGATCGTCACTTTCCCGGAGAGCGTGAGGGCAGCCAGGGCAAAAGCCAGCAGCATCGAGGTGGTTTGCGTCGCGAGAAGGATGCGCCGACGGGCGAAGCGGTCGGCGACGACACCGCCGGCGGGCGAGAACACCAGCGCCGGAATTTGTCCCGCGAAGCCGACGATGCCGAGCAACGCCGCCGAATGCGTGAGCTCGTAGGCGAGCCATGCCTGCGCGACCGACTGCATCCACGTCCCGGTGAGCGAGATCAGCTGGCCGAAGAAGTAGAGGCGATAGTTGCGATGACCGAGCGCGCTCAGAACGTTCGACCGATCTCGGCGGTCGCCGCTCGAAATCGCTTCAAAGCGTCTTCACGAAGCGCACGCCGGTTTCCTCGTAACCGGCGCGGCGATAGAAATCGTGCGCCTCCCGGCGCTGACTTCCACTCGTGAGCTCGATCCGATCGACGCCGGCTGCGGAGAGGATCTCTTCACACCGCCGGAGGAGTGCACGCCCGATTCCCCGGCCCTGGAAGTCGGGGAGGACGGCGAGAGCCGTGAGCCGCCCTGCCGGAGGACGGTGAAGGAACGGGGTGAGGTGCGTGGTCGCGAACCCGACGATCGCACCGCTGACCCGCGCGACGATCACGCGATTGGCTCCGGCGTCCGAAAAGCCGCTAGCGAAATGGCGTAGTTTTTCGGCGTTCGTGGAGACGTAGCCGAGCACTCCGAGCAACGGATCGAGCTGTTCGAGTTCTCCGGCCGCGAGGTCCGAAAGGACGAACGCCGGCCCCAGGCCGGACCGGCTATTTTTTTCCGGAATTGACCGGCGTCCCGGCTTCGAGAAGCGCTTTCTTGCGCGTCGCTTCGAACTCGTTTCCGGGCGTCCATTCGGGCATCGGCGTCGCGTTCGCGATTTCCAGTCCACAGGCGAGAGCGAACTGGGTCTGCTGGATCATGCCGTCGAAGTTCCATTCCGGGCCGATCTCGTCGCACGGCTGGTGATAGCAGGTCGCATCGTAGGCGTCCTTCCGCGCCTTGGCCTCTGCCGCCGTTTTCGCATCCCCCACGAACTGCTCGCCTGATTTGAGATAGATCGCCGGAACTCCGATGTGCGCGAAGCTGAACTGGTCGGAGCGGTAGAACGACCCTTTCTCGGGGGCCTGATCCCCGAGAACCTGCAACTCCTGTCTCGCGGCGACCGCTTCGACGACTTTGTCGAGCGAAGACTTCCCGCGACCGACGAAGGCGATATCGGTCGTCCGGCCGTAGATGTTCGCCGAATCGACGTTGATGTCGGCGGCGATCTTCCCGGGCGCGAACGTCGGGTGCGTGGCGTAGTACTTCGAACCGAGCAATCCCTGCTCCTCGGCGGCGACGAACAGAAAGAGCATCGATCGCCGCGGGTGCTGGGGGTTTGCCGCGAGCGCGCGCGCAATCTCGAGGACCTCGGCGCAGCCGCTCGCGTTGTCGACCGCGCCGTTGTAGATCTTGTCGCCCTTCTTGTCGGGCGCGCCGATGCCCAGATGGTCGTGGTGGGCGGTGTAGATCACGACTTCGTTCTTGAGCACGGGGTCGGAGCCCGGGAGAAGTCCGGCGACGTTGGCGGTCTCGACCTGACGCAATCCGTTGGTCAGAGCGAGGCTGGTGCGGACACCGAGCGGGACGGGCCGGAATGCTTTCGTCTGCGCCGCGGCGACGAGGTCGGCGAGCGACTTGCCGGAGAGAGCGAGGATCTTCTGCGCCGCCTCTTCGGTGACCCAGGACCGCACTTCGAGACGCGGTTCGGATCCCGCGGGCAGCTCGAACTGCTCGCCGGACCAGGAGGTCTGCACGACCTGAAACGGATAGCCCGCCGATGGCGTCGTGTGGACGATGATCGCTCCCGCAGCTCCCTGGCGGGCGGCGCTTTCGTACTTGTAGCTCCAGCGTCCGTAGTAGAGACGCTCACGCCCGGCGAAGAGTGCCGGATCCCAGTCCGGATCGTTGTTCAGCATCAGCAGAACTTTGCCTTTGAGGTCCACACCCTTGAAGTCGTCCCAGTCGAACTCCGGCGCCTGAATTCCGTAGCCGACGAAGACGACCTCGGCTCCGGTGAGCGTTGCGGCGGTCGCCTGCACGCCCGATGCCGCGATGAATTCATCCCACTGCGCGAGGTCGACCTTTCCCTGCGGGCCGGAAAAGGTCCAGGTCGCGGGCGGTTTCGAGGTGATGCCGATCATCGGAAAGGGCTGTTCCCAGGTGCCGCCTGTTCCTCCGGGCTCGAGGCCGGCCTTGGCAAGCTCGGCGGCGAGAAAGCTCCGGGCATCGCGGTCGCCCGGGCTTCCCGGTCCCCGTCCTTCCAGGGCATCGGAGGAGAGATAGCGAATGGAGGCCGCGAGGGCTTTCCCCTCGATGACCGGCGGTTTCGCGGGCGCAACGGGCATGACCGCGGAGGCGGGCGCGCCGAGACCTGCGACCGCGCCGAGCGCGACGATTCCCGCGCGCCCGGCGAGCTGGGCGAGATGCGACGGCGTGACGGAGGTCAGCGGAGAGCCGGTCGAGCGCCGCGAACGCCGCGAACGCCGGAAGCAGGGGAGTCGATTCATGCCCGCATTCTCTCAGGAATTCCGCTCGGGAATTCCGCCGCCACTTGCCGCTCGCCGGTAGACAGGCTAACTTCCGGAGGTGATTCTCGAAACGGCACAGACGGACGCGCTCTTCCTCAACTGGGCGATTCCGCTGGCCGCGCTCGCCCTGCCGCCGGCGGGCCTGCGCTACGACGCGGCGCAACAGGGTGGCGAGAGTCTGGCTTATTTCTCCCTGGTGCTCTTCCGCCAGGTCGGCCTGCACCCCCGCGGTGCGCGCTGGCTCGGCATCTCCTACCCGCAGGTCGACGCCCGGCTGTACGTTCGCGATGCAGCGAATGCGGCGTCGGTGCTCCTCCTGCGGCAGCTCGTTCCCGGCTGGGTCGTGCCGATGGGGCGGCTGACGACCGGACAGCCCTTTTCCGCCGCGCTCTGCACCTTTCCCGGTGGCCTGCCGCGGAGCGAAACACCGCGACCGGCAGATGGAAACGACGGAACGGCGACGCCTCCCGGGCGCGAATGGCGCTGGCAGGTGGCCGCAGGGGCGCCCCTGGTCGTCGTCGCGCATCCGGCGGGCGGAGAATCGGCGGCGAGAACCGCCGAGATCGCCTTCTTCCGCGAACGCTCCCGCACCTACTGGCGAAAGGGGCGATCGCTCCACCGCTCGGAAGCGGCGCCGCCGCCGGCGATGACGCTGCCGGTCGACGCGCGAATCGAACGCACCGACTGGCTGGACCACTTCCTGCCCTTCGCGCCGGCCCGCGGGTGGGCGGCGCCGTCGTCGGCCTTTCTCGTGCCGCGGGTGCAGCTCGCGGTCGTTTCGAAGCCGGCGCGTGATCTCGCCGCGCCGACGCCTGCGACCGCCGCCGCTGGTTGATCGGCGAGCGCCGGTGGATGACAGGGCGATGATCGCCGTCCAAGGACCCCCGCTCGCGTTCTTGCCAGCGCCCGTTGCGGAGCCTGCCTCTTCCGGCAAGCGGGCCGTACCGTGAGCCCTCTCCGCCGCCTCGGGCGGAGTTATGCGGCGGCCTTTTCGGGCCTGCCGGGCGAGGTCTGGATTCTCGCTCTCGCGACGCTGGTCAATCGCGCCGGAACGATGGTCCTTCCCTTCCTCACGCTCTATCTCACCGGGCATTTCGGCTGGAGCCCCGCGGCGGCGGGTCGCATGCTGGCGCTCTACGGCGCGGGCGCGATCGGCGGCGCCTTTCTCGGCGGCTGGGCGGCCGACCGCTGGTCGCCCGTCGCGGTGCAGCAGCTGTCGCTGGTGGGCACCGGCGCCGGTTTCCTCGCCCTCACCCAGATCTCCTCGGAGCGCGGCTTCGGGATCGCCATGGTCGCGATCAGCCTCGTCGCCGAGAGCTACCGGCCGGCCCTTCTCGCGGCGGCCGGCAAGAACGTCGCCGCCGAGGTGCGCGGGCGATCGATGGGACTGCTGCGTCTCGCCGTCAATGCCGGAATGTCGATCGGTCCGGCTCTGGGCGGACTTCTCGCGACGGTGAACTACAACTTCCTCTTCGTCGTGGATGCGAGTACCTGCTGGGCAGCGGCGGCGGTCCTCTTCCTCGTCCGCAGGCGGTCCGCGAAACGCGCGGCTCTCAGGGGCGATGCTCCGCCGGAAGTCGCTCCCTCCACGAGTCCGGCGCCCGGCAGCCCGTGGCGCGATGGCCTGTTTCTCGTCTTTCTCGTGCTCGCGATGCTCTTCGCGATCGTCTTCTTCCAGATCAACGGCACGTTCCCGCTCTATCTGCGCGACGTCTATGGCTTGAGCGAGGCGGGGATCGGCGCTCTCCTGGGGATGAACGCGCTCATCGTCGTCGCCTGCGAGATGCTGATCCTGCATCGCGTCGAACGCCGTGCGCCGCTCACGGTCATCGCTCCCGGGGCATTTCTCGTCTGCCTCGGCTTCGCACTTCTGCCGTACGGCCGGGGAGCGCTCTACGCGGCCGGAACGGTCGCCGTCTGGACGGTCGGCGAAATGCTCGCGCTGCCGATGACCAATATGTTCGTCGCCGCGCGCGCCGGAGCCGCGCGGGCGGGGCGCTACCTGGGCGCTTACACGATGGCATTCGCCACCGCTTTCCTTCTCGCACCGGCGATCGGTCTCACGGTTTACGACCGGTTCGGCCCGCGGGCTCTGTGGGGCGGCGCCGGAGTGCTCGGCGTGCTGCTCGGGTGCGCCTTCTGGGCTCTGGGACGCGTGTTAGCATCGAAATCGACGCCGTAAGACGAGCCGAATCCGTCGAATCCGCCGAGTCCGCCGAGTCCGTTGAAGCCGTCGACATCAGAGACACCTCCGAAACGTCCGCAGCCCGCGAGATCTCCCGAATGAATCCGAATTCCTCCCTCGATCCGAAACAACGCCGGCCGCAACGCATCGCCGTACTGCCGGGTGACGGCATCGGACGCGACGTCACGGCCGAAGCGGTCAAGGTGCTCGAGGCCGCCGCCGCCCGCCACTCGCTGCCGCTCGAACTGGTGCATTTCCCGTGGAGCGCCGACCACTATCTCGCGACCGGGATCTCGATTCCTCCCGGTGCCATGGAGGATCTGCGGGACAACTTCTCTGCGATCTTCATCGGCGCTTATGGCGATCCGCGCATTCCCGACATGCGCCACGCGGCCGACATCCTGCTCGGAATCCGCTTCCAGCTCGACCTCTACATCAACTTCCGTCCATGCAAGCTCTACGACGAGCGCCTCTGCCCGATCAAGGGAAAGTCGACCGCCGATGTCGACTTCACCGTTTTCCGCGAGAACACCGAAGGGGCGTACGTCGGCATGGGTGGGTTCTTCAAGAAGGGCACGGCGGACGAAATCGCGGTGCAGGAAGAGATCCACACGCGCAAGGGAGTCGAACGGATCTGTCGCGCCGCGTTCGAATGGGCGGTCATGAACGGGAAGAAGAAGGTCCTGATGGCCGACAAGTCGAATGTGATGCGCTACGGCCACGACCTCTGGCAGCGGGTTTTCTTCTCGCTGGCGAAGGAATTTCCCGCGATCGAGGCGTCCCATATGTTCGTCGACGCGCTGTGCATGCAGCTCGTCCGCGCGCCCGAGCAGTTCGAGGTCATCGTCTCGAACAACATGTTCGGCGACATCCTGACCGATCTCGGCGCCGCGCTTCAGGGCGGTCTCGGCGTCGCAGGCTCGGCGAATCTGCATCCCGGAAGAACCTCGATGTTCGAGCCCGTGCACGGATCCGCGCCGAAGTATGCCGGCACCGGCAAGGCGAACCCGCTCGGCGCGATCCTTTCGACGGCGCTGATGCTCGACACTCTCGGACACGATGGCGCCGCGCAGGAGATCGAGTCCGCCGTCGCCGCGTCGATCCGGGCGGGGGAGACGACGCACGATCTCGGCGGAAGCCGCACGACATCCGAAGTCGGCGACGCCATCGCGCGCGCCATCGACCAACGGCCGGCTCCGGTCGCTGCCTGAGGCCGCCGATGCATCCCGCAGAATCCGAGCTGATCTACGACTGGAACGCCGCGGCCGGCGCATTGCAGCCGAAACGCGGCCGGGTGGAGTTGAACGACGAAACCCTGCGCGACGGGCTGCAGTCGCCGTCCGTCCGCACTCCGACCATCGAACAGAAAGTCGAGATTCTCCACGCTCTGGCGGCGATCGGAATCGACTCGCTGAACATCGGGCTGCCGGGCGCCGGACCGCACGTCGTCGCGGACGTGACGCGCCTCGCGCGTGAGATCGTCGACGGCAAGCTGCCGATGGGAGCCAACTGCGCGGCCCGCACTCTCGCCGCCGACATTCAGCCGATCGTCGAGATCTCCCAGCGCACGGGACTCGCGATCGAAGTCGCCTGCTTCCTCGGCTCCTCGCCCATCCGGCAGTACACGGAAGGCTGGGAGATGGAAAAGCTCCTCGAGCTCACACGGAGCGCCGTCGGGCTCGCGACGCGCGAAGGGCTGCCGGTGATGTACGTCACCGAGGACACGACGCGCGCCCGTCCAGAAGACGCGCAGGCTCTCTATACCGCCGCGGTCGAGGCGGGAGCGCGGCGCATCTGCATCGCCGACACAGTGGGTCACGCGACCCCGGAAGGGACGCGCAACGTCGTCGGATTCCTGCGCGACGTCGTCGATGCGACCGGCGAGAAGGTCGCCGTCGACTGGCATGGGCACAACGATCGCGGTCTCGGACTCGCCAATGCTTTCGCGGCGGCTGAAGCGGGCGCGGACAGGATTCACGGGACGATTCTCGGGATCGGCGAGCGCGTCGGAAACTGCGCCCTCGATCAGCTGCTGGTCAATTTCGCCTTGATGGGCTGGAGCGAGCGCAACCTGCAGCCGCTCGCCGCCCTCTGTGAGCTCGTTTCGAGAGCGACCGGAGTCCACATCCCGGAGAGCTATCCGGTGCTCGGCCGCGACGCCTTCCGGACTCAGACCGGAGTTCACGCGGCGGCGATCCTCAAGGCGCGCGCGAAGGGGCACGAGTGGCTCGCCGACCGGATCTACTCGGGCGTACCGGCCGCCTGGGTCGGGCGAAAGCAGGAAGTCGAAGTGGGTCCGATGAGCGGACAGGCGAACGTCGCCTGCTGGCTCGAGGAACGCGGACTGCCGTCGACGCCGGAGCTCATGCAGGCCATCTTCCAGGCGGGGAAGCAGGCGACGGCCACTCTCGGCGAAGACGAGATCCTCGCCATCTGCCGGCGCTTCGGCGTCGCCGCCGTCCGTTGAGGCGGCGCCTGCCGTCGCATTCCGGAGCTCCTGCGTGCTGATCGAGAAACTGACCGTCGGCCCGCTGGCGGAGAACTGCTATCTCGTCGGCGCGGCCGGAGGAAATCGCTGCGCGGTCATCGACCCCGGAGCGGAAAGCCCGCGCATCATGGCGGCCATCGACCGGCGCGGTCTCAAACCGGAACGGATTCTGCTGACGCACGGTCACGTCGATCACATCGCGCATGTCGCGCACGTCGCCGAGCGTTATGGAATCGGTGTGCAGATTCATCGCGCCGACCTGCCGTATCTCGAAAGGCCGCAATGGCCCGAGCTCGAGGCGATGCTCGGAGCGCGGCCCTGTCCGGCGCCTACCTTCTGGTTCGAAGCCGGAGACGTCGTCGAGGTCGCCGGCCTCGCGCTCTCCGTCCTGCACACACCCGGCCATACGCCCGGCGGAGTGTGCCTGATCGACGATGCGAGTCGCGAGATTCTGGTCGGCGACACGATCTTTCATCGTGGCGTCGGCCGGACGGATCTGCCGGGCGGCGACGGACCGCTGCTCGCGCGCTCGATCCGGGAACGCCTCTTCGTCCTCGGCAGCGACTACCGCCTGTTTCCGGGACACGGGCCCGACACGATGCTCGACGAAGAGCGCCGGGAGAATCCGTTCGTGGGCGCGGCGGTGCGATCGCCGACATGGTGATGGCGCAGTGAGCGATCGCACACGCGCCAGCTCGGCCTCTGTCACCGGCTCGGCGTTCGCCGCGGGCTCCAGCGCCCCGGGCGCGACCGACGTTCCCTGGCGCCGGCGGCTCGACCTCTGGCTCGATGCCCTCGCTTTCGAGCGCGGTCTGTCGCCGCACACCGTTTCGGCGTATCGCAGCGATCTCCTTCAGTTCGGCGTCTGGCTCGAGCGCGCGAAAGGCAAGGATCTCGTGCATGCGGACGCGGCGTCGATCGCCACGTATGTTCGCTGGTTGCACGGCGAGGAGCGCAGCCCGCGGTCCGTTCGCCGCGCTCTCGCCTCGATGCGCGGTTTCTATCGCGACCTCATCGAAGCTGGAGACCGAACGGATGATCCGGTGGCGACTCTCGAACCTCCGCGGCTGTTTCGCCGTCTGCCCAAGGTACTTTCGGAGGCGGAGGTCGAGCTGCTGCTCGCCGCTCCCGACGTGGCCACTGCCGCCGGGCTGCGCGACAAGGCGATGCTCGAGCTCATCTATGCCACCGGTCTCCGGGTGTCGGAGCTCGTCGGGCTGCGTCTGCCGCAGATCGATCTCAAAGGCGGCTACCTGCTGGCTTTCGGCAAGGGTTCCAAGGAGCGCGTCGTTCCGGTCGGAGAAGAGGCGGAGCGCTGGATCGGGCGCTATCTCACGGAGCTCCGGCCCAGGCTCGCGAGCGGTCGTCACGACGCGGTCTTCGTCAATCTGCGCGGCGCGCCGATGACCCGCCAGGGCTTCTGGAAGATCCTCCGCGCCTGGGGCCGGCGCGCGGGAATCGAGCGGCCGATTTCACCGCACGTTCTGCGCCACAGTTTCGCGACGCATCTCCTGGAACACGGCGCCGACCTGCGCGCCGTGCAGGAGATGCTCGGCCACGCGGACATCGCGACGACCGAGATCTACACCCACATTCACCAGGAGCGTCTGCGCGGGACGTATGACCGTTTTCATCCCCGTGCGTAAGAAGAGTCGAACGATGCGCTCGCGTACCGCCTCCCGACTCGCCCTCCTGGCGCTCCTCGCCGGCGGCATCCTCCTCGGGCTGCCGCGGAGCGCACACGCGAGCCTCGTGATTCTCACCGATGGCTCGGTGCTCAAGGTGCTCGATTTCACCGTCGAAGAGGACAGTGCGGTTCTGACCTTCGCGAAAGGCGGCTCGATCCGCATGTCGATGCTGCGCGTCGAACGCGTCGTCGACGACGAAGTGGTGGCGCAGCCTGAAAAAGCCGTCGCAGTGCTCGAAGCGACCGCGGTCGACTTCCCCGTCCGCTTCTCAGCGTCGAGCAAGCCGCCCGCGTCCGCATTCGGCGACCTCATTTTCGCCGCCGCGCGGAAGCACAAGGTCAATCCCGATCTCGTCGTCGCCGTCATCCGCGCCGAGTCGGCGTTCAATCCCCGCGCGCTCTCGGGCAAGGGCGCCCGCGGACTGATGCAGCTGATGCCGGCGACCGCGAAGCGTTACGGCGTACGGACGTCGGAGCTCTTTCAGCCCGAGCGCAACATCGAAGCCGGGGTGCGCTATCTCGATTTCCTCGTCGAGCGATTCGCCGGAGATCTGCCGAGAATTCTCGCCGGGTACAACGCCGGTGAAGGCTCGGTCGATCGCTTCGGAGGCGTCCCGCCGTATCGCGAGACGCAAGGGTACGTGCGGCGAATCCTGGGCTATCTCGGACTTGCGCCGTCGACGGCGAAACCGCCCGCGCGGTAGACCATCACGACCAGCGTGCGATCGTCCTCCGCCGGCAGACCGCCGGTGTGCTGGCGGATCGCCTCGAGAAGGCGGTCGCGAATGGCGCTCGCCGTTGTCGGGGCGCCGACGAGACTCTGCCGGATGCGGTCGTAGCCGAACTGTTCGCCCGCTGCGTTGCAGCACTCGATGAGTCCGTCGGAGAGCCAGACGATCGCTTCGCCGGCGGCAAGCCGGGCGGTGACCGCCCCCGCAACGCCGATGGCCCCCGTTCCCACGGTTCCGGCGCTCGCGCCAGCCAATCCGCCGCTTCCGCCGCTACCCGCCGCGGCGTTGACCATTCCCATCGCGCCCAGGGGTACGCCCGGAACGAGCAGCTCCTCGACCTCGCCCGAAAGGCGCACGACGTACGCCGGCGGATGGCCGGCGTTGGTGAGGTCGAGGTCGCCGGTCGCGGGGTCGAAGATCGACAGGCTGGCGGTGACGAAACTGCGCTCGCCGGGTTTGTTGCGCAGCAGCCGGTGCAGGCGCGTGAGGATCGCCGGGGCCGCGATGCCGTCTTCGACCAGCAGCGTGATCGCCGATTTGACGAGCGCCATGCGCAGGCCGGCGGCGAGGCCGTGGCCGGCGACGTCCGCGACCACGACTGCAACCCGACCGCCGCCAGCGTTCAGGATGTCGAAGTAGTCGCCGCCGATCGCTGCGCTGGGTTCGAAAAACGCCGCGAACTCGGTTCCCGGGCGCTCGTCGATCGCCGCCGGCAACAGATCCTGCTGCACCTGCCGTGCGAGTCCCAGCTCCTTGTCGAGCACCTCTTTCTGGGCGGCGGTCTGAATCAGCTCCTCGAGATGGTCCGACATCGAGTTGAACGAGCGCTGCAGATCGCCGAGCTGGTCCTTGCGACGCACCGGGATGCGGGTTCCGAAGTTGCCTCGACCGATGGCGTCGGTGGCCTTGGACAGGCGGTTCACCGCCCGCGACAGCCCGAAGATCATGAAAATCGCGATTCCGGCGGCGACGAGGTAGATCTCGGCGAAGAGAACCGCCACTCCGAGGAGAGCGAGCCAGGCCGCGGAATCGACTTCGGCCGAAGTCGAAAGCATGGCGCGGAAGAGGCTGGGGGGACTGCTCGCAAGCGACGCGGCGACGCTCGCGGAGACCGGGGTGCCGGAGGCCAGCGCCGGCAGGGCGCCGGTCGATTCCATCCACAGAATTGTCGGCTTCTCGAGGAATCGCGGGGCTCCCGGCGTCGCCGGCGGGTTCAGCTTGTAGTACTCGGCGCTCTGCTCGGGAGTGCGCTTCAGCCAGAGCCCGCCGAGGCGGAGGTCGAAGCCGAAGATCTGCAGCCGGGTCGTCGACTTCCGGCGCGGATCGTCGTCGCGCAGGAGCTCGAGCCAGACGTGGGTTCGTTGCCGGAGCTCGGCGTCGAGATCGCCGGCGAAGTAGACGAGCACTCCGCGGTCGCCACTCCGCGCCACGGCCGCCGCCGAGACCCGGCCGTTTGCGAGCCCGACGAACGGATGGCGGGCCGCCACCGGAGTCGATTCTGCCGGAGCTTCGAGCCACGTGGGCCAGAGCTCCGGCGCCTCCGCGTCGCCGGAGAAGCGTTTGCCCTTGCGGTATTCCGCGAAGGCGAGCTTCTCGACCCGGTCCGAGAGGCCCGGGCGCTCGTGCAGGACATCGCTCAGACGCGTGTGGCTCGCGGCCGTGAGCTCGTCGTCGAGATCATCGAGAGCGTCGCGATAGAGATGGCCAAGGAGGAAGCCGCCGAAGAGGTACGCGGCGAGCAGAAAGATGAGCGCCAGCATGGCCATCGGCAGCACGCCGACGGCGATGTAGGAGAAAGCGAGCCGCCGACCGACGCGCCAGAAGAAGCGGCGCCAGAGGATTCTGAACGCCCAGGTCAGGGCGATCAGGACGAGACAGGCCAGCGCGAGCTTCGAGAGCGTCCGCAGGGCGCTCGAATGGAAGACGATGGAGAAGATCCGCAGCAGGGCGAAAAGCAGCCCCGAGATCAGAAGGGAGGTTCCGGTGAAGGTGCGGGAGGGGCGCTGCAAAGGGACGATTCCGGTGTCTGCTATGGAACTACGGCTCGCGCCTCGGACAGTTTCGGCGCGACTGTTCGCCCTTGCACCGCTTGGCCTAGAATAGCGCCTCGCGCGCGGTCGCGATGGCGGCTCGAGGTTTCTTCCCCGGCGGCCGGTTCCGCGCGCGCATCGTCCGAAGAGGAGAGGTCTCGTGTCCCGACTGCCACGCGCTCAAGAGTACCTGAAGACCGGATTCAACGCCG
>JBDTQG010000085.1:0-14251 GCA_039932315.1 Thermoanaerobaculia bacterium
AAGCCGACGGCGTGGTGTTCTCGAGCTCCATGAAGCCGTAGACGTCGGCGTTCAGGGTGCAGACGACGATCGACGCGCGCTCGCGCTGACGGTTGAGCTCGGCGACGCTGTCCGCGCCGCGGCAGTCGAGCGTGAACGAGGGGCTGCACGGCCCGGTCGTGTCGCTCGAGGTCGTGTCGATCGTCGTGAAGTAGTTGAGCAGGTTCATGCCGACGGCGTGGATCGTCCCGCCGACGACGGGCGGTGTCACCGGCCGCGGGTTGGCGACGGTGAACGCGACCGGGTTCGCGGCCGTCGGGCGCACCCGCCAGGTATCCAGTCCGAAGCCCGGGAACGACCAGTCGAGAATTCCGGTCAGCCCGTTGACGAGATCGCCACCGCGGAAGAAATCGACGCCCTGCGTTCCGACCGAAAAGCCGCCGTTCGCGCGTGGCGGGAAGATGAACTGCGTCCCGTCCGCAGCCGCAAGGTAGGACTCCTGCGCGTTGTTGTCGTCGTCGAGAATGACGCGACGACGGTCGAGCGTCGCGAGATAGGCGGCGTTTCCGGCGACGCTCGGCGCGTTGGTCTCGGTGAACTGCTTGGGCCGCCCGCCCTCGAAGAGCTCGATCTGACCGAAGCGCCCGAGCTCGAAGTACTCGGCCACCGAAAGCGTGTCGACGAAGACGACCTTCATCGACTCGCGGGCTTCGTAGAAGTCATCGAGGACGCCCACGACCGGAAGATCGATCGTCGCCGGCGTGACTTCCGCCAGGTGGTTGCCGGCATCCGTGATGACCACCGAGCCCGCGGCGCTCGCGGTGATCTCCGTCTTGTTGTTGAACTCGGAGACCGTGCCCGTCGCGCGCACCCGCTGACCTTCGGCGACCGCCGTCGAACAGCTGCCGCAGAAGACGAAGATGCCTTCGGACGTCGCCGGATCGGCGTCGAAGTCGGCGTTCTCTTCCTCGAGGAAAAAGCCCTGGAGGCGGTTCGCGCCCTGGAAGTTCCCCGTGACGACTCCTTCCACCGTCACCGTGGCGCCAGGGATCGGCGTTGCGGCTCCGCTCCCCTGAACGTCGTGGATGAACGTGATGTCGTCGTTGACGATCGTGCCGAGGCCCTGACCGTCGGTCACGATCGCGTTCGTCGCATTCGTCACGTTGACGAAGAAAGTCTCGTTGGTCTCCGGAGTCGTGTCGCCGTTCACGAGCACGGTGAAGGTATAGGTCGACGAGCCCGCAGGAATCGTCTGACCGGTGAGCGACTTCGCGACGTAGTCGTTGTCTTCCGTCGCCGGAACATCGTCCTGCGCGGTGCCGTCCGCGGTGGCGAGGTCGAAGGTCACGCCTCCTGCGGGCGCGGGAGCGGAGAGGCTGACCGTGAAGATGAAGCTGGTCGTGCCCGCGTTGCCTTCGTTGAGACTGACGTCGTTCAGCGTCAGATTCGGCGCGGCGTCGTCGTTGACGATGGTGCCCTGGCCCTGGGGATCGGTCGGAGCGGCTCCGCTGACGTTCGTCACGTTGACGAAGAAGGTCTCGGTGATTTCCGGAGTCGTGTCGCCGTTGACGAGAACCGTGAAGCTGTAAGTCGAAGATCCGGCGGGGATCGTCTGAGTGACGAGCGACTTCGGGGCGTAGTCGTTGTCTTCCGTGGCCGGAACGTCGTCCTGCGCGGTGCCGTCCGCGGTCGCGATGTCGAAAGTTACGCCGCCGGCTCCGGCAGGTGCCGAGAGGCTGACGGTGAAAGTGAAGCTCGTGGTGCCCGCATTGCCCTCGTTGAGAGAGACGTCGTTGATCGTGAGGTTCGGCAGCGGGGCGCCGCCGTTCGGGGTGAGGGAGAAGTCGTCGACCGCAAGCCCGTCATCGGCTCCCGTGGCGTCGGTGTCGTTCCAGCGGATCCAGAAGGTCGCGCCGTTGAGAATACTGAGGGAGGAGATCGTGGAGGCGAGCGCCGTGCGGTCCGCAGCCGCGTTTCCGTTCTTGGCACCGACCGTCACGGTGTCGGGAGTCGTGAAATTGAGCGCTGCGACTCCGGCCCAGACCCCGGTCACCAGGTCGGTGGCGTTCAGGCTGTACTCGAAATTCATCACGTCGGTCCGTCCCGCCGTGCCGAGGCGCCATTCCTCGCCGTTGAAAGCGATCGCCAGACTCGTGAGGGTCGCTCCTGTGTTGTTGGTGAAGCAGGCGCCGAAGAGGGGGATCAGCGTGCCGCTGCGCAGCTGGCCGAGCGCGCGCTCCGTCGCGGCTGCGGCGCCGTAGCTTTCCATGTCGCCGGTGGTGCTCGCCCCGGTATCGACGGCGTACTGCTCGTTGTCGCGCGCGCCACCACCGCTTTCGGTGAGGAACCAGCCGGGGATCGTCAGATTATTGGTCGTCGATCCGGCGACGTTCGACAACGTGTCGAAGTTCTGCGTTGAAGCCGACCCGAGAGTCGTCAGGGAGATGCACTGGGCGTGGGCCGCGCTCTGGAGGAGAGATGCAGCGACCGCAGCAGTCAGGACGGGCATCAGGAGGTAGTTGGCGTAGCGCATGCGATGGCTCCAGAAAGACCGCAACCGGTCCGCGAAGGGGACACGATGGCGAAAGACCGAACCTAACCGGTAAGCGTCGACTCAACTGCGGCGATGCGGTAACGATAGCGCGACAGGATCACTTCGTCACCCGGCGTCGGGCTGGCTCGCGCTTGCGGGGCTGGTGTCCGTTCCAGCCTTAGACTACGGCGCCAAAGAGATGGCCGACGAGGGCGCTCGCGCCCATCGCAACAGCGCCCCAGAAGGTTACACGCAGGACTCCCCGGAGCCGCGGCGCGCCGCCCATTTGCGCCGCGAGTCCGCCGAGCAGGGCGAGCAGAACCATGGAGCTGGCGACGACCCATCCGCTCAGAACGCCGAGCGGGATCCGCCAGACGAGGAGGACGGGCAGGACCGCTCCGGAAGCGAATGCCGCAGCCGAAGCTAGCGCCGCCTGGAGCGGCCGGGCCCGGGTAATTTCAGAAAGGCCGAGCTCGTCGCGGGCATGAGCGCCGAGAGCGTCGTGCGCCATAAGCTGTGTGGCTACCTGGGCAGCGAGGTCGGGCGTCAGTCCGCGCGAGACGTAGATGCCGGCGAGCTCGGCCTGCTCCAGGATGGGATCTGTGGCGAGCTCCCTCCGCTCGCGGCCGAGATCGGCGAGCTCGGTATCCGCCTGCGAGCTCACCGAAACGTACTCTCCCGCGGCCATCGACAGCGCTCCAGCGACCAGCCCGGCCAGGGCAGCAAGTAAAACCGGTTCGCGCTCGGTCTGCGCCGCCGCGACGCCGACAACGAGGCTCGCGGTCGAGATCAGGCCGTCGTTCGCCCCGAGGACTGCGGCCCGGAGCCAGCCAGTATGGTGACTGCGATGAGATTCGGTATGGGGCATGGAAGTCCTTGGGGTTGCGTCAGAGCGCGTCGTCAGATGTTTGCATTCGAGATGCGGGAATAGAAGAACCGTTTCGCACCCTCGGCTGCCACGACGTAGAGGGCGGTGAGACCGATCAGGGCCAGGAGGAGTGGCGCCGGGAGGGGGACGAAGCCGAACACGGCGTGAAACGGAAGGTACGGCAGCACCAGAGTGATGCCGATCATCAGCAGCGTGCTGCCGAGCAAGAGCCGACCGGGGCGACTGCGGTAGAACGGCCTGCGGGTGCGCACGACGAGGGCAATGACCAGTTCTGTGAGCAGCGATTCGATGAACCATCCGGTGCGGAACTCGACCGGCGCGGCATGGAACAGGTAGAGCAGCGTCGCGAAGGTCAGAAAGTCGAAGATCGAGCTGACCAGGCCGAAGAGCACCATGTAGTTGCGGATGAATGGCGTGTTCCACCGTCGCGGCTTCGCCACCCACTCCGGATCCACGTTGTCTCCGGCGATCGCCACGCCCGGAATGTCCGAAAGGAAGTTGTTGAGCAGGATCTGTGGCGCGAGGAGCGGAAGGAAAGGAAGCACCATCGATGCGCCGGCCATGCTGAACATGTTGCCGAAGTTCGCGCTGATGGTCGTGAGGATGTACTTCAGCGTGTTGGCGAAAGTCCGTCGGCCTTCGTCGATGCCCTGGCACAGAATTCCGAGATCGGTTCCGAGCAGCACGAAATCGGCGGCCTCTTTCGCCACGTCGACGGCGGTGTTGACCGACAGGCCGACGTCAGCAGCGTAGAGGGCCGGCGCGTCGTTGATGCCGTCGCCCATGTAGCCGACGACGTGCCCGGTCTTGCGCAGAGCGAGGATGATGCGCTCCTTCTGGTTGGGATCGACCTCCGCGAAAATGGTGGTGCGCTCCGCGAGATGCCAGAGTGCCTCGTCGCGGAGCTCGTTGAGCTCGCCGCCCGTCATCAGTCCGGTCACGGGCAGGTGGACAGCGTCGGCGACATGACGTGCCACCTTGCGGTTGTCGCCGGTGATGATCTTCAACGCGACGCCACGTTGCGCGAGATCGACGATGGCCTGCTGCACTCCGGCCTTCGGCGGATCGAAAAAGAGCAGGAAGCCCGCGAATGCGAGGCTGGCTTCGTCATCGCGCGAATAGGCGATCGCATCGGCGGGAACGCTCTTCGTCGCCACGCCGAGGACGCGAAAGCCCTTGTCGCTCCATGCATTGAACTGCGCCTCGATCGCCGTCCGCTGCACGCCGTCGAGTGGCCGGATCGTGTCGGCAGCTCCCGTTCGATCGCAGACGGCGAGGACGTTGTCGAGCGCGCCCTTCATGATCGTGGTGCGGCTGCCGGCGGAGTCGGCGACCACCACGCTGAGGCGCTTGCGCACGAAGTCGTAGGGAATCTCGTAGAACTTGCGGTCCGTGCCGATCTCGAGTCCTGCCGCACGCGCCTGACCGACGATCGCCGCGTCGAGGGGATTGCTCAGACCGCTCTGGAAGGTGGCGTTCAGAAAGGCCAGGCGGAGAACCGCCTCGGAGGGGCTGCCGGCGATGTCGAGCGCGCCGTCCAGCCGCACGATCCCTTCGGTCAGCGTGCCGGTCTTGTCGGTGCAGAACACATCCATGCTGCCGAAGTTCTCGATCGCAGCCAGGCGGCGCACGATCACTCCGAGCTTCGCCATGCGCTGCGCTCCGTGCGACAGCGTGATGCTGAGGATCGCCGGCAGCAGCTCGGGGGTCAGGCCGACGGCGAGCGCGAGCGCGAAAAGGAGCGAGTCCAGAAGCGGCTTGTGCAGGAAGAGGTTGACCGCCAGCACGACGATCACCATGACCAGCATTACGCGCGTGAGGAGGTTTCCAAATCGCCGGATGCCGCGCTCGAACTCGGTCTCCGGCGGCCGCAGGCTCAGACGTTCGGCAACCTGCCCGAAGACGGTCTCCTTGCCCGTCCGGACGACGAGCATCCGCGCCACCCCGCTGCCGGCGCTCGTGCCCATGAAGACGCAGTTGGTGCGCTCTGCGAGGCCAGCAGCGGCCGGAGTCTTTCCCGGCTGTTTGTTCACCGGAAAGGTCTCTCCCGTGAGCACCGCCTGATTGACGAACAAGTCTTCGGCAGAGAGGAGAATTCCGTCGGCCGGAATCAGGGTGCCGGCGGAGAGCATCACGACGTCGCCCGGCACCAGCTCTTCCGAGGGCAATGCCTGAGGTGCTCCATGGCGCAGAACTTCGGAGCGGCGGGTGACCTGCGAACGCAGGCGTTCGACCGCGCTGCTCGCCCGGTACTCCTGCGCAAAGCCGAGGATCGTGCTGCCGAGCACCACGGCGAGCACGATGCTCGCGCCGGTCCACTCGCCGACACCGAGCGAAATCGCCGCCGCGAAAATGAGAATGAGGACGAGCGGACTCTTGAACTGCCGGAGCAGCAGACGCAGGGCGGTCGCCTGTTGCCGGGAGCGGATGGCGTTCGGCCCGTAGCGCTTCTGCCGCACGAGCGCCTCTGCCGGAAGAAGACCCTCCGGGCTGGAGCCGAGAGCTGCGAGCAGCTCTGCGGGCGCGCTACTCCACCATGCGACCGGAGCTCCGGAAGCGCCTTGCGGTCCGACTCCGGAGGGCGAGCGTTCCGGCGAGTGGAAAGTCGACCGCATGAAACGCACCTCGATTCGCCTCACGATACTCCACACGGACGAAATGAGTCCGGCGGACGAGCGCTCCTCGCTGCGGCTGGCGACAGGGGAAAGAGTTTCGCCTCGCGGAGGCGTTATCGTGAGCCCGTACACGAACCATCGGTTCGGGATCTCGAGGTTGCGGGCATGACGACGGTCAGACTTTCATCCGAGTGGCGGAACCCGCGTTGGCGCGGGCTCACCTGCTTCGATTGCGGCGAGGTGCATCCGATCGACGCGCTCGCCGGTGTCTGCGTGCGCTGCGGCCTGCCGCTGCGCGTCGACTACGATCTCTCCGCCCCGCCGCTGCCGCAGGTGCTTGCCGGACGGCCGGCGTCGCTGTGGCGCTACCGCGAGGTCCTGCCGATCTCGCCCGAGGCTGCCGTTTCACTGGCCGAGGGCTGGACGCCGCTGCTCGAGGTCGGACCGGGGCTCTACGTCAAGGATGAGGCACGCAATCCGACCGGTTCGTTCAAGAGTCGCGGTATGGCTCTCGCGGTTTCCGTCGCCAGGGCACTGGGCGTCCGATCGTTGCGCGTTCCGTCAGCGGGAAATGCTGCCGGCGCTCTGGCGGCGTACGGTGCTGCCGCCGGAATGCCGGTCACCGTCGCGATGCCCGACGACACTCCGAAAGCGTTCGTCGAGGAGTGTCGCCTTTACGGCGCGGAGGTGATCCTGGTGCCCGGCACCATCGCCGATGCCGGGCGCGCCCTGCGGGAGCGCGGTCCCGCCGACGCCTTCGACGTCTCGACGCTGCGCGAACCGCACCGCATCGAGGGGAAGAAAACGATGGGCTACGAGCTCTGGGAACAGTTCGGCGGCGCGCTTCCGGATGTCGTGCTCTATCCGACCGGCGGTGGCACGGGCCTCATCGGCATGTGGAAGGCCTGGCGTGAGCTGGCCGAAATGGGTTGGCTCGCGCCCGGCGCTCGGCCGCCGCGAATGGTTTCGGTGCAGGTCGAGGGCTGCGCACCGGTCGTCCGGGCCTTCGCGAGCGGTGCACTGCGGACGGAACCGTTTCCGGATCCGGAGACGCGGGCGTGGGGACTGCGCGTGCCGTCGCCCCTCGGCGGATTCCTCTGTCTGCGGGCGATCGCCGAAACCGGCGGCACCGCGATCGCGGTTTCCGAATCGGCGATGGAAGCGGCGACCCGGGATCTCGCGCGGCGCAGCGGAATCGACATCTGTCCCGAAGGCGGCGCCGCCTGGGCGGCGCTCGCCGCGCTGCGCGAAAGCGGCTGGATCCAGCCCGCGGATCGCGTCGTCGTGTTCAATACCGGCACCGGCTTGAAGTACCGCTGAGGCCCGCGGCCCGGCGCCGCGCTCTCCCCCGGCCGGGCGACAACGGGCCCGCCGACCGCGAAGACGACGGCGGCGCCGTCGCGATAGATCTGGTGAAACTCCGGCGCCTGCGCGAGTCCGTTGACGGTCGTGGCGCCGAGACGTCCGAGCGGAACGAGGAGAAAGGCGGCGCCGAACTCGCGCAGTTGAGCGGCGAGCTGGGTGGGGCGATCGAGCCACGGCAGAACGAGGTCGTAGCGGTGGGGCCCGGACCAGTCCCCCAGCAGGCGCCCGGAAGAGAAGTAGTGCATGCGTTCGGCAAAGAGGGCGTACACCGTCCCTCTCCCCTCGTGCGCACGCAGGAACTGGAGCGCCGGATAGAGCGGCAGACGGTGGGCGAGAAAGCGGTCGACCCCTGCTGCGGTCGCGGGGGGCGGCCCAACCTCACCCCATCGGTAAGCGGCATAGAGCGGCCCCCCCAGAAGTGCCGCCATGGCGAGACCTGCGGCGACGGCGTTCACGGAGGACCGGCGCGCTCCAGCGCCTGCCGAGAGGTCCTGTGCAGCGACTGCGAACAGCAGCAAGAGCAGAGGTGAAAACCACATCAGATAGCGCGCGTCCTGCGGCAGCAGGGCGTACGTCAGCACGAAGCCGCCCAGCAGAACGATCCAGCTCCTCGTCCAGCGCGAGCGATAGCCGGCGACGGCGAGGAGGGGCAGCGCCACGATGCAGAGCGGTGATGCCGGCGGCTGAAAGTTCGAACGCTGGCGATCGATCACGAGGTCCCAACCGAGACGAAGCGTCGCTTCACCCACCGCGAAAACATGCCGGATGATCGCGCCGGCGGATGCCGCAGGCAGCGGCGGAGTGATGGCATTCCAGGCGGTGTTGCCGAAGACCGACGGCAGGAAAGGAAAGATGGGACTGCCGGAAAGAGCCCAGATCAGTCCGTACCAGGGCGCCGTGACGACCAGCGCGGCGAGCGCCACGCGGGTCGCGGCGGGCCACCGGTTGCCGCGCCCGGCTTCGATCCAGGCGACGACCACCAGGCCCGCGACGAGGTAGAGACCGAGATATTTCGTCGCCGCGCTCCATCCCGCAAAAGCTCCGGCGAGCAGGAGCCAGCGCCCGTCCCGGTCTCGCCGCCAGCGGTCGAAAGCGAACATGGAGGCGGTGCCGAAGAGCGTGAGCACCGGTTCGACGAACGCCGAGCCGCTGTAGAAAACGACGATCGGCTGACCGATCCAGAGTGCGACCGGGACAGCGGTCCATTTCGTTCCGGCCAGCCGGTCCCGACCCCAGAGCCAGAGCAGAATCGCCGTCGAGAACGTCGCGAGGAGAGCGACGCCGTGCGACGTGCTCGCGTTCCCGAGAATCAGTGCCGGAGCGAGAAGCGTCTCGGTGAGCAGCGGAAAGACCGGCGAACGCAGATTGTCGACGAAGACGTAGCGCGCGTTTTCGACGAGGCTCCGCGCCAGAGGCAGGTGGTAGATGGTGTCGTCCCAGGAGACCGGCGGATAGGTCGCCAGCAGGGCAGGTCCGGCAACGGCGAGGCCGATCGCGATCGCCGTGATGCGTCGTTCACGCGACGAGAGCGAGCTCCACGAACGCCGCACGACGGAGCAGAGGCTCGATGGAGCGCGAGCTCCTGCCGGCCGACGCCGTCGTGTCGCTCCCCCGGCGATCAGCGCACCGGCTGCGAGCACCGCCAGTAGAGGAAGCGCAAACCGGCCGAGCATTCCCAGCAGAAGGCCGGCCTGACCGAGCAGTCCGAGGCCCAGAGGCAACGCAAAGGCCCAGGACAGGAAACTCGAGTCGTCGGGCGCGCGGACTCGTGCATCGCGGCCGGCGAAGCCGCTGGCGCCGCTGGCGCCGCTGACGCCGGCCGGGGTCTGCATCCACGGCAGAAGCGGCACGAAAGGACCTGCTGCCGCGAGCGCCAGGACCGTGAGGAGAAGGCAGTAGAGGAGCGGAGAGAAGAGGACCAGGAGATTCATTCGCCGGCGCGCTCGGCAATCATTCCATCGAGCAGCGCTTCGTAGCTTTCCGCGACGGTCTCCCAGGAGTAAGCCTCGGCGCGCCGCCGCGCTCCCGCGGCGAGCTGCTGCCGACGATCTTCGTCGGTGAGCAGGGAGCGCAGACCCGCAGCCAGCGCGCCGGCGTCCGGCTCGACTTCGCAGCCTTCGATTCCATCCCGCACCAGCTCCGCCACCGCGCTCTCGCCCGATCGGCAGTAGACGACGGGCAGTCCGGCGGCCATCGCCTCGAGAGGCACGAGGCCGAATCCTTCGCGTTCGGATGGATGCACGGCGATCCGCGCGCCCGCGAAGCCGCGCCAGATTTCGTTCAGCGTCGGCACCTGTCCGCGAAAGACGATTCGATCGCCGACTCCGAGCCGTGCGGCAAGCTCACCGAGGCGATCCCGCTCGGGCCCGTCTCCGAAAATGGCGAGCAGCGGAGCGCCGGGGAAGAGATCCGGGAGCCGGGCCACCGCAGCGAGGAGAAGATCGAGCCGCTTGTGGGCGATCAGTCGTCCTGCGGCGACGAGGGGAGGTCCGGTGGACGCACTGCGCGCCGCTTCATGAACCGCAGCGAGATCGACGCCGCAGGGAGCGAGCGCCACGCGGTCCCGCAGCCGCAGCGCCTGGAGTCGAGAGCGGACAAGATCGCTGATCGCCGCCGAGCGATCGCCGATCCGGGCCGAGCGCCGTTCGATCGCGGCGTACAGTGGTGCAAGCGCCCTGCCGACGTAACGGGGCCAGTAGTCACCCCAGACTTCGTACCAGACGACGAGCAGCGGAACCCTTTCCCGGCGGCAGCGGCGAGCGAGCCGCGCGAGATGAGTGAACGGCATGTTCGCCGTCTCGACGACGTCGTAGGCGGAGAGATCGACACGAGCGATGCGGTGGGCGAATTCGAGCGCGCGGCGGAGACTTCGTCGCCCCGACCGGTTGTAAAGCGAGCGCGGCTCGCCGAGCGACCGTCGTTCGACGCCCGGAGCCGGAGGGTTTTCGCTGCGGCCGAATCCGGCGAGAGTCACGCGATGGCCGCGCGCCGCGAGTGCGCGCGCGAGCTCCGCATTGCGGCTCTCGATGCCACCCGCGTAGTCGGGCGCCAGCGTCTCGTAGGCGATCAGCAGACGGAGCGATCGCCGGCCTTCCGGAAGGCAGGCGTCAGGCGAAGGCCGCGCCGGAGAGCTCACCGGCCGGCGACGAGAGCGGCGATTTCGGCGGCGCGACGATTGATCGAAGAGAGCAGGACGCCGCAGGTCAGAGACAGCGCGGAGAGAATGAAGAGAGCCGCAGCGAGCACCGCGAGCGGCAGCCGGTGAACCCACCCGGTGGAGATGAAGTCGGCGATCACCGCCGAACCGAAGATCAGGGCGCCGGCAGCGAAGAGAGCCGCAAGGGCGCCGAAACAGGTGAGCGGCCGGTAGTCGCGGAAGAAGGTGAGGATCGCGAACAGGATGCGGGAGCCGTCGCGGAACGTCGCGAGCTTGCTGACGCCGCCGTCGGCGCCCCGCGGACGATAGGCGACCGGCATCTCGACGACCGAAAATCCGCGCATCGCCGCCTGCAGGGTGAGCTCCGCTTCGATCTCGAAGCCGGTGGCGAGGAGCGGCGTCGTCCGCAGGAAGCGTCTCGACAACACGCGATAACCGGAGAACAGGTCTCCCGTCCGCACGCCGAACAGCAGGCGAACGATGCCGATGAACAAGCGGTTCCCGAACGAGTGCCCGGGCGGAAACGCGCCTTCGACGGCGCCTCCGAGCCGCGTTCCCACCACCTGATCGGCGCCGCCGATTGCGGCCTCGAAAAGAGCGGGAGCCGCCTCGGCCGGGTAGGTATCGTCGCCGTCCACCATCAGCACGAAATCGGCGTCGGTAGCGCGGAATCCGCGCAGCATGGCGAAACCCTTTCCAGGTCTCGGTTCTCGCACGAGCTCGGCGCCGGCGGCCAGAGCCAGGTTGGCGGAGGCGTCCCGCGAGCCGTTGTCGACGACGATGATCGTCGCCGAGGGGAGGACCCGGCGGAAGTCCGTCACCACCTTCGCGATCGTCGCAGCTTCATCGTGACAGGGGATCACGACCGCGATGCGCGGCGGACTCGGGTGCGGAGCGTCCGGGTTCAAGAGCTCTTGGCGTGCGCCGCAAGGACGGCGGCCAGCGTGTCCGTGCTGCCGGCGATCGCTTCGAGATGGGGATAGCGGAGTCCATCGTGGTAGTCGACGCGGATCACCCGCACCTCTTCGCCCCATTGCACGACAAATTCGATCGGCTCCTTGGATCCGCGCGCGGCGGTCAACGCTTCATCGAAGTGCTCGTTGCTGAAGGTCCGTCGGCCGACGCCGAGGATCTTCATTCCCGGGGCGAGGCCGGCGCGGAAACCTGCTCCATCGGGGCGGCCGTCGATGATCGTGCCCTCTTTGTCGACGTCGAATCCGACGCTGAAGCGATAGCTCCGTCGCTCGCGCCGCTTTTCGCTGTCGCTCTGCACGGCATTCGGAGCGTCGGAGTAGACCAGCTTCCAGCCATGCGATTCGAGGCCGGCAAGTGGCGCGCGCGGGCGGACTTCGTAAACGTGCTCGGTGAAGAATTTCTGCCAGTCGTAGGGCACCAGGGCATTCAGGTCGCCGATGACGGTGGCGAGCGAGTAGGGCACGACCGCTGGCGCGCCGCTCGTTCCGCCATGGAAGCGGTGGCAGAAATCGTCGATCGTGACACGCCCCTGAGATTGCGCGCGCAGAACGCCGTCGACCTCGAGCCAGATCAGCGTCGACTCGTCGTAGAAGTCGGTGCTGCGGCGCGCCGTCTGCCACTCTTCGGGCACGATGTAGAGAATCTGCGCCGCGACGCCGGTGTCGGCGAGCGGACGCCAGGTGCGCCCGGTCTGCGTGTCGAGAGTCGCCCCGACGAGAGCCAGGTTCTCGCGCGCGTAGTCGGCGGTCCACAGTCCGCTGCGTGCCGGCAGGATGTGACCCAGAAATTCGGTCAGCCCTTCGTAGACCCAGAGCAGCTCGCCCTGCATCGGACGCTGGAAATCCGGCGACAGGAGACCTTCGGGCCGGCGGTACTTGCCGTTCCAGGAATGCATGAACTCGTGCGCGAGCAAGCCGGAGAGCGTTCGCGGGCCCCACTCGTCGAGAAGCGTCCGCTCCTCGCGCCGGTTGTCGCTCGATTCGTGATGCTCGAGGCCGAAATGCTGCACGTGGTCGGAGAGCGAAAGGAGCCAGCGATAGGAGCGGAAGTGCTGCGCTCCGAAGATGGCGAACGCTTCGTCGGCGAGACGCCCGAGCCCCGCCGCGTATTCCGCTGCCGGCGCGATTGCCGCCGCGCTGTCGCCGGCGATCGTGATCCGGTGCGGGGCCGTGCCGTGCGTGCCGAGCTCGACGGTCGTCAGGTGACTGCCGATGAGCACCGGCGAGTCGACCAGCGTCGTCAGCGAGACCGGCGCGAACCGGATGCGGTTGCCCGTCCGCTCCGCGACCGGCATGGCGGTCCCGAAGTCCCAGCCCGCTGGAATCTCGATCGTCGCTTCGACCTGGATGTCGTCGCCCGAGGCGCCCTTGGGATACAGAACGACCTGGTTCCAGGTGAGGATTGCGAGCTCGTCGCTGGCGCTGGGTCCGGAGGAAAACGAACCCCCTTCACCGGCATAGAGAAAATCCGAGGTCGCGACGACGGAGGTGACACCGGGCGGCACATCGATGCCGACGGCGTACATCTCGAGCGGATCGCGATGCCAGGGGAGCGTCTTTCCGCCGCCTTCGATGCGCAGATTGACCAGATTGGCGATCGGCCCCGAAGGCCCATGCTCCCCGGGGATCCACTTCGGATAGAGGAGCGTGAACTCGCCCGCTTTCGCTTCGGTTTCGAGCCGCAGGTGGAGGATCTTCCGCGCTGCATCCCGTGCGTCCACCGAAAGTTTCAGCGGCGCGGCGGAGAGCGGCGAAGCGATGAGCCCTGCAACGAGAAGGCCGAAAGAAAAGCGACGGAGGCCGGAGGTGGGCATGCGTGTTCTCCCTGCCGGCACGGGCCGGCGCGATTCGTTCTGGACTGGAAAGCAAGCGGCGATCGACGTCTTGGAGCCAACGATACTGCATCCGCTTTTCGGGAACCGTTGCTTCCCGGCGAAAGCGTCCGTCGAACGGCTGAGATGCACCGGCTCGGTTACCGTCCGCGCGAGGGGCACGATCCTGCGCCCTTCGGGCGGGCGAAAAAGGAAAAGCGCCCCGGGTGCGAAACCGCGGGGCGCTCGATGCTTCGACCTGCTGTGGCGACGAGCCCGCGGATCAGGCGGCGAGGATGCTCACGAAGCCCGGCAGATGCGCTTCGTCGTCGCCGTCGTCTCCGGCGTCGTCATCGCCTTCGTCTTCGTCGGAGACGCCGTCGTTGTCGTCGTCGTCGTCCTGATCGTCGGCAATGCCATCGTTGTCGTCGTCGTTGTCGGCGTCGTCGAGGATTCCGTCGCCGTCGTCGTCGGTATCCTCTTCGTTCGAGATGCCGTCGTTGTCTTCGTCGTCATCGTCGGCCGCGAGTCCGGCTTCTTCCGCTTCCTCGGTATCCTCTTCGGCGACATCCGCGGCGTCGTCGGCGTCCATGAGGGAGGCGTCGTCATCGGTGTCGAGCCCTTCGGCTTCGAGCGCCTCCTCGGCGATGTCGAGGTTCACGTCCTCTTCTTCGTAAACGGTCGCCTCCATTTCGGCGGTGACGTTCTCTTCCGAATAGGACTCCCAGGAGAGCTCCTCGAAAGTGAAATCGCTGTCGAATGACGTCTCGAGCGAGCTCATTTCCGAGACCGAAACGTCGGTGACTTCGTAGTCGAAGTCCGCGGTCATCTCGATCGAGGTCTCCCAGTAGGAGGAGGCGTCGACGGCGTAGCTGTCGAACGTTTCGACGTACATGCTGTCGTAGGAGGCGAAAGTCGTGTCACACCA
>JBDTQG010000086.1:0-13796 GCA_039932315.1 Thermoanaerobaculia bacterium
CACCGCACACTCGAATCAGGTTCGCGAGTTGGTACTCAGCAACCACGGGATCTCCTTGGTCGATGTCTATACCGCAGGGGGCGCCGTTCTGATGGGCGCAATGCGGCGTCAGAAGGAGGAACAGGGGCGTGCCGAACACACAAGGCTGGCGCGCGTGGAGGAGGCGCAGCAAAATGAGATCGCCTTCGCCATCGCCGAGACCCAGACCCGTATCGCGGACCTGCGGGTCGACGAAGAGCGCAAGAAAGTCGAGCTTCGGCGGCTGCAGGAAAGCTCACGCGCCGGAGCGGCCCTGGGCGCCGAGAATCTTGCCGTGCTGCGAACGCTGCGCGGCGCCGACAGGTCGTCGAAGGCCGCAATTCCGACGCCGATCGAGCACCCGGCGCGGGGGAGAAAGTAAATGGCCACCGCAGGAATCCTTTCGCTGCGGCTCTTCGTCGCCGGAGACTCGGCGGACTCGGCGATCGCAATCGCCAATCTCCACGCGCTGCTCCCCGAGAAGTCCGTTTCCAAGAGCGGACTCAAGGTCTCCATCGAAATCATCGACGTGCAACGTGAGCCGGCTCGCGCGGCGCGAGACAACGTGATGGTCACGCCGACGCTGTTGAAGGTCTCCCCCGAACCGCCTTGCCGGATTCTCGGGAATCTGCGGAACCGGACGAGCCTGATCCTTCTTCTCGGACTCGCCGAGCCCGATCCGGCCTGAGCCGTCATCCCCACGCTGGGCCTTGCGCCGCTCGCCGACCGAGGCAGGAGGAGGTGCTGTCCAGGATCGGGATCTGCCCCGTCCAGGATCCGGATTTCGTCTCGCGACCCGGTTTCGGGTCGCGCCCGAAAACTCGAGCAACTCCTTGAAGACGAAGGCTCGACGCGCTCTCCACCGGGGACGGCACGGACTCTGCAGAAACCGGATCCGAGCGGCGCTACATGGCGCCAAAGGAGCGAGGATGCGAACTCCCCGGGAACCGTTGGACGAAAAGAAGCGATTGGCCGGTCTCGCAGCGCTGAGCGTCCTCTACACCCCGGCCGAGGAGCGCTTCGATCGCATCACTCGCTGCGCAGCGAAGCTCCTCGACGCGCCGATCGCCCTGGTCTCCCTGGTCGCCGCCGATGTGCAATGGTTCAAATCCGCGCAGGGAACCGACGACGTCGAGACCCCGCGGGCCGTCTCGTTCTGCGGCCACGCCATCCTCTCCGACAAGACCCTGGTTGTGAACGACGCCAGGCTCGATTCCCGTTTCGAAGACAACCCGCTTGTGATCGGCGAACCGTTCATCCGGGCGTACGCCGGACAGCCGCTGCGCGAGCCCGGCGGCAAACGCATCGGCTCACTCTGTGTGATCGATCGCCGCCCACGTCAGTTCAGCGAGACCGACCTCGAAGTCCTGCGCGATCTCGCCATCTGGGTCGAAACCGAGCTCAGGACCCAGGTGCTCTCCGAGAGCCAGCGGGATCTCGCCAGCGAGGTCGAATCCCTGCGCAAGTCGGCGCTCGTCGACCGCCTGACCCGGACCTGGAATCGGGGCGCGATCGACGACGTGCTGACGCGCGAGCTCGAGCGCGGCCGCCGCGACGAGACGCCGGTCGGACTCGCGCTGCTCGACATCGACCACTTCAAGCGCATCAACGACAGCCACGGGCATTCGGCCGGAGACGAGGTTCTGCGCGAAACTGCGCGGCGGATCCGCACTGCGATCCGGCCCTCCGACGCGCTCGGCCGCTACGGCGGAGAGGAGTTCTTGCTCGTCCTCGCCGATTGCGACGAAGCCGAGGCGCTCCGCGTAGCGGAACGAGTCATCGAAGCGATCCGCGAGCGCCCGGTAAAGCTCGCCAACGGCACCGAAGTCCAGGTCACGGCCAGCCTGGGTGTCCTCTCGGCTCTGCCGGAGATCGGCGCCGGCGAACACAACGAGTGGATCGAATGCACCGACCAGGCGCTCTACCGCGCCAAGCGGGACGGGCGCGACCGCGCCGAGTTCGCGCGCCGCGAACGCCAGGCCGCCTGACGACTCCCCCGCCATACCCGACCGGCTGCGCGAAGGTCACGCCTCACCGAAATTGAGGGTGGCCGAGAATCCTTTCCGGGAACGAGGCGTGATCGCCAACCTCGAGATCACTGGGGAATCGGGCCTGAGAGCGGCCCCAGCGCTCGAGCCATTCCGAGCCCAGTAGGTCGTGGCGACGCCCGGCGACGTGATCGACCGCGGAAGCCGTCAGCGCGATCGTGCTTTCCGGCCGGCCGTCGGTGGGACGCCCCCGGGCCACCCAGAAGCCCGCCCCCAACATCGCCACCCGTGCCGCCGTGGAGGCGGTGTAGGTGAAGAGCTCGACCGCCCTTCCTCCGCAGGCGGCGTGCAGACGCTCGAAGTTCGCCAGCGTCCAGGCTTCCGGATGCGTAGAGCCCGAGAAAAGGTCGTAGTACACCAGGTCCGGGGCGAACGGCGCCCGCGCCATCGTTTCAGCGAAGTCCCCGTCGAGCAGGCCCCACTCGAGGCCCGCGTGCGCGCGCGAGGTCCAGGAGCCCAGGGCGACGAGAGCGGCGGGCCCGCCGTGGCGCAGATACGGAAAGTGTCGCTGATGCTTGAGCGCCAGCCGGAGCGGGTCGAGGTCGGTCTCGAAGCTGACGATCCGAAGCCCGCGCACCTGCGTTTCCGCCGCAGCGTCTTCGTAGCAGCGGACCGCCGCCATTGCGTTGGCCGCGGCGCCGAGCCCGACGTCCCAGACCACCAGCGGCGCCGCACCCGCTGGATCCTCGCCGTCGCGAAGGCGCAACCGCTCGCGTAGACACGACTGCTCGACGTAGAGGCTGCGCGCTTCGTCCATGGGCGGCGTGCGCGCATGCATGGTCTCGCCCGAAGCGACATGGCGAATGCTCGCGAATCCTGCGGGCGCCAGGTGCACTGCGTAGGCACCCTTCGTCAGGCCCTCCGAAGCCGCCGCTGACCGGACCCTTCGCACGCGCGAACGGGTCACCGGGTTGTCGAGATCGTCGGCGTGGAGCGCGTCCCGCTTCGCGCGATAGAAATCCGCGAAGTGGTCCGCCAGGATGCTCTCACGCATCTCGCGCATCAGGCGGTGATAGAAGTGCAGATTGTGCTGACCGAGAAGCTGCCAGCCGAGCGGCTCACGCACTTTGATCAAGTGGTGCAGATAGGCGCGTGAATGGCGTGGACAGGTCGGGCAGTCGCAGTCCGGATCGAGCGCGATGTCCGCCATCGCATGGACTCCCCGGCGCATCTGCAGGTAGCCCCGCGAAGTGAAAGCGCCGCCGCGCTGCGCCACCTGTGTGGGAATGATGCAATCGAACATGTCGATTCCGCGGTGCACGGCCTCGAGGAGATCGAGCGGCGTGCCCACGCCCATGAGATACCGCGGCTTGTCCTTCGGCATGCACTCCGCAGTGAGCGCGCACATGTCCTCCCGCTCTTCACGGCTCTCGCCGACCGCCAGGCCGCCGAGGGCGTAGCCATCGAACGGCATCTCCGACAGACGCGCCACACACTCACGCCGCAGGTCGGGGAAGAGCGCTCCCTGCACGATACCGAAGAGCGCCTGCGGCGACTCGCCCCGCGCCGCGAGACAGCGCACCGCCCAGCGCGCCGTCAGATCCGCCGCTCTGCGAGCGGTCGCGATGTCGACCGTGGATGCCACACAATGGTCGAAGGCCATCATGATGTCGGCGCCGATGGCGACCTGGGTCTCGATGCTCGACTCGGGGCTCAGAAGGACGGTGCGCTGGTCGACGTAACTCCGGAAAGTCGCCCCCTCCTCCGACAGGGAGCGCGCGCCGGCAAGCGAGTAAACCTGATAGCCACCGGAGTCGGTGAGCACGGCGCGCGGCCAGCTCATGAAGCGGTGGATTCCGCCGACGTGGCGCATGACTTCCGGGCCCGGCCGCAGCAGCAGGTGATAGGTGTTCGCGAGCAGGACCTGGGCTCCCGAATCCTGCAGTGTCTGCGGGAGCTGCGCCTTCACCGAGGCCTGGGTACCGACCGGCATGAAGACGGGCGTCAGAACCTCGCCGTGCAGCGTCTCGAGAACTCCCGCTCGCGCGCCCGAGCCGCTCGCCGTGGCGAGCTTTCGAAAAGCGTCAGGACGCGGATTCATTCCGGAGTCGAAAACCCCGAGCCCACGCTCGTCAGGATGCCGCAGGGACGAGTCGCGCGGCCAGCGAGCGCGCGAGGAACTGGCCGGTATAGCTCGACTTGACGCGCACGATCTGCTCCGGCGTGCCGGCGGCGACCAGTTGACCGCCGCCCGAGCCGCCGTCGGGGCCGAGATCGACGAGCCAGTCCGCCGTCTTGATGACATCGAGATTGTGCTCGACGACGATCACCGTGTTCCCGAGATCGACGAGTCGATGCAGAAGCTGCAGAAGCTTCCGCACATCGTCGAAGTGCAGGCCGGTCGTCGGTTCGTCGAGCAGATAGAGCGTCTTTCCGGTCGAGCGCTTGCAGAGCTCGGTCGCAAGTTTGACGCGTTGTGCCTCTCCACCAGAAAGCGTCGTCGCCGACTGTCCGAGATGGAGGTAGCCCAGGCCGACTTCGGAGAGCGTCGCGAGAATTCTCTCGACCGCCGGGATGTTGCGGAAAACCTCGTGCGCCTGCTCGATCGAGAGATCGAGAATCTCGGCGATGTTCAGGCCCTTGTAGCGCACCGCGAGCGTCTCGCGGTCGTAGCGTTTGCCGCCACAGACCTCGCATTTGACGTAGATGTCGGGCAGGAAATGCATCTCGATCTTGATCTGACCGTCTCCGGCGCAGGCTTCGCAACGTCCGCCGGCGACGTTGAAACTGAAGCGCCCGGCCTTGTATCCGCGGGCTCGCGCTTCAGGCGTCATGGCCATCAGATTGCGGATCTGACCGAAGACGTTCGTGTAGGTCGCCGGGTTCGAACGCGGCGTCCGGCCGATCGGGCTCTGGTCGATCGCGATCACTTTGTCGAGGTGTTCGATCCCGGTCAACCGATCGTGCTTTCCTGCCGGCTCCGACGCCTCGTAGAAGTGACGCGCCAGCGCGCGATGCAGGATGTCGTTCACCAGACTGCTTTTGCCCGAACCGGAAACTCCGGTGACCACGGTGAATGCCCCCAGCGGAAACTCGACATCGAGCCCGAGAAGATTGTTGTGCCGTGCCCCTTCGATCGTGAGTTTCTTGCCGTTGCCGGGGCGGCGCTTTTTCGGCACACCGACCTCCAGCTCACCGCGCAGATAGCGCCCGGTGAGGGACTCCGCCGACTTCGAAATCTGCTCCGGGGTTCCCTGAGCGACGAGCTGGCCTCCGTGAACGCCCGCGCCCGGACCGAGATCGAGCACCCAGTCCGCGGCGAGAATCGTGTCCTCATCGTGCTCGACGACGAGCACCGTGTTCCCGAGGTCGCGCATCCCCTTGAGGGTCGCGATGAGCCGGTCATTGTCCCGCTGATGCAGTCCGATCGACGGTTCGTCGAGCACGTAGAGGACGCCCATGAGCTTCGATCCGATCTGGGTCGCCAGACGGATGCGCTGGCTTTCGCCACCCGAGAGCGTCGCCGACGAGCGATCGAGCGTCAGGTAGCCGACGCCGACGTCATCGAGAAATCCCAACCGGTCGCCGACCTCCTGCAGCACCTTGGCCGCGATCGACCGCTCACGATCAGAAAGCGAGAGCGTCGGGACGAGCCGCCGCAGCTCGGAAACCGGCATCGTCGTGAGCTCGTCGACCGAGTGGCCGGCAACCGTGATCGCCAGGGCCTCCGGTCGCAGCCGTCGCCCCTTGCAATCCGGACAGAGGCGCACCGACATGAATTTCTCGATCTCGCCGCGCACCATCTGCGAGTCCGATTCGCGATACCGCCGCTCCAGCATGGGTACGACGCCCTCGTACTTCCCTTCCCATTTGTAGCTCGACTTCTTGCCCTTGAACTCGAACTCGAGCTCCTGATCGCCGCTTCCCTGGAGAATCACCTGGCGCGCCTTGAGCGACAGCCGCTTCCACGGCGTGCGGAGAGAAAATCCCATCGCCTTCGCCAGCGTCTCGATCATCCGCAGGCGCCACGATTTCGATCCCGGCTGAAAAAGCGACAGCGCGCCGGCGTCGATCGACCTCTCGGGGTCGATCACGACCTTCTCCGGATCGACTCCCATGAGCGTGCCGAGGCCGGAGCACGTCGGACAAGCGCCGTAGGGACTGTTGAACGAGAACAGGCGCGGCGTGATCTCCGAAAGACTCGTGCCGCAGGTCGAGCAGGAGAAGTTCTGCGACAGCGTCTCTTCCGGAAGTCCATCCGGCGCAGCGAGAACCAGCCCGCTGCCGACCTTGAGCGCCGTCTCGAGAGAATCCGCGAGGCGCTTGTCGAGCCCGGGCTTGACGACCAGGCGGTCGATCAGGATGTCGATCGAATGCTTCTTCTGCTTGTCGAGGGTCGGAATCTCCTTCGAAAGGTCGACGGTCTGTCCGTCGATGCGGGCGCGCAGGAAACCCTGCCGTGCGAGCTCGGAGAGCTGCTTCCTGTACTCGCCCTTCTTGCCGCGCACGTAAGGCGCGTAGAGGAGCAGACGGGTACCTTCCGGCAGACCCGACAGCCGATCGACCATCTGCTGCACGGTCTGCGGCCGGATCTCCTGGCCGCAGGTCGGGCAATGCGGAATGCCGATCGAGGCATAGAGCAGGCGCAGATAGTCGTGAATCTCGGTGACCGTGCCGACCGTGGAGCGGGGATTTCGCGACACCGACTTCTGCTCGATCGAAATCGCCGGAGAAAGACCGTCGATCGCGTCGACGTCCGGCTTCTCCACCTGCGGCAGGAACTGCCGGGCGTAGGCGGACAACGACTCGACGTAGCGCCGCTGACCTTCGGCGAACAGGGTGTCGAAAGCGAGCGAGGACTTGCCGGAACCCGAGACGCCGGTGACGACGACCAGACGGTTGCGGGGAATCTCGAGGTGGAGGTTCTTGAGGTTGTGTTCTCGTGCGCCGCGAACGACGATGGAATCCATAGGGATCGAAAACTCTAGCACCCGGGCTTTTATTTCGTCGTGCTACCGGGAGATGTGCTGGACTCGGCGCCGGTCCGCGGCCATGTTCAACCGGACGCAGCGTTCCCTGGCGCCGGGCAGCTCTCGTCCGAGGTCAAAAACTGCTTTTCTCCGCCGCCCTGCCGGTATGGCGGAAGCCCTTTGCGAGCTTCCGCCGTTACCTGTCCGCCCGCGGTCAGAGGCCGAACGTCGCGCCGAAGAGCCAGGCGGTGGTGTTGTAGTCGCCGAGGAAGTTGTTGGCGTTGGTGCGCACCTTGCGCTCGTCGAACGGCAGGTAGAGGACCGCCAGGTCGAGCGTCTTGCCGGTCGAGAAACGGTGGCCCCAGCCGAGCGTGAGCCCGGTCCGATTGGCATCGGGCAGCAGCGGACTGACGTAAAGCTCGGGCTGCGGCGTCTCGTCGTAGTACGCGCCCACCCGCCACTCACCGGTCGCGCCCTGCGCCCAGCGGAAGCCGAGGCGATAGTTCATCGCATCTTCCCAATGCTCCGGCAGCGTCTGCGAGAACTGCGGATTCTCGGTGAACTGGAGCGGCACGGCGTCGAAGCTGCTCCAACCCGTCCAGTTGACGTCGATCTCGAACTTGCTGGTCGCCGAGAGAGCGAACGCGAGACCCAGACTGGCGCTGTCCGGAAACTCGATGTTCGTCTTGATCGGCAGGTCCTGACCGAAGGGAATGGCGCGCGCGATCGCGGCGTCGAACGGCGGAAGTCCCGTCAGGATCTGACTGAAGCGGCCGTCGCCCTCGTAGTCGACCTTCACCTTGCTGCGATAGGAGAGGCCCCACGAGAAGCTTTCATTCCACTTGTGCAGGACCCCGACGGTAAACCCGTAGCCTTCGTTGAGATCGCTCTCGAGATGCACCTGGCCGACATTCACGAGCTGCCCGTTGATCGGGCTGCGCTGCGGCGCGAAGCGCTCGAGCTCGACATCGGAGAAGCGGACGAGAACACCGAAGCCGACGCCGAGCTTGGGCGTCGCCTGCCAGGCGAGCGTCGGATTGAGATCGAAAGTCCGGAGCGCAGCCTTGGTCGAGAGATACCGGCCGGGAAAGGTATCCGGATTCTTCCACTCCGTGGTGAGTCCGAACGGGCTCGTGAGTCCGAGGCCGAAACGCCAGCGCTCGTTGATCTGCCGCGTCCAGTAGAAATGGGGCGGCGTTTCGAACAGCGGCTCCTGCTCTCCGCGAGCGCTCGCTCCGGGAGACGGATTCGCGCCTTTGAAGTCGCCCTCGGTCGAGGTCACGACCGTGAGTCCGAGAGAGAAGTGCTGACCGTCGAGAAACGCGACTCCACCCGGGTTGTAGAAGATCGCCGACGGATCGTCGGCCTGGGCGGTGAAGGCCATCGCCATGCCCATCGCCTTCGTGCCCTGTTCGAAGATGCTGAATCCCGCCGCCCGAAGCGGCGAACCCTGGGCCACGAGACCTGTCGCGAGAAGCGCGGATGCGAGAATGCGGGACTTCGGATTCATGACGACTCCTCCTGTGCGTGGGCCGCAGCGGCCCGTCGTTAAGCCTGTCTCATGCCTGTTTCATGGTCCTACCAGCGCTCGCCGCGGATGGCGGCATCGGCTTCGCGGTCGAGCTCCCGAGTGCGCTCCGTCTCGCGCTTGTCGTAGAGCTTCTTTCCCTGTACGAGCGCGATCTCGACCTTGATCCGGCTGCCCCGCAGATAAAAGGACAGCGGGACGACGCTGTATCCCTTCGTCACGACGCGGCCGGCGAGTTTCTCGATCTCACGTTTGGAGAGCAGGAGCTTCCGTGAGCGCTCGACAGGATGGTTCTCACGATTGCCGTGCGAGTAGTGGCTGATGTGCGCGCCGACGAGAAACGCCTCGCCGCCGCGGAAGTCGACGTAGGCGTCGTGCAGCTGGACCTTCCCCTGCCGCGCGGACTTCACTTCGGTGCCGGTCAAGGCGATTCCCGCCTCGATCCGGTCGTGGATGAAGTAGTCGAACGCGGCGCGCCGGTTTCCCGCGAGGGGGCGCACTTCAGGGGTCTTGTCGCTCATCGGGTGGAGCCGGGATGCGTCCCGGCGGGGGTCAGTCTACCGCCAGCCGATGGTAGATTGCGCCTCCATGGCCGCATGGTCGCGCCTCATGCTTCTCGGGCTCGCGCTGGCTGCGTCCAGCGAACCGTCGATCGAAAACCTCTCGGTCAGCGTGAACGGCGGTCAGGTCCTCGTCGGCTTCCATCTCACCAACGGGCTGGATGCCGACACGCGGGAACGCATCGCCAGCGGACTTCCGACGAGCTTTCTCTACGAGCTCGAGCTCATGCGGGATCGCAAACACTGGTGGGATCACAACGTCGACGCGACGGTGATCGAAGTCGTCGCGATGTACAACGCCGTGACGCGCGAGTATCTCGTCAACACCAAGCAGGGCGGACGCCTGATCGAGAGCCGGACCGTGCGTGACGAGGTCGAGCTCGAGCACGCCATGACCGAATTCGCGGCCTTCCCGGCCTTCAATCTCGAATCCGATCCCGACCGCTCCCGTTTCCTCGTCCGGATCCGCGTCGATCTCGGACCGGGAGCCGTCCTCGGCATCATTCCCTACCAGCGATCGACGGCGTGGAAGGAATCCAACAAGGTGCGGATTCGCGCCGTGGAACCCTGACGGGCGCACGTGGACTTTCGCGAACGCTTCGCCCAGCACAGGAAGGACGGCCGCTACGTTGCCGCCGCCCTGGTTCTCGTTCTCGCCTTTCTGACACTCATCTACTACCTCATTCAGCGCGGGCGCGATCTGCCGTCGGTGCTGGTCACGAACAAGGTTCTGCTGTTCGTCCTGGTCTACGCCGATGCGCTGCTCATTCTGGTCATCCTTTTCGTTCTCGCCCGGAACATGCTGCGCCTCTGGCTGGAGCGCCGGCAGCGGGCGCTCGGAGCGCGCTTCAAGACGAAGCTGGTCGCCACCTACGTCGGCCTGTCGCTGGTACCCGTGCTGCTGCTCTTCTTCTACGCCAGCGAGCTGCTGCAGGGGTCGATCGATCGCTGGTTCTCGAGCTCGCTGCGCTCGGTGCTCGAGCAGAGCAGCGCCGTGGCGCAGTCCCTGCAGCGCGAGATCGGCGATCGCAACTATCGCGAAGCGCTGCGCGTCGCGCGCTCTCTCGCCAACGTCAAACTCGACGAGGCGGAGTCCCGCGCCGCACTCACTCCCAGGCTCGCGGCATGGCGCGATGAGTCGGGCGTCGCCTTTCTCGGCGTTTACCTCGAGACCGATTTCCTGAATGCGGTGGTCGACCCCCAGTCCGGCCTCAACGATCTTCCGGAGGTCGGACGAGCGCTGCTCATCGAGGCGGCCGAAAAAGGCCGCTCGAATCGCGTGCTCCTGCCGGCCGGCGGGCGCGGGCGCCTGATTCTCTCGGCGGCCGCCGGCACGGCCCCTTCCGGCACGCGCCGTCTCGTCGTCGTCGCCGGCACCCTGCTCGACGCCGTCACCAGCGGTCAGAGCGAAGAGCTGATCCAGTCCTACCAGACCTATCGACAGCTCCAGGTCCAGAAGCGCGACTTCGCCGCCAGCTACTGGCTGATGTTCGTGCTCGTCACTCTGCTTATTCTGCTGGCATCTTCGTGGGTGGGTCTGTTTCTCGCGCGCCGCCTGATGCTGCCGATCCAGGCGCTCGCCGAGGGCACGCGCCGGGTCGCGAGCGGCGATCTCGATCAGCGCATCGACGTTCCGACCGACGACGAAATGGCGACCGTCGTCGACTCGTTCAACAAGATGACGGAGGAGCTGCGGCGCAACCGCGAGGAGATCGAGCGCAGCCACTTCGATCTCGTCGCGGTGAACCGCCGCCTCGCGGAAGAGCGCGCGCTCGTCGGCGCGATTCTCGAGAACCTCGCGGCCGGAGTCATCGCACTCGACCCCGAAGATGTCGTGCTGTCGACGAACGCTGCAGCTCTCGATCTCCTCGGCCAGCGTGAGACGGAGCTCGTCGGCAGGAGTCTCAAGGAGGCCTGGGGCGGTTCGGAGCGCTCTCGCCTCGCCCTGCTGATCGAGTCGGCGAAGGATCATCCGCACCAGTCGTCGGAAGTCAGCCTCGTTCTCGGCGGCGAGCGCCGGACCTTCGAGGTCAAGGTGTCGGATCTTCGCGACGGCGCTGGCCGCAACAGCGGCAAGATCGTGGTCCTCGAAGATCTTTCGGACCTGATCAAGGCGCAGAAACTCGCCGCGTGGACCGAGGCGGCGCGGCGCATCGCGCACGAGATCAAAAACCCTTTGACACCGATCCGCCTCGCCGCCGAACGCCTGCGGGTCAAGCATCGCGAAGGCGATCCGGCGATCGGCGAGCTCCTCGAGGAGAGCGTCGTCATCATCGTGCGCGAGGTCGGCAAGATGCAGGCGCTGGTCGACGAGTTCTCGCGCTACGCGCGCATGCCCGGCCCGCAGCTCGCGGCGACCGCCATCGACGGACTGGTGGCCGAAGTCGTCGCTCTCTACCGCGACGTCAAGCCGGGAGTCGCCGTGCGAACGGCACTGGCGCCCGGCCTCGGCGAGGTCTGGGTCGATCCGGAGCAGCTGCGCCGCGTGCTCATCAACCTCATCGACAACGCTCTCGAAGCGACGGAGGCGCCCGGCTTCGTCGAGATCCGCGGCGAGCGGCTCGTCGACGCGCTCGGCGAACGTCTGGTGCTGGCAGTCTCCGACGCCGGCGCGGGAATCGCCGAAGAGGATCGCGAGAAACTCTTCCTGCCGTTCTTTTCGCGCAAGAAGCGCGGCACCGGCATGGGACTCGCGATCGTCCAGCGGATCGTCTCCGACCACAACGGCTCGATCCGGGTGACCGACAATCTGCCGCACGGCGCGGTATTCACGATCGAGCTGCCGGTGCGCTGAGGACCGAACTACCGCGGCACTGAACCAGCGAGGCACCGAGCGACCGAGCGACCGAGCCACCGACCTGCCACCGGCACACTCCGAACGGCGCGATACACTCCGGAAATGCCGGAAAGTCCGCGGGAACGCATTTCGAAAGAGATCCAGACGACGATGAAAGCCGGCGACAAGGTGCGCCTCTCGGCTCTGCGAATGCTCCTCACCGAGATCCAGAGCGCGGCGCTCCGCGGTGCGACACCGGTTGCAGAAGTCGACGAAGCGGGCTTCCAGGCGATCGTTCGCAAGGCGATCAAACAGCGCCGGGAATCCGCCGAGCAGTTCCGCGCCGCCGGACGCGCGGAGCTCGCCGAGAAGGAAGAGCGCGAAGCGGAGATCTTCGCTGCGTACCTGCCGCAACAGCTCTCCGAAGAGGAGTTGCGTCGGGCGATGGAGATCATCGTCGCCGAAGTCAACGCGCAGGGAGCGGCGGGACCGGCGGCCATCGGCGGCGTGATGAAGGCGACGCTCGGACGGTTCGGCAGCGCCGTCGATGGCGCGACGGTCAACCGGATCGCCCGCGAGCTCCTCGCGCCCCGGTGAGCCGCTGAGCCGGTGAGAGCGCCTCACGACTCCCCTTCCACATCTTCTGCAGCGATGATCCGCGCGGCGATCGTCGGCACCGCCGGGCACGTCGATCACGGCAAGACGGCTCTCGTTGAAGCTCTCACCGGAATCGACTGCGATCGCCTGGCGGAGGAGAAGCTTCGCGGCATCACGCTGGATCTCGGCTTCGCGAAGCTGGCTTCGCCGGCGGGTGCGAGGGCGCCTCTCGACATCTCCTTCATCGACGTCCCCGGTCATGAGCGCTTCCTGCACAATGCGCTCGCCGGTCTCGGCGGCGTGCGGCTCCTGCTGCTCGTCGTCGCCGCCGACGAAGGCGTTCGCGCGCAGACGCGCGAGCACCTGGCGATCGCCGGGCTCCTCGAGCTGCCCGGGCTGATCGTTGCGCTGAACAAGATCGACACGGTGGACGCTGGGGTAGCCGACCTCGTCGAGCTCGAAATCTCCGAGCTTCTCGCCGGCACCCGATTCAGCGGCGCACCGATTCTCCGGGTCTCAGCACGAACCGGCGCCGGTGTTCCGGAGCTCCGCACGGCCCTCGAGCTGCGGGCGGGCTCGCTCGACGCTCCCCGACCCTCGGGACCGATGCGACTGCCGATCGACCGCGCCTTTCTCGTGCGGGGTCAGGGAGTCGTCGTCACCGGGACGCTCCTCTGCGGAACGGTGCGTGCGGGCGATTCGATCGAGCTCCTGCCCGCGCGCCAGACTGCGCGCGTTCGATCGGTCGAAGTTCACGGCGAGGCGAAGGCGGCGATCGCCGGCCAGCGGGCAGCTCTGCAGCTCTCGGGAATCGAGCTCGGCGACATCGCGCGGGGCATGGAGGTCGCGACACCCGGCGCTTTCCGCACGACGCGCCGCCTGCTGGTCCGCTGGACGACGCTCGACGGCAGTGCAGTGACCTTCGATCGCTCCTCTCCGGTCGCCGTGCGCTTTCATCTCTACGCTTCGGAAACCTCCGGGATGGCTCGCGCGCTGAATGAAGAAAGCCTTGCGCCGGGAGACTCCGGACTGGTCGAGATTCTCCTCGAACGCCCGGTCGTCGCGGCCCGCGGAGATCGCTTCGTCGCCCGGCGTCCGTCGCCTCCGGCGACGATCGGCGGTGGAGTCATCCTCGATCCCTGGTGGCGTCGCAAGCGGCGCGGCGAGACGATCGACCGCGCCGCAGCGCTCGCCGGAGACGACCGGCGAGCCCTCGCCGCCTGGGCGGCCGAGGCGGGCGCCCGCGGACTGACGGCGGCAGCGGCGGCGGCACGTATCGGCGCGAGTGCGCCGGCGATCGAGGAGGAGCTCGCCGCGCTCGTCGCGGGCGGCGCACTGGTCCGGCTCGATCGCGACCTC
>JBDTQG010000087.1:0-13276 GCA_039932315.1 Thermoanaerobaculia bacterium
ACCTTGAGCGCCCACGGCGCGGTGTACGTGCCACCGAACGTCAGGCGATGACGGGCATCGGTATACAGCGGGCCGTTGCACTTGCTGCAGTCGGGATTGCGCGAATCGACCGAGCGATCGGTCTGATAGTCCGTCTGGAAGCCCGTGCTGCCGAGCCGGAACTCGTCGGCGCCGGCGAGGATGTTGCCTTCCGCCTTGGACAGTGTGTAGAAGCCCTGCAGCTCGAACTTCTCTTCGCGCACGCGGAATCCGATGTTCAGACCCTGGTAGTGCGCATGTCCGTCGCCCGACCACATGCGGCTGGTCGCCGAGAACGGGAAGCGCAGTCCGGTCATCGGATTGCCGTTGGCGTCGAGGCGCGAGTTGAAGCGGAAGCGATACGGAATGTCCTCGTACCGGGCGTCCAGAGCTTCGAACGTCAGACCGAGGGAATTGTTGACCTGCCACGAGTACCCGAGCGAAATCTGATCGGAATACGGCGTGGCCTGCGTCGGCGCCAGGACGTGGTTCGCCACAGCGCCGCCGACCGGAATCGCACCGCCCGAAGGCAGCGGCTGTCCGGGGTGAAAGAGCGACCCGTCGTCGTTGCGGATGCCATTCGGATCGACCAGCGAGTAGACGGTGCCGAAGCCGGCCGACTGCACGACGAGGGCCGGGAAGAGCACCGTGGCATTGGTGTACGGGAAGTCGTAGAAACGACCGACGCCGCCACGGAGGACGCTCTTGCCTTCACCGGTCAGGTCCCAGCTGAAGCCGAGGCGCGGCGCGAAGTTGTTCGTGTCCTTCTTGCCCGTCGCGCTCGCGTTGTGGAAGTCCTGGAGGTAACCCTCGGTGTAGGTCGTCTGGTTCTTCAGGTACTGGAAAATCGCGTTCGAGCTCTGATCGAGCTCGCCGCCACCTTTGCCGCTGTTGACGTCATAGCGCAGACCGAGGTTCAACGTCAGGCTGTCGTTGACCTGCCAGTCGTCCTGGAAGTACGCCGACAGCTGATTGACCGGCGTTTCGAACCCACCGAATCCGCCACCGTTGACCGAGATCTCGCGGACCGGGCCATTCGGATCGTCGGTCAGCAGCGTGAACGTTCCGGCAGTGCCGGTTTCGAACGTGCCACCCAGAACCGGTTCGTGAACATACGCGAGACCGGTCTTGAAGTCGTGCCGTGCGCCACCGATGTTCTTCGTGAAGCTGAAGTCGTCCTTGAACTGATCCTTCGTCTGCACCGTGGTCTGCGGCGTGTTCGCGTTCTGACCCGACACCACTCCCGACGGGAAGATGAGCGCCGGCGAATTCGACAACGCCAGAATCCCGTTCTCGAACGTCGTGTGCTGATAGACGAACTCGTTCAAGCTGTCGCTGCCGAGCTGCGCCGTGTAGTTGCCGAGGACCGAATCGTACTTGTTGTTCAGCGTTCCGAGCGCCGACGGCAGCGTCTGCGCCGTGGCACCGTAGAAGTCGGCGTTCTTCTGATAGCCGTATCGCACCTGCAGCATCTGCTGCGAGTTGATGTCGAACGTGACCTTCGCGGTCGCGAGCTCGTCCGAGAACGGGATCGCGATCACGGAATTGTCGAACGCCGGGACGACACCGCCGGTGTTGATCGTGTACTGGTTGTCGCGCTTCAGTTTCTCGTAGGTGGCGAAGAAATGCGCCCGATCCTTGACGATCGGACCGCCCAGCGACGCGCCGTACTGGTCGCGCTTGTAGGGACCCTTGTCGTTGCCCGCGAGCTTCTCGGACTCGGTCTTGCCGTTCAGCTCCTTGCGACGCGCGAAATCGTACGCGCTGCCGTGGAACTCGTTGGTGCCGGTCTTGGTGACGACCGTCAGAACGCCACCGCTCGAGCGGCCGTACTCGGCCTTGTACTGCGCGGTCTGAATCTTGAACTCCTGCACCGCGTCGAGGTTGTAGTTCTGCAGCGCGCCACCGATCGTGTCGTCGGTGTTGTCGCCGCCATCGACCGTGAAGTTGATGTTCCGGCCGATGCCACCGTTCAAAGCGACGGTCAGCTGACCGGGCTTCGTCGGATCCGAGTTATAGGCGAGGCTGGTGCCGGGCGCGAGCGCCGCGACGTTCGCGAACTGGCGACCGTTGAGCGGCAGATCCTGCAGCTCCTGCTGGCTGACCGTCGTGCCGATCGACGGCGACGTCGCGATGAGCGGCGCCTCGTCGACCACGGTCACCGTTTCCTGCACCGTGGACTGCGCGAGCGTGATCTCGAGCGAGCGGGAGCTCGCGACGTTGACCACGACTCCCTCGACGGACACCGTCCCGTAGCTCGCAAGGTCGGCTCCGACGGTGTACGTTCCGGCCGGCAAGCCGCGCAGGCCGAAGCCGCCGACTTCATCCGTCGTGGCACTGCGCTGAAATCCGGTGTCCTTGTTGGTCGCGGTCACAGTCACACCCGGAAGGGGCGCCTTCTGCGAGTCGACGACCTTGCCGGTGAGATCGCCGCCGGTCTGCGCGGAAGCGACACCCGGCAGTGCCAGAAGGCACAGCGCGAGCGCCGTCACCGCGATGGCGGTTCGGTGCTGCAGAAACTTTTTCATTGCTCATTCTCCCCTGAGTCTTGCAACAGTAAATGGACCTGCGTACTTCGCTGACGACTGAAAACCGATCTGCGACGGCTGCTGGGCCCGGACTTCAGGCCGTGCACTGGCGAACCGTCACCTCCTCTCGCCGGTCGGCGACCGGCTTTGTTCCTTGGGACGAGCCAAACCGGCCAGCCGGGCGCGAACCGCGCCCCGCTGCGCCGAAAATTGCGGATCGCTGGCGGACGCGATCAGAAAGTCCTGGTAAGCCGCAGCCGCCTGCTGGCGCTCGCCCAGCATCTCGAGCGCCACGGCGCGGTTGAGACGGATCTCGTGACCTCCGGGCGACAGCGCGAGCGCGCGGTCGAGAAGCGGCAGGCCTGCAGCGGCGCGCCCGCCCGCGACCTCGAGGACGCCCAGCCCGTTCAGAGCATCGGCGTAGTCCGGAGCAAGCTCGATGGCACGCCGATAGGCAGCTTTCGCCTCCTCCACGCGATTCGCTGCCCGCAGCGCGTTGCCGAGATTATTCTGCGCCGTCGCGTTCCGCGGATCGAGCGCGACGGTGTGTGCGAACGCCTCGAGCGCCTCCGTGTTGTTTCCCGAAATCGAAAACGCGATGCCCAGTGCGTTCTCGGCCTCGGCGTAAGTCGGAGAAAGGCGCAAAGTCTCGCGCAGCGCTTTCAGCGACTCCTCGGGACGCCCGCTCTCGCGAAGCGTCACCGCGAGGTTGTACCAGGCCTCGGCATCGTCGGGCGTGAGCGCGACGGCCCTGCGATAGGAGTCGAGCGATTTCGCGACGGCGCCGGAGGCGCGCAACGCGCCTCCGAGCGCGGACTGAAAGACCGGATTGAACGGATCTTCGACGGCGAGCGCGGCGAACGCGACGGCCGCTTCCGCTGGGCGGCCCGCCTCCCGCGTCGAGCGCGCATCTTCGTAGCGCCGAAAAAGGGGCACCATCTTCATCGGATTCGGGGCGATTTCCGGCGAGCCCGGCGTCGGCCTCACGGACGAACCGCTGGCGTATCCCAGACTCTGCAACCGGGCGCGCGTTTCGGCGTCGGAGGTCACTTGTGCAGTCGGCACGGTCGTCTGTGAAGGATTACGCAGCCCGGCGAGGCTGGTTTCAAGGTGGCTCGCGCCGCGAGGATCGGCGGCAAAACGATTCCCGTTCTCGAGCGGATCCGCCGAAAGGTCGTACAGCTCCGGTTCCGGTCCGGCGATGAGTTTGCGATCGCCGCGCCGCAGCGCGTACAACGGCGCCCAGCCGAAAAGCTCCGGGTATTCCGTCTCGGCGTAAATATCCGCCGCCGCCGGTTCGGTGCCGAGAAGCAACGATGAGGACAGGTCGCGCCCATCGACCGCGGAAGCGAAACCGTCCGCCAGGCCGAGAAGGCCCAGCAGCGTCGGCGCGAGATCGGCGCTGCTCACCGCGGTCCGGATCGTCCGATCTGCCGGGAGCGCGCCCGGCGCGCGGAGAATCAGGGGCACGTGCAGCGACGGTTCGTAGAGCAGCAGCCCGTGCGTGAGCTCGCCGTGCTCGCCAAGACCCTCTCCATGATCGGCGATGACCGCGATGAGAGTCTGCGACGCTGCGGATTTCGCGGGGTTCGAGGAGTTCTCGGACCCAGATGACAAAGCATCGAGCAGTCGGCCGACCTGCGCGTCGACGGCGGCAATCTCTCCGCGATAGAGATCGGACGCGTGACGACTCCGCCAGGGCTCCGCGGGATTGTAGGGCGCATGAGCATCGTAGAGATGCACCCAGACGAAGAACGGCCGGGTTCGGGACTCCCCGAGCCAGGCGAGCGCGAGATCGACGACCGCCGCTCCCGACCTCTCCGCGGCGAGGTTGCCACCCTCCGGCGGGCGCGGAATGTCGTCGTCGTAGCGCGCGAACCCGCGGGCGAGTCCGAAGCGATGATCGAGCACGAACGAGCCGACGAACGCGGCGGTGTCGTATCCCGCGGCCGACAGCCGCGTCGCGAGCGTCGGAATTTCATCGGGAAACCGGTTGCCGGAGTTGCCGTGAACGCCGTGATGTGTCGGAAGTAGGCCCGAGAGGATCGTCGCGTGCGCCGGCAAGGTCAGCGGCGCCACGGTGTCGACGGTAGAGAACCGGACGCCTTCGCGGGCCAGGCGGTCGAGGTTCGGCGTCTCGGCGCCGGCATCGCCGTAGCTGCCGAGCCGGTCGGCGCGGACCGTGTCGAGGGTGATCAGAAGGAGATTCGGACCGGCGATCGGGTGGGACCGGCGGCAGCCGGCGGCCGCAAGGACGGTACAGATCAGCGCGGCGAGACGCTGAGCGTCGTTTCTGCGCGTTCTCATTCCCGGGCGACCCGACACTCCATGCCCCGGAAAGAGCAGGGGTCATGCCAGCCGGGAAATCGCCCGAGGCGGGAAAAAGGGCCCAGAACCAACGGTTTAGGGCTGCCGTGACAGGATTTTCCCGGCGCCGCTCCAATGCGCTGAACTGGACCGATCCAGTCCTACAGATCAAGGGTTTGAACCGGAGATATGGCGAAGCCTCTAGAATTGCCGCCATGCGACGTGCACGACCCCGCTCGAGATCCCGAGAATGAAGCGCCCCCGCGGCACTCATCTGCGCCGTTTGCCGCCCGATCCGGCCGAAAACAGCCTGCAGATCGACGGGACAACCTTTCAATGGGAGATTCGCCACGGCTGGGGAACGACCGCCGACGGCACCGTGCGCGGCATTTCGATTTCGGTCTGGTCCGAGAAACACCAGACGCGCGAGCTGATCCTCGATTTCCCCTACCGCCGCTTCGGCGCGAAGCAGCCGCTTCCCGAAGACGTGACCGAAGCGCTCGCATCCGTCATTCCCTGGGCAATCGCCGCAGGCTGGGTGCCGGACTCGCGCGGACGAAGGTTCCGGCTCGACGTGCCGGAAGAAGTCGCGGAGTGACGGCGAGGTCAGGCGCGCGTCACTCTCCTCGTTTGAGAGCCGTAGAGCACACCGTGCGGCTCCTGCCTCTCGCGAACCTCGTACCCTACGCCAGCCTTGCAGCCCAGTGCCCCGCGGGAGCGCTGGTCGCGACCCTGCGATTGGAGCTCGAGTTCTGACGAAGTCAGCGCAAGCGGTCGAAGCGCGGCGTGCGAGTTCTCAGAGCGTGCGCGGCCAACTGTGTTCTACTGTCGGTGTGAATCATTCCGTTCAGATCCGCTGCAGCTCTCGAGTTCTCTCCTAAGTGCGCTTCACTCTCGGCTTCCTCCTCCTCGGTGCGGCGTACGGGGCGTACATCCTTGTTCGCAAACTGCTCCAGCGCGGTTCCGAACGGCGCCAGCGAGATCTCCGCAGCCGCAAAGCCTCGGAGACGCGGGCCGCGAAAGACCTTCAGGATTTCCAGAAGCTCGCGCGCAAGCTGACCGGGGATCCGAATGCCGGCGCTCCGATGCTGCCACGTCAGCGGCGCGCGAGCCATGCCGTGTCGAACTTCGACCCCGATCTGCCGACTCCGCCGTCGGCCGGCCGCGCAGAAGCCTGACTTCGCTTCCCGGCATCAGCCTTTCAGCCGGGCCTTGAGTCGCTCGAAGTTGGCGCGAGCGTCCTCGTTCAGCGAGCTCGCCTCTTCGTAGTAGCGCAGCGCCTTCACCGGATCGGCCGCGATGCCTTCACCTTCTTCGTAGATCACGCCCAGCTCCTGCTTCGCGGATGCCACGACGGAAAGAGTCGTCGCGTCCTGGCCGGTTGCCGCAGCCGCCCTCTCGAGCCACTTCCGCGACTCCTGCATGTCGACCGGAACGCCGTCTCCGTTCCAGTACCGCATCGCCAGATTGAACTGTCCCGCGGCATCTCCGCCGTCTGCCGCCTTGCGGAACCAGCCGACCGCCGCAGGCGAGTCGGCAGGGACTCCCACGCCGCGCAGATAGAGCGCGCCCAGACTGTTCGCAGCGCCGGCGACTCCCTGACCGTCCGCTTTCCGGTACCACGCGGCGGCCTGCACCGGGTCGACGGCAACTCCGCGGCCGAACTCGTACATCGCGCCGAGTCCGAACTGAGCCGGCGCACTGCCGAGCTCCGCGGCGCGATGGGCCCAGTGGAAAGCCAGCGCCGGATCGGGCGTCACACCCTGTCCGTCGCGATAGATCTGCGCCAGGGCTTCCTGTGAGGGAACATCGTCCGCTTCGGCCTCCGACTCGAGTCGGGCGAGCGACTTCATGTCGCCGCGTTGCACACCTGCGAGCAGATCCGGAATGTTCCTCGGCGTTGCGCCGAACATGGACCAGACGACGGCGACCAGCACGAGCGCGGCAAGCCCGGCGAGAAGCCCGACGCAGCCCAGGCGCTCGGACACCGGGATCGCCGCCCGGGCGCGCGCCTCGAGAGCTGCATCGGCGGCGATCGGAACGCTCGAGCCGCAGATGGTGCAGCGGCGCAGAATCCGGCGGCCCGACACGAAACCGAAGATGTAGTAAACGTGGTTCAGCGTGTAGTCGACGACCTCGACGTATTCGCGCGCAGCACCGCAGCGCTCGCAATGAGTCGTGCCGGCGGCGCCCAGCACGATGCTTTTCTGGCGCCGCCCCCAGATCAATACGGACATCGCATGCTCTCCATTCCGGACGGTGGGATTCGAGGCCCACGCTAGAGTCTGAAACGCGTCCGGACGGCGAACGGGGCCAGGCGCGGAAATCCGCGTTCAGAGACTCCGCAGCTCGAGCTTGATCTCCGACAACCGGGATTGAATCGTGGCGCGATCGAGGTCGCGGAAGCGCTCCGGCAGGAGCTCGCGACTCGTGCACTCGAGGATCGCGGCGAGGATCTGCAGCTCGCGTTCGCGATTGCTGGTCGTCGGAATGAAGTCGGAGAAAGCGCGTCGCAGATGCTCGACGGTCACCTCGCTCGAATCCGCCGCTTCCGCTTCGAGGATCGATCGCACCAGAACGGCTTCGAGATCGGAGCCCGAGAATCCCTTGAGAACCTCTTCGTCCGCGACCTCCGCGAGGCTCGCGACCGTGCAGTTGAGGGCGAGTTTCTTCTTCATCACCTGAAAGATCTCGTCATACTCGGCAACAGTTTCCGGATAGAAAAGCGGAATGTGCTCCTCCGCCCTTCCCTGACGCTTGAGGTCGATCGGCAGAAGATCGGGTCGCGCGGTGATGAGAAACCAGAGGACGCGTCCACGATTGCGCGTATCGGCCATGAAGGTGGCGATCTGCGCGAACACGCGTTGTTGGGTACCCGAATCGCCCGACTGCTCACGGTTTCCGAGCGCCGCGTCGGCTTCATCGATGACCACTCCCACCGGCGTGAGCGACGCCAGGATCTTGAGGATGCGTTCGAGGTTCGACTCCGTCGAGCCCACCCACATCGAGCGGAAATTCTTGAGCTTGACGCACGGGAATCCGATTTCGCGCGAAAAACACTCGACGAGGAAGGTCTTCGCGCTGCCGACCGGACCGCAGATCAGATAACCCATCGGCACGGCGGAGGGGTTGCCACGGGCGATGGCCCTCGCCGCGCGCCGCAGGCGCCCCTTGACCGCAGGCATTCCGGCCACCATATCGAGGTCGTATTTCGGTTCGACGTACTCGAGAAGGCCGAGGCCCTCCGATTCGATGACCTCTTTCTTCGCTGCGCGGACCCCATCGAGCGTGAGCTTCGCTCCGGTCGCGTCCGTACCATCGAGCAGTTGCGCGAGCTGCGCCCGCGTCATTCCCGCGGTGAGATCGGCGAGCCGCGCCGGAAGCGCTTCCGACATCTTCTCGAACCACGCCGCGTCGCGCACGGCCTCCAGATATTCGCGTCGCTCGGCTGCATCGGGGCGCGCGATCTCGATTTCGCGCGTCGCCGAGGCGCGCACCAGTTTCGGGTCGAGCTCGGACAGACTCTCCGTCACCAGAACGACGACGATGTTCTTCGCCAGCATCACCGGATCCTGGGCCCATTTCCGCAGATAGACGAGCACAGCACGATCTTCGGGCGTGCGGTAGGAAGCATCGCCGCTCGGCACGAGTGTCTCGGCGAACGGCAGGAGGAGAACGACCGGGCGCGCCGGCGAGAGCGTCGCGCAATGCCGGAAATACGAGTCGAGCAGGGCGCAAGCGTTCGCTGCGTCGCGCGGCAAAGCCTCGCTCCACTCGGTTCCATGAACAGCGTCGTACGCTTTCAGTCGCTCGAGAAAGTGCTGCCGCGCCGCGGGTTGCGAGAAACCCAGTCCTTCGGCGCGGTTGTAGGTGATCTTCGACGGCCAGGAGGCGAAGAGCGTCTCCGTCAGGAAGGTGTCCAGCTGTTGAAAGCTCCGCTGGTTCTCCTGCCGCACCGGGACGAGATCGGCGGGCAATCCGTGGATGATGAAGGTGTTCGCCTGCTTCGCTGCCACAGAGCGCGCGATCGTCGCCGCCCAGGCCGGCAGGGTGTCGAGAAAATTCGTGGATGGCACGCGGCTACCTCCGGTTGCGAACGCGCTGCGGGGCCTGGGGAGGCGGAGGCGGCGGAGTCGTCGTTCGCAGGCGGGGCCCGAGAGGCGCGAGCACCGGGCCTTCGTCGATCTGCGGCAACGACCCGATCATCCGTTCCATTTCCTCCACCGAAGCGTGGTCGGCGGCGACCTGCGACAGCACGTCGTCGATCTCGGCAGAAAAGGCGGTCGCGTCCGTAGCGGCGACCGATTTCTGCAGCAGCAGCTGCAGCAATGCCTCGAGCGAATCGAGCTCCGCGGAAAGTGCGGCGCTGTTCTGCTCGTTCTTCTCCACCGCCTGGACGAGCTGACGCTGAATCTCGAGATTTTTTTCAAGCGCCTCGCGAACTCTCGGCGAGAGCTCGGCCGTCGCCAGCTCCTTGTCGAGACGTTCGATTTCCTCGCGTACACGACCGTCGTCGGTCGCGGAAGACATCTCGTCGTACTTCTGCAACAGCCAGAGTCGTTTGAGAAAGGACGCCAGCACGGCTTCGAACTTCGCCGCCTGATCCGCCATCACGCCCTGACTTGCCGGCGAGAGCCCCTTGTAGTTCGACTGGATCCTTTCGCACAGCTGCTGCAAGCGCTGCAGCCGGCTGCGCGCGGCGCCGGAGAGCGCGCTCAACTGCTCGTCCTGCGACATCTCCTGCGCCTCGCGGGCAGCGAACTTCTTCTCGATCTCCATGCGCCGCTTCAACCGCTCGACGAGAAACGGCAGCGTCATCATCTGCGCCCCCGCCCAGAGCACGAGCGGAAGCGGAGACAGAGTGACCGCGGAGAAACCGACAGCACCCAGCACCAGAATCGCCTGATACTGATTGGCGACCGCTTTTTTCAGCGCGGGATGGCGTTCAAGAAAACTCAATGGGCGAAAGTCCTAGCCGCGCTCCGGCTGCTTCTGCGCCGGAGAGGCGACAGACTCCGCGGGAAACGGCGCCGCCTCTTTCACCGCGTCCGGCTTCTTGATTCCCATCTCGACTTCGAACTCGCTCAGGATCGACTGCGCCTGAAGCTGTCGCGACTTGCGCTCGAGCTTGATGCGATCGGTATCGAGCCCACCGGTCGCCACTTCGACCGAGGCTTTCGATTCCGCGACCTTCTGGCGGATCTGATCCAGATACTTGTCGGTCGTCGCCGCCGTGCCGTAGGTGTCGAGCTCGGCGAGAGCGTTCGCGGCGCTGCGCATGACTTCGGCCTTCTTGGATTCCGCGATGGCCTTGCGGCTCTGCTCGATCCGCTTCCGCAGCTTCTCCTTGATGTCGTCGACGGAGAGCTTGGCGTTCTCGAAGGCGCTCTTTGCCGCCTCGAGCTGCTCTGTCGTCGTCTGAACCTCGATGCGCACCTGCTGGAGAGAGGCGGCGTCGTCCTCGGCCAGTCGGCGCGCTTCCGGACTGCCGTCGGCGAGCGCTGTCTTGATCGAAGCGATGAGCGACTTCTCCCGGCGCTGCGCCTCGACGAGATCCTGGTCGAGGCGAATCTCGGTGGCGCGCGTCGTGACCAGGATCTGGTTGAGCTTGGGCAGCGTATTGCGCATCTCTTCGATCGATTCCTGGAGCATGACCTCCGGGTCCTCGGCGAACGAGATGAAGAAACCGAGCCACGACTTGATCACTCGGGCGAGACGGCTGAACATGACGAGTTTCTCCTCAGGTGCTGCGGCTCGGCGCCGCAGCGGAATCGGTGGTGATCGGGTTGCCATCGACGAACGGCGCCACGGCGGACTGGAGCTTGCGTTCCTCGGCACGCTTGCCGGCACTCCATTCCGAGAGCTTCGCGGCAAGCTCGGCGACGCCGCGCTCGTTCGCTGCCATCGTCGCTCGATGGCGTTCGCTGAGAGCGTCGATCTCCGACTGCAACGCGCCGTTGGCGCGTTCAGCGGCAGCGGTTCGCTCGGCGAGGCGGGAATGGAGGAACTGCTCGAACTTGTCGAGCGCCTGGTCGCGGCGCACCGCGTCCTGAATGATGTCGCCGATCGCGACCGGCCCGCCGGGATTCATCTTCAGGAATCCGACGAGCGCGGATGCCTTGGCCTGCGGTGAAAGCTCGGCGAGGCCCGGGCTCTGGAGCATCTCGAGAACCTTGAAGGCGGTGAACCCGTGCGGCGGATCGGCGATGCCGGCGGAGCGGTAGACCGCGGGAAAGTCCGGCAAGTCGAACTCGGAGTCGTTCGCGCCGCTGCTGGAGGCCGGCGCCGCGGACAACGTCGAAGATGTCGTCGCCCCGGAGCCGGTCGCCGGCCGGTGGCCCCGGGCGAGGAGGCTCGCATCGACCGGCCGCGGTGGTGGCAGATTGCGCAGGAGCTCCTCGAGCTCCGGTGAATCCCCGGCAGATACCCGCGGACTCGCGCCGCGACCGGACGACTGCGGCGCGCCCGTGCCGGCGCCGATCCCCGTGGACGGAGCGGACGGCGGATCGGGATCGGTGACTTCCACCAGCTTGAGCTTGCTCAGGACCTCTTTGAGACCCATCGGTCGGCGCGTCCTCGGCTGCGAAAGGCGAACGCCGCGGATTCTACGCGGTTCCGGCCGCGGGCGCCGCAATTCCGAGGTCGGAGCGGATCTCTCCCGCGACGCGCTCGCCCGACTCGCAGCCCCCCTCCATGAAGCCCTGGAAGTCCGCCGACGTGTGCTCGCCGGCGAAATGCAGGTTGCCGACGCGCTCGCCTTCGGCGCCGCCGATCGTCGTCCACTGTCCGATGCCATAGGAAGCGTAGCTCCCTTCCGTGAACTCGAAGGTCGGCCAGTGAAAGCGCGCTTCACCGAGGCGCCGCTCCGCGACTCCCGGGTAGATGCGCTCGAGATCGCGCGCGAAGCGCTCGGATTGGGATGCCGGCGTTCCCTGTCCGAGCTCGACTCCCCGGCGCCCTCCCGTGAAGCAGGTGAGAATTCCCGCTTTTCCCGGCTGCTGCCGCGTGGCTTCCCAGGTGAGCTGCAGCGGGAGATCCGTCAGCACACTGCCGTTCGATCCGGCGATCTTTCCCTGCCGCTGCGTCCAGACGCGGTCGGAAAAACCGACCATGAGCTTGGCGTTCGTTCCGTACCGCAGCTCGTCGATCGCCTTGCGCTTGACCGCCGGGAGCGAAACGTCGATCCGCACCTTGCGCAGCAGCGTGAAGGGAATCGCCAGCACGACGCGCTCGGCGGTGACCTCGTGCGTCGCTGCGCCGCGGCGGAACGTGAGCGCGAAGTCGCCGTTGCTGCGCGACCCGATGGCTTCGAGACGGGTGCCGGTTTCGACGCGACCCGCTAGGTGCTCGGCGAGCCGCTTCGGGATCTGATCGTTGCCGCCGCGGACGTGAAAGCGCTCGTCGCTCTCGCCGAAGATCTTGAAGGGATCGGGCGCCGTGTCGATCATCATGAGCAGATTCCACGCCGACTGGTCGTCGATCTCCAGCCCGTACTCTGTCGTGTAGGCGATGTCGAGGAGCTTGCGGAACCAGCCGGTGCAGCCCGCGCCGTCGAGCCATTCGGCGATCGACTGGCGATCGATCGCCTCCCCGCCGTTCGGAGCCCGGTAGGTGACGGTCTCGCCCGAAACCGTCTCCCAGGCGGAATCGATCGCCGCGGCAATCGGTGTGAAGGCCTCGACGATCTCGGCGTCGTCCCAGCGCCGGCCTTCGAAGTAGTAGACATCCTTCGCGAGGCCCGGACCGTAGAGCGAGAGGTCATCGAGCTCGAGCCCCAGCTCTCCCGCGATGGCGCGGATCTTCTCGTGGCCGGTGTCGATCAGCTCGCCGCCGAGCTCGCACACCTGACCCTCGGGGAAAGCGCCGGCGAGAGACCACATCCGCCCGCCGACGCGGTCCTGGGCTTCGTAGACGCGGGCGGAAACACCGACCTGCGACAGGCGGTAGGCGCAGGTGAGGCCGGCGATTCCGGCGCCGACGATCGCCACTTCTCCGCCGCCGCGCTTCCCCGGGATCAACTTCCGGAGTCTGTCGCAACCGAGCGCGAGCCCCGCGCCGGCAACCGCGGCCCCCGCCATGAGCTCACGCCGCGTCGGCCCTGACGGGGCGCCGAGGAGTCGCGCCCGCTCCAGGGCCTCCGCGGCGGGAATCCGCTGCGCCCTGGCCAGACGTGCGACGGCGAGAAGCCTCTGCAGACGTGCGAAGAGTGCTGTCTTGGCCAAGGCGATCTCCCGTCGGCGCGATGCCGGGACTATCCGGCGACTGCGCTACGCCGGAGGAATGTTCTGGTTCAGGTGGAACAGGTTCGAGGGATCGTACCGCTTCTTGATCGCGGCGAGACGGGAGTAGTTGCCACGGTAGTTGTCGCGCACTTTCTGGTCGTCGTCGCCGGCCATGAAATTGACGTACCCGCCCTGCAGCGA
>JBDTQG010000088.1:0-13027 GCA_039932315.1 Thermoanaerobaculia bacterium
CTGCCAGGCGGCGAGAAATCCACCGCGCGACAGAGAGGCGAGCGTCGACTGCGTCTGGTCGGCAGCGCGAAAGTCGGGAAGCGAGAAGACGAGACCCGGGGAGACGCCGCCGGCTGCGAACTTTCTCCCTTCGATGCCCCAGGGAGCGGGATCGGGATCGGTCGCGAGCGAGCTCCAGGAGAGGAGAAACGAGTCGTCGGGCTGCATTGCCACGCGCGCCCGGGTGAGCTGCAGAGGATTGTCCGTGGTCCGGGCGACGACTTCGGTTCCCGACTGCGCCGCGGTCGCGGTGAAGGCCTGACCGCGAGCGCTGTATCGCCCGGTGGTCGCGCCGCCGCCGAGGTCGCTCACCCAGGCGACGGTGTAGCCGCCGCGCCGGCCGGCAGACACGGAAGGCAGCGTCTGGAACCCCCCCGTGAACGAATTGACCTGCACCTGAGCTCCGACCGCTGCGCCGTTGCCGTCGAAGCGCCGCTGCTGCACGCTGGTGAGCGAGCTGTCACTACCTCCCGAACCGAAGCTCTCCCAGACCACAACGAACTGGCCGGTCGTGAGGATCGCGACGTCCGGCGAGCTTTGCACTCCGGCTTCGAGATTGTTGACGAGAAACTCCGCGCCCGGGGCGCCGTCCGCCGGGAACAATCGCCCGTGGACCGCGTCGCCGGAGGAGTCGCCCGGGCCCTGCCAGACGACGAGAAAGCGGCCGTCGGGAGCTGCGGCGACCGCCGGCAGAGTCTGGCTGCCGGACGTGTAGGAGTTGACCTGGAACTGGCCGCCGACCGGCAAGCCGAAAGCGTCGAAGCGCTGCCCCTGAATGCTGGTGTCGGCGGTATCCGTCCCGCCGACGACGGTCGCTGCGCTCTGCCAGACGACGACCGCGTTTCCTTTGAGGTCGAGAGCGACGTCCGCCCGCGCCTGCGAGAGCGAGGTGACGCTGTTGACCTGGAACTGACCGCCGTCGAGGCTCACGCCGGGCGTGCCGGCGGCCGCGCGGTCGGCTCCGGGGACTCCTTGATAGATGACGCACGCGATGAGGTTCAGCAGCAGAGGCTTGCAGCGCATGGAGCCCGACCTTTCCACTCGAAGAGACGATCTCGAGGCTCCCGTCGACCGCAGTCGGCGAAGGCCTCATCTATGGAGTGGAACGCGAACGCGCCGTGCCGGCGGCCAGTCGCGCGGAGCGGCCGCGGATCAGCGCTTGTCGATGAAGTCCACGATGTCGTCCGAGAGCTTCTCGAGCGACGGGCGATGGAGGTACATCATGTGGCCACCGGGGTAGTCGTGGATCGTCAGTCGGGCCGGGTCGATGCCGCTGTGACGCAGCATGTAGGTCGTCGCGAAATACGAGGTCGTGAGGTCGTTGTAACCGCCGGCGGCGAAGATCCGCAGCGCGCCGTTGTCCTTGGTTCCCTGCGCCAGCTGTCCCGTCACGTCGACGAAACCGGCGAACGCGGAGCTGCCTCCGTCTCCCGGACGCTTCCAGCTCTGGTTGGCTTCGCTGCTCGAGCCGATGTAGCGCTCGGTGAGATCGACGGCGAGATCGTTCTTCAGGTAGCTCTGGAACAGCGCGACGTAGATCGGGCCGGTCTTGGCGTTGAACGGATCGCCGTCGGGCGAGTCGGCGACCTTGTCGAGCTCATCCTGGCTGTAGCGCCCGTCGAGAAGACCGATCGATTTGCCTTCGTCGCGCAACAGCTCCTTGATGAACCGCTGGGCGTAGATGCGGAGATCCGCACGCAGGATGTATTCCTTGGAGAGGCCGGTGTAGCGGTGGAGCTTCTCGGCGACTTTCTCGCGCTCGGCGGCCGGAAGAGCGTCGCCGGCGAAGAGAGCCTGCAGATATTCGCCCGAGGCGTAGCTCTCGACTTCACGCAGGAGCGTCTCGAGATTCGGCCAGGTGTCGGGCAGCTTGTGATGATAGAAGGCGCTCGCCGCGTAGGCCGGGAGATGCGTGACGTACGGCAGATCGTTTCCCGTGACCACGAACGGCAGCGTGCCGAGGTTGAGAGCAGGAGAGATGAGGATGACGCCGTTCAGTCTGATGTTCAGCCCATTCTGCAGGCGCGGCACCAGCATCGAGGTGCGAATTCCACCGTAGCTCTCGCCGAGGATGAACTTCGGCGAGTTCCAGCGATTCTTCACCGTGATGAAGGTGCGGATGAATTCGGCGACCGAGTCGGCGTCCTCGTCGTAGCCCCAGAAGTCGGCGTTCTTCTTCTCCCCCAGCGCCTTGCTGTAGCCGGTGCCGACGGGATCGACGAAGACGAGATCGGTCGCGCGGAGAAGGGTCTGCGGATTGTCGCGCAGCTTGTACGGCGGGCCGCCGGGATCCGCGGCATCGCTCGGAATGTCGATCAATCGTGGACCGACGAGGCCGAAGTGAAGCCAGATCGACGCCGAACCCGGGCCGCCGTTGAAGACGAACGTGAGCGGCCGATCTTCCTGACGCGCCACACCCTTCTTGAAGTACGAGATGGTGAAGAAACTCGCCGTGGGTTTGCCTTCCGCGTCATGGAGATAGATCTCTTCGGCGGTCGCGGTGTAGGCGAGGTCGAGGCCGTCGCCCTGCAGACGATGTTCACTGATGAACTTTCTCGGGGCCGGGGGCGCGGGCGGCGGCTCCGCGGCCGGAGCACTGGCCGCGGAGCCCGGCCCGGGGCCGCCCGACGGGGAATCGCTGGCGAGCAGCAAACCCGCTCCGGAGGCGATCAGTCCCGCGGCAAAGAGCGCGGGGAGAAGAAGGAATCGGTTCAGGCGCTGCCGAAAAATGAACTGCGGCATCTCAGGCTCCTTGGGGACGGGCCGCAACGCGGACGCTTCACGGGCTCTTCGGGTTTACGTTCCCGGCGGGAGGAAGGTTCCGGCGGTCTCCTGCGAAGGAGCGGCCGGGATGCGGTGGATCCGGCCGGCTCGGCGCCAGGCCAGGGCGAGCAGGGCGAGGCCGCCCGCGAGGCTCCCGGCGAGGCCGCCGAAAAGTGCCGGTCGTGCGCGGGTCGCCTCGAGCAGGAGAAGCGGCTGAGGCACGGCGTACGGGCGGAGGTCGAACGCCTCCACCGGCGGCAGCCGGAGCGGCCGGGTGTACCACCACTCATGTTTCGGGGACCACTCCGCGGAGGCGCCGGGCGGGCCGAGCCAGATTCCCAGCAGACGGAGCTGCATTTCGACTGGACTCCAGACCGGGTCTCCCCAGAGCGCCTCGAGCGTCGCCTGATTCGAGCGCAGGGCGAGTTCGAACGGCCGGCCGTAGAAGAACAGGGTACCCAATGCCGAAACGAAGAATCCGGCGAGGAGGACGACGGAGAGCGTGACCCTTCTGGCAGCACCGACGCGCTCCGCGCCCCAGGCCGCAGCGAGACAGAGGAGGAGCGGTGAGACCGCGGGATAGAGGTAACGCGGGCCCCAGGTTTCCTCGGCCGGAACGCCGATGACCGTGTAAGCGGCGAGAATCCCCGCGAGCAGAAGCAGCGTGAAGATCGTCAGCGAACGCTGGCGCCGAAAGGAGAGAGGTGTCACGTAGAGCCCCAGCATGGCGAGGGGCGCATAGACGATGAGCCCCTTGTTGCCGGAAAAGAGCAGCATTAGCGCATTCGCGACGAGGCGCACCGGATTCTTCTCGATGAAACGCCGGAGGAAAGCCGCGTCGGCGCCGGGCGGAAAGAAGCTTGCGCCGAGGTGCCGGTTCAAGGCGGCGACGGCGACGACGATGGCAAGGGTCGCCGCGACGGCGCCCCACACAGAGGAAGGCTTGCGCCCGGCGCACCGCGCCCGGCGAGAGAAGAACTCGTGGATCAGAAAGCCGACGGCGGGGAGCATGAGGACGCCCGTCTTCTTGATCGCGATCGTGAGCGCGGCGCAGACGACGAAGGCGACGACCCGCGCCCGCCGGGTCGCGGTACCGGGTGAGGTGCCGGGCGAAGTGCCGGGCGCGGTCGCGCCGGCAGGCGCCGCGGCGCCCGGGTCGGCGGCGAGCGCGAGGTAGGCCGTGACGAGCAGGGCAAGGGCCTGGGACGGTTCGAGGCCCATGTAGGCGTACGGCCAGAGGTAGGTGCAGAAGACGCCGCCGCCGGCCAGTGCGACTCCCCATCGCGGTTTGCCGGTGAGCCGGGCGATCCACAGAAAGAGAATGCCGCCGATGAGCGCGGTCTGAAGGAGCGGCAGAAACGCCACCAGCCGCTCCGCGAACCTTGGCGAATCGGGCAGGAGGGGTTCGAAGGTCTTCCCGAGCGCGACGAACGGCAGTTTGAACGCCGGCTCGAAAATCCCGTGCAACGTGACGATCCCGTGTGGCTGGAGCAGCCCCGCGGCCGGCCCGGGCGGGCGCTCGCCGCGCAACCACTCGAGAAGATGAAACGAGGCTTCGATCTCATCGCCCGAATAGCCCATGATGCGCAGGTCGAGCGGCGCGAACGCGAGCAGCACCAGGAAGACGCCGGCGGCGAAAAGTGCGGCCAGGCGGCGAAGCCTTCGCCCTCGGGAAGCCTCCGTCGGCAGCGGGGCAACGGCGGGATTCTCGGACGCCGCAGGCACGCCGGGATGGTAGCAGCCATTCCCCGGGTCAGGCCGCGCCGGACTGGGGCGGGCAGGCCGGGGAAACCCATGCGACTGAGAGAGTTCGACCCCGGCCCGCCGCGGGTGCCGTGGTATCTTTGACCTCGTTTTTGCGGGGATCTCGTACTACTCCATGAAACCGTGCGCCTAACTCTCGCCATCCTCTCCAGCCTTGCCGTCGCGGCGATCCTCATCGCCGTCGTCGCGGGTCTGCGCCGCCTGCTCATCGTCCGGCAGCTCTCGTTCGTTCTCTTCGTCGCGGCGGTCGCCGCCGGCCTGCGGGTGTTCACGCTTTTCACCCCCGGGCGCTTCGAAACCTTCGATCACGCGATGTCGTGGATTCTGCTCTTCCTGGGCTCGATCACCGTCATCCGGCTCGCGGGACTGCTCTATTTCGATCTCCACCTGCCGCATCGCGGCGTCCGGCTGCCCAACCTGCTGCCGATGGTGACCGTAGGCGCGGCGTATTTCGTGGCCGCGATCGTCACCTTCAAGATCAGCTTTCCGGACCAGGCGCTTTCGGGTCTCGTGACCGGTTCGGCGATCACTTCGCTGGTCATCGGTCTCGCGCTGCAGCCGATCCTCGGCAACATCTTCGCCGGCGTTGTCATCGGTCTCGAAAAGCCTTACCGGATCAACGACTGGATCAAGATCGGCGATGTCGAAGGACGGGTCGTGTCGATTTCCTGGCGAACGACGCACCTGCGCACGCGGGAGAGCGACAACCTGATCGTCCCCAACGGCCAGATGGCGGACGACCGGATCCTCAACTACTACTACCCGCACCCGATGCATCTCGAGAAGATCGTCGTCGGCGCGGACTACAAATCGGCTCCTTACCGGGTCCGCCAGGCGCTTCTTGCCGCCGCTCAGGGCGTGACCGGCGTTCTCGAGAAGCCGACGCCGGACGTCTACGTCCAGAACTTCGACGACAGCTCGATCCGCTATGAGCTGCGCGTGTGGATCGAGGACATCGGACAGCGGCCGCGCATCGTGAGCGACATCCGGTCGCGGGTCTGGGAGGAGTTCAAGCGCACCGGGATCGAGATTCCTTTTCCGATCCGCACCGTGGAGATGGCACCGCGCAAGCGGGTCGCGAAGGGGGCGGCGGCTCCTCCCACTTCGGCGAAGCTCTTCGTCACCATGGGCCAGGAGGCGGGCGCCGAAATTGCCATTCAAAGCAGCCGCGTGACGGTGGGACGGGCGCGGACCTGCGATCTCGCGCTGCTCGACAGTCAGGCGAGCAAAGAGCACATCGCGATCGAACTGCAGCCGGAGGGCTTCGTGTTGACCGATCTCGAAACCAGCAACGGCACGAAACTGAACGGCGAGGCGGTCAAGCGCGCCGTGCTGCAGCACATGGACCGCATCTTCATCGGAGACACCGTGCTGGTGTTCGAGGCCGATGGCCGTGAGTGAGGTTCCGAAGCAGATCGGGCCGTACGAGATCCTCGGGCCGCTCGGCAAGGGCGGCATGGGCGCGGTCTACAAGGCGATGCAGCCGTCGCTCAACCGCATCGTCGCGATCAAGGTTTTGCCGCCCGACTTCGCCAAGGACGCGGATGCCGTCGCGCGCTTTCATCGCGAAGCGCAGACGGTGGCGATGCTCTCGCATCCGAACATCGTGCAGATCATCGACAAGGGCGAAGACAACGGCATTCTCTATTTCGCGATGGAGTACGTCGAAGGAACTTCGCTCGACGTCGTCCTTCGTCAGCGCCGGCTCTCCCTGCAGGAGGTTGTCCAGGTCATCAAGCAGATCGGTCGCGGCCTCGGTGCGGCGCATCGAGCGGGTGTGGTGCATCGCGATCTCAATCCGCGCAACATCCTGGTTTCGCCGACGCTCTCTGTCGTGAAGCTCGCGGATTTCGGAATCAGCCGGGTCGAGTCGGTCGCGCGCACGCTCGGAACGCTGACAACGCGGGAGATGACGCTCGGCTCCCTGCACTATCTGGCGCCGGAGCAGGCGGTCGATGCGAGCGCCGTGGACCATCGCGCCGATATCTATTCGCTCGGTGTGGTCTTCTACGAAGCGCTCACCGGGCGCATGCCGCTCGGCAAGTTCAATCTTCCTTCCGAGCTCAACAAGGATCTTCCTTCCGAGATCGATCCGGTCGTGCTGAAGTGCCTTGCCACGGAGCCCGGCGATCGTTACGCCACGGTCGGTCAGCTGCTCGAAGATATCGACAAGCTCGAAGAGATGCTGCGCTTCCAGCTGCTCGACGAGCTCAAGGGGCTGCGGCGCGGAACGTCGATGCTGTTCAAGAAAGGCTCGACGAGCTTTCAGCGCAATCGCGGCATGCTGGTCCTCGTCGGAGTCCTGGTGCTGATCGTCGCCGGTGTCGGCGGGTGGCTGCTGCTCACTCCGGCGGAAGAGCCGGGAGGCAAGGCCCAGCCGTCGCTTTCGACGGCCACGACTTCCGCGACGATTCCAACGACGACCGCCGATCCGAAGGCCGTCAACCCGGCGGCATCGGCGCAGAGCCCCGGTACGGTCGCGACGGGCACGACGGCTCCACCCACCGATCCCGCACCGGGCCCGGCCGTTCCGTCGACACTCGCGGCGAATCCGGCGGTGGCGACGACCCCCCCTGCCGACCAGAAGCCGAAGCCCTCCGCGACTCCGGCGAAGACGTCGACGGTGCCGACGGTCGCTGCGCTCTCGCCGGTCGATGAGAAGCCGAAGACCGCGAAGCCGGGCGTCGACCCCGCGGTCGCCGACCTCGAAGTCGCCAAGGGCAAATTCGACGCGAAGCTCTTCGATCAGGCGCTGACCGATGCCAAGTCCGTGGTCGATCGGTACCCGAACAGTCCGGTCGCGATCGATGGCTACTACCTCATCGCCAAAGCACTCACGAGCCTGCAGCGCGGCAAGGAGGCGCTGGGCGCCTACGTCGAGATCCAGAGCCGGTTCCGCAGCGACCCGCGTGCGGCCGAGGCAGCTTTCCAGCAGGCGAAACTGGTGCAGGCCGCCGACACCAAGAAGACGACGGAGGAAGCGCGCAAGCTTTACGGCGACCTCGCAACGAACTATCCGACGTCGAACTGGTCGGCTCGGGCTCTCGCCGCAAAGGCGGAGATCGAACGCGACCAGCGCATCAGCGTCCGCGATGCGGCGCTCGGTGTCGCGGCTCCCGCAGCGCTCGGCACGTATCGCGATCTCACCGACCGTTTTCCGGCGGACGCCGTCGCCGAGAAGGCGTGGTGGGAGCTCGGTCAGATGTACGAGGACCTGAAGCGCTGGGATCTCGCGGCGCACGCCTACGAGGAGCTCGGCCTGCACTTCTCGAAGACGCGCTACGACGCGTGGTATTCGGCCGCGGAGATCTACGACCGGAAGCTCAAGGACTCGGCGAAAGCGAAGACGGCGTACTCGATGGTGCCTTCGGGATCGTCGCATTTCAAGGATGCGCAGAAAAAAGCCGGCACGTAGCGAGAACCGCTCCACTCCGGCAGAGTCTGAAGACGCAGTGCAACGTTTCTCTGAAAATTGAGCCCGCTCTCCTCCAGCTCCCCGGTTCCGGTACGACCGACGACGGTCCGCGTCGCGACGGCGCTCCGCCGGGTCTGGCGACAGGGTTACTCGCTCGCCGACTTGCGGGCCGATCTCGGGGCGGGATGCGTCGTTGGTGTCGTCGCGCTGCCGCTTTCGATGGCCCTCGCCATCGCCTCGGGAGTAGCCCCCCAATACGGGCTCTTCACCGCCATCGTCGCCGGGATGGTGATTGCCATACTCGGTGGGTCCAAGGTGCAGGTCGCTGGACCGACCGCCGCGTTCGTCGTCATTCTCGCGCCGATCACGACGCGGTTCGGTCTTGGCGGTCTGCTCCTCGCCACGATGATGGCGGGCGTCATCCTCGCGGCAATGGGAATCGCGCGTCTCGGGCGATTCATCGAGTTCGTCCCTTACCCGGTGACTACCGGCTTCACCGCCGGAATCGCGATGGTCATCGGAACGCTCCAGCTCAAGGACTTCCTCGGGCTCGACGTCAAGGCACTTCCGGTGCAGTATGTCGATCGGCTGGCCGCGCTCATCGCCGCTGTGCCGACCGCACGGCTGGCGGACTTTCTGGTCGGCGCCCTCACCCTCGTCGTGCTGGTCGTCTGGCCGCGCCTCTCGAGACGCGTTCCCGCACCGCTCGTGGCGCTCGCGGGAGCCGGTTTCGCGGCGCACCTCGCGACCCGTCTCCTTCCCGGCTTCACGGTGGCGACGATCGCGGACCGGTTCTCCTACCTCGTCGACGGCAAGATGATGCCTGGAATTCCGCGCTCGCTGCCGTCGCTTCTGCTGCCGTGGAACTTACCGGGTCCTGGGGGGGCGCCGCTCGTCTTCTCATTCGATCTCGTCCGGCAGCTGCTTCCCGCCGCGTTCACGATCGCGATCCTTGGAGCGATCGAATCCCTGCTCTCGGCGGTCGTCGCCGACGGCATGACGGGGAAGAAACACGATCCGGACGGCGAGCTCCTGGCGCAGGGTATCGGCAACTTCGTCGCGCCGTTCTTCGGTGGCTTCGCTGCGACCGGTGCGATTGCGCGCACTGCGACAAACGTCCGCGCAGGAGCCCGCTCGCCGCTCGCCGCCGTGTTTCACTCGCTCTTCGTGCTGGCGGCGATGGTGGCCTTTGCGCCGCTCCTCGGTCGCCTGCCGATGGCGGCACTCGCGGCCCTGTTGCTGCATGTCGCGGTCCGGATGGCGGACGGCAGGCACATTCTGCACATTCTCAAGTCGGCGCCGCGCAGCGACATCCTGGTTCTCGTCACCTGCTTCTCGCTCACCGTGTTGTTCGACATGGTTGTCGCGGTGACGGTGGGGATCGTGCTGGCATCGTTGCTCTTCATGGAGCGTATGTCAGCCGTCTCCCGCGTTTCGCTGGTCAATCTCGAAGAGCTCCACCTCGATCGCCCGCTGCCGTCGAATCTGCTGCTCTACGAGATCGCCGGGCCGCTCTTCTTCGGTGCTGCGCAGAGGGCGATGAACACGGTGCGCGCGGTAGCGAGGGGGGTGCGCGTCGTCGTATTCGATCTGCGCGGTGTACCACTGCTCGATGCCACCGGCTTGGTGGCTCTCGAGTCCACGGTCTCGAAGCTCCGGGAAGCGGGAGTGTTCGTCGTTCTCGCCGGAGTGCAGACCGGACCGCTGCGGGTACTGGCCCGGGCGGGCTGGCGGAATCGCGAGAGCGAGATTGCGATCGGAACTTCGTTCGAGAAATCCCTCGACCTGGCGCGCTCCGTGGCGGAGCGTGAAAGTGCCGGCGGCTAGATCGCGGCGCCATCGCCTTTCTCGCGGGTGAGGCGGTGAGCCAGGAAGATGGGGACGAAGGTTGCGGCGATGACGAAGACGGCGACGACGTTCGTGACCGGACGATCTCTGGGCCTCGTCAACTGGCTGAAGATCCAGATCGGCAGGGTTTCCTGCTGGCCGGCGGTGAAGGTGGTCACGATGACTTCGTCGAAGCTCAGCGCAAACGCGAGCATGCCGCCGGCGAGGAGCGCCGAGGCGAGGCTCGGGAGAAGCACGTAGCGAAACGTCTGGAAGGAATTGGCGCCGAGATCCATCGACGCTTCGAGCAGGGAAACTCCCGTGCGCCGGAAACGCGTCAGTGCATTGTTGTAGACCACGACCATGCAGAACGTCGCATGGCCGATGACGATCGTCCAGAAGCTGAAGGGAATCCCGGTGAACGCCAGCGCCGAGCGCAGCGCGATCCCGGTGACGATCCCCGGCAGCGCGATCGGGAGGACGAGCAGGAACGACAGGGACTCGCGCCCGAAGAACCGGCTGCGCCAGACGGCCGCTGCAGCGAGCGTTCCGAGTACGATCGCAACGAGCGTCGCGATCGCCGCGACCCGCACGGAAAGTCCGAGCGCCTGCCATAGATCGGTGCGCTGCCAGGCGGCGTGGAACCAGTGGGTCGTGAGCGCCGGTGGCGGGAACGAGTAGCTGCGGTCATCGGTCGTGAAGGCGTAGAGCAGAATGATCGCCATCGGCGCATGCAGGAAAACGAGGACCGCCGCGGACGCGACGAACAGGAGAATGCCGGTTCTAGAGCGCATCGAACGCCCCGAGTCTCCTGGCCACCAGGAGATAGACGCTCATGATCGCCATCGGCACGACCGTGAACGCGGCGGCGAGCGGGATGTTGCCCGACGTTCCCTGATGCGACAGCACCGCCTGGCCGACGAAATAGCTCGAGTTCCCGAGCACCGACGGAACGATGAAGTCGCCGAGCGTCAGCGAAAACGTGAAGATCGAACCCGCGACGATTCCCGGAAACACGAGAGGAAGAGTCACGTGCAGAAAGGTCGTGCGCGGCGGTGCGCCGAGATCACCGGAGGCTTCGAGCAAAGATCGCGGGACACGCTCGAGCGCCGCCTGAATCGGCAGCACCATGTAGGGAAGCCAGACGTAGAGGAAAGCGAGGAAAATTCCCGTCGTCGAGATCGAGAGCGAGGGTCCGCCGACGAGCGGCAGCGCGAGCCAGCTGTCGAGCAGGGTCGACAGACCGGTGCGAGCCACGATCCAGGAAAGAATGCCCTCCTTCGCGAGAATGAGCTTCCACGCGTAGACGCGCACGAGGTAACTCGACCAGAGCGGCAGGATGACCGCGAGGTAGAGCACCGCGCGCCAGCGACCGGAGGCGCGAAAGGTCATGTAGTAGGCCAGCGGAAAAGCGAGAAGGACGGCCGCGAGAGTGACCGCGGCGGCCATCCCCGCGGTGCGGAGGACGATGTCGAGATTCGCGCGGCTGGCGAGCTGGCCGTAGGTCTCGAAAGTCAGCCGGCGCACCACCTGTCCGGTGTAGTGGTCCAGACTGAAGAACGACTGCGTGAGCAGCGCACCGAGGGAGCCGACATAGACCACGCCGAGCCAGAGAAGCGGCGGAGCCAGGAGAAGCGCGAGCGATAGCCGCGGGCGGCGGAAGAGGAATGTCGAGAGACGAGTCAGCATGGCGCGGCTCTATCTCGATCGGCGGCGAATCAGGAGACCGCGAGCTCGCGTTCGTGCGCCGGATTCCACGCCAGCCTGACGCGCGCGCCGCGGCCGAACGAGCCGGCCGGTGGCGCCGCGAGATTCTGCGCCACCACCTGCAGCTCTCCCCCGCCGTCCAGCGACACTGTGTAGCGGGACAGGATCCCGGCGAAGACGACGTCGCTCACGGTGCCCTCCACGCGTCGCGCGCCGATATCGGCCGCCATGGCGATGTCCTGAATCGAGATCTTCTCGGGACGCAGCGCGAAGAGGCCGTCGCGCGCGAAGAGCCGTCGCGCCGCATCGCCGCGCAGAACGTTCGCCGTGCCGACGAAGCCGGCGATGAACTCGGTCGCCGGGCTTTCGTACACCTCGGACGGAGTGCCGACCTGCGCGATCCGTCCGCCCTCGAACACGGCGAGCCGGTCGCTCATGGTGAGCGCCTCCTCCTGATCGTGGGTGACGAAAATGAAGGTGATGCCGACGCGCTTCTGGATCGCCTTGAGCTCGATCTGCATCTGATGCCGGAGCTTGAGATCGAGCGCGCCCAGCGGTTCGTCGAGCAGCAGAACCTTGGGCCGATTGATCAGTGCGCGGGCGAGAGCCACCCGCTGGCGCTGTCCGCCCGACAGCTGAGAGGGCCGGCGATCGGCAAGGCCGGGAAGCTCGACCAGCGTGAGCATCTCGTCGGCGAGCCGTCGCCGCTCGGTGCGGGCGACGCCGCGGACCATCGGGCCGTAGGCGACGTTCTCGCCGACGGAAAGATGCGGAAAGAGCGCGTAGTCCTGGAAGACCGTGTTGACGTCGCGCTCGTAGGGGGGCTTCGTCGAGACGTCCTCGCCGTCGAGCAAGATGCGCCCGGTCGTCGGCAGATCGATACCGGCGACCAGTCGCAGGCACGTCGTCTTGCCCGAACCCGAGGGTCCGAGCAGAGTGAAGAATTCGCCGTCAGGAATCGCCAGGTCGACGCCGCCGACAGCGACGAAGTCGCCGAAGCGCTTGGAGACGCCCTGGAACTCGACGGCGATCAAGCCGTCGTTACCGGCCGCCGATGACGCCGATGTAGCTCGTCACCCACTCGTGGTACGGCACGCAATCGGTCTTGCCGTTGCCACAGTCGGCCTTCGGTGTCTTCCAGAACGCGATCTTGTCGAACTGATCGGAGCCGTTGGTCTCGCACCCCTTGTCGCCGAGCAGCGCGTTTCCCTGGCAGGCCGAGGAAACCGCCGGCAGGGAACCGAACCATGCCGCGAGGTCGCCCTGAAGCTTGGGCTGCAGTGAGTGCTCGAGCCACATGTAGGCGCAGTTCGGATGCGGTGCGTCGATGTGGACCATCGAAGTGTCGGCCCACCCGGTCGCGCCTTCCGCCGGGAAGACGCTCGCGATCGGCGCCCCGCCGGCGGAGAGCGCGTTCACCTGGAAAGGCCAGGATCCGGAGGCGACGACGCCCTCGTTCTTGAAGTCGTCCATCTGGATGTTGGCGTCGTGCCAGTAGCGGCCGATGAGCTT
>JBDTQG010000089.1:0-13022 GCA_039932315.1 Thermoanaerobaculia bacterium
GACCTTGGCCGAGAGCCAGTGCCGCTTGACGGTCGCCGGCGAGAGCTCCAGCACCTCCGCGGTCTCTTCGATCGACAGACCACCGAAATAGCGCAGCTCGACGAGACGGGACTGCTCGGCGTCGAGCTCCTGCAGGCGATCGAGCGCCGCGTCGAGGTCGAGGAAATCGACGGCTCGTGGCGTCGTCACGAGATCGGAGTCTTCGAGAACGAGGTGCGTCTCGCCCCCGCCACGCTTCGACCGCCGCCGCCGGCGTGCGTGGTCGACGAGCACTCTCCGCATCGTCCGTGCGGCCACGCCGAAGAAATGCAGCCGGTTCTGCCAGCTCACCCGGCTCTGGTCGACCAGACGCAGATACGCCTCGTGCACGATCGCCGTCGGCTGGAGGGTATGTCCCTGACGCTCCTGGCGCGCCTGGCGGGCCGCGATGCGGCGCATCTCGTCATAGACCAGGGGCATCAGGCGTTCGAGCGAGCTCGCATCGCCGCCGCGCCACTGCAGAAGGAGGTCGGTGATCTCTCCGGAATCGGCGCCTGCGGGATCGGGGGGATCGGGGGCGGACACGCTCTCTCGGTCGCGCGAAGAAGAATCGGCTCGGGCCTGTCTGAACCCTAGACGCGGCCCCGGACGCTGTCAAGCGAGCCCTGCAAGCCACTGAGCCGATTTCCCTGAATTCGGCGCTTTCCCCAGTGAAGCCGAGATTCGATCCTCTTGGTCGTCCGGGAGATTCCATGAACCTGCAGACAATCGCTCGTCACTTTCGCTTCCGCTCCGCCGCGAACTTCCTCGCAATTTCCGCGCAGATCGTCGCCGTCCTTCTGGGTACAGCGTCGCCGGCCGACGCCGACCTGTTCACGCGCGGCAACGTCGTCCTCGACGCGAGCGCGGACCAGGTCAAAGTCGGCGGGCGCCTCGCCAGCGGAGACTTCAATCACGACGGCTTCGCCGATCTCGTCTTCGGCGCTCCCCAGTCGGCCGTCGGCGGTCATGTCGACGCGGGCGAGATCCAGGTGCGCTACGGCGCGGACGGCGGACCCGGCCCGCGCGTCCGCTTCTATCAAGGGCTCGCGGGTCTTCCGGGTGGACCGGAGACCGGCGACTACTTCGGCTACAGCCTCGCGGTCGGAGATTTCAACGACGACGGCTTCGACGACCTCGCGATCGGCGTACTCAACGAGGACATTTCGGCCGGTTCGACACCGGCCGTGGACGCCGGAGTCGTCGAAGTGCTCTACGGCTCGGCGGCAGGCCTCACCACCACCGGCGTCCAGCTGTGGAGCCAGGAGAGCAGCGGAATCTCCGGCGTCGCCGAAGATGACGACCACTTCGGCAGCGCGCTCGCGGCGGGAGACTTCGACGGCGACGGCTTCACGGACCTCGCCATCGGGGCGTCCGGCGAGGATATCGGCACGGTGCAGGACGCCGGCGGCATCTGGATTCTCCCGGGCAGCGCTGCGGGAATTACCGCGACCGGCAGCTACTCTTTCGACGAGGCCGGAGCGGGTGGAACGGTCGCCGCGCAGCGCTACCTCGGCGGCGTCCTCGCAGTCGGCGATCTCGACGCCGACGGTCGGGACGAACTGGCGGCCGGGGTCCCTGGGGAGACAGTCAGTGGTCACGCCTCCGCGGGTGTGGTCTGGCTCTTCTCCGGCTCTCCTTCGGGGCTGAGCTTTCCCGGCGTTCGATTGCATCAGGGATTGGTGCTGGCTTCGGGAACGATCTTCGGCGTCGCCGAAGACAACGACTATTTCGGCTCCGCAATCGTCTTCGGCGACTTCAATCGTACCGACGCGCAGAGCCCGCGATACGAAGATCTGGCGATCGGCGTTGGACACGAGGGCGGCATCCAGGGCGCGGTCGAAGTGCTCAACGGCAGCGCCAGCGGAATCTCCGCCGCGGGCAGCTTCCTGTTCATGGAAACCGATCTGCCCGGAGGAGGCGACGACCCGATCTTCTTCGGCAACGCGCTCGCCGCCGGCCACCTGCACAGCGGATTTCGCGCCGATCTCGTGATCGCCTCGGTCAACGACAGTGTCGCCGGGCAGAGCGGCGCCGGACGCATTTTCGTCGTCCCCGGCACGGCGAGCGGGCTCGATCTCGCCGCGGCCGTTGCGTTCGACGCCTCGACTCCCGGTCTCGCCTGCGGTCCCCCTGCGGCGTTCACCCTCCTCGGCGACGCGCTCGCCATCGGCAATTTCGATGGTCGCGGCGTCGGCGACCTGGCGATCGGTGTGCCGAATCTCGATCCGCTCGGAGACGACAGCAACCTCGGAGGCGTCCAGCTCCTCTACACCGCGCAGTTCGCCTCTGATTTCGAGACACACAATCTTTCTCAGTGGTCCTCGCACGTTCCATGAAGGGAGACCGCATGATTTCGCTCAGGCACCGAAACCGAGCCCGTCTTCTCGTGCTTCTCGCGCTCTTCACCGCCGGCTCGCCGGTCGCTGCGCAGCTCTTCAGCCGCGGCAACACTCGGCTCGAATCGCCGGACGATTCCAAGGACTTCGGCACCGTCATGATTCGCGGCGATTTCAACGGCGATTTCCGTTCCGATCTCGCCGCCGGCGCCCAGGAGACCTCGATCGCCGGCTTCGCGGGCGCGGGCGAAGTCCTGGTCTGGCTCGCTTCTCCGCTCACAGGGGGCTTGGTCGATCCACCGGCTCGCTTCGCCCAAGGTCTCGACGGCCTGCCGGGTACCCCGGCCGCAAACGAGGCGTTCGGCGCCGCCCTTGCGACCGGCGACTTCAACGGCGACGGCTACGACGATCTCGCGGTGGAGGTTCGCGGCGAGGACGTTGCCGTCGACGCGGGCACCGCCATCGACGCCGGCGCCGTGGAAGTGATCTACGGCTCCGCTTCCGGTCTTACGACAGCGGGCGCCCAGATTTTCGATCAGGAGAGCGCCGGCATCGCCGACGTCGCTCAGACCGACGACCATTTCGGCAGGGCTCTTGTGGCGGCGGATTTCGACTTCGACAGCTTTGACGATCTGGCGATCGGAGGGCGCGACAAGGATGTCGGCTCGCTGGTCGACGCCGGCGCGGTGTGGATTCTTCACGGCAGCGCCAGCGGACTCTCCGGAGTCGGCAGCGAATTCTTCGACGAGGCCGCGGCCGGGGGCACATTGACCACCGGCAACCGATTCGGCGAGGTGCTTGCTGCCACAGACTTCAACCACGACGGCAAGGCCGATCTCGTCGTCGGCGTGCCCCAGGAGAGTGTCAATGGGCACGCCGCCGCCGGTGCGGTCTGGATCCTCTCCGGCGGCTTCCCGACGATGACGCTCCCGGGCTTCCGCCTGGTCCAGGGCGGCGCGCTCGCGCCGGGCACGCTTCCGGGCAGCGCCGATGCGGGCGATCTTTTCGGCTCGAGTCTGGCGATCGGGGATTTCAACGTACCGATCGAGGGCAGCGCCTACATTCCCGATCTCGCGGTCGGCGCCGTCGGAGAGAACGACCATGCGGGGGCGGTGACTTTCGTCGCCGGCGGTCCCTTTGGACTGACCTCGACCGGGGCGGTGCAGTTCATGGCGGCCGATCTCGGAACTCCCGGAACCGCCCTGTTCTTCGGCTTCGCGCTCGCCTCCGGAACTCTGCATTCGAGATTCCGCGACGATCTCATCGTCGGCTCGATTCTCGATCCGGTGAGCGGGCAGCCGGGGGCCGGCCGGACCTACATCATCCGGGGCACCGCTTCCGGTCTGGACCTCGCCTCGGCGAGGGCCTGGAGCGCCGCCTTCGCCGGTAGCGCCTGCGGGCCGGCTGTCGAAGATGGCAATTTCGGCTACAGCCTGGCCAGCGGCAACTTCGCCCGCTTCGGCTATACCGATCTGGCGATCGGCGTCCCGGGATTCGCTCCGGCGGAGAGCGGGCCGCCTGCCGGCGCGATCCAACTCCTCTTCAGCGCCCTGTTCGCCGCCGACTTCGAGACCGCCGATCTCGCGCAGTGGTCGACCTCGGCGCCGTAAGCCGCCGGACTTCCGGCCTTCGGCGCTCTCCGCGGCCGCCTGCCGTGTGAGTAGAATGACGGAGCGCGGCGGATCCTGTCGCGCCGACATCCGGCAGCGCGGGAGGCCGCACGATGAAACGGGTAGTGACGGCGATTCTCGGCGGCGGACAGGGGGCGCGGCTTTCGCCGCTCACCCGTGATCGCGCGAAACCCGCGGTGCCGGTCGGCGGAAAGTTCCGGCTGATCGACATTCCGATCTCGAACAGCCTGCACGCCGGCATCGATCGCGTGTACGTCCTCACTCAGTTCAACAGCGAGAGCCTGCATCGCCACATCGCGCAGAGCTATCGCTTCGATGCGTTCCGCGGCGGCTTCGTCAATCTGCTCGCTGCGGAACAGAACATGACGAACCGTTCCTGGTATCAAGGCACCGCCGACGCCGTGCGGCAGAACCTGACGCGGCTCATCGACGACAACGACCCTTCCGAAGTGCTGATCCTGTCGGGCGATCAGCTTTACCTCATGGAGATGCGCGAGTTCGTGCTCAGTCATCGCGCGAATCAGGCCGATCTCACCATCGCGGTGAAGCCGGTCACGCGCGAGGAGGCGAAGGGATTCGGCATCCTGCGGCTCGATCGTTCCGGGCGCGTCGTCGAGTTCGTCGAAAAACCGACGTCCGAAGATCAGCTGAACTCTCTTGCCCTCGACGAATCGACCCGCGACGCGCTCGGTTTCGAAGCGCCGCCGGGATCTCTTCTCGCCAGCATGGGCATCTACGTTTTTCGCCCCGAGGTACTCCGCGAAGTTCTCGTCGGCAGCCCGTACACGGATTTCGGCAAGGAGGTCATCCCGGCCTCGCTCGACCAGATCCGCGTCTTCGCATTTCCCTACGACGGCTACTGGACCGACATCGGGACGATCCCGAGCTTTCATCAGGCCAATCTCGATCTGACCGTTCCGCTGCCGGCGCTCAATCTGTACGATCCGAACTATCCGATCTATACCCATGCGCGCTTTCTTCCGGGAACGAAGATCAACGGCTGCACGGTCTCACGGTCGGTGCTCTGCGAAGGTTCGATCATCACCGGGGCGAAAATCTCCGACACGATCATCGGCATCCGCGCCATCGTTCAGACCGGGACGACGATCGAGCGGTCGATCATCATGGGGGCGAACCGTTTCGAACCGCTCGAGGAGGCCAAGAGCCACGCCGTTTCGACCGGAATCGGACGCGACTGCTCGATCCGCAATGCGATCATCGACTTCAACGCCCGCATCGGCGACGGCTGCAAGCTGCTGAATGAGCAGAAGATCGACGAGGCGGAAACGCCGAACTATTCGATCCGCGGTGGCATCATCGTCGTCCCGAAGAACGCCGAGCTCGCGCCCGGGACCGTCATCTGAGCATCGTCCGGGTCCCGTTGCGTCCGACACCCTTCTGTCCTCCCCTCCGACCGTCATGCCACTGAGAATCTGCCAGATCGCAGCCGAGCTCACTCCGTTCGCGAAGACCGGAGGACTGGGCGACGTCGTAGCCGGCCTCTCCCGCGCTCTTGGCAAGCAGGGGAACGACGTTCGCATCTTCCTGCCGTTCTACTCACGCGTTGCGAAGCTCGACTTCCCGTTCGTTGCGGTCGAGTTCATGCGCGACGTCGAGATTCATCTCGGTTCGCGACGGTTCACCTACTCCGTCTTCACCACGAAGCTGCCGCAGAGCGAAGTCGACGTCTACTTCGTGCACTGCCCGGCTCTCTACCATCACGATTCGATCTACAGCGGCGAGTGGGACGAGTATCTCCGCTTCGCGCTGCTGACACGTGTCGGTCTCGAAGCCTGTCAACGCATGGGCTGGGCGCCCGACATCGTTCACGCGCACGACTGGCACACGGCGCTCGCGCCGATCTATCTGCGGACGATCTACGCCTGGGATCGTCTGTTCGCGAAGACGCGCACCGCGCTGACGCTGCACAATCTCGGGTACCAGGGTGTCTACTCGACACAGATCCTCGACGAGATCGGCCTGTCGAGCTTCGCTTCGATGCTCTACAACGATGACCTCGCCGCCGGCCGCGTGAGCTTTCTCAAGACCGGACTGCTCTACGCCGACGTGCTCACGACCGTGAGCCGCACCTACGCCCAGGAGATCCAGACGCCGGAGCACGGCTTCGGACTCGATCCTCTCCTGCGCGCCCGCGCCGATCACCTCGCAGGAATCGTCAACGGCGTCGACTACGGCGAGTGGAATCCGGAGATCGATCCGTACATTCCCGGCAAGTACTCCGCCGAGAAGCTCGAAGGCAAGGAGACGACGAAGCGTGCGCTGCTCGAGAAGGTCGGGCTGCCGTTCTCGCGTCAGGCGCCGGTCATCGGACTCGTCTCGCGGCTGACCGCGCAGAAGGGTCTCGACCTCCTGTTCGACACCCTGCCGGAGTTCCTCTACCACCGCGATTTCCGGTTCGTGGCGCTGGGCAGCGGCGAAGAGCGTTACGAGTCCTTTTTCTCCTGGCTGCAGATCACCTTTCCCGGAAAGGTCTGGTACTTCCGCGGCTACAGCGAAGAGCTCGCGCACTGGATCGAGGCCGGCGGCGACATCTTCCTCATGCCGTCGCGCTACGAGCCGTGCGGTCTCAACCAGATGTACAGCCTGCGCTACGGAACGCCACCGGTCGTGCGGCGAACGGGCGGTCTCGCCGACACCGTCGAACCGTGGAATCCGGTCACGCGCTCCGGCACCGGCTTCTCGTTCGACCATTTCACTCCCGAAGGTCTGCGCTGGGCACTCGACTTCGCGCTCACGACCTACCGCGATCCGGCGGCCTGGAAGCAGCTCATGCTGAACGGCATGAAGAAGGATTTCTCCTGGGACCGGCAGGTGCGGCTCTACGAGGAGCTCTACCGCCGGCTCCTCGCGAGCTGAGCGACTCCGGGTCACGCCGTTGACGAAAGCCGCTCGTCCGCGTGTCGCGCTGCCCGTTCTCGCCGAAGCGCGCCCAGCGAAGACCATCCGCCGCTCGGGCGCTGCACGCTGGCGCGCCGCTGTCCTCATCGGAATCCACCTGCTGGTGGCGATTCACATCGCCCATTGGCTCGCCACCGGCAGGAGCGTCACGCCGGTCGAGCCGTCCGAGGCGATGGCCTACTCCAAGGCGAGCATCGTCAACGCCGGGCTGATCTTCTTTGCCGGTGCGATCCTCCTCACGGCAGTCTTCGGCCGTTGGTTCTGCGGCTGGGCCTGTCATCTGGTCGCTCTGCAGGATTTTTCCCGCTGGCTCCTCGAAAAGGCCGGTATCCGGCCGCGTCCGCTGCGCTCGCGGTTGCTGCGGGTCGTGCCTTTTCTCGCCTTTGTCTACATGTTCCTCTGGCCACTCGCCTACCGGATCTGGCTCGGCGACAGCCTGGCGGTGCGCGGCAGCGAGCTCACGACCAGCGCCTTCTGGGAGACCTTTCCGGGCTGGATCGTCGGCACGCTGACATTTCTCGTCTGCGGCTTCGCCACGATCTACTTTCTCGGAGCGAAAGGGTTCTGTACCTACGCCTGTCCCTACGGCGCGGTTTTCGCCGTTGCCGACCGTGTCGCGCCACTGCGCGTCCGCGTGACGGACGCCTGCGAGGGCTGCGGTCATTGCACGTCCGTCTGCACTTCGAACGTGCGCGTGCACGAGGAGGTGCGCGACTTCGGTATGGTGGTCGACAGCGGCTGCATGAAATGCGGCGACTGCGTGAGCGTCTGCCCGAACGACGCTTTGTACTTCGGCCTCGGACCGCTGCCGGCGTTCGGCGGTGCGGCGCGTGCCGCTTCGTCGCGACGGTCGGCGCGCGAGCAAGATCCGCCGGACAAGCCGGGGCCGGAGTTCGCCAAACGCCACTACCCGTTGTCGCTCGCCGAGGAGTGCGTTCTCGGCGTCGCCTTCGCCGCCGCGTTTCTCGCCTTTCGCGGACTCTTCGGCGACGTGCCGTTTCTCATGTCGCTCGGTCTCGGCGGCGTGCTCGCGTTTCTCTCGCTGCTCGCCTTCCGGCTCGTGACGCGGCGGGATTTCGCCTACCGCCACCGCGCGCTCAGGACGAACGGCCGGTTGCAGCCGGCCGGCTGGCGGCTCATCGCGGCGCTCGCCGCCGTGGCGCTCTTCTGGGGCTACTGCGCCTTTCTCCGGATCGAGGTCGAGATCGGGCAGAAGGCGTTTCAGGCGACTGCCAGCGTGCGCCAGAGAAGTCTCGACCTCTTCGCGGAGGCCGCTCCTCCGCTCGCCGCCGAGCGCGCCGCCGCAGCGAAAGCGGCGATCCACCTCGGCCGGGTGGAACGTCTCGGCTTCGCCCGCTGGCGCGGACTGGCGAACAATCTCGCCTGGGCGCGTTTCCTCGCCGGCGACCGGCAGGGGTTTGCCGCCGCCAGCGCGCTCGCCATCGCCCGCGGCGAAGCCTCCTACGACCTTCTGCTGCAGATCGCACGGGCCGCCGACGAGGCCGGTGATCTCGCCAGTCTGGCGCTCGCCGGGGAACGTGCCATCGCGCTCGATCCCCGCCGCCCGGAGGCCTATCTCGGGATTGGCATCCGGCTGGCACGGAGCGGGTCGGCAGCCGCTCTGGAAGGCGCCCGCGCGCTCTTCGAACGTGGATTGGCCCGCTTTCCCGGGGACACCCGGCTGATCTATAATCTGGGAGTCGTCGACGCCACAGAGAACCATCCAGAAAACGCCATCGAAAGGTTCCGCCAGGTGCTCTCGCTCGATCCGGCACACCGCGAAGCGCGCGAGAATCTGGCAGGCATGCTCGCTCTCACCGGCAGAGCGGACGAAGCCGCAACGCTTTACCGCGAGGCGATCGCCGCCGCTCCTCAGGATGCCGACCTCCGGGTCCTGCTGGCACAGACCTGGATCGCGATGGGACGAGAAGAAGCGGCACGGCAGGAGCTCGACGCAGCGCTCAAGATCAACCCGAATCACCCGCAGGCCAAAGCGCTCGCCGAGCAGCTGGCCCCCGCGGCCCGGGCGCACTGAATGAGGAGCTTTCGATGATCGATGTCCTCTCTCCGTCGGCTCGCTGGACGAGCCTCGCGCTCGGTGCCGCCCTGGTCGCGTTTCTCCCCTTCAGCGCATCGGGGGCCCAGTCGACTCTGCCCGAGGCGATCAATCCGGACGTGACGGTCTTTGCTTTCACGGATGTAGGCAACTACGGCGGTTCCGGCGGCTTCGTCGGCTACGCCGTGGGAACGCGATCGTGCAACCGGGGCTCGACGCCGCTCAACTGGTGCGACCAGAGCACCGGCTGCGCCTCCGGTGCGCAGACGAACGATCATCCGGTGATCGCGCAGAACATCTATCGCCTGCTGAACGGACGTTTCGAGCAGATCGGCATGAGCTGGCTGAAGCACGGATTCCTCTCCACCAACTCGAGCTCGGCGGGGTGCAGTGGAGACAGCGGCCAGAGCTGCACGACGCCGCCTGCCGGCAGCAATCAGCTCGGCGTCGGATGCACCGATCCCTACACCTCGTCGCTGAACGGCGGGCGCCCTCTCGGCCCGCGCTCGGAAGTGAACGCGACGACCGGCGCCTATCCCTTCCCCTTCACGCAGTCCGGTACGACGACGACGGCCGCGGATCAGCGGATCAAGGTCGCGACGCAGGACGTCGATCCGGCTGCAAACCCGGGCGCGATCTATTTCGCCGAGGCGCAGTACATCGCGCCCGATGACGCGGCCATCGGCAACGGCATGAACAACGCCTCCTACCGGCAGGTCAGCGTCGGAGGCTCTCCCAACTTCAACATCTCCCTCACCGGCACTTTTCACGAGAAGCAGGCGGCGATCTACGGCTGGCCGCTGCTCGATCCGGGCGCGACCGAGGTCGACGTGGATATTCCCGGCAGTGTGCCGCTCGAACGCTTTCAGGTCGCGCGCCGCATCACGCAGACAGGCCCCACCAGCTGGCACTATGAATACTCGATCCGCAACCACAACTCGGACCGCGGCCTGCAGCAGTTCTCGATCGACTTCCCCGATGGCACGGCATTCACCAACATCGGTTTCCATGCCGTCCAGAGCCATTCCGGAGAGCCCTACTCGAACGCGGCTTGGACCTCGAGCGTCGATGACCCGACGTCCGTCATCTCCTGGTCGACGGAAACGTTCGCCACCAACGCGAACGCAAATGCCCTGCGCTGGGCAACGATGTATTCGTTCTGGTTCGACGCCGATTCGCCGAACGCCGAGTCGCTGGGCGCGAAGAAACACACGCTGACCTACTTCAAGCCCGGCTCTCCGTCATCGACACCGTTCGCCCTCACGCTCTTTTCCGACGGATTCGAGACGAGCGACTTTACGGTCTGGTCGGAAACGGCACTGCAATGATCGCCCACCGGCAGCGGGTTCGCACGGGACCCGCCGTCGCTTGCGGGTCGGCGCAAGTCGATGGTTGATCGCGCAACTCTGATGCGTCTGACTCAGCAAGAAAAAGCGCAGTAAAGGAGCCCGTAATGAATCGATCTCGCCCCGTCCCGACCGCAGCAAGCCTGGTCCTTCGACTCAGCGCAGTTTTCGCTCTCGGCGCTGTACCGTCCCTCTTCGCGCAGGGACATCCGACGACAGGTCCCGACGTGACGGTGATCAACATCGACAGCGTCAGCAGCTACGGCGGCGACGCCAGCTTCATGGGCTACGCCGTCGGGACGACCTCCTGCAACATCGGCAACATCGAAGTGAACTGGTGCAACACGGGCGGCTGCGGCGGCGGGCTGACCAATCACCAGCATCCGGTGATCGCCCAGAATCTCTATCGCCTGAAGGATGGCCGTTTCACCCAGATCGGCATGAGCTGGCTGAAGCACGGCTTCTTCGCCACCAACAAAGAGCAGCCGGGTCTGACCTGCAAAGTGGGCACGAGCTGCATCCCGCCGCCACTCGGATCGAAGCAGCTCGGCATCGGCTGCACGGATACCTACTGGGCCGACCTCAACGGAGATCGGGCTCTCGGGCGCCGCTCGGAGATCGAGCCCACGCAGGGGACCGTGACCGTCTATCCCTATGTGAACACCGGCTTCAGCGCGTCGTACGATCAGCGGGTCAAGGTTCCAGTGGCCGATGTGAATCCCGCGCTCAATGCGGGTGCGGTCTACTGGGCCGAGGGACAGTACATCTCGGACAACGACGCGGCAGCCGGGAACGGCCTCAACAACGCCTCGTTCACCCAGGTCAACGTCGGAGGCGACTCTGCCTTTTCGCTCTCGATGGTGGGTTCCACGGTGCGCGAACACTCGGCGCTCTACGGCTGGAAAGCACTCGATCCGACGGTCGAGATCTTCGACGTCGACGTCCCGGGAGCGATCGCCGAGCGCTTCGAGGTCGCGCGCAAGGTGACGGCGATCGACGTCGATACCTGGCACTACGAGTACGCGATCGGGAACGTGAACTCCGACCGCTCGGCGCGCGCCTTCACGGTGACCTTCGCCGGTGGCACGCCGATCGCGAATGCGGGGTTCCACGACGTGGACAGCCATTCGGGCGAGCCCTATTCGACGGCTGACTGGACCGCGAGCGTTCCCGCAGGAGTAGGAACCGTCACCTGGAGCACGGCAACGTTCGCGAGCGATCCGAACGCCAACGCTCTCCGCTGGTCCACGACCTACAGCTTCTGGTTCGACGCCGACGCGGCGCCCTCGACGGCGCTCCAATCCATTGAGCTCTTCAAGCCGGGCTCTCCGGGTTCGGTTTCCTGGTCGATGTCGCTCTACTCCGACGGCTTCGAAGCCCACAATCTGACCGCATGGTCCAGTTCGATTCCATGAAACCCAGTCCGCACGCTACCCAGGAGCCACTGATGCCGCAACAGAACCGATTCCGTCTTCGTCGCCGGGCGTTGTCCGGATTCGTCCTCCTCGGGACGCTTGCCCTCGGTGCGATTCCTGCCCTGGCGGCGGGCGGTCCGGACGTCACCGTCTTCACGCTCGGCTCGACAACGCGATGGGGCCAGGTAGGCAACATCATCGGCTACTCCGTCGGTACCACGTCGTGCAACATCGGGACGACGCCCGTCGCCTGGTGCGACGCGGGAACCTGTCTCGGTGGCACCCTGCAGAGCAACGATCATCCGGTGATCGCTCAGAACATGTACCGGCTGAAGGACGGACGGTTCACCCAGATCGGCATGAGCTGGCTGAAGCACGGCTGGCTGTCGACCAACTCGGGCGGCAGCAACTCCGGCTGCGGCGTCGGCGTCTGCACCATTCCTCCCGGCGGCGGAGATCAGTTGGGCGTCGGCTGCACCGACACCTACGATTCCTCCCTCAACGGCGGCAGCGGCAACCCCGGCACCTGCGACAGCGGAAGCTGCCGTCTCGGCCAGCGTTCGGCGGTGAATGCGACGACCGGTGACTTCCTCATGCCCTACGTCAACATCGCTCATCCCGCGACCATCGACCAGCGGCTACAGGTCAACGTGAATGACGTCGATCCGGGTCTCGCAGCGAACATCGGTGCGCTCTACTTCGTCGAGGGCCAGTACATCGGCGGGGACGACGGTGCCGCCGGCAACGCTTTCAACAACGCCTCGTACCGGCCGGTGACCATCGGTGCGTCGCCGTTCAACCTGTCCCTGGCCGGATCGACCGTACGACTGAAGTCGGCGCTCTACGGATGGCTGGCGAACGACCCGCAGCCGGACCCGGACCCGGATCCGAACGACGGCGTGGTGATCACCAACCAGGACTTCTGCGTCTCGCCGGTGGAGCGTTTCGAGGTCGGTCGCAAGGTCACGGGTCCGATCGCAGGCGTCTGGCACTACGAGTACGCGGTGCACAACATGAACTCCGACCATTCGGCGGGAAGTTTCTCCGTCGATTTCCCGGACGGAACCGCGATCACCAACGTCGGATTTCATGACGTCGACTCCCATTCCGGCGAGCCCTATGCGACGACGGAATGGACCTCCGCCGTCGATGCCGGCACCGGCACCGTGAGCTGGACGAGCGAGACCTACGCCACCAACAACAACGCCAACGCCTTGCGCTTCGCGACCATGTACAGCTTCTGGTTCGATGCCACCGCGCCGGGAAGCTCCGCGACGCATTCGATCGGCCTCTTCAAG
>JBDTQG010000090.1:0-12949 GCA_039932315.1 Thermoanaerobaculia bacterium
GCCGCCTTCGCCAGAGGTTCGAGGTAGATCCGGTTCGTGCGCGTCAGATGATCGATGCACTGACCGATGCTCCAGCCGGTCGCTCCGGTGCCGCCGGCTTCGCCGCGAGGCTGCCAGTGAAACTGTCCGGTGCTGAGCGGTGTCGCGAGCCCGTCGACCTCCGTCGCGAGGCGCGAGAGCTCGTCGACGATGCGCTGGTGATCGGCAGGAAGGTCCACTGGACCTCTAACCGACGAGGACGCTGCCGCCGTTGACGTTGATGATCTCGCCGGTGAGATGACGCGCCAGCGGCGAGGCGAGGAACACGATCGGACCTGCTACGTCTTCTGCGGAAGCCACGCGACCCAACGGGATACTGGCGACGATCTCGCCGCGCAGCTCGCCGTTCAGGGTGTCCGACGACATCTCGGTGTCGACCCAGCCCGGCGCTACGCAGTTCACCCGGATATCCGGCGCGAGCTCGAGCGACCAGGCTTTGGTGGCTGAGATGATCGCGCCCTTCGACGCGGAGTAGGCACTGTAGAACGCCTCCCCGCGCTGGCCGGCCGTTGAAGAGAGATTGATGACGCTCGCCTGCTTCGACAGGCGCAGGAACGGCAGCGCCTCGACCAGGCAATGGAACGGACCCCGCACGTTGACCCGCATCGTCGAGATGAAGCGATCCTCGTCGAACTGCGAGATCGGATTGTGTTGCCAGACGCCGGCGTTGTTGACCAGGCAGTCGAGCCGGCCCCACTCGCTGGCGACGAACTGGAAGAGCTCGACGATTTCCGCCGGCTGCATGAAGTCGCAAGGGAAGCGCCGGTGTTGATGATCCGAGATCGAGTAGAGCTCGTCGATCAAAGCCTCGGCCTTCGCCTCACGCTCGCGGTACTGGATGAGAACCGTCGCGCCGGCGCGCGCGAAGAGCCGGGCCGTCGCGGCACCGATACCCCGGTCTCCGCCGGTGACGAGAACATGCAGTCCGGAAAGATCGATCATGTTCAGACCTCCACGATCAGCGCGATGCCCTGTCCGCCACCGATGCAGGCCGAGGCGACTCCCCGGCCGCCACCACGACGCTGCAGCTCCTTCATGAGGGTGAGTGTGATGCGCGCGCCAGTGGCTCCGAGCGGATGGCCGAGGGCGATGGCGCCGCCGTTCACGTTGAGCTTCGACTCGTCGAGCTGCATCTCGCGGATGACCGCCAGGATCTGTCCGGCGAAGGCTTCGTTGATCTCGATGAGATCGAGATCCGCGAGCTTCATTCCCGTCTTCTGGAGAGCCGCGGCGATCGCCGGCGCCGGTCCGATTCCCATCCGCGACGGATCGACGCCGACCGTGGCCCACGAGAGGATGCGGCCGAGCGGCTTCTTGCCCAGCTCCGCCGCGCGCTCCTTCGTCGACAGGAGCAGCATCGCCGCACCGTCGACGATTCCCGACGCGTTTCCGCCGGTGACGAAGCCGTCCTTGTCGAAGGCGGTCGGCAGCTTCGCGAGGTCTTCGATCGTCGTCCCCGGACGCGGATGCGCATCGACGGTGACGGTCACCGCGCGCTTGCCTTCACCCACCGAAACCGGAACGATCTCTTCCGCGAGCTTTCCGGCGGCGATGGCAGCGGCGGCTTTCGCCTGGCTGCCGACTGCGAAGGCATCCTGCTCTTCGCGAGAGATCTTGTAGTCGCGCGCCAGGTTGTTCGAGGTCTGCGCCATGTAGCAGCCACAGAACGGATCCATCAGCGATTCCCACAGGAGGTCTTCGAGCTTGCCGTTGCCGAGCCGCAGACCTTTGCGCGCGCCGCGGATGACGTGCGGCGCCTGCGACATGTTCTCCATGCCGCCGACGAGGCAGAGCTGTGCCTCGCCCGCAAGGATGATGTGCGAACCCGAGACGATCGCCTGAATGCCGGAACCGCACAGTCGATTCACCGTGAGAGCCGGGACTTCCTGCGGAACGCCCGCCTTGAGCGCCACGTGCCGCGCACCGTAGATCGCATCCGCCGACGTCTGCAGCGCGTTCCCGACGACACTGTGTTCGACCACCGCCGGATCGATGCCCGTGCGCTCGAACAGCGCCTTCGCCGCCCGCGCACCGAGCTCGATCGCCGAAAGGTCCGCGAACGGTCCGTTGAATTCCGCCATCGGCGTCCGTACGCCGTCGATGAGTACGAGGTCCTGAATCTGCATTCCATCCACTCCTGAGAGGGTTCGTAAGAAGCAACTGCCGTTTAGATTCCGTAGGTTATCAACAATTCGACGGATCGCCGGCGACGGCTGGTGATGGCTGGTGATGGCTGCCGATCTCCGAGTCGAGACGTCGCGAGCGGACGCGCTGCTCGAAAAAGGCTGCAGGCTGCCGGCTACAACTGCATCGCCAGACGATGAAATTCCCGCCGCACCGGATTGAAATCGTGACGGGAGCTCAATCGATGCGCGAGGAGGACGCAGATCCGACCGCGCTCGGGGTTGATCCACAGACTCCCGCCGGTGAAGCCGACATGCCCGAAAGAGGCAGAAGAAAACGCCGGACCACTGGAGCCGACATCGTCCTGCCGCGCCCACCCGAGCGCATACTCCCCCGTCCCCGCGACCGCGCTCCGCACACCTTCCTTCACCAGCAGCTTTCCTGGCTGCAGCCACTCCCGCGCCAACGCGAGCAACTCGTCGGCGGTCGCGAAAAGGCCCGCATGTGCCGCGAGAAACGGCAGCGAGCGCGCATTGCCGTCCTGCGGCCGGCCGCGGAAGAATGACTTCTGACGCGCCAGCTTGAGTCCCTGCTCCGCTGCCAGATCGACCTCTTTTCCGTTGTCGAGCCGACACTCGACGACCTCGGCGACGAGCGGTTCGGCCGCGAGCGCGCCGAGCGGAGCGAGGCCGAGAGGTTCGCAGACGCAGCGATCCAGCAGGTCGGGCAGGGAGAAACCGGTCACTTTCTCCGCTGCCAGTCCCCAGAGAATGTAGCCCAAGTCGCTGTAGACCGTCGCGCTCGCGGAGACAGTGTCGTTCCTCCGTTCCCAGAGGCTTTCGGTAAAGAGGAGGTCGGTGAGCGCGTCGCGGTCGCTGCGGCGGGTCCCGAGGCGCAGGGGAATGGGCGTCCAGGCGCGGATGCCGGAGCGGTGACGAAGCAGGTCTTCGAGAGGGAGCTCCGCAAAACGAGCTGCCTTTTCGCCGAAGACCTCGCCGACCTTGTGGCCGAGCGCGAGCTCGCCCTTCGCATCGAGAACCAACGCCAGGGTCGCCATCCACGGCTTGGTCAGCGACGCGATGTCGAATCGTGCCCCCGTCCGCAGCTTTTCTCCCCCGACACGAAAACCTGCCGCATGCCGGAAGACGGTCCGGCGCGCAGGCGCCGTATCCGGGCTCTCGCCTTCGTTTGCACCTTCTCCGACATCGACAACCAGCGCCTCGACGGCGCTCACGGCTCCGCCCAGCGCGGCGAGACCGTCGAGATAAGACCGCAGTGCTGCGGGTTGACCGTCGGACATCGAACCCGTATCTTGCCTCGAACCGTGTCCGAACGAGTACCTTCGCGACTTCTCGTCGCTCCCGACTCGCGCGCGGCCGAAGCGGCCCTCGTCGCCGAGCTCTCCCGGGCGGCCGATGCGTCGCCGCTTTCCCGCACAACGGTGATCGTGCCGTCCCACAGTCTGCGCATCGCGGTGCTGACGAAACTCGCGGAGAGCCGCTCCGCCTGGCTCGGGCTCGAGGTCGTGACGCTGCGGGGACTCGCACGGTCGATCCTCGAACGCTCCGGCGTCGAGCACCATTCCGGCGACGCACTTCTGCCGCTCCTCGTCGAACGGCTCGCGCGCGAGGAGCGCGCGCTCTCCCGGCCGCTCGAGACCCTGATCGACGGATTCGCCGGTGCGCGCGCCGCCGTCAGCGACCTTCTCGACGCCGGATTCTCCGCGGAACATCTCGGTCCGGCGCTCGAACGGCTCGATGCCGAGCGCCCGCTTCACGGCCACGACGCCCTGGATCGCGCCGCTGCGCTCTGCCGCGTGGCATCGTCCAGCCGGGAGGCTCTGCTCGAAGTCGGGCTCGCCCCCGATGCCGATCTCTACCTCTCCGCTGCGGACTGCCTGGCGGCCGATCCGGATCGCGCACTTTCCGCCGACCGCGTCTTCATTCACGGATTCGCCGATGCGACGGGCGTCGCGACCGATCTGCTGACGACGATCGCCCGCGTGCACACGACGACGATCGTGCTTCTCGACCCGCGCGGCTTCGACGGCACGTCGGCCGTCGACTGGCGCTTCGGCCGGCGCCTGCGAGAACGCTTCGCGGGCATCGCGAAGTCGGTCGAGGTGGAATCGGAATTCCCGCCCGCCCGACTCACGCTGTTCCTTGCGGCCGACCCGGTGCGGGAGGCGCGCTCGGCGATCGGCCGGCTGGCGGCTCTCGCGACGTCTTCCGTTCCGATCGAGAATTTCGCGCTGGTCGCCCGCGACCTCACGCCCAGCCGTTCGCATCTCGCGCGCGAGATCGATCGCCAGGCTTTACCCGCCTCCGGATCCGACGGTCCGTCGGCGCCGCTGCGACGGCGAGCCCGCGGCCTGCTCGAGCTCATCGAGCGCCGCGGCGAGTCGCCTCTCGGAACCGCTTTCGCCGTCGCCGGAGAGTTTCTGGCGCGCGACGCTCATGCCGGCTCCTGGGAACTGCGGCTCGCGGCCCTGGCGCTCGGAGCGCGACGGCTGGGCGAATTCGCCCGGCGCCCGACGCCGGCCGCCGGCAGGAATGGCGAAGACCGTCTTCCCGAGACGTCCTCGTTCTCCTTCTCCTCCTCCACGTCCACCTCCACCTCCACACTGCCGATGCACGACCGGTTCGGCGTGCGCGGCGAAAACGCCACGGCGCTCGTCGCTCGCCGGCGTCCACTCGATCCCGGCGCGCTCCGCCAGGGACGCCGCCAGGCCGTGCGCCTGCTCGAGCGGCTCGACGGGCTCGCCCGCCGGCAGCCGCTGCACGAAGCGCACCGTCGACTCCAGGAGCTGGTGGCGCTCGTCGTTGACGCTCCCGCCGATCGCGCGGAGCTTCTCGCGCCGCTCGCGGCCTGGGCCGCCGCGGGAGTGGCGGAGGTCGAGATCACCGCGATTGAACTTGCGCTCCTGTTGCGCGGCGCCTGGGCCGAGGTCGGCGCCCGCCCGTTGGGCGGCGCGCCCCCCGAGCCCACGGCATCCACGGCAGGCGTGAGTTTCGACGGATTGGGCAGCGGAGGGGCGGCGATCCTGAACGTGACCGAGGCCCGCGCGCGGACTTTCTCCCATCTCGTCCTCACCGGTCTCACCCGCGATCGTTTTCCCCGCGCGGTGCGCGCCGATCCGTTCCTCCCCGACGCGCTGCGCCTGGCGTTGCGCGATCTCCTGCCCGATCTGCCGGTGAAGAGCGAAGGGCACGACGAGGAGCGCTTCCTCTTCGCGCAGCTCCTCGGCGCGGCTCCGGCCCTCGACCTCTTCGTCGCTCTCGCCGACGACGAGGGGAAGGCGCAGTCGCCGTCGTCCTTTCTCGACGAGCTGCGGCGAGCGCGACGTTTCGGAGAGGCGGATGGAATTCCGGCGCCGCCGCCGGCCATGATGGCGGCGCTCGATCTCGCTGCGGAGGCTGCGCTCGAAGGTTCCGCCCCGGAGCTCGCGGCCGCTTTCGCGTTGGCCTTTCGCGAAGGCGAAGCGCGCTTCGGTCCGGCCGGCACGCCCCGCAAGACGGCCGCAGCCGCTGACGCCGACTCCGACGTCGACTCCGGCGCCGATGCCTGGGCGACGAGCCATCTCGACGTTCTCGCCGAGCTCTCCGCCGGCCCGCAGGATCCGAGGTTTCACCGCGCGGGCCCGTATTTCGGATTTGCTGGCAATCGCGATGCGAACGAAGCGACCGCAGAACGAGCGGCGGCGGCCGGCCCCGACCCGCGCCCGCGCACACCGTCCGTCACGACGCTCCAGGCGCTCGCGGATTGCGGTTGGCAGACCTTCCTGACGAAGATCCTCCGACTCGGAACGCTGCCGACCGGCGAGGAGGAGTTGCCGGAGCTGCCGCGGCGTCTTGTCGGGACGGTCGTGCACGGCGTCCTCGAAGCGATGTCCCCGCCGGACCTCGTCGACGTTGCCACTCTTGCCGACGCCGAACGGCGGATCGCCGAACGCCCGGAAGGAGTCGCCGTCGTCTGGCCGGCGCCCGAGCGGTTGCGCGAGCAGATCATCCGCACGGTCCATTCGGTGCTCATGGAGGAAGGCTTCGATCCGGCCCTTTTCGCGGCGCCGATCGAAGCGGCGGCGGCGGAAGCTCTCGAACAGGCCCGCGCCATCGACTGGCCGGACGGCAGCCGCGCCCTCTTCGGACTCGAGATCGCCGGCGAATCCGACCTCTTCCTGCCGGTCGGTCCGCGAACGATCGGCTTCCGCGCCGATCGCGTGGAGCTCGAGGACGGCAACCTCCTGCTCTCCGACTACAAGACGGGAAAGGGCGTCGTTTCGGGGGCGAAGAAAGCAGAGACGCGGGCCAGCCATCTGCGCCGGGATCTCGCGGCCGGGAAATGGCTGCAACTGCCCGTCTACGCTGCGGCCCGCAGCGCGCGGCCGGCGATCGGCCGGCTCCTCTTCCTCCATCCCGACCTCGGCGACGAGATCCGCGATGTCCGCCATGTCGCGGCGACTCCGGGTTCGCCGGACAACGTCGTCGAAACGGAGCTCTGGGACACGCTCTTTCGCGCCTGGGAGGGCGGAACATTTCTTCCGCGCCTCCTCGACGGCACACTGCAGAAGACCTTCGAGGGCTGCGAGTACTGCGAGGTTCGCGTGGCCTGCCTGCAGGGAGACAGCAGTGCGCGCCTGCGTTTCGAGAGCTGGATGAAGGCGATGGATTCCCCGGAAGACGAGAGTCGTCCCGCCGCGGTCGCCGCCGCGCTCTTCCGCCTGCGGACAAAGAGCGGCGGATGACCCGCGATCCGTTGTCCATCCAGCTCGCCGACCAGGCGGCGCGCGATCTCGCGGTCGCCGAGTTCGTGTGGCCGGTCGCGCTCGAGGCGGGCGCCGGAACCGGCAAGACGCGGGCGCTCGTCGCGCGCCTCGCCACCTGGCTTCTCGGCCCGGGCTGGGAGAGCGCCGCCGCGGAGGTCGATCTTGCGAACACCGGCGCCCCGATCCGCGATCGCCCCGAGCGATTGGAGGGACCGGCGGGAGCGGCAGGAGCGGCGGGAGCGGAGCGCGACGACCGGATCGCCGCGCAGGTCGCCGAGGGTGTCGTGGCGATCACGTTCACCGATGCCGCGGCGGCGGAGATGTCGCGCCGGCTCGGCGCGCTTCTCGGAGCGCTCGCCGACGAGCGTCCGGCGGTCGACCTCTCCCCGCTTCCGGCGGCGCTCGACGGGGTCGACCTCACGGCGCGGGCGCGCCGTCTGGTGCCGGTCCTGCCGCGATTGCGCCTGCAGACGATCCACGGTTTCTGCCATCAGCTCCTCGCGAGCTCGCCCTTCGAGGCCGGGCTGCATCCGACACTGCGGATCGACGCCGACGGCAGCGAGCTCTCCTCGACCGCGACCGCCGTGGTGGTCGATCACCTGCGGCTCCGGCACGAACGTCTGCTCGCTCTGGTCCACGGCGATGTCGACCCCTCGAAGCTGCACGCCGCACTGATCGAGCTCCTCAACAAAGGCGCGCGCAAGGAGGACTTCGAGCTCGAGCGCTTCGACGCCGCAACCTGCAAGGACATCGTCCATCGCCTGCGCGAGCCTCTGCAGCGATTTCTTCCCGAGCTCTCCTTCCTCGAGGCGGCAGCGAAGCGGATGTCCACGCTCGAAAAGGCGCGCGAAGCGCTCGCGGCGATCGCGGCGCTCGCGCACCGGATCGAGAGCGGCGATCTCGACGAACCAAACGGTCTCGACGATCTCAACGGTCTCGACGGTCTCAACGGGCTTTGCGAGCTCGCCCGCAACTCGCGCGACGACTGGAAGGATCTGCTCGAGCGCTACCGCGACGGAGAGCTCAAGCCGACCGAAAGCAAAGCGCTGGGGAGCCGGAGCGAGCCGTTTCTCGCGAGCGCGCGCGAGCTCGCAACGCCGTTGCTCGCGCTTCTCGACCTCGAGCCCGTTCTCTTCGAGCTCGCTCGCCGGGCGCTGGGGCCCCTGGTCGAAGAGATCCGCGTCCGGCTGCAGCGCGCGGGGGTCCTGTCGTTCGAGGATCTGCTCGATCGGGCGACAGAGCTTGTGCGGAAAAGCGTTCCCGTCCGCCGCCGGCTGCGACGGGAAATCCGGCAACTCCTCGTCGACGAGTTCCAGGACACCGATCGTCGCCAGTGCGAGCTGCTCGCCGCCCTCGCTCTCGGCGCGGACGAAGGTCCGCGGCCCGGACTCTTCGTGGTCGGCGACCCGAAGCAGTCGATCTACGCCTTCCGCAGCGCCGATCTGGCCTCCTACGATCGCTTCCTGCGGCGGATGGCAGCGGCCGGAGGGACCAGCGCGCGGCTCTCCGTCAATTTCCGTTCCGTGCCGGCCATCCTCGCGGAAGTCGAGCGCAGCATCGCCCCGGTGATGCTCGCCGAAGCCGGCGTGCAGCCGCAGTTCGAGGCCCTGTCGGCCGGTCCCGCAAAGGCCGCGAGCGCCGGCTTCGAACGCTCCGGGCGCTCCGCCGTCGAGCAGTGGGTCTCCTGGGATCCTGCGGCGCTCGCGCGCGGGGAAACAACGAAGAGCGATCCGGCGACCGCCGTCGAAGCGGCCGCGATCGCGGCCGACATCCGCGATCTGCACGCGGCGGAGGGCGTCGAGTGGAAAAGCTTCGGCATCCTGCTGCGGGCGCGCGGCGCGCTCGAGATCTATCTCGAAGCGCTGCGGCGCGCCGGCGTGCCGTACGCGGTGCAGAAGGACCGCTCCTACTATCGCCGCCGGGAAATCATCGACCTCGCGAGCGCGATACAGGCGATTCTCGATCCTGCGGACCTGCTCGCCCTCGTCGCCTTCCTGCGCAGCCCACTGGTCGGCGTTCCCGACGCCGCGTGGATTCCGCTCTGGCGCAACGGATTCGCCGCCGCGATGGTCGCGGCCGGATCGAACGATGACCTCCGCTTCAGCGACACCGCGGAGAGCCCGCACGCTTCGCACTTCGCGGAGATCGACGCGGCGATCGTCCGCGCCGCGGCGGAGATTCCGCCGGATATCCCCGGTCTCGCCGCGATCCCCGCCTGGGACGTCGCGCTGCGCGAAGCGGTGCGGGCGGTCTCCCGGCTCCGGCAGGAGTTCCGTCGCGTGCCCGCCGAAGAGTGGGTGGAGCGCCTGCGCGCGCGGCTGCTTCCCGAGCCGCTCGCCGGCGCGCGCTTCCTCGGTCGCTTCGGCATCGCGAACGTGCAGCGCCTGCTCTCGCGGCTCGAGGTCGAGCTCGCGGCGGAGAGCGACCCGCATCGCGCGCTCGCCCGGTTGCGTCAGGCGATCGCCGAGGAACGCGACGCGGAAGACGCCCGCCCCCCGGAGGCCAGCGCCGATGCCGTCGCGGTGATGACGATCCATACCGCGAAGGGTCTCGAGTTCCCGCATGTCTACCTCGCGCAGGCGCATCGAGCAGCGGGCGTACGGCGCGACGTGACCAATGACCTGGTGCCCGCGCTCGGCGAATCGGCGGAAGAAGGCCGCCGCGAGTGCCTGCTCTTCGGCGCGCCGTCGCCCGGATTCGCCGCCGCCGAAGCGCCGCGCCGCAGATCGCGCGAGGCCGAATCCGTACGGCTCCTCTACGTGGCGCTGACGCGCGCGAAGGACCGCCTCGTGGTGTGCGGAAACTGGCCCGCGACGTCGAAAGCGGTCGATCCCGCGGGCGCAAAGAGTTTCATCGCGCTGCTCGCGAATCGCTCGCCCGAATCGCTTCTGCTGCTCGCGACGGGTCAGGAGATCGTCGACCTCGCGGGAGTTCCATGGCGCCTTGCGGGACGTCCGGCAGGTCGCCCCGCAGCGGAAGAGGAGCCGCCGGGAGCCGCCGACGTTCCGGAGGTTCCAGAGATTCCGGAGAAGACCGGGACGCACAAATCGCCCTCCGTCGCGCTGCCGATTTCGCCCGCCACTCGCGTGGCGTCTCGCGATCGCGCACTCCGGCGGCGTCTGACGAACGCTTCGGCGCTCGCCCACGCTCCCGAAGATCCAGCCGCCGAATCCGGCGGCGGAGACGACGGCGCAACGCTCGCGCTTCGTCCGGAGCTCAACGGCGACCGCCTCTATTCGCTCGCGCGCGGTGTCGCCCTCCACCGCGCCTTCGAGCTCGCAGATCTGTCCGTCGCCGGGCTGACCGCCTGGCAGCAGACGGTTCTCGCGTCGCTGGTCGCGGAATTTCCCGCGGCAACCGACACTCACCGAACGGCGCTTCTCGCGGACCTCGATCGTCTGTGCGCGAGCCGGCTCTTTGCCCGCGTGCTCGAGCTCGGCCGGCATCCCGGTAGCATCGCCGCGCGCGAGCTGCCTCTGGTCGTCGCGGCGCACACGACTCCTTCGCCGTTGTCTCCATTTCCGGAAGACCCGCTCGCCGGATTCGTCGGCACGCTCGACCTCCTCTACCGGGATCCGGAAAGCTCGCAGTTCGTCGTCGCCGATTTCAAGACCGATGAGATTCAGGGGGTCGGCGATGTCGGCGATATCGGCGATGTCGGCGATGTCGGCGATTTCGGCGACGAGCCCGCGATCGTCGAAAAAATCGCGCGCTACCGTCCGCAGCTCGAGCTCTACGGCCGCGCGGTCATGTCGGCCCTCGCTCTGCCCGGAACGCCGCGCCTGGAGCTCTGGTTCACGGCGGTCGACCGGATCGTCGTGGTGCCGCCGCAGCCCGTTGACCCCTCCGGCTCGACCCTGTAGCGTCCGCGGCGAAAGCGAGACCTCTTGTCCGTCACCTATTCGAACTACCTGCATCTCGAGGAGCTCCTCGCCGCGCAGCAGCCGCTGTCGGACGGGCCGGAGCACGACGAGATGCTGTTCATCGTGATTCACCAGGTCTACGAGCTCTGGTTCAAGCAGATGCTGCATGAGACCGCGCATCTCGTCGCGGCGCTCGACGGCGACGACCTGCCGAGAGTCGGCGCCACGTTCAAGCGCCTGCTGACGATTCTCAAAGTTCAGGTCGCGCAGATCGACATTCTCGAAACGATGTCGCCGATCTCCTTCCTGTCGTTCCGGGCGCGGCTCGAGTCAGCCTCGGGATTCCAGTCGCCGCAGTTCCGCGAGCTCGAGTTCAGGCTCGGGAGACGGAGCGCCCGGATGGTCACCCATCACGCCGGCACGATCGCCGCCGACCGCCTGCAGCAGCTTCTCGCCGAACCGAGCCTGTGGGACGTCTTCGTGCGCTGCCTGGCGCGCCATGGCTGCGCGGTACCGGCCGCGCTCCTCGCCCGGGACCTTGCCCAGTCGAATCCCGAATCGCCCGAGCTTCAGCCGCACCTCATCGAGATCTATCGCAGCCGGCCGGACCTCGCGCAGATCTGCGAGCGCCTCGTCGATCTCGACGAAGGCATCCAGGAGTGGCGCTACCGCCACGTGAAGATGGTCGAGCGGACGATCGGAACGAAGCCGGGTACCGGCGGATCGGCCGGCGTCGAGTATCTCCGCGCCACGCTCTTCCAGCCGCTCTTCCCCGATCTCTGGGCGATCCGGGCCGACCTCTGATGCCGGGCCGCGCCGACCTCTGATGCCGGCCCGCGCCGACATTTCGAGCGCCGAGCTCTCCGAGATCCGCCGCTCGCCGAATGTTCTCGCGAGCCACTACCAGCGGTTCGCCGTCGCCGACCGGCTCCTCCTTTCGGGCCACTCGCATCAGGCGTGGCCGGACGTCGCCCGGGAAGGCGTCGTCGAGGCGTTCGATGACGCCGCTCTCGCCGTCGACGAAAAGTGGGAGCGCGCGGAAGCCAGAGCCGAGCGCGTGCGCGAAGGATTTCGCGTCCTGCTCGACGACGCCGGCGGAGAGATCGCTCTCGCCGCGAGCACGCATGAGCTCGTCGTGCGCTGGCTTTCGGCGCTGCCGCTCGCGAAGAAGCCGCGGCTCGTCACGACCGACGGCGAGTTCCATACGCTGCGGCGGCAGCTCGGCCGGCTCTCCGAAGCCGGCATCGAAGTCGAGCGGCTGGCGGCGAATCCCGTCGAAACGCTGGCGGAGCGGCTGGCGTCGGCGATCGACACGCGCACGGCAGCGGTGCTCACTTCCGCCGTCTTTTTCGAAACCGCGCGCATCGTTCCGCGCCTCGGCGAGCTCGCTCTCGCCTGCTCGCGGCAGCAGGTCCCCCTTCTCGTCGATGCCTACCACGCGCTCGGCGCCATTCCGTTTTCGCTGCGCGAGCAGGGGCTCGAGTCGGCGCTCGTGACCGGCGGCGGATACAAGTACCTGCAGCTCGGCGAAGGCAACGCCTTCCTCCGCCTTCCCCACGGCCTCGATCTGCGGCCCGTCATCACCGGCTGGTTCGCGGAGTTCTGGGCGAAAGCCGGACGGCGGAACTGGGACCGCGTCGACTTCGCGAGCGGAGCGCTGGCGCTCGCCGGCGCGACCTACGACCCGACGAGCCACTATCGCGCCGCTCGCGTGTTCGACTTCTTCGCGGAGCAGCGTCTGACGCCGGCTCGTCTGCGCGCGATCTCGCAGCATCAGGTCGGATTTCTCATCGACGCTTTCGACGCCCTCAGGCTCTCGCCCTATGTGCTGCGCCGGAACGTCTCGGTGGAGCTCGATCAGATCGCCGGATTTCTCGCGCTCGAAAGCCCTCGCGCGCAGGAGTTGGCGCAGAAGCTGCTCGAACGCGGCGTGCACAGCGACGCCCGCGGCCTCGCGCTGCGCCTCGGTCCGGCTCCCTACCTCTCGGATGCGCAGCTCGAGCGCGCGATGGCGATTCTCGGCGAGGTCGCGCGCGAGCTCAGCTAGGCCTTCACCAGCGGGCGCTGGCGCCGCCGCCGCCGAACGATCCGCCGCCGCCCCCCCCGAAGCCACCACCACCACCGCCGAATCCCCCGCCTTCCGCCCCGCCCGCCGACA
>JBDTQG010000091.1:0-12514 GCA_039932315.1 Thermoanaerobaculia bacterium
GCGGCACGATCGGATCGCGTGGTCGAGCCGGGTCTCGGCGTTCGGATACTCGCCGCGGAGGTAGAGAAATCCCTTCTCGGCGCCGCAGGCGAATCCGGCGATCGTCATCGCCTCGACGATCGCGAACGGATCCTCTTCGAGCAGGACCCGATCCTTGAAGGTGCCGGGCTCGGATTCGTCGGCATTGCAGATCACGTAGCGCTTTTTCCCGGCAGCACGCGCGACGGCCTCCCACTTGCGGCCGGCGGGGAAGGCCGCGCCGCCGCGCCCGAGGAGTTTCGCGGTGACGAGCTCGGCAACGACGCCCGAAGGACCGAGCTCGATGGCGCGGGTCAGTGCACGGTAGCCGCCGGCATCGCGGTAGGCGTCGAGCTCGCCCGGATCGACGACTCCGACGCGCGCCAGAAGTTTCAGCTGCGGGTCTCCCGCCTGGGGAACCGAGCGGCGGATCGCGGCCAGTCGGCCGGCGGGAGCCGAGATCTGTTCGGTGCCGTCTCCTTCGAGCGCGCGGGCGATCGTGAGCGCGCCGGTCACGGGTCCGAAAGTCGCCGTCTCGCGCATCTCGCCGGAGCGGACGACCAGCGCCGCTGGAGCTCGTTCGCAGAGTCCGAGGCAGGGACTGCGGATCCACGTGCCGTTTTCCGCTGCGCGCGGTTCGCCGGCGGGCCCGAGCTCCTCCGCAAGCGCGGCGCACAACTCTTCGGCGCCGCGCAGCCTGCAGGCGAGATCGTCGCAGATGTGAGCTACCGCATTCGGACGGGGAGTCGTCGACAGCAGGTGATAGAAGGTGACGACTCCCCAGGCGTCCGCCGGAGGAATCGTGAGGCGCAGGCAGATGTAGTTGATCGCACCCTCGCTCACCCAGCCGACCCGGTCCTGCACAGCGTGAAGCGCCGGCAGCAGGAGATCACGCTGTTCGCGCGCCGCGAGCCCGCCGATCGCCGTGCGACCGTCTCGCGCACTGTCGCGTGCGGCGCCTTCCCAGTGCGAGGTGGCGGTGCCGAGAAGGCGATCGATCGCCTCACGTTCTTCCGGCGCAGGCTCCGCCCCGTGAACGCGGATGTCCAACTAGCGGCGCTCCACGAATTCGGCCGGCGCTGTCCGGTCCGCACCGTCGGAGTCCGGCAGAGGTCCGGCGGTTCTGCCGAGCGGTTCGATGCGAATCGCAGCCGCCTTGAATTCGGCCGTTCCGGTCACTGGATCGACGGCGTCGATCGTCAGGAGATTCGTCGCCACCTGCTCGGGGAAATGGAAGGTCATGAACGTCAGACCGGGGCGCAATGCGGGGTCGATGTAAATCGGGGTTTCGATCCGGCCGCGGCGTGAAACCACGCGCACGATGTCGCCGTTCGCGAGGCCGAGCCGGGCAGCGTCTTCGGGCGAGAGGTCGAGCGTCTCCCCGCGTCGCGTCGGCGATGCGTACCCTGCGGTCTGGACGCCGGTGTTGTATTCGGCGAGACGGCGTCCGGTCGTCAAACGGAACGGGAAATCGTCATCGAGAAGATCGACCGGCGGGTCGTCATGGAGAACATGGAACGGCGCGCGCGGACCGAGGACGGGCCGTTCCCAGAGCCGGGAGTGCAGGAAGAGCTCTCCCGGATGGGTGTCGTCGTAGCACGGCCATTGCAGCCCCCCCTCGGCCTCGAGGCGGGCGTAGCTCATTCCGGCGTGAACCGGCGAGAGGGTCCGGAGTTCGTTCCAGACCTTCTCGGCGTCGGGCTCTCCCCAGTCGTGACCCATGCGGCGCGCGAGCGCAAAGAGGATCTCGAGATCGTCCCAGGCGCCTTCCGGTGGTGGGATCGCCCGCCGCGAGCGCTGGACGCGGCGCTCGCTCGAAGTGACCGTACCTTCCGATTCGCACCAGCCGGCGGAAGCGGGAAGGACGACATCGGCCGCTTCGGCGGTCGCCGTGAGAGAGATGTCCTGGACGACGAGACATTCGAGCCCCTCGAGAAGGCGGCGCGTGCGCTCGTGGTCGGCTTCGCTGCGCATCGGATTTTCGCCGATGACGTAGAGCGCCTTGAGCGTTCCATGTTCCATGGCATCGAACATGCCGGAAAGATGAAGTCCCTTCTGCGGCGGGATTTTCACTCCCCAGGCGCGTTCGAACGCTTCGCGGAGAGGTGCGTTCTCGACGTGCTGAAAGCCCGGGAGACGGTCGGGGATCGCTCCCATGTCGCCGCCGCCCTGCACGTTGTTCTGACCTCGCAGCGGATTGAGCCCCGAGCCGTACCGTCCGACGTGTCCGCAGAGCAGCGCGAGGTTGATCAGCGAGAGAACGTTGTCGACGGCGTTGTGATGCTCGGTGATCCCGAGTGTCCAGCAGATCATCGCCCGCGGCGCCGTGGCGAACATGTGAGCGATCTGCCGGATGGCGGCTGCGGGAACGCCGGTCACCTGCTCGCCGCGCTCGGGCGTCCACAGGGCGACGTCGTCGCGATAGGCCGCGAATCCGCTCGTTGCGTTGTCGATGAATTCGCGATTCTCGAGTCCTGCCGCCAGGATCTCATGCGCGACGCAGTTCGACAGTGCGATGTCCGAGCCGATATCGAGTCCTACCCAGAGGTCGGCCCACTGCGCGGAAGTGGTGCGGCGCGGGTCGACGACCACGAGCTTGGCGCCGTGGTGCACACCCTTCAGGAGGTGATGGAAGAAGATCGGATGCGTCTCGCGGGCGTTCGATCCCCACAGAAGGACACAGTCCGTCTCCTCGATCTCCCGATAGGAGCTCGTTCCGCCTCCCGCTCCGAACACCGTCGCCAGACCGGCGACGCTAGGAGCGTGTCAAGTGCGGTTGCAGCTGTCGACGTTGTTCGAGCCGATCGCGACGCGAGTGAACTTCTGGGCGACGAAGTTCATCTCGTTGGTCGTCTTCGAGCAGCTGAACATGCCGTAACCTTGCGGACCCTGGCTGGCCACGACGGACTTGAAGCCCGCAGCCGCCCGGTCCAGCGCCTCGTCCCAGGTCGCCGGACGGAGCGTTCCGCCCTTGCGATCCCGGACCAGAGGCGCCGTCAAGCGCCGGTTCTTGGACATGCGGAAAAGGCTAACATGACGGAGATGCCCCCGCCGGCTTCGCCGTCCCGCCCGCTCGCCGTCCGGCCGCCCGCAGCTGTGGCGTGGACCGAGGCGCCGGTGCGCCGGCTTCGCGAAGGGCGGTTCCACGACGAGGTCGATCGGCTGGCGGTCGAGGCCCCCCTCGAGATCCGCTTCGGCGGGCGCCCGTTCACGGTCCTGATGCGAACCCCGGGAAACGACGAAGAGCTCGTCGCGGGATTTCTCTTCAGCGAAGGTCTGATCCGCGGCCGGGAAGAGATCCGCTCGCTGGCGCATCCGGAGTCGCTGATCGACGGAGACTGCCGGAACGTGATCGCGGTCGAGCTTCAACCTCCGGCTGGAGAGAGCGCCGGTCGCACGGAGCCCGCTCTCGAGCCACGCAGCTTCTACGCCTCCGCGAGCTGCGGCGTCTGTGGCAAGAGCTCGATCGCCGATCTCGCAATTCATGCGCCGCCGGTCCGTTCGCGATTGACGATCGCCAGCGCGCGGCTCGCGTCGCTACCGGCTCGCCTGCGCGAAGAGCAGACCGCTTTCGCCGAGACCGGCGGACTTCATGGAGCGGGTCTCTTCGACGCCGACGGGCAACTGCTTGCGGCGCGGGAGGACATCGGCCGGCACAACGCCGTCGACAAACTCATCGGTTGGGCGCTGCATGAGGGGCGGCTGCCGCTGTCGTCCCAGATTCTGGTCGTTTCAGGACGTCTCGGCTTCGAGATCGTGCAGAAGTCGATCGTCGCGGGAATCCCTCTGCTCGCCGCCGTCGGCGCGGCCTCGTCGATCGCGGTCGCGCTCGCGGACCGTTTCGGGCTCACGCTCGCGACCTTCCTGAAGCCTGCCGGCCTCAACCTCTACGGCGACCGCTCGCGGATTGCGGACGGAATTTAACGGGCTGATGAGCTTGGCGGCTCGCGGAAGAGAATCCGCGCCAGCGACAGGCTGACGCCGATGTCCGGAGTGTTGTTGAAGTTGGCGATGTTCTCGGTGATTCCGAATCGCAGAACGTTTCCCATGTAGAGCCATTGCAGCCCAGCCGTCGCCTGGATCTTTTCGGCCGACAGCTCGTCGAGGTCCGTCTCCTGAACGGTGCTGCGACTGACGTATCCCTGGGCGATGAAATTGAGGTGTTGCGAAGCTCTGGTCTCCCAACCGAGAAGAAACGTCGGCAGCCACTGGTCGCGCGCGAAACCGTCGTCGGGGCTCGAGAAATAGACGCCCGAGACCGTGAGATAGAGCGCGTTGCGCCGGAAGAAGCGCTGCACCGAGACCTGCAGGCCGACGTCGTCATGCCCGGTCGAAACCAGGCGCTGACTGTCGTCCAGAACGACCTTCGCCGCCGCCTCGATGACGACATTCAGCTTGTCGGGTTTTGGAAAGACTTCGTAGCGGAAGCCGAACACCGGGTCGCCAAACTCGTTCTTGGGCGCACGGTCGACCACCGTCTGCTGATGTTTGAGGTCGATGATGGCGAGGAAGCGGTTGCGCGGCGCATAGTTGCGCCCGGCGTTCGAGATTCCGATCCCCTCGTGAAAGCCTTCGATCGTCGAGTCGAGGAATCCGTTGCCGAACGCGAAGTACGGAATCGTCGCATAGACGCCCACGTGCTTCGACGCCCGGTAGTGCAGCGTGAGATCGAGCAGCCCGATTTTGCAGTCGACGAGGAATGCCTCTCCCGGCAGTGCGAGGATCGCCGCGACGTCATTCGCGCCGATTTCGCCGCGTTCGGTTCCGCGCAACCGCAGATACCGGTGAACGTTGTCCGACAGGGCCCAGGTGTTCTGGTAGGAGAGCGTCGTCTCGAACGCCCAGGTTCCCTTACTTGCCGTGACGGCGTGCGCCGGCAACATGTCCAGCCGGCTGATGCCGAAAACGGTCATGTCCCGCACGCGCATCAGACCGAGGGTCTCAAAGCGGTCGTGAGCGGGCGGCGGTGCGGCGACGTCCGTCACGGGCTGGGGAGCGGAGGCCGGCGCGGGAGCTGCAGCCGGCTCCGGAGACGCATCCCGGGAACTGCCCGGCGCAGTGGTCGCAGGTACATCATCGGTCGACGACGCGGAAAGTTTCGCGGCACGTGCGACCGGAGTGGCGAGGAATCCCGCGAGAAGCAGCGGGAGGAGTGTCTGCCGAAGCGTCATCTGAAACCCTTTATGGACGACGTTTTAACCGCCGGTGCGCGCGGATAATTCCCGGTGCATTTTTCCGTGACGCCAAGTCGACATAGGCTGCACCGACGAGGAGACGATCATGGGTGGGATTCGCGGGATTCGTCCAGTGAGCGAAGTGGCGGCCAGCTTGGGGATCGCCCAGGAACACGTCATCCCGTACGGAGATGACAAGGCGAAGATCCGGCTCGCGGCGAGAGAAGCGGCGGGAATGCGCCGCAAGCCGGGCAAGGTACTCCTGGTTTCCGCCCTGACGCCGACCTCGGCCGGCGAAGGCAAGACGACCATCTCGATCGGTCTCGCCCAGGGTCTGGCGGCGAACGGCGAGAACGTGGCGCTCGCGCTCCGCGAGCCGTCGCTCGGACCGACGTTCGGGCTGAAGGGCGGCGCGACCGGCGGCGGCAAGTCGATCGTCGTTCCGGCCGTCGACATCAATCTCCATTTCACCGGCGATTTTCACGCCATCACTTCGGCGAACAATCTCCTCGCCTCGCTCGTCGACAATCACCTGCAGCAGGGTAATCCGCTGGGAATCGATTCCCGCCGCGTCCTCTGGCGCCGCGTCATCGACCTGAACGACCGCGCGCTGCGCCAGGTGATGGTCGGACTGGGGGGGGCGGGGGAAGGAGTCCCGCGCGAGACCGGCTTCGACATCACACCGGCATCGGAGATCATGGCGACGCTCTGTCTCGCGGAGGATGAAGTCGATCTGCGCGCGCGACTGGGACGTCTGATCGTGGCACTCCGCGCCGATGGCAGCGCGGTCACCGCGACCGATCTCAAAGCGGTGGGTGCTCTTGTGCTGCTGCTCAAGGACGCCATCCTGCCCAATCTCGTCCAGAGCCTCGAAGGCGTTCCGGCCTTCATTCACGGCGGCCCGTTCGCCAACATCGCGCACGGCTGCAACTCGGTGATCGCGACGAAGATGGCGCTCGCTCACGCCGACTGGGTGGTGACGGAAGCCGGATTCGGCGCCGATCTCGGGGCGGAAAAGTTCCTCGACATCAAGGCGCGCTACGCGCACCTCGAGGTGGCTGCCGTCGTTCTGGTCGCAACGGTGCGTGCCCTCAAGAGGCACGGTGGTATTCCGAAGGAGAAGCTCGGGGAACCGGATCCTTCGGCCGTCGAGCGCGGTCTCGACAATCTGCGCAAGCACATCGAAAACATCCGCATCTTCGGCCGGACGCCGGTCGTCGCGATGAACCGGTTTCCGACGGACTCCGAAGAGGAGCTCGCCGTCGTCGAGAGGGCGTGTGCGGCGCTCGATGTACCGTGCGCTCTCGCCGAGGTCTTCACCAAGGGAGGCGAGGGCGGCCGCGCGCTGGCGCATGCGGTCATCGCCCAGGCGAAGAAGGCCGACGCTCCCTACACGCCGCTCTACGACTGGAACCTGCCGATCGCCGAGAAGATCGAGATCATCGCGAAGAGGATCTACGGTGCCCGGTCGGTGAGCTACGCCAAGGCGGCGACGCGCGATCTCAAACAGATCGCGGCGCTCGGCTACGCCGGGCTGCCGGTCTGTGTGGCGAAGACCCAGAACTCGCTCTCCGACGATCCGTCGCTGGTGAACCGTCCGCGCGATTTCGACATCACTGTCCGCCGTGTGGTGCTTTCTGCCGGGGCGGGTTTCGTCGTTCCGCTCCTCGGCGAGATCATCCGCATGCCCGGGCTGCCCGCCGAGCCCCAGGCCGAAAAGATGGATTGGGTGAACGGAGAGGTCATCGGCCTGATGGGAGGCTGAAGCTCGGCAATGGCCGCGGCAACTTGCTGGCGCTCGCTCGGCTGTCCCGATTTCGCCTCCGTTCTCGTTTTCTATTACAGATCCGAAACCTCACGACTTCGACTTCAGGAGAATCTCGATGAACCGATTGAAATCACGCGGCTTGGCCATGACGACGGCAGTACTGGTGGGTTTTGTTCCGCTCGCTTCGACGATGGGCTGCAGCAAGCCGGGCGCGGATGGCGCCGGCTCCGCGATGGCACCCATGGCGGCGACGAAAGCACCCGGAGCGGAGACGCCGGAGCTTCTCGTTGCCCGCATGAAGGCCGGCGCGGCGAAAGAGGACTTCGGCGAGATCGCCGCCTGTCTCACACCCAAGAATCGCGCCGAGATGGCGATGGCGATGTACATGGGAACGACGATGATGGTCGCGTTCGCGCAGATGGGCGTCGAGATGGGCAGCGGGATGGCGGAAGGCATGGCGGGAATGGCCGGCGAGCCGTCCGCAGCCGACAAGCAGAAGGCCGCCGATGCCAAGGCCAAGGCGATGGAGGGAGTTGCCGGCTTGCAGAAGGCGTACGACGCGATGGTGGCGAAGTACGGCCTTCCGGTGATGCCGAAGGAGGGCGAGGCGGAAAAGCCGCAGCCGACGAAGGAGCAGCTGGATGCGCTGTTCGCGAAGATCGACACGGCCGCGTTTCTCCGTGACGCCGAAGCGGTGATGAAGGCGATGCCGGGCGATCAGAAGTCGGACGAGAAGCCGGTCAAGATTCCCGAAGGCGGTCTCGAGAACCTGAAGATCGAAGGCGACAAGGCGACCGGCACCGTCGGCGGCGACGCCTTCACCTTCGCGAAGATCGACGGTCGCTGGTACGTCGACGAGATGCCGAAGGGCGACGAAGGCATGCCGACCGACCTGCCGAACGCTGCACCCGAACCGGCAGCCGAGAAGCCCGGCGCCTGATTTCGAAAACTCGAATCTGAGGCCCGGGCCGACAAGGCCGGTCCTCAGGCCGGTTTCTGAATCCTCGTCGCGGCCGCCGCCCCGGCGATCACGGCGAGAGCGAAGGCATTCGCGGGCATCGTCATGCCGAAGTCGGCGAAAGAATGCACGGCGACCGCGACCAGGGCTCCGAGCGCGGCGAGTCCGGCGGCGCGGCCTTCGGAACGTTCACCGAAGCGGATGACCTCGCGCAGACGGCGGCCATAGAAGTAGAGAGCGCCGGCGAGGAGCGCTGCGCCGAGGAGTCCGGTCGTCGCGAGAAACTCGAACGCGTCCGAGTGCGCGTGGCGCCAGAAGCCCGGGATCGACGGCGGCTGGACGAGGGGAAAGGCGGCCTGGAAAGTGCCCAGACCGGAGCCGACGACCGGAAAACGGCGAAAGAGGTCGAGAGTCGCGCGCGAAGCTTCGTAGCGATAGCCGCCACCCACTTCGTCGAGCGAGCTCGAGGCGAGACGGGTGAACGTGCCTTCGGCGCCGAGCGCAAGGAGGCCCGCCGCTGCGACGAGCCCCGCCGCGAGACCCCCGACGAGGAGCCAGCGGCGACCTCTTCGACTCCCGATGACCATTCCCTGAACGGTCATCGCGACGAACGCCGCGAGCAGGCCCGCACGGGATCCCGTCAGCACGAGGCCGGCGAGCAGCACGAGCAGGGCAAGCGCCGGCGGGCCGATGCGGAGAAGACGCTCCTCGGCCCGGCCGCTTTCGGCGAAAGCACGGCGCGCCGCCCACCAGGACCAGGCGACCGTAACCGCAAGCGCCATCTCGAGGAACAGGGCGAGGTGATTCGGATTCACGAAGCTGCCGCGAAGACGGTTCCCCGCACCGAGCAGCGTGACTCCCCAGAGCGTCCGGGAGCGCGACACCCACTGCACGACGCTCAACACGACCTGAACCGTGGCCGAGAGCAGCAATCCCCCGGCGAGCGTCCAGCGCACCCGACGCGACGCGCCGAGGCGAGCCGCGGCGAGGAAAGCCGCTGCAGGAATCAGCCAGTCGAGCGCCGCCGAGCGGCTGGCCTGTGGAGCGACGGACAGCGAGATCGGTGCTGCCGGTTCACCCGTGTTCGGAGAGAGCCCCGCCGCCTGCGTTTCGAGGCGCCGAGACTCCGGCGCGAGCAGGGAAGCGACCGCCGGCGGTGCGGGGAGCGATTGCAGCCAGCCGAGCAGCGCAACTCCAGCGAGCGCGGCGGCGGTGAGCGCGAGGTCGCGCGGCAGCGGAGTTTCCTCCGGTGTCCAGAGTGCGAAAAGCAGCGCGAGAAGTGCGGCGACGAGGAGGAGTGTGCTCGCGCCGGGCGCAACACTCGCAAACGGCAGCGGTGCCCAGATGAGCAGTGCTGCCAGAGCGAAAGCGCGCGGTCGGACCTGTCGTATCATCCGGGAAATGCCGGAAATGGGATGGAAGCGACGAGAGTCGCGGGCCGAAGGAACTCTGCCCGGCGTGGCGATGTGCGCGGTTTTCTCAACCCTGACCTCGCTCATTCTGTCGACGTCGGCTGTCGCGCAGGTGGCACAGTATACGCCGCCGGGTGGTGCCGCTGACGAAGCCTTGGGCCGTCGCAAGGCGCTCGAGAAGGCGGTCGACGACGCCCGCTGGCACGCCGGTCCTGTGCGTCTCGACCCGGCGTTCTGGATCTCCGATCTCTCTTTCGTCGACTCGCCCAAGGGGAGCGCCAACGTCGCCGGCGACGAGCGTTCCGATCTCACCGGCCGCGCCGGAGCGGGCCTTCGCGCCTATCTCCCGGTGGGAGCGAAATCGACTTTCGCCGCCTACGCGCTGCCGGAATACGTCTGGTGGAAGAACCGCGTTGACGAACGCCGCGTGAACCAGCGTTTCGGCCTGGGGTCGTTCACGTTCTTCAACCGCCTCTCCATTTCGCTGACCGCGGAACGCAAAGAGGACTTCAACTACGCGACGGGCGAAGTGCTCACGCGCTACACCTCACGCAAGGACGAGCTCACCGCCGAAATCGAGGTGCCGATTCTTCGTCGCCTGTCGCTCTACGCGCGCGGCTCGGATCTCACGACCGAAAGCCTCGCCCACGACCGCAATCTCGACGAGTTCTTCGCCGGCCTCGATCGCGAAGATCGCAGCTATCGCGGCGGCGTGCGGTACTCGCCCAACGAGCGCGTCCACATCGGCGCGGGAGTCGGACACACGGAGTCCGACTTCGCCGACGGAGTCAGGGATCGCTCGAACGCCGGCGACCTCTGGTACACGGAGCTCGGATACGAGCGACCGAAGCTCGGCGTCGAATTGCTTTACGAAAGAAACGATCTGACGGGAGACTCCGGTTCGGAGTTCACCGGTTTCGACGGTTCAACCGGAAATGCACGCATCGAATGGCGACCGCGGGAAACGTTCAGCGCGCGAGTTTACGGGTCGCGCAAGCTCGCCTATGCCATTCTCGAATCCGACTCTCCGGCCTACATCGACGAGAGCTTCGGCGCCGGTTTCGACGTCGCGCTCGGCTGGCGCCTGAAGCTCTACGTCTTCGGCCAGACCGGCACCCTGAGCTACCTCTCGACCGCCGGGATCCCGGGGGGGGGCGGGGCAGCAGAGGCCGACACCGAGAGCTACGGCGTGGATCTCGCGATCGAGCTCGTCCGCAAGGCGAACCTTCGAATCGGCTATCACGAGCGCCGGATTTCAGCAGGCTCGGGGGAGAGCGGGGGCGGTCTTCGGGACCAGAAGGTCTCCGAGGTCCTGGCGAGCATCGGCATCGGCATCGGCCAGGGGACCTTCTACTAGCCGGAGATTGCCCCGGTTGACCCATCCGGGGGAGGACTGCGAGGCGTAAACCCCGTATAATCCTAGGTTCAGATGGGCCTACCTCCACTTCCCGCGATCTCCACCTGCCGCCGTTTCCGTCGCCTTCAGGGCTCCCGTGCAGCGGTTTTTCTGCTTTTCGCGGGGGGGCTGTGCATGAGCTCGGCTCTCGCCGCACAGGACGTCCTGCAGGCGACGCCGGCGAGCAGCTACCGGCTGGGCCCGAAGGATCAGATCGCGATCAAGGTCTATGAGGTGCCGGAGCTCAACGTCGAGGTCCGGGTGGGGGAGAACGGCAAGGTGAACCTGCCGCTCATCGGCGAAGTCCCGGCCGAAGGCTTCACCGAAGCCGGCTTCGCCCAGCAGCTCAAGGCACTTCTCGAGGCGAAATACGTCAACCGGGCGACGGTTTCCGCGGAAGTGAAAGAGGCGCGCTCGCGCCCCATCATGGTCGTCGGCGCCGTCCACACGCCCGGAAATCTCGCCTTCCCCGGCCGCTGGACGCTCATCGAAGCGCTCGCCGCCGCGGGCGGCCTGTCGGACTCCCACAGCGACACGCTCTATGTTCTGCGGCGCGCTGAGAACGGACTTTCCGATCAGGTGGCGATCCGGATCGAGGACCTCTTCGTGCGCGGCGACCCGCGCGCCAACATTCCGATCTTCGCCAACGACCTCATCAACGTCCCGGTTACCGTCGAAGTAACCGTTTTCTGCCTCGGTGAGGTGCTGACCCCGGGTGCCATCCGCTTCAAGAGCACCGAGCGCATCACGGTACTGTCGGTGATCGCCCGCGCCGGCGGTCTGACGGACCGGGCGTCGAAGCGCATGTCGATCAAGCGCCGCAAAGGGGAGTCGCTCCAGGACGAGGTCGAAGTGGATTACAAGCGGATTCTCTCCGGAAAAGAGCCGGATCTGGCGCTCGCCGACGGAGACGTGCTGGTGATCAAGGAATCTCTCCTTTGAACGACCTGCAGCATCGCCCCATGACCGATTCGACGCATGAGCTCGCCGAGGGCGAGAGCGAATTCCACCTCGCGGACTACCTGCGCGTGATGTCGTCGCGCTGGCGCCTGATCGCCATCGTCACGATCGCGGCCCTCGCGGTCTCGCTCCTGCAGTACGCGGTGACTCCCAAGGAGTATCGCGCTTCGACTCTGATCCAGATCGAGCGTCGCGTCTCGCTTCCGCTGCAGGCGGTGCAGGAATCGTGGCTCGATAACTGGTTCAACATGGAGTACTACCCGACGCAGTACCGGCTGCTCACCAGCCGCGGACTCGCCGAGCGGGTCGTGCTCGATCTCGGCCTGCAGGCGAATCCGGACTTCAATCCCGGCGCCGCGGCGCGCGACGCCTCGAAGGCGAGCGGCACCTTCACGGCCGCCGACGACGAAGCGGCGATCGGTGGCCTTGCCGGAGGGCTTCTCGGCGGCCTCGAGGTCAATCCGATCCGCACGACGCAACTGGTCGAGATCTCCTTCCGGTCGCGCTCGCCGGAGCTCGCGGCGAAAGTGGCCAACGGTTTCGCCGACGCCTACATCGATTGGGGAATCGAGAACCGGACGCGCGTCGCCGGCAAGGCGTCGACGTTCTTCGGTGCCCAGATCGAGACGCTGAAGCAGGAGATCCAGGACAAGGAGAACCAGCTTCAGGCCTACAGCCGCCGGTCGGACATCGTTTCCGTCGATCCGGCGACCAACGTCACGCTGAAGCGGCTCGAAGCGCTGAACCAGGATTACATCAGCGCCGTTTCCGAGCGCATCAACCGCGAAGCGCGCCTGAACGAGCTGCAGTCGGCGACCGGCGATCGCG
>JBDTQG010000092.1:0-12513 GCA_039932315.1 Thermoanaerobaculia bacterium
CTCGCCCGGGCGCCCGAAGCGGAGCTCGAGCTCCGCGGCACGATCGGCACGGCGTTCCGCGAGCTGGCGCTCCTCGACGAAGCCGCCACGATGCTCGGCCCGGCTGTATCGCTCGCGCGTTCTCTGCACTCCGGCGATAGCGCGGCGACCGCCGAAGCGCTGGCGAGTCTCGCGCAAGTCAAGAACGACCGCGGCGATCTGGACGCCGCCGAGCCGCTCTATCGCGAGGCTCTGGCGATGGACCAACGGCTCTTCCCCGGGGATGATTCGCGGGTCGCGACCGATCTCAACAATCTCTCGATCCTGCTCGCCGACCGCGGCGACCTTAAAGCCGCCGAACCGCTCGCGCGCCAGACGCTCGAGATGCGGCGCCGCCTCTATCCCAGCGATCACGAGGATCTGGCGGAGGGCCTCAACAACCTGGCGTCTCTTCACGGCTCGCAGGGCGACACGGCCGGGGCGGTCGCTCTCTTTCGCGAGGCTCTGGCGATGAGCCGGCGCCTCTACCCCGGCGATCATCCCCGGGTGGCGGCCGGCCTCAACAACCTTTCGGTGACCCTCCAGAACAGCGGTGATCTGGCGGGCGCGGAACCGCTGCTGCGGGAGTCTCTCGAGATGCGCCGCCGGCTTTTTCCCGGCGACCACCCGTATGTGGCGACCGGCCTCAATAATCTCGCGCTGCTCCTTCAGGATCGCGGCGATCTCGTCGCGCCGGAACCTCTCTTTCGCGAATCGCTGGCCATGCGCCGCCGCCTCTACCCCGAAGGTCACGTGAGCATCGCGACCGACCTCAACAATCTGGCCGGCCTTCTCCTCTCGCGGAACGAGCCGGCGAAAGCGGAGCCGCTCTATCGCGAATCCGTCGAGCTCTACGATCGCACCCAGGGCGCGGGATTCTGGCGGACCGGCATCGCCCGGCTCGGGCTGGGGCGGACTCTCACCGACCTCGGCCGTTTCACCGCGGCGGAAAAGGAACTGCTCGTCGCCGAGCAGATTCTCGCCAGCGCGCAGGGCGTCCCTGCCGGAAAGCACGCGAAAAGCATCGCGGCGCTGGTGGCGCTTTACGAAGCGTGGGAGCGAGCCGAGCCCGGCAAAGGCCTCGCCGCCGCCGTGAAGTGGAAAAGCGCGGCCGCCGCACAGCCGGCCGCGGGCGGTTAGCTCAGACCTGCAAACTACTCCACCTTCGTCGCGATCCACCAGGTCGTGCCGCCCGGATCGGTGACGCCACTCCGGCGATCCGCATCGTCCTTCTTCGCCGGCGCCTGGACCGAAGTCGCTCCCGCGGCGAGGGCACGCGCAAAAGCAGCGTCGACGTCGCGCACGTAGACGTGAACATGTGCGGGTCGCGCGGGCCATCCTTCCTGCCCATCGGCCACCATCAGGACGCTGTCCTCGATCCGCACTTCTGAATGGCGAACCGTCCCGTCGTCCCCCGCGAAACTGCGCAGGAGCGTCGCGCCGAAAACCTGTTGAAGAAATTCGATCGTCGCCGCTGCGCCCTCGACGATGAGATACGGCGAAACGCTGCTCCAACCGGCGGGCTTGTAGGGAATCGACATCGGGTCTCCGGAAAACGGAACGGATCTGCGGTCTTGGATGAACACCCTGCCGAAAACAAACGGCGCGGAGATCTTATCTACCCTGCATTCAATCCGGTCCCGGATCCCTGCGGCTTCGCGCCCCAGATCGCCAGCCAGACGATGATCGGCAGCTCGCCGATCTGCAGAATCGAAGCGATCGGGTCGACCGCCGGCGCGACCTGCGGAAAGATCAGGATCGCCGTCGCGTTCGCGACATAGCCGGCGCCCGCGAGGAAGAGCAGGAGCCCGAGCCAGCGCGGGATGAATCCCGACCGCCGCACCAGCAGCCCGAACGGGAAGAGCCAAATCCCCCAGAAGATCGACGCGACGACGATTCCCTGTTGATGCATCCGTACGAAGAGATACGCCAGAGCATCGAGCTGCGGCCGGTCGAAGACGGAGAGGAACTTCGCGCCGCCCACGAGCGTGAGCGCAGCGACATCGTTCAGCACGTTCAGAAAGACGATGGGGACCGAGAGCAGCGCACCGAAGACGATGAGCTGCCGCGCCAGGGTCTCGCTCACCGGCTTGAACAGCCGGTAGAGCGCGAGAACGAGAAAGACCGCGATGACCTGGTGCAGGAGCTCGCTCGCCATCCCCCATCGCAGGAGCGATCCCTGCGCCCGGAGGTTGTCGGCGGTCGCGCTCGCGCTCCCGGACACGATCAGCTTCCCCGGGACGTAGAGCAGTCCGACCGGCGCGATGACCGCGATGAGCACGTACAGAAGCCCTGCCGCTCGTGCCTCCTGCTTCGTCGTTCGCATCGTTTCTCCTCGGGATGCTGGCAGAAAGACTACGGAGCCATCCGCGGATTCTTAACAGACCCCCAGGCGGAGAACAGGTCGACCGATTCCGGGATCGCCGCTACGGCTTGCTGCTCTTCCCCATCGCTTTCTGAACGAGTGCCTTGCCGCGCGGATCGGTGACGCCTGAAACCATCGTCCGATCGCCGCCATCGAGGCGGGCTCCCCTTCCGATCAGCGCTTCGGCGGTTTCGAACCGGCTCAGGATGAGCGCCAGGGCGAGCGGCTTCACTCCTGATCCGTTTTTGACATCGACTCGCGCTCCGGCATCGACCAGAAGGCCGACGATCTTCGGGCCGCAATACTGCGCCGCGTGGATCAAAGGCGGATTCCGGTTGTCGTCGAGACGGTTCGCGTCGGCGCCCGCGGCGAGAAGCAGCCGCACCGTTTCGACCAGCCAGTCGGTCTCGGCGCCCTGCGACGAACAGGCCTGGCTGAGAGCGAAATAGAGCGGTGTCTGCGACGCCTCGGCAGCGCCGGTGTCCGCGGCGACACCGGCATCGAGGAGCGCCTGCGTCGCCTTCGGATCGGCGCGTCGAGCGGCCTGACGGAGCGACTCGGTCGAGACCACGATTCCGAGCTGGTCGAGATAGGCGACGCCGGCATTCCTCGCCGTCGGATCCCTCTTCCGCGCCACGGGCGTGGCGATCTCCTTCGGCAGCCCGGCAATGTAGTTTTCGAGAATCTCGCCGCGACTCTGGACATAGCTGTCGGGATCGGCTCTCGCGATCGCCGCGGCCTGTTCGAGCACCGAGCGCGGCACATTCATGCCGCGCAGCGCGTGCACGGCGTCGCCCTGAAGAAAATTGTCGGCTCCCGAGCGGATCACTTCGAGCAGCACGGACGGTGCGTTCTCGGCCAGGTACTGCTTGACCGAGTTGGGGCTCGAACCATCCACCTCGCCGAAGTCGGCGATCGCGCCGACGAGCTCGCGCTTCTCGTCGACCGACCGCGAGCTCTCGAGGGCGTCGAGCAGCGGCTGAATGTCGCGCTCCGGATCGACGCTCTTCGCTTCGATCGCGCGCTCGGCGCGTTCGATCGCCGCAGTCTTCGCTTCCGCCACTCCGGCACTGCAGAACGAAAGGAGCGCGGACGGGAGAAGGCAGAAGAGTGCCGCTCTCATCGATCTCATCTTCGCCTTCATGGGATCTCCGTCGAATAGATGCTGCCGCCGGCGGTGCCGGCCCACAGGCGGGCCGGCGATCCGGAAACGGCGAGGGCGCGGACGTCGGTGTTCGGAAGTGCCTCGTTCATCGGCTTCCAGGTGGCGCCGTTGTCGCTGCTCCGGAAGACTCCCTGGAATGTTCCCGCGAAGAGGGCGCCGCTCGCCGGGTCGAGCGCGACCGCGGCGACGTCGTCGTCTTCGAGCCCGCTCGTGGCGCCGACTCTCGTCCAGCTCGTCGCCGAATCGGCGCTCTTGAAAAGTCCCTTGTCCGTCGCTGCGAAAAGCAGGGATGGCAGGGTGCGACTCAGAACGAGATCGTGAAACTCTCCGTCCGGAAGACCGGAGCTCGCCGCGACCCAGCTCGACCCGCCGTTCGTGGTGCGGAAGAGCGCCTTCGCGCCGACCCGCGCATAGACGGTCTGCGGCGCGGCAGCGAGAAGCAGCCGCACCGGCTCGGTCGGCAAACCGGTTCCTGAAGGCGTCCACTTCTTGCCGCCGTCGACCGTCTTGTAGACCGCCCCGCCCGGCGTGTCGTTCGAACGCGATCCGGCGTACATCGTCTTCGGGTTGCCGCTCTCCACCGCGAGACTCGCGAACTGCACCGAGTCGGTGCTCCCTTTCATCATGTCGCGCATCGACGGACCTTTCTGTTCGACCGACTGCCACCGCCGGCCGCCGTCGGCCGATTTCCAGTACGTCGAGCCGTCGAAGGCGTAGATCAAGCCAGGACTCCCGGTGTCGAAGAGAAAGCCGCCGGAATTCGACAGCTTCCCGCGCCCGAACGATTCTGCGACTTCGACCCAGTCGTTTCCTTCCCGACGCACCAGGCCGTAGGACATGTCGGCGAAAAGCGCCGGGCTGCCCGCAGCGCCCCAGAGCTTCTCCGTCCATCCCGCGGCGAGGCCTTTGTTCGAGGCGCTCCAGCTGGCGCCGCCATCGCGGCTCGCGAAGATGCCGTCGCCTGCGGAACCGGCGATCAGATGTTTCGCGTCGCGCGGATCGACGGCGACGGTCTGCACGACGTAGTTTCCCGTATCGCGGTCGAGCCGTGTCCAGCTCGACCCGCCGTCGCCGCTGCGAAAGAGTCCGTCCTCGGTCGCTGCCCAGAGGCCGTGCGGTGGGGACGGCTCCATCGTCAGGCTGAACAGCTCGCTCGTGCCGCCGACGGGAATCGTGAGCGCCTCCCAGTTCTCTCCCTCGTCGGTGCTCTTGAAAATGTTCGTGAACGTTCCGCCCGCCGCGTAGAGAGTCTTCGGGTTCGCCGGGTCGATGAGCAGCACCGACAGGCTGTTCTGGCCGAGACCGATGCCGATCTGCCGCCAGGTCTTGCCGCCGTCGGCGCTCCGGCTCACGTTCTGCGCATCGCCGCGGCCGCCGGCGTAGACGATCTTGGGATCGGTCGGAGAGACGGCGATGACGTACGCATCCTGATTCGGCACGCGGAAGTCGCGCCAGGTCTTGCCGCCATCATCGGTGCGGTAGTGGAGATTCGACGACGGGACATAGATCGTCTTCGGTTGCGTCGGCGCCATCGCGACCGGCCGGCCGGTCGACTGCACGCGCCCGCCGGGATAGGCGTCGGAGACGTTCTTCCACGTCACTCCCCGGTCGCTCGTCCGCCAGAGGGCCGAACCGTTCCCGGTCCCGTTCGTCCCCGCCCAGACGCTCGCCGGGTCGACCGGGTCGACCACGAGCCAGCGGACGTTGCGATTCGTCATCCCGTCCCCGGGAAGTGACCACGAAGCGCCGCCGTCGTCGCTCCGGAAGACTCCGCCGCCGCTCGTCGCGGCGTAGATCGTCTCCGGCTTCGAGGGCGCGAAGACAACGCTCGCGACGTTCCCCAGGAACGGCCCCTCCGAACGCCAGCCGGCGAGGGCGGGGGTCGGAATCGAAGTCAGCAGAACCGCCGCGAACACGAAAGTGCCGGAAAGCGTTCGTCGCATGGGTCGTCCTCCCCCGTCATGAACCGTGTCGGATCGGAGCTCGATGGTCGTTTTGTTCTGCATCTATATAACGCAAACGACCCGGGCGGAACGCCATCCGGGCGATCCCGACATTTCGAGTCCCGGGCTCCTTCGCCGCCGGAAATCGCCTGGCACCTTTTTGGAGCGCCAGCGTACCGTGAGCGAAGTGGGCGACGCATGCGTCGCCCGGATTCAGAGGAACTTGACCACTGTCCAACGCGGCGGGTTGTTGCTCTTCTCTGCCGGATTACTTTCCGGCAGGTCCGCGCAGAGCCTCGAGGCGGATCTGCAACGACGGCGAAAGATCGGCGCTGCCTTCCCATTTCGTCCCGGAATGCCGGCAGAAGCTCTGGCTCTGGCCGCCGATCCACTGCTCGTATCCCGACGTCTGGATCGTTGCGAACTTCGTCCACTTCGCCTTGCCACTCTCCCGCGCCGGCAGAAACTCGCCGCACAGGAAGTACTGCACTTCTCCGCTCTCCGTCTTGAAATGGCCCAGTCGCACATCGCGGAAGCGGTCCGGGGCCGGCTGCGTGTGCTCATGAAAATCGCTCGCCGCCGAGTTGAGCAAGAACTCGAGAGGCGTCGCCTTCCTGGCTTCGGCGTGAGAAACGGAAACCGTACTGCCGGCGGCGAGAACGAACGTGACCAAGACGATGGCAAAGGTACGCATGAATGGTCTCCCAGAACGCGGGCGGAACTCTCTCCGCCCGCAACTGAGAAGGACTACGTCGCCCGCGGCGCGACGTTACTCGTCAGGGCATGACGAGCGACCAGCCGGCTCCGGGCGATTCCGAGGACCAGCGACAGGTCGACTGGCGATCGAACCCGTCGTCGAACAGAAAGTTCGCTCCCGGAACGAAAAAGGCGCCATCGAAATCGACCGCGAGCGCGCCACCTGCCTGATCCTTGACCAGCCGCGCCACCAGGGCGACGCTGCCATCCTCGGCTCCGGCGACCGTCGTCCCCTCGACGTGAACCCAGCTGCCGGCGGTCGTGGAGTCGATCGCGGGCGACGAGTCCGTCGTTCGACTGAAGCCGGAGCAGTCCGTGCTCGCGAGCCAGACCGCCAACATCAGCGCGGACCCGGTGCGCGCCTGGCCGGACGGAAAATGAAGGTCGGCACCGAAAGTGTAGGTCTGCCCGGGCACGAAGCCGGTGATGCAGGCCGAGATCCCGCGACCTTGAGCGGAAGACGTGGCGAAGTTCATCGCCTGCGCGGCCCCCGAAATCGAGGCGCTGCAGCCGCTGCGATCGACGCTGGTCCAGTCGACCGATGTGGAGGTGAATCCGGCGCTCCACGGGACGATGTCGATGTCGAACTCCGCGTTCGGGGCGAGATTCTGGATCGCGAACGCGGGCGCGGCGAGCAAGGTCCCGAGCACGATCGAGACGACGGATGCGTTCGTCTTCATCGGCCGGAATAGAGCGACCCGTAGAGGATCGTGTGCGCGCACCATGAGATTCGGGTTCGGTTTCTTCCCTGATTCGTTTTCATCGTTCCTCCGAGAAGCGTCGCGCGAGCGAAATCCGCCGAGCCTTTCGAGATAGATCGAGATCCGGATCGGGAAGCCGACACGGCGGGTGGCGGCGCCGGGCGACAGCGCTGACGATTTCGAGCCGAACGACCTCACGGCCTGGAACGCCAGCGGCGCTTCGACCGCAGGTGGGCTCGCGCCTGGGCTTCTCCCTCGTCCAGTCTCCAGGACGTACAATGCCGGCATGAGCCCCGCGGATCGCGAGACCCTGCTCGTCCGGCTCGGCGCGGTTCTGCAAAGCCGCCCGGAGGTGCTCGAGGCCTATCTCTTCGGTTCGACGGCGCGCGGGGAGAGCCGTGCGCACAGCGACATCGACGTGGCGGTCTATCTCGACCCCGACTCTCCCGCTTTCGGCGAGCTCACCAGCGGCTCTCTCCAGCGCGACACTCTCCGTCGCGAGCCTGCCACTCCGTCGCTGGTCGCGCGGGCGGCGGAGATCGGCGCGGAGCTCGGTGCGGTCCTCGGCACCAACGCCATCGATGTCGTGGCGCTCAACTCGGCCCCACCTCTGCTCTACCACCGGGTGCTCCGGGATGGCATCCGCATCGTCTCCCGCGACCTGCAGGCGACCACCCGGCGGGCCGGCCAGGCGCTTTCGCGCTACTGCGACTACCTGCCGCAGTTGGCGAAGATCGACGCTGCGCACCACCGCAGAATCGCCGCCGGAGAGTTCGGAAGATGAGCCCGGGAGGCGTCGACCGAACCGTCGTGCGGCGCCATCTGCTGGCACTCGACGTGGCGCTCGCGACCCTGCCGCAAGTCTTCGCCGAGCGCTTCCGTGGCATCGCGGGCTTTCGCAACGTCCTCGTGCACGGCTACCTCGAGGTCGATCTCCGGATCGTCGAAGAGATGCTCGCGTCCCGGCTCGACGACTACCGCGAATTCGCCCGCCACCTCGACACCTTCCTCGAGAGTTGACCCACGCGCGTTGAACCGCGATCGTTGACACCCGCCATCGAGGTGCAGCGGTTCAGGGCACCTCATTCGCCATCGGTCGTTCACGATTGCAATCGCCTCGCACCTGACAAGCTGCACCTGACAAGCCGCAGCTGTACCGGCGGCGCCCGCGGAGACATTTCCCGATTTGGATGTAGGGGCGACGCATGCGTCGCACGGGTTCGGCTCACGCTCCACACCGTCGCTCCCGCCACTTCGCCACTACTCCGCCAAGCTCTTCACTTTCGTGTCTCCGTTCAGAAACGGCAGAACCGTCGGCAGCAGCTCGGGAGCGTCGAGAATGTCGTAGTGCGTGCGATTCGGCAGAATCGCCAGCCGGTTCGGCGAAACATGCTCGCGCATGAACCCGCCGTCGCGGAGGCCGCCGCCGAGGAGCTGGTAGAACTTCACCATGTGCTCCGGCCGGATCATGTCGCTGTCGCCCCAGACCAGCATGACCGGACCGGCGAGCTTTGCGACCTCGGCCGACCAGTCGTACGGCGTCCGCATCAGGACCCCGATCGCGTCGAGAAAACGGGGAAAGTCCTCGGGCTTCGGCGCCACTGCGACATACGACTTGTACATCGGCGTCTCTTTCATCTGCGCGGCCATCGTCGCGCCGACTCCCGCCTGCATCGCCAGCAGCTCAGGATAGTAAGCGTCGTGCTCGAACGCCGGGGAGACGAGCGCCAACCGGCGCACACTCTCCGGATGCTGGATCGCGAGACGCAGCCCGACGTCGGCGCCCATCGAGTAACCGAGGACGTCGACCGCGCCATAGCCCAGCGCCTTGAGCAGCACCGCAAGGTCGTCGCCCATCGCCGGCATCTCGATCGGCCTCGTGCCGAGAGCCGTCCGCCCGTGGCCGTGAAGATCGACTGCGATCACCTGCCGTGTCTTCGCGAGCGTCGCGAGCACGGGACCGAACATCTCGATCGATCCCATGCCGCCATGCAGGAGCAGGAGCGGTTCACCCTGCCCGTGGATCTCGTAGTAGTAGTCGATGCCGTTCGCCGGCACGCGACCCGATTTGAGCGGTTTGAGACCCGCCGTGGCCTGCACGGGCAGAGCGACACCGGCGAGCGCGATGAACGACAGCGACAGGGCGATGAGCGACGACTTGTTGGGCATGGGGGTCTCCTCGAGGACTTTCGGTTCACCCTGTAGTCGAACGGAGGATGGCGAATTCGACAAGGAGCCCTGCGCTTCCCCTGACCGCTCCCCAGCATGTCGCCAATGTCGGCTCGTCGAGTGTCCCGACAAATCCTCGGCCTGTCCCAATGCGGGTCCAATCGTCGGGGCGACGCATGCGTCGCCCTCCTGGGCTTGGCGCCGCCCCCCCCCTACCCGGAGCTGCGCTTCAGATAGCCGTAGAAGTCGCCGTCGGTCGACAGGACGAGCGTCGTGTCGCCGTCGATGGTGGACTCGAAGGTCTCCATGGTCTTGAGGAACTCGTAGAAGTCGCGTGAGTCACTGGAGCTGTTGTACGCCGCAGCGTAGATCTCGGTGGCGTGCGCATCGGCGCGACCGCGGATCTCTTCCGCGGTGCGATAGGCCTCGGAGCCGATCTGCTTGAGCTCGCGTTCCTTCTCGCCCTGAATGCGCAGCGCCTCCCCTTCGCCTTCGGAACGAAATCGCGCGGCGATCCTTTCGCGTTCGGCGATCATCCGGTCGAAGACTTTCGCCTGCACCTCGGCGACGTAGATGATCCGCTTCAGGCGGGCGTCGAGGATCTCGATCCCGAGGTCCTCCGTGCGCGCCTGCGCCTTGGAAAGAATCTCGGCCTGGATCTTCTCCCGCCCGACCTCGATGGGCTTCAGCGTGACGAGCTCCTCCGCGGTCTGCGACTCGTCGAGCTCCGGCGTGCGATTGGTCGCCCGCACGACTTCGACCAGATCGTGATTGGCGATCGCGTTGCGGGTCTCGCCGTCGAGAATGTCGTCGAGCCGGGTCTGCGCACCGCGCTCATCCTTCAGACGCTGAAAGTACTTGAGCGGATCGCTGATCCGCCAGCGAGCGTACATGTCGACCCAGATGAAGCGCTTGTCGCGGGTCGGCAGCTGGTTGGCCTCGCCGTCCCACTCGAGGAAGCGCTTTTCGAAGCGATGCACTTCCTGGATGAACGGCACCTTGAAGTGAAAGCCGGGTGCGGAGACGGGATCGCCGACCGGGCGGCCGAACTGGGTGAGGATCACCTGCTCGGCTTCGTTGACGACATAGCCGGAGCTCCACAGCCCGACGATGGCGACGAGGACCAGCGCGATGCAGCCGAACCCCTTCACTGCGCACCTCCGGTGGCCGGTGCGGGAGCCGTTCGTGCGCCCTCGAGATTGAGCAGCGGCACCAGGCTCTTGACGTCCTTGTCGACGACGACCTTCCGCCCCGCCTTGGGCAGCACCCGGGCAAGAGTCTCGAGGTAGATCCGTTTTCGCGTGACCTCGGGCGCTTTCTTGTATTCCTTGTACAGCGCGACGAAGCGCGCCGCGTCGCCTTCGGACCGGTTGACGCGGTCGAGCGCGTAGCCTTCCGCCTGCTCGACCGTCTGCTGCGCCTCGCCCCGCGCCCTGGGGATCACCTGGTTGAACTCGCGCTGCGCGGTGTTGATGCGCTCCTCGCGCTCCTGCTGCGCCTGGTTGACGGCGTTGAACGACGGTTTGACCTTCTCCGGCGGATTGACGTTCTGCAGGACGACCTGCTCCACCTTGATTCCCATCTCGTACTGGACGCACAGCGCCTGCAGGTTCTGTTCGACGAGGCTGGCGACCTCCTGCCGGCCGACCGTCAGCACTTCGTTGACGGTGCGGTCGCCGACCGCTTCACGGACCACGGCTTCGGTCATCGCGCGGAAGGTCTCGCGGACATTTCGCACTTTGAACAGAAAGTCGTAGGCGTTGACGATCCGGTACTGGACGACCCATTCGACATCGGCAATGTTGAGATCGCCGGTGAGCATCAGCGATTCGTCGTCCTGTTGGGCGGGCGAGTACTGGGTCCGCACACCGGCCACCTCGGTGCGGAAGCCGAACTCCTCCTTGAGCTGCCGCTCGACCGGCACTTTCGTCACGGTCTCGGCACCGAGCGGCATCTTGAAGTTGAGCCCCGGACTCGCCTCGCGCACGTACTTGCCGAACCGCAGAACGACGCCGATCTCTTCGGGCTCGATCGTGTAGACCGAGCCGAAAAGCAAGATCGCGGCGAACAGCGCGAGAAGGATGCCGCGCAGCGGCAGCTTGCCCGCGAACTGCTGCCAAGCTGGGCCCAGCTCAGGAAACTGCAGCATCTTTTCGTGCTCGCCGTCGCCGGGGGTGTCCATGGATCTCCTCTGCGGAGACCCTACCATCCAGAAGGAGAGCGCTTGGCGCCGTGCACGCCGCAGCGGAATCGCCGCGCCGGGGGGATGAGATCAACTCCCCTTGACCTTCTTCGGCGGCAGGGTCGCGACGAACTGCAGGCACTCCTCGACCCAGCGCACGAGGTCGGCGTCCGCCTCGAAGCCGAGCGGGCCGACGAAAACGTAGCCGGCGAGCGGCCGGCCGGTGAAATCCATCGGCCGCGCCTGCGGACGAGCGAGCGCCCCTTCATACCCCGCAGGTCCCACCCGCGCCATCAGGTTGTCGCTGGCAATTCCCACCAACATATGCCCGCGCCACAAAAATGCGATCCCGCCGAACATCTTCTTCTCGACGATGTCCGCCCGGTCGCGAAGGACTTCCCGTATCCGCTCGGCGAGGCCTTCGTCATAGGGCATCGAGCTGTCCCCTTTTGAAGCCCGGTCGAGAGATGGGCGGGCAATTTTCCCGGCGCCAAGGACTTCGCAAGGAGCCTATCGCTTGCAATCGCCGAGGCGCTCCGACACGTGGCGCCGGGTCGACGACGCCGGGAGGAGGAACTCCTCGCGAAAAATTTCTCCCGGGCGGGTTGGGATCACTCGCCTCGAATGATCACCTGAACCGTAGTCCACGACGTCGACTTCCGTCGGTCCCGGCGCCGTCCTCGGCTCAGCGAGTTTCCTGACGGATCTTTGGACTGTCCCAATGCCGCTCCAATCGTCGGGGCGACGCAGGCGTCGCCCGATCCGAAAGGAAGGCGAAATGGATGTCCGGCGAGCGCCGCAGCCTGGGGGCCCGGCATGGCCCCGCTTGCCGCGGTCTGCGCTTCCCCTTGTAAAGAGGAGGCCTGAAATGACCGATCGCCGCAACCTTCGCGTCGTCCGCATCGCCCGCGTCGCCCGCATCATCCTGCTCGCCGTGACCGCTTCAGCGCTCGCCTTGGCGCCAGCCCAGGCCACCCAGCGCCGGGCGTTCATCACCTCGGTGACCGGCACCGGCAACCTCGCCTCGTGGGCCGGGGCCACTGGCGCTACCGTGCTCGACAAGGCGGACTCGGTCTGCCGGGCGCGCGCCGCCGCCGCACTCCCGACTCCGCTGCCCAACGCCGGCACGTACCGCGCCTGGCTCTCGACCTCGACGACTGACGCCTATTGCCATGTCCAAGGTGCCTCCGGCACCCGTTTTGGAGGCTGCGACG
>JBDTQG010000093.1:0-12412 GCA_039932315.1 Thermoanaerobaculia bacterium
CGATGCAGACGAAGCTCGGATCGCTCTCCGGCGGTCTGCCGGGAATGATGTGAGCGGACGCCGTACGCGTCCGGAGCTCTCCTCTTCGTCGCTCTCCTCTTGCCGGTCCCCCTCCAGATGGCCGATCCACTCTCGCGGCTGATCTCCGAGCTCGCGCGGCTTCCCGGGATCGGCCCGAAAACCGCGACGCGCCTCGCGTATCACCTCCTGCGTGTCCCCATCGATCAGGCGCGGCGTCTCGCGGACGCAGTCATCGAGGTCAAAGAGAAGCTCTTCCACTGCTCGATCTGCAACTCGATCACCGCCGAAGATCCCTGCCGCTATTGCAGCGATCCGATGCGCGACCAGACTCGCATCTGCGTCGTCGAGGAGCCGTTCAACATTCAGCCGCTCGAGCGCACGGGTGAGTTTCACGGGCTCTACCACGTGCTTCTCGGGAGTCTTTCGCCTCAACGCGGTATCGGCCCTGCGGAGCTCCGCATCTCGGGACTCCTCTCCCGGCTCGACGGCGCCCACAAAGTCGAAGAGGTGATCGTCGCCACGAACCCGAACGTCGAGGGCGAAGCGACGGCGCTCTATCTCGCGCGGTTGCTCAAGGAGCGCGTGCCGCACGTCTCACGCCTGGCCTTCGGAATGCCCGTCGGCGGCGACATCGAATACACCGACGAGGTCACGCTCGGGCGTTCGCTCGCCGGACGCCGGGACCTCTAGGCGCACATCGTTTCCGCGACAACGGATGGCGCGATGAGTCTCGAGCTTCTGCGCGGCGATCTTCTGCCGGAGATCAAGAACGCGCTCCCGGGGCCGGAGAGCCGCCGGGCGTCGCTGCGCCTCGCGCGGCACGAAGCGCCGGGGATCAACACGCTCGGGCCCGGCGATGAAGCAGCGCTCGTCTGGGCCGCGGCGCGCGGCGCGAATGTACTGGACGTCGACGGAAATCGCTTCATCGACCTCACCTCGGGCTTCGGCGCTGCCTCGATCGGTCACCGCCATCCGCGCGTCGTCGCTGCCGTCACCTGCCAGTCGCGCGATCTCCTCCATGGTCTGGGCGACGTCGCCGCGCATCCGGCGCGTATCGCCCTCGCGGAGAGCTTGTGCGCGCTCGCACCGGTCGAGAATCCGCGCGTTCACTTCGCGGTGTCGGGAGCGGATGCCGTTGAGGTTGCGATCAAGACCTCCATCCTCGCGACCGGCCGGAAACGCCTGCTGGTTTTCGCTCCGGGCTATCACGGGCTCACGTTGGGGGCGCTCGCTGCGACCTCGCGCCCGGCTTTCCGGCTGCCGTTCGCGGACCAGCTCTCGCCCCATTTCGTCCGGCTACCGTTCGCCTGCGCTCCCGAGCTCGTGGCCGAAGCCCTGGACGAGACCTTTGCCGCCGTGCTCGTCGAGCCGATCGTCGGCCGGGAAGGCATTCTCGTGCCGCCGGACGGCTGGCTCGCTGCGCTTGCCGCGCTCTGCCGCGCTCGCGGCACCCAGCTCATCCTCGACGAGATCCTCACCGGTTTCGGACGCACCGGCCGGCTCTTCGCTGGCGATCACGACGGTGTGCGGCCCGATCTCCTCTGCTGCGGCAAAGCGCTCGGCGGTGGCCTGCCCGTCGCCGCTGTCGTGGGCAGGTCGGACCTCATGGAATCCTGGCGTACGGGCGGCGAGGCGTTGCATACGGGAACGTTCGTCGCCCATCCACTTGCCTGCGCCGCCGCGCTCGCCACGCTTTCCGTTCTCGAAGAAGAGCGGTTCGTCGAGCGCGCCGAAGCGATCGGAACCCGCCTGCTCGAGAGTCTTTCCGCGCTTCCGGAAAGCGTCCAGCTTCGCGGGCGCGGTGCGCTCTGGGGACTCGCTTTCACGAGGCCGGAATCTGCACGGAGCTTCGCGACGGCGCTCCGCGCTCGCGGCCTGCTGGTTCTCTGCGGCGGACCGAACGGAGCCGTCGTCGAGCTCCTGCCGCCGTTCGCCATCACAGACGTCCAGCTCGACTTCGTGTGCGAGGCGATCGTCGCAGAGCTTGCGAGCTCCCCGCCGTGAGAGCGCGCAGTCACAAGGTCGCTTTCATCGGCAGCCATGGAGTCGGCAAGACGACGCTCTGCTATGGACTCGCCGCGCGCCTCAAGCGACGCGACCTGGCACTCGACATCGTGAACGAGGTCGCTCGGCGCTGTCCGTTGCCGATCAACGCGGAAACCACCGCCGACGCCCAGCGGTGGATTCTTCACACACAGATCGCCGAGGAGATCGTCGCCACAGCGCGCTACCCGCTCGTTCTCTGCGACCGGAGCCTGCTCGACAACTACGTCTACTTTCTCCTCGCAGCCGGTGCCGGGAGCGACCAGGCGCTCGACCGCCTCGTCTCGAGCTGGCTCGCCTCGTATGAACTCCTCGTCTACGTGCCGATTCTCGGCGTCCCGCAGGCGGACGGCATTCGCGCCGCCGATCCCACCTTCCAGCGCGCGGTCGACGAACGGCTGCGCAGCGAGGTCGCCGCGCGCGGCGTCGATATTTTCGAGCTCGCTCCGGAGCGCTCCGCCGAATGGCTCGACGAGGTCGAAGAAGAAACGCTCCGCCGGCTGCAACCGGCTCAGCTCGACCTTCTCTGAGACCGGGCGATCAGCGCTCGATCGGCGTCGCCGGACGGGCGGCGCCGAGCGGAGCGTCGCCCGGGTAGAGCACGCGCTCGAGAAAAAGGCCCGAGGGCGGCGCCGTCGTTTCCGCCGGAAGATGCTCGCCGGGAGACGCGGCGCGCCGCGCCTTGTCCGGATGGAGCAGCCCTTCGAGCGCCGCGAGATCCAGATTCCCGCCGCCGACCTCGACCAGCGAACCGACGATTCGCCGCACCATCTTCCACAGAAAGTGCGACGCGACAACGCGAACCAGAATCAGCTCGCCGGCGGTCGAGACTTCACAGCCCTCGACGACGACGATCGTCGACGTCTGCTCCTGCGGCTTCTCGCAGAAGCGCGCGAAATCGTGGCGCCCCGCGAGAAGCGCGGCACCGGCGCGCATCGCTCCGACGTCGAGCGGTCGGCGCACCCACCAGACGAAACGCTTGGCGAGCGCCGTCCGGCGACGGGAGATCTGGTAGAGATAGCTGCGCGACGTCGCCGTATGACGGGCATGGAAGCGCTCGTCGGCGGGTTCGATCGACAGCAGATGAATGTCCGCGGGAAGCGCTTCGTTCACCGCCTGGAGGACCTCTTCGCGGCGCAGCTTCGCGCTGGTTTTCAAGTGCGCGACCTGGGCGAGCGCGTGAACTCCGGCGTCGGTACGCCCCGAGCCTCCGAGGTCGACCTTCCTCTCCTTGATGGTGGCTTCGATCGCCTGCCGCAGCTCGCCCGCGACAGTGCGGGCGTTCTTCTGTTCCTGCCAGCCGCGGTAGCGCGTTCCTTCGTATTCGATCGTCAGGCGATAGGTCGGCATTTGGACGCTACAATAGCGGTACTTTGGGACTCGCCTCGAGGCTCTCTCAGATCGCACTCTTCGCGCACTTCCGCGAAGCCGAGCTCAAAGCGCTCGCCGCGTGCGCGATCGGCCGGGCCTACCCCGCACAAACCGGCATCCTCAAGCAGGGCGATGCGACCCGCGATCTCTACGTGGTCGATCGCGGCCTGATCGAGATTCAGCGCACCACTCCGTACGGCCCTTTCACTCTCGCCCAGCTCGGCAGCGGCTCGCTTTTCGGAGAGGCAAGTTTCATCGATTCCATCTCGCGCTCCGGTGACGCCGTGACACGAACGGAGTCCGCCCTCATCGCATTTCCCAACGAGGCGATCTCGTCGCTGCTCGAGAGCAACCAGCGCGTCGCCGTCGCTCTCTTCTGGACCTTCTGGAAGAGCCTGTCGGCGAAACTGCGCCGGACCAACGACGAGCTCGGCCGTTTCTTCGCACACAGCCCTCCCGGCGCCGGACTCCAGACACCTCAGCTCAAACCTCAGACGGGAGAGTTCCGTCTCGATATCAATGCCAAGCGCAATCTCTTCGCCGAGCAGAAGCTCTCACCGCTCGAGATCAACTTCCTCACCTCACTGTCGCGCGAACGCAAGCTGAAGCGTGGTCAGATCCTCTTCCTCGAAGGCGATCCGGGCGATGCGATGTACGTCATTCTCGAAGGCCGCATCCTGATCAGCAAGTTCATCGCCGGCGCCGGCGAAGAGGCGCTCGCGTTTCTCGAGCGCGGCGACTACTTCGGCGAAATGGCGCTCATCGACGGCGCGCCGCGCTCGGCGCAGGCACGAGCTCACGACGGCGGTGCGGTCGTGCTCGCGATCCCGGCGGAAGTCGTGGCGGGAATTCTCGACGTGCGCAAGATCTCGTCGCTGCCGCTGCTCAAGATCCTCTGCGGCCTGGTGGCGAAGCGCCTGCGGGAGATCGACGACAAGATCGTCGGCTGGTTCATCCTCTCCGGCGGCGAGTCGTCTCAGCCGGGCTGAAAGCCCTGCGCGGGCTCACTCAACCGGGACGGTTGAAATTCGCGCCGCGCGAGAACTTTTCGCGCCAGGCCGGTGAGCGGCAGGGCGAGCGCCGCCTCGCCGCTCCACCATCCGGCTTCGAAACCCGACTCGTTCTCGGCGAGCGTCTCGTCGTCGACAAGGAGGGTCGCTCGCCGCGCCTCAATCTCGAAGCTCCGGGTGGTGATGGCGTGACGGAAATGAACCGCCTCCTCCGCGAGCGCCCAGCGACCGCCGTATTTCGCCACGAGCTCGAGAGCTTCGGTTTCGACCGCCTCGCTTTCGAGCGCCTCTGCCTCGCCGGCCGCCGGGAAATCGACCAGAGGAAACTCCCAGAGTCCCGCGAGCTGTCGCGCATCCGAAGGCCGGCGAAAGAGGAGGATCTTCCCTTCACGAAAGACGACGGCAAGGAGTTGCCGGATACGAAGCGGCGCCGCGCGGCCGGAACGTGCCGGAAAATTCTCGACCGCTTTCTGCGCCAGCGCCGCGCAACCGTTCGCCAACGGACAGAGCGGGCATCGCGGCGCGCGCGGTGTACAGACCGTGGCGCCGAGCTCCATGAGCGCCTGGTTGCTGTCGCCGGGACGGGAGAGATCGAGAAAGGAAGCCGCGAGAGCGAGAATCTCCCGCCGCCCGGCAGCCGTTTTCATTCCCGCCGGAAGAGCGGCGTAGCGGGAGATGACACGCTCGACGTTGCCGTCGAGAACCGGCACCGGTTCGCCGAAGGCGATGCTGGCGATCGCCGCTGCCGTATAGGGACCGATTCCGGGAAGCTCCGCGAGCTCGCGCGCGCTGCGCGGCAACTCCGGCTGAGGCGACGCTGCCGTCGTTCCGGCGACAATCTGGCGCGCCGCGGCGTGCAGCATCCGGCACCGCCGGTAGTAGCCGAGCCCCGACCATAAGGAGAGGAGCTCGCCCTCGTCCGCCGCCGCCAGGCTCGCGACGTCCGGGTATCGCGCCAGGAACCGGCGGTAGAACGGGATGACCGTCTCGACGCGGGTCTGCTGCGCCATGATCTCGGAAATCCAGATGGAGTAGGGATCGGACGTTTCCCGCCAGGGGAGGTCGCGCCGGGAGGCGTCAAACCAGCTCAGAAGCGATTCTGCAACCGGCACGGTTGGCAGTGTATCCGGGGGAAACCGGACGGTATCCGCCAAAACGACCGGAAGCGGACCGTCCCCAAAAGAGATCGGCCCGGGGGTTAGCCCGGGCCGAAGAAAAGAACCGCATGCGGGAGGTTCCGAGGTGGTTGGCTCTTAAGTGGCTATACCCCTGTTGTTTAGGGGATTTTGGCTGGGCTTGAAGAGGGGTGGAGATCCACCGGATCTCGGAACTTCTGGGTGGGCTAACGGTTGGGAAGTGGAACCTCCTCGCGCACGGTGATGACTCTGTCGTCCTGGATTAGCAAAACAGATGCCATGGGTTCGCGTCTCCGACCTGCGAGCCCGGTGCGCGGATCGCGCTATCTTCGCTGGTCGGAGACGCGAACCGACATGCGAAGGCTTTTCTTTCTACTCCTCCTTGCAGTGCTCCTCGGCACGGTCGTCGCCGGGACCGGCTTTCTCATCGCTCGACATTCGACCGACGTCTCGCTCGTCGGCCACGGCAAGAAGGTGCTGACGTTGACGCTCGACGCGCCGCTTGCCGATCAGGCGACCGCACCGATGCTGCCGTTCGTGGGCGACGACGAGAACGTCTCTCTCTCCCTGCTTTATCGCGGCTTCCTCGCAGCGCGGACCGATCCGTCGGTGACTGGCGTCGCACTCGAAATCCGCGATGCCAACTTCGGCCTCGCGAAGGCGCAGGAGCTCCGCCGCCAGATCTCCGAGCTCAATCGCGCCGGCAAGCCCGTGCGCTGCTACCTCGAAACCGCTGGCGAAGGCGGAAACGGCACTCTCGAGTACTACCTCGCGTCGGCCTGCGCTTCGATCGCCCTCGCGCCGGCGGGCGAAATCAACCTGCTCGGGCTCTTCGCCGACAGCCCGTTTCTCCGCGGCGGACTCGACAAACTGAAGATCGAGCCCAGCTTCCTCACCGCGGGCGAGTTCAAGAGCTACGGCGAGATCTACACCCAGGCGCGCCACTCGCCGGCGGCGAAAATCGCACTCGACGCGCTGCTCGACAGTTTCCTCGGACAGATCGTCGACGGGATCGCCGCGGATCGCAAGAGCGACGCCGCCACCGTCCGCGCCTGGATCGATTCCGCCCCGATCTCCGCCGCCGACGCGCTCGAGGAGCATCTCGTCGACGAGATTCTCTACCCCGACGAATTCCGCGCCGCGATCGACAAGGCGGAAGGGGACACACCCGTTCCGCAGCAGGTCCCGTTTCTCGACTACGCGCGCAGTCCGGTGGCGCAGATGACGCGCGGCGACTCCGGATCGCGGGTCGCGGTGCTCTTCGCTCAGGGGGCGATCGTCCGCGGCGGCGGCGGTTCCGGACCGTTCGGTGGTGAGACCGCGATCGGTTCGAGCGACATGGCGACGGAGCTCCACTCGCTCGCCGAAGACGATTCCGTCGTCGCGGTGGTCCTGCGGATCGACAGTCCCGGCGGTTCGGCGCTGGCTTCGGATCTCATCCTCAGGGAGGTCGACCGGCTGCGGGAGAAGAAGCCGGTCATCGTTTCGATGTCCGATGTCGCCGCATCGGGGGGTTACTACATCGCGGCGCACGCGACGCGAATCGTCGCGGAGCCGGCGACGATCACCGGCTCGATCGGCGTCGTCACCGGGAAGCTCGCGACCGGGCGATTCCAGGAGGAGCTTCTCGGCGTCACGCACGATCCGCTGCAGCGCGGTGCCCATGCCGATCTCTATTCGACGCTGAAACCGTTCGACGAACAGCAGACGGCGATCCTCAAGAAGCGCATCGCCGAGATTTACGGCCGTTTTCTCGATCACGTCGCGACCGGCCGGAAGCTCACCCGCGAAGCTGTGGAAGCGGTTGCGGCGGGGCGGGTCTGGACCGGTGCGGACGCCATGCCGAGGGGGCTCGTCGACGAGCTGGGCGGTCTCGACCGTGCGATCGCGATCGCACGCGAGCAGGCCGCCATACCCGCCGAAAAGGCGACAGGACTGATCTTTCTTCCGAAGCCCCAGAGCTTCTGGGAACTGCTCGCCTCCCGTGGCACCCCCGGTCTTCAGGCGGCGCTCACCCAGGCTCTGGCGGCGAAGCTCCTCGGTGCCGAGGTCGCGAAACAGTTCGGAATGATTGGAGGGACTAGAGGCTTCGAAGGGAGTGGCGCGGGCCTGCCGCGAGCGCCACTCGAACTGGAGCTCGACGCGGCGTGGCAGTCCTTTGCGCATGGTCTCTGATGGCCCGGAGTCGCCGATCCTCTCCCGACATCTCGCTCTCTCAGCACTGCCGTTACTTTTCCGCAGTCTGTGGAAAAACTGTTGATATCCTGCCGCCCCCATGCCGTTGACCTCTAGTCCATGGTCGCTCCTGCAGGAGCGTCTGCGCGCGATCCTCGAGCCCGAGGAGTACGGCACCTGGTTCGCGCCACTCAAGGTGCGCAGCGAGAGCGAGTCGGGGGTTGTGCTTCTCGCGCCGAACGCGCGCTTCGTGCACACGCTCGAGGAGAGCTACCGCGAGACCCTCGACCGCGAAGCCGGTCTGATTTTCGATGAGCTGTTCTCGGTCTCCGTCATCGCCGAAAACCTGGACGGGGACCGTTTCGGCCGCCCGGAAGGTGCGGAATTCGCGGCCACTTCGGCACCTCCGACCGGCGACCGGCTCAATCCGAAGTACACCTTCGAGACGTTCGTCGTGGGCAGCTCGAATCAGTTCGCCCATGCCGCCGCGCGTGCCGTCGCGGAGAGTCCGGCGCACAGCTACAACCCGCTCTTCCTCTACGGCGGTGTCGGCCTCGGCAAGACCCATCTGCTGCACGCGATCGGGCACCAGATCCTCGCCAAGCGACCCGAGCTCCGCGTTCTGTACTTCACCGCCGAACAGTTCGTGAACCAGCTGATCAACTCCCTGCGCTTCAAGTCGATGCCCTCCTTCCGCGACCGCTACCGGACGATCGACGTGCTGCTTGTCGACGACATCCAGTTCCTCGCCAACAAGGAGCGCACGCAGGAGGAGTTCTTCCATACCTTCAACACGCTCTACACCAGTCAGCGGCAGATCATCCTGTCGTCGGACTCGTCGCCGCGGAACATTCCGGCGCTCGAGGAGCGGCTGCGTTCGCGCTTCGAATGGGGCTTGATCGCCGACATCCAGGCGCCTGACCTCGAAACGAAGGTGGCGATCCTCCGCCGCAAGGCGGATCAGGACGGCGTCGTCCTGCCGGACGATGTGGCGCTCTTCATCGCCTACCAGGTGAAGTCGAACGTCCGCGAGCTCGAAGGGATGCTGAACCGCGTGGTCGCGTTCTCCTCTCTCACCGCGAAGCCGCTCTCTCTCGAGCTCGCCAAGGAGACCCTCAAGGACATCCTTCCGGATGAGGGCCGACGAGCGACGGCTGCGGACATCATCAAGTTCGTCGCTCGCCACTATGGGCTCAAGGTGAGCGAAATCAAGTCGAAATCGAACTCGAAGCAGATCGCCTTTCCCCGCCAGGTCGCGATGTTCCTGTGCAAGGAGCTCACCGAGCTCTCCTACCCGGAAATCGGCCGGCAGTTCAACGACAAACATCACTCGACCGTCATGTACTCGGTCGACAAGATCCTCAAGCTCCGTTCGACCGACGCCGAGCTCGAGCGCACGCTCGACGGCATGACACGGCACTTCGTCTAGCTCTTCGTCTTGCTCTTCATCCGGCACTTCGTTCATCACTTCCGTCAACGAAAAGCTGTGGATATCCGGTGGACGGATTGTCGAAATCCGGAAATCGGTCGCGAGCGAGCCGGTTTTCCGCTGCAATCCGAGTCTCTTCCACAGCGCTCCTTCCGCAGGAGGCAGCTCGCGCGGCCCTTCTGCCACGGCCTTCGCCGGAGCTTTCCGCAGTTCCGCCGGCAACTACGATCGACTACGGCTATGTTATGTTTTCCTCTCTTATAGTTCGTTGTAACGCCTGGAGAATCGAGCCATGGAACTGCGCCTTCGGCGTGACCTTTTCTTAGCCGAGCTGAGTCCGATGCAGGGGATCGTCGAACGCCGCACGACGATCCCCGTGTTGTCGCACATCCTGCTCAAAGCCACGTCGAAGAGCCTGCAGCTTGCCGCCACCGATCTCGACGTCTCGCTGACCAGTGAGGTTCCTGCCACGGTCGAGAGCGAAGGGTCGCTCGCAGTCCAGGCGAAAAAGTTCACCGAGATCGTCCGTTCCACGGTCGGCGAAGAGATCAAGCTCAAGGTCGAAGACGAGCGGACGCTCCTCGTCTCTGCCGGCAAAGCTCGGTTTCGCATGCACGGCCTTCCTGCGGCCGATTTCCCCACCCTGCCCACGGTCGACGGCAAGCCGAAGCTCGAGCTGCCGCTCCTCGCGCTCCGCCGCCTGGTGAGCAAGATCCTGTTCGCGGTCTCCGGCGAGGATTCGCGTTTTCAGCTCTCCGGCGCCCTGCTCAAGATCAAGCCGAAGAGTCTCGAGCTCGTGGCGACGGACGGCCACCGTCTGGCGCTCATCGAATCGCCGCACGAATTCAAAGTCACCGGAGAGGACTCGGTCCTCGTGCCGCGGAAGGCCCTGCAGGAGCTGCTGCGCATGGAGGGCGAGGGCAACGTCATCTTCAAACGGGGCGAACACCACCTCTCCTTCTCGCTCGGCGCCCGGGAAATGACCTGCCGTGTGCTCGAAGGCAGCTTTCCGGACTACGACCGGGTCATCGCGCGCGGGAACGACAAGAGAGCAACGGTCGACCGGAAACCGCTCGCGGAAGCCGTGCGCCGCGTCGCCATCATGACCGGCGACAGGAATCGCGGTGTGCGCCTCGAGTTCGCCGACGGAGAGGTCGCGATTGCCGCAGCCAATCCGGACCTCGGGGATGCGAGCGAGAGCCTCGGTTGCGAAGTGACGGGCGGCGACATCAAGATCGGCCTCAACCCGGACTATCTCGGCCATTTCCTCGACGCCGTGGAGACCGACAAGGTGCTCCTCGAGCTCAAGGACGAGAACAGCCAGTGCGTCGGTTCGCCGCAGCCCGAAGAGGGCAAAGGGGTCGCGGGAGAGCGCTACCTCTGCGTCATCATGCCGATGCGCATCTGACGTCACCCTCACCTCCCGCCTCTTCCCGCCCCATGTCCGCGCCCCTGCAGGCGCCGCTCCGCCGCCTTCGTCTGGAGAATTTCCGCAGCCTCGAGAGCGTCGACTGGCGGCCGGCGCCGGGCTTCAACCTCGTTCAGGGCGCCAACGGTTCCGGCAAGAGCAGCCTCCTCGAAGCGATCTATCTTGCGGCGACCGGCAGAAGCTTCCGCACTCCGGCGCTTGTCGAGTGCTGCAGCCGCGGGTTCGAAGCGTTCCAGATCCGCGCGGAAGTCGCCGACGCAGATCCCGGCCCGGTCGCATCTTCCGGCAACCCCGAAGTTCCATCGGACGCGGTTTCATTGGACGCCGTTTCATCTGACCTCGTCGTCGCGTGGGTCGACGGAATGCGACGGCAGAGTGTCCAGCAGCGGCCGTCATCTCTCGCGGAACACCTGGCGCGGCTGCCGGTCGTGGCGTGGAGCGAGGCCGAGCGGGAGCTCGTCTCGGGCCCGTCGCTCACCCGCCGGCGATTTCTCGATCGCGCGGCGCTGCTCCTCAAGCCGGGGCGGCTCGCCGAGCACAGCGAGCTGCATCGCGTGATGGCGCAAAAGCGCCACCTCCTCGCCGCCCGCCACCGCGCGTATGACGCGCAGGAGGTCGCTGCCTGGAACGAGCTTCTCGCGCCACTCATCGCCCGCCGGGCGCGAGAACGTGCCGCTCTCGCGGCCCAGCTCGAAAAAACGACGAGCGACCTTCTCATGCGCCACGGCTCCGACCTCCCGCCGTCGCGGATCCGCTACGTCGCCTCGCCACCGGCGGCGCTCCATCCGGATCCGGCGGCCGCGATTGAAGCGGTCGCCGAGGCGCTGCGCTCCGCTGCAGCAGCGGAACGCGAGCGCGCCCAGCCGCTCCTCGGCCCGCAGCGCGATCGCGTCGAGATCGTCATGGACGAGAACGCGGTGCGTCGCTTCGCTTCCGCGGGCGAACGGAAGCTCCTCGCTCTCGCGCTTCTCGCCGCCCTCGCAGAGCTTCTCGTCGTAGGCGAGAGAGCGCCCCTCGTCCTTCTCGACGACCTCGACGCCGAGCTCGACGGCTCCCGCCTGGCGCTCGCCGCCGCGCTCTTCTCGCGCGCGCCGCAGGTCATCGCGACGACCAGCCGGCCGGCGCTTTTCCGCTCGCCCGACCTCGCACCGGAGGCCCTCCGCGGGGGCGCCCACTGGGCCCTGGTCGACGGCCTCCTCACCCCCGCCTGAGAGCTTCTATGGCGCGCCCGCGGGCGCCGGATAAACGGTTTATTTTCAGTGCTTTGCGGGTTGTTTGACTTCGCAGCCATGTGATACAGTCCGAGGGTTCGAAACGCCTCAGGAGAACCCTCATTTGGCCAAGTCTGAAACCGCTCCGGAATCCACCTATACCGCCGAAGACATCAAGGTCTTAAAAGGTCTCGAAGCGGTCCGCAAACGGCCCGGCATGTACATCGGCGACACCGATGACGCTTCGGGTCTGCATCACATGGTCTTCGAGCTCGTCGACAACTCGATCGACGAAGTGCAGGCCGGTTACGCGAGCCTCGTCGAGGTCACGATCCACTCCGACAACAGCGTCACCGTCGAAGACGACGGCCGCGGAATTCCCGTCGACCTCCACAAGGGCGAGAACCGCTCCGCCGCTGAAGTGATCATGACGGAGCTCCACTCGGGCGGAAAGTTCGACAACAACGTCTACAAGGTCTCCGGCGGTCTCCACGGCGTCGGCGTCTCCGTCGTCAACGCGCTCTCGGTGCTCCTCGAGCTCGAGATCAAGCGCGACGGCCAGGTCTGGTTCCAGACCTTCCGCCGCG
>JBDTQG010000094.1:0-12361 GCA_039932315.1 Thermoanaerobaculia bacterium
TACCTCTACGAGGGCGCGATCGACAAGGAGACCTACCAGGCCCACCTCGCCCGCGTCGAGGAGGAGCTGACCCTGGCGCGGATCGACCGCTACGACACCGAGATCGACGAGTTCGACATCGAGGGCACGCTCGCCTTCGCCGAACACCTGGTCAACGAGTCGAGCCGCCTGTGGATCGAGGCCGGGCTCGCCCAGCGCCAGCGGCTGCAGAAGCTCTTCTTCCCGTCGGGTCTCAGCTACGACGGCAAGGAGTTTCGAACACCACTAACGTGTCCGTTTTTCAATAACTTCGAGGGGACTTCCGGGCAGGCCAGGCGGATGGTAGCGCGTACGGGATTCGAACCCGTGTTACCGGCGTGAGAGGCCAGTGTCCTAGACCCCTAGACGAACGCGCCAAATGGGGAGGGAAGGCTATCAAATCGGGGCTTGCGGCGGCAAGAATGGCCGCCGCCTCTCCGGCTTCGACGCCTTCTGCATGCCTTCTGCTTGCCTGCTGAAAACCTTTCGGGATCAGTCGGTCTGGCGGAAGATGATGTGGACGCCGTCGGGGTCGTGGGTGGCGAAGACCAGCACGCCGTCGTCGTCGGGACGCAGGCCGCCGGGGATGTTGCGGTTGCGGAAGATCAGCTCGTCGTACGCCTTTTCGGCCGACGGGACGTGCACGACGAGCGTCATCTTCTGTTCCGGGCCCTGGTAGTCGAACGCTTCGTCGCGGCCCTGATCGACGCCGTGGCCGCGGCCCAGCACTTCGATGACGCCGGTTCCGGCCTGATAGAGCGCGCCCCGACCGGACTCGCGATCCCAGCTCTGCAGGCGGGGCAGGGCCAGGGTCTCACCATAGAAGCTGCAGGTGCGATCGAAATCGCGGGCTTTGAGAACGACGCGGAACTGACGAATCTCCATCTGGGATCTCCCTGCGGCTAGAGCGGAGCATTCCATAAACCGCGTCGAGCCGTCGAGCGCCGGTGTTATTGTCTCCGCCGGTGAAGCGACGCCTTTTCCCTCCCCTCCTGGCCGGCCTCCTGCTGTTCGTTTCCGGCGCGCTCGCGGCGCAGGAAGATCCTTCCGAAGCGCAAGCGACGGCAGCTGTCGTCCTGACGAGCTCGGGAACGGGAAACCTCACGCTCAGCGGCTCCGCGAGCCCGATCGCCTTCGGGACGACCGCGCAGGGTCTGCTGGTCGAGCTCGAGCCGGTGGTGCTGCGCCTCGGTGGAAGACTCGAAGTCGGTCCGTTGCGGCAGAGCTACACCCTGGCGATCGGTGAGACGAATCTGGTGCTCGTCCCGGGAAGTCCGGCGATGACGTCGGGAACGGAGATCCAGGCGCTGGCGCAGGCGCCGGCGAACGTCGACGGCCGTCTTCTGGTTCCGCTGGAGCTCCTCGAGCGCAGTTACGGAGCGCAACTCGGCGTGACCTTCAGCTGGGACGATGCCACCTCGGTCCTTTCCATCGTGCGGCCGCCGCAGCGCGAGCTGCCGCTCGAGGTCGGCATCGTGCACCTTCAGGGCGTCACGACCGTCGTGCTGCAGTTTCCCGAGGCGCCGCGCTACCGGATCTCGCACAGCGAAGGCGTCTACGAGGTCGACCTGGTCGGCGATCATCTGGTGCCGCCGCCGACGGCGCCGAAGCTCGACGACCCGTGGGTGCGCAAGATCGATATCGCGCCGGATCACATCCGCCTCGAGCTGGCGCCGGATTGCGCGGCCGAGTCATACACGCTGCGAACGCCGTTCCGGCTCGTCTTCGACGTCTTCAAACAGCCGCCGTCCGCGACGCCGGTCGCGCCACCGGTTCCGCGGAGCTCCGCCCGCCACGCCATCCGCACGGTTGTCATCGATCCGGGTCACGGTGGCAAGGAAAGCGGCGCTATCGGTCCGGCGGGCAGCGCGGAGAAGGACCTTTCGCTCCTGATCGCGAAGACGCTCGCGACGCGTCTGGAGCAGGTGCTCGGAGTGCGTACCGTGTTGACGCGAACGGATGACGTCGACCTCGGGCTGGATGATCGCTCGGCGCTCGCGAATCAGAATCAGGCCGACCTCTTTCTCTCGATTCATCTCAATTCAAGCCTCGGGCGCGGTGCGCTCGGCGCGGAAACCTATTTCCTCTCCCTGCAGGCGAGCGATCAACGCGCCGCCGACGCTGCGGCGGTCGAGAACTACGTCGGCGCCCCGGCCGCAGCGCCGGGCAGCGAAGACTTCGAGCTGCAACTGCTGCTGTGGGATCTCGCGCAGAGCCAACATCTTGCAGCCTCGCAGCGCCTCGCGACGATCATTCAGGGAGAGCTCAACCACGACCTCGATCTGCGCGATCGCGGAGTCAAGCAGGCGCCGTTCCGCGTCCTCATGGGTGCGGCGATGCCAGCCGTCCTCGTCGAGCTCGGCTTCATCAACACGCGGGAAGAAGAGCAGCGCCTGCGGACTCCCGAATACCGCTCCCAGCTCGTCGAGACGCTGGTACGGGCGATCTCGCGCTTCAAGCAGGAATATGAGACCGGTGGCAGCGCGCCGCCGCCGGGCACCCCGTGAACCGGCGCTGGGCGGGAGCCGCGATCGCCGTCGCGGTCGCGGTCCTCTTGCTCGCCAGCTACTGGTTGTTCCGGCAGGGAAAGCGCGAGGCAGCGGTCGCCGAGGCGCCGTCGTCGTCATCCCTGCCCGCGTCTTCCGCGCCGGTACCCGAAGGCGAGACCTGGACCGCAGAGCTCTATTTTCCCGCCGCCACCGACCGGCTGATGGCGCAGCAGACGCCGGTGACGAGTGCGGGGAGCGCGCGGGCTCGCGCCACCGGGGTCGTGCAATCACTGCTCGCGACCCCTCCGACGGCACCCCGGGTGCCGGTCTTTCCGACGGAGGTGAAGCTCGGCAAGCTGCTCATGCTCGAGGACGGAACGGTCATCATCGATCTCCGCACAGATCCGGTGGCCGAGCCGCCGCAGTCGGGATCGACGGTCGAAGAGCTGCGGATCTACGCGATCGTCGATTCGGTTCTGCACAATGTCGCGGAAGCGAAGCAGGTCGTGCTGCTGTGGAACGGAACGCAACGTCCTTCGTTTTCGGGCCATATCGACACCGGGCATCCGTTGCGGTTGCGCGCCGATCTCGTGAGCTCGTGAGCGATTCGCGACCCATCGGCGTCTTCGACTCCGGCGTCGGCGGATTGACCGTCGCCGCGGCTCTCGGAGCGCGACTGCCGAACGAGCGCCTGCTCTACCTGGGCGATACCGCCCGTCTGCCCTACGGCACGAAGTCGGCAGCAACCGTTCGCCGCTACACGCAGGTGAATCTCGAGTTTCTCGAGGCTCGCGGCGTCAAAGCCGTCGTGGTCGCCTGCAATACCGCATCGGCCCTGGCCCTCGACGGACTCGAAGCGACGCTCCCGGTCTGGGGTGTGATCGAGCCAGGGGCCGCACGAGCCGTCGCCACGACCCGGAGCGGTCGCGTCGGCGTCATTGCGACCGAGGCGACCATTCTTTCCGACGCCTACGGCAGCGCGCTGCGCCGGCTCGCTCCGCGACTCGAAATTTTTTCGCAGGCCTGTCCGCTTCTCGTGCCCCTGATCGAGGAGGGCTGGCTCGACGACCCGGTCACGCTCGAGATCGCGCGGCGCTACCTCGAGCCGCTGCTGGCACATGAGATCGACACGCTGGTCCTCGGCTGCACGCACTATCCACTCATCGCACCGCTGCTCGCGAAAATTGCCGGAAAGGACGTTGCGCTCGTCGACTCGGCAGCGGCCGTCTCCGACGAAGTCGCGAATGAGTTGCAGCAGCGAGGCCTGCTGTCGACGGATACTTCCGGCGCGTCTCATCAGGATCACTTCTGCGTGACCGATGCCTCGGCCAGGTTCGCGCGGATCGCCGGAGATTTTCTCGGCCGGACGATCGCGCTCGAATGGGTCGATATCGGTGAACCGCGGGAAGAAGCACGCAAGGGAGCAGGGGTCTGAATATGGAAAGCTCGCCGCCGCAATCCGCCGCTTCGCCCCGCGTCGACGGCCGCGCCGTGGATGTTCTCCGGCCCGTGACCATCGAGATGGACGCCCTCAAGTTTGCTGAAGCCTCCGTTCTGATTTCCGCGGGAGATACGCGGGTGCTTGTGGCGGCCACGGTGGAGAAGCGCGTCCCCGGATTTCTCGCCGGCAGCGGAAAGGGCTGGCTCACCGCGGAATACTCGATGCTGCCGCGCGCGACGTTGACTCGCAGCGCGCGCGAAGTGACACAAGGAAAACCTTCCGGACGAACCTCCGAGATTCAGCGACTCATCGGACGGAGTCTGCGCGCCGCCGTCGACCTGACTCTTCTCGGAGAGCGCACGCTGATCCTGGACTGCGATGTCCTGCAGGCCGATGCCGGCACGCGGACGGCCGCGATCACCGGCGCCTGGGTCGCTGCGGTGGGCGCGCTCGCCAAACTCTTCGCCGCCGGCGATCTACCGGCCTGGCCGGTCGTGTCGCAGGTGGCCGCGGTCTCGGTCGGACTCATCGGCGGCGTCCCGATGCTCGATCTCGATTTCCGGGAAGATCAGCGCGCGGAAGTCGACATGAACGTCGTCGCCACCGCCGACGGCGCTCTCGTCGAAGTCCAGGGAACCGGCGAACAGCGGACGTTCACGCGCGCGGAGCTCGACCGGCTTCTCGATCTGGCGCAGTCCGGGATCGCGAGTCTCGCGGCGCTTCAGCTGCGTGCGCTCGGCGACCGGCTGGAGATCGTCGAGGAGCTCCGCGGCAGAAAACGCGCAGCGGCTCCGGCGCGCAGCGAGAAATCTCTCTACTAGAAGCGGAGAAGGCGCTGCGGCCGGCAGCCTGTGGGCCGGGGGCTGCCGGCGCCACAGGGGCGGGCTCGGGCGAGTGTTGGCGCCGGGGGTGACGCCTCAGGAAACGTGACCGCGGAGCGGCACTTCGGTCATCGGCTCCTGGGTGCTGGTGGTTTCGATCTTGAGCTTCGCGTCCACCGCTCCCTTGGGCATCTTCCCGGTGAGCGTGAGCTTCACCTCCCAGCGCCGGCCCGGGTCGATCGGCTTGATCGTCACGTCAACGCCGGGAACGGAAGCCGTCACGCTGCGGATCTCGATCGGCGCCTCGCCGAAATTCGAAACGATGATGCTCATGTCCTGCGAAGCCGCAGTGAGGTCGATCGCGCCGAAATCGGCGACGAACGGCGTCACTGAAATCAGCGGGCGGACGAATCCGGAGATCGCCAGCCGCAGCTCCTTCTGTTTCGGATGGTTCGTGCTCACGATCAGGAAATCGCGCAGCGCGCCCACTTCGGCGTCCGCCTGGATGGTCGACTCGATGATCCACTGCCGCTTGTTCGGAGCGTCGCTACGGAGCTCGTCTTCGTTCGCCGGGCGAAATTTCGCGACGATGAACTTGTAGGGCGAGGTTACGCCGAGCACCTTGAAATCCGGTACGGAGTCATCCGTCCACAGCCACTGCTTCACGGTGACGGGCGGCTGATTCTTGACGTAGACGAAGCGCGCATAGCCCGGGAAGGAGTAGATCTGCGGCTCGACCCGGACCTTGATGGTCAGAGTGAGGCGCGGGTTCACCGGATCGTTCGAAAGGACCGTGACCGTTTTCGCGATCGGGCCGGAGAAGTCGGACGTGTTGATCTCCGCGTGGACCTTTCCGGTGGCTCCGGGGGCGATTTTCTCGTCGAAGCTCGCCACGGTGCAGCCACAGGTCGGATGGACGTTGGTGATCAGGAGATTCGCGGTGCCGTCGTTGCGGAGCTCGAAGTCGACCTTGACGAGCTCGCCCTTGGCAACCTTGCCGACGTCCTTGATGGCCTCGACCGGCACCAGTTTGGGAGTCGCGACCGGAATGGCCGGCGGCGCGGTGGCGGTTGCTGGAGCGGGCGCAGTTGGTGCGGGAGACGCTGTTGCCGCTGGCGCCGATGCGGTTCCGGCGGCCGGCGGTGTCTGCCGGGCGGCGACGGCCGTCGCGAATGCGAACAGCGCACCCAGGGAGAGGATCGAAAAGGCTCCGACTCGGTGAATCTTCGACATGCCGAACTCCTTCTGCCGATGCACGCTGCACCTGTCGCCACGGCGCCGAAGAGCGCCGATCCCGATGCTATACTGAGGCTCCACTCGCGACCGCCGAACCGATACCCACCGTCGCCCGGAGCCCGTTGAACTCTCGCCCGCTACGCCTGCATCTGGTCGCCATCGGTGGTACCGGAATGGCACCTCTCGCCTGTCTGCTGCAAGCGCAGGGCCACGTGGTCAGCGGATCGGACGCGCCACTCTATCCACCCATGAGTCAACTGCTCGAGCAGGCGGGAATCCGCCCTCAGGTCGGCTACGCCGCCGCGCACCTCGACCCGGCGCCGGATCTCGTCATCGTCGGGAACGCGGTGCGCAGCGACAATCCGGAAGCTGTCGAAGCCGAGCGGCTCGGATTGCCGCGGCTGTCGATGCCCGAAGCGCTGGCGCGCTTTTTTCTCGCCGACCGGCGGCCGCTGGTGATTGCGGGAACGCACGGCAAGACGACGACGAGTGCGATGGCGGCATGGGTCTGGTCGCAGTGCGGCCGCGATCCGGGATTTCTCATCGGCGGGGTTCCGATCGACCTCGAAGTGAGCTTTCGGCAGGGCAGCGGCGATCGCTTCGTCGTCGAAGGGGACGAATACAACGCGGCCTTCTTCGATCGCGGCGCGAAGTTCCTCCACTACCGTCCGCAGACCCTGCTGCTGACATCGGTCGAATACGATCACGCGGATCTCTATCCGAGCCCGGAGGCGTTGCGCGCGGCCTACGCGCGCCTGATCTCGATCGTTCCCGAATCGGGCCTCATCGTCGCCTGCGGGGACAGCGCCGAGCTTCGCGAGCTCGCCGGGGCGGCACACGCTCCGGTGGTTTTCTACGGCGAAGAAGAAAACAATCCGGTGTGCCTCCTGGGCACTCCGGAGGCCGACTCCGCAGGCATACGGTTCCGCGTGCGCGACGAGAGCGGCGAGACGGTCACCGTCCGGATGCCGATGTGGGGCGTGCACAACGCCGTCAATGCCCTGGCAGTGTTCGCGGCGGCACGCCGGGAAGGCATCGAGCTCGAACCGCTGCTCGCCGCGCTGGCCGGATTCCGCGGCGTGAAGCGCCGGCAGGAACAGCTCGCCGACCAGGATGGCGTCGTCGTGATCGACGATTTCGCGCACCATCCGACGGCGGTCGAAAAGACGCTCGGGAGCATGCGCATGAGATTCCCCGGCCGGCGCCTGCTCGCCTGCTTCGAGCCCCGGAGCCTGACCGCCGGACGGGCATTTCTTCTCGAAGGGTATGCCCGCGCCTTCCGCGGCGCCGATCGCGCTTTTTTTGCGCCGATCTTCCATCGTGACCGGCTTCTGCCGGAAGACCGTCTGGACCTCGAAGCGCTGGCCCGAGATCTATCGCTTGCCGGCACGCCGACTTTCCTCGCCGGAGATCTCGATGCGCTGTTCGAGCGGGTGCGCGATGAGTTGCGCGCCGGTGACGTGGTCCTTACGATGTCCTCGGGCTCCTTCGGCGGCCTGCCGCGGCGCCTCGCGGATGCGGTTCGGAGCGGAATCTAGCTTCCCGCCCGGGCTCCCTGCCGTGCGGCGGCGTTGTCGCGCGAGCCCGCCTTTGCTACCATGAAGCGGAGCTTGCGCGCACAATGAGCTATCCCGGCGATCCGGCCCTCTCTGCCGACGTAAAGCAGCGCATTTTGACGACCTTCCAGCAAACGCTGGATCTGGCGAGCAAGGGAAATCGTCAGGAGTCGCTGCTCGGCTGCGATTTCATCCTCCGACTCGATCCGCAGTTCGGCCCGGCGCGAACGCTGCAGCAGCTCGTGCAGGCGGGCCGGAGCGGTCCGCAACTCGCGGAGCTTCTGGGCGGCGCCGCCGGTGTCGCGCCGGCGAGCGCGCCGTCCCCTTCCGGCGCTCCGCGAGTCGCGGAACCGGCGAGCGATTCCGGGTCGATTTTCGGCGACCTGGCTCTCGATCTGCCGGAAGCCCCGAGCTTCGCGTCCACAGGTGGCGAAGGGCTGGAAAATCGCCTCGCCCAGCTTCTCGCCCAGCGCCGCTTCGGCGACGTCATCGCTGCGGCGGAGCTCGACAAGCGCGCCGTCGCCGCCGATGCGCGACTGCGCCAGATCGTCGAGCTCGCCCACGCGCGGCTCGAGGCGGGGCCTTACGTCAAGACCTTCGTCGACTCCGCACGGCAGGCGCTCCAGGCGGGAGAAAAAGAAGAGGCGGAGCGTCTGATCCGCAAGGCGAAGGCGCTCGATCCGGAGCATCCCGACCTTCTGGCCCTCGACGATGCTCAGAAGTACTACGCCGATCCCGACCGCGCGATGGGGGCGCGCCGCCAAGGCATCGAGATGGAGCCGGAGCCGGCGGCGGCCGTTGCCGGAGGCGGTGGAGATCTCGATCTGCCGGAAGTCGACTTCTCGTTCGCTGGCATGGCGGAGGACGATTACTCCCTGTCGCCGGAGATCGCTCCGGCGGCCGGCGATGCGGAGGGCGGTGGCGAACACTCCGGACGCATCGAAGAGCTTTTGAAGACGGGCCAGGAAGCGTGCGATCGCGGCGAGTTCCAGGCCGCGATCGACGCCTGGTCGCGGATCTTCCTGATCGACATCGATCATCAGGAGGCAGCCCGCAGGATCGAGCGTGCGCGTCAGCTCAAGGCGGAACGAGAGCGCGAAGTCGAGGAGATCTTCCACGAGGGCGTCGCGAAGTTCGACAGCGGCTCGTTCGATCTCGCCGAGACGGCATTCAAGCGCGTGCTCGATCTCTCTCCGGGGTACCTGGTGGCTCAGGACTATCTGGAGAAGATCGAGGAGCGCCAGGCGGGGGGCGGCGCGATCGTGCCGGGCGGTCTCGGCGGAATCGCGCCGGGCACGCCTCGCGCGGGAGACCCGCTGGCGGGCGGGATCGACGGAGGCCGCGCGGCCGGACGGGGTGCGCGTGAACGAACGAGCGGCGAGATTCTGGTTCCGCCGGAGCCGGGTTCGGATCGCGGGCGCGCCGGTGAGCGCCCGGATTTCGCCGTCGCCATCCGGCGCGGCAAGGCTCCTGCCCGCGGCTTCCTGTGGATCGGCGGCGCGGTTTTGTTGCTCCTTCTCGCCGGCGGTTGGTTGTTGCTGCGCAATCGCGCGCGACTCTTTCCGAACTCGCAGGAGCCGGCACAGGCCGCCGCGCCGACGCAGTCGGATCCGATCGCGCGCGCCAAGGCCCTGAATGCCGAGGGAAAAACTGCGGTTGCCATCGCACAGCTCCGGCGCCTTCCTCCGCAGGAGCCGAGCTATGCCGAAGCCCAGTCGCTGATCTCGCAGTGGGAAGCGCTGATCAAGCCGGCGCAGCCCGTTCCCGCAGGACCGTCACCGGCGAGGATGGAAAAGCGGCGGGCGCTCGTCGAGACCGCGGAGCGCGCCTGCCGGGAGCAGGAGTTTCTGCGGTGCGATCGCGCGCTCGCAGAGGCGGCGACGATTCTGGCGCTCGAACCTTCGAACTCCGAGCTCAAGGCGACTGCACAGCAGGGGTTGATTCCGCTCACCGACGAGCTCAAGATGTTCGCCGACGGCGATCTCGATTTCCTGCTCAACAAGCTCTGGCGGCGACGCGAAGCTGAACCTGGAAATCGCGATGTGAAGCGGCTGATCGTCGACTCCTACTACAATCTCGGAGTGCTCGATCTCCAGCGTGGCGACCCGCCGGCCGCGGCAGACAAGTTCCGCGAAGCGCTGGCCCTCGATCCCTCGGATGAACCGCTGCAGCGATTGCAGCAACTGGCGACCACCTATTCCCAGCGCAGCGAGGATCTTCTTTTCGAGATCTTCGTCCGCTACGTGCCCACCCGATGACGCACGAGCCCGAGGAGCCGGTGCTGTTCGATCTGCCGCTTGCCGGTCCGCCCGCCGGGCACCTTCCACCTTCTCCTGCGGAGTCGCCGCGCTCCGACGCCGCGTCGCGCCGCGCCGCGCGACGCGCATCTCGGCCGGCGTCGTTGCCGCTTTTCGGCGAAGAGGAGTTCCCGGCCTCGCAAGGTTCGGCGACCGGTACGACGGGCTCGGTGGCCGCCGAGCCGGCGTATGTCGAACTGCCCGCTCCATCCGTCCGTGGCCCGGTGCCCGTGCCGCGTCCGGTGGTCGACGAGCGCCCCGCCGCGGCGACCGCTCCCTTGCAGCGCCGCGTTCGTGCAGCCGCAGGCGACCTTGCCATTCTCATCGCAGTCGGTGGAATTGCCGCTGTCGGCGCGACTCTCCTCGGCGCGCGTATCGGCATTGACGCCCTGCCGGCGCTCGTCGTCTTTCTGCTCGCCTTTTCCTTCCTCTATTGCGTCGTTTCACTCGCCTTCTGGGGACAGACTCCCGGAATGGCCTGGTGCGGCCTGATCGCACGCAGCGAGGAGACCGAGCCGCTTTCCTTCGGCCAGACCGCGATGCGCTGGGCTGGACACTGGCTGACCTGGGCGCTTCTCGGACTTCCCGGTCTGCTGGCGCTTTCCGGACGATCGCTGGCGGACCGGATGAGCGGTTCGAGCACCTACGAGCTCGGTCTACCCGCGGCGTCCGTCGCCTGACGCCGCGGTCGCGCTCCGCTGCCGCAGAATTCCCAGCCCGATCCAGAAGTTGCCGAAGGCCGTCGCCACCGCCATCGCCCAGAGCGGCTGGGCTCCAGGAATCAGAGCCACGACTCCACCCAGCTGGTAGACGACGCCCGCGACGCGCATCGGCCGGAAGGCCAGCCCGCCCAGCGCGAAGAAGTTGTGCCCGAGAAGCAGTAGCCAGAGCCCGGGCAACGAGCGCGCGGCATCGAGCCAGACGAAGAGAGCGGAAAGGAGCACGGCGACAAGCGAGAGGTTGCCTTGCGTGCGCATCGCCCAGGCACCGAGGGGGGAGCGCCCGCGACGGGCGCTCCGGCGCAGGATCGTTGTAGCTTCGATCGCGCCGCCGACGAGAATCGTCGACGACCAGAGTCCGATCACTCCCGGCTCCCGGTAGCGCAGAAAGGCCGGATCGGAGAGCAGCGCCGCGGCGGGGAAAAGCAGCGCCCAGGAAAACCACGGCAGAGCCGAGGAGAGATAAGGCTTCGCGGCCTCGTGAAACGAGCGCCGCACCGCGAGCGCCTCGTTGGCGCCGCGCTCGTCGTCGCCTGGATCGCCGAAGAGCTCGTCGTATTCGGAGGTTCGATCCGGCTCGTTTGTCGTCACCCCGCGAGCCTAGCAGCGCGGGAAAACCGTGGCACGTGAGCCGAGAGAGCGGCGACCGAAGCGGGCGCAGCGAGCGCGGACACGCTGCGGAGAATCAGGCGGCGAGATGCGTCATCGCCCGGGCGCGCGCGATGGCCTGCGAACGACGCTGGTTCTCGGCGTCGCTGCCGTTCGGCAGTTTCATCGCCTCGGTCAGGCTGCGCTTCGCGGCTTCGGCCGAGATCTGCGACGTTTCGAGCGCTTCCTCGGTCAGCAGCGTCAGCTTGTTGTCGACCATCTGCGCGAAACCGCCAGCGATGAAGATCTGCCGCTTGCCGCCGCCGGCCGCTTCGACGCGCAGGAGCCCGGCACCGAGCTTGGCGAGGAGCGGCGCCCGGCGCGCGAGAATCCCCATCTCACCGTCGTACGCCGGAAAGGCGACGAACCGGGCTTCGAGCGCCATGACCTCGCGCTCGGGAGTGACGACCGAGAGGTGAAAAACGCCGGACATCGTCAGGCCGCAGCCATCTTCTCGGCCTTCGCCGCGGCCTCTTCGACCGTGCCGACGTACATGAACGCCTGATCGGGCAGGTGGTCCCACTTGCCGTCGCAGAGCTCTTCGAACGAACGGATCGTGTCCTCGCGCTTGACGTAGATGCCCGGGAAGCCGGTGAACTGCTCCGCGACGAAGAACGGCTGCGAGAAGAAGCGCTCGATCTTGCGCGCGCGGCGCACAATGACCTTGTCATCCTCGGAGAGCTCGTCGATGCCGAGAATCGCGATGATGTCCTGCAGATCCTTGTAGCGCTGCAGGATCTGCTGCACTCGCCGCGATACCTGGTAGTGCCGCTCGCCGAGGATCTCGGCGGTGACGATGCGGGACGACGACGCGAGCGGATCGACGGCGGGATAGATCCCCTTCTCGGCGATCGACCGCTCGAGGTTCACGGTCGAATCGAGATGGGTGAAGGCATTCGCAGGCGCCGGGTCGGTGTAGTCGTCGGCCGGAACGTAGATCGCCTGAATCGACGTCACTGCGCCGCGCTTGGTCGACGTGATGCGCTCCTGGAGCTCGCCCATTTCGGTCGCGAGCGTCGGCTGATATCCGACCGCGGAAGGCATGCGGCCGAGGAGCGCGGAGACTTCGGAACCCGCCTGCGTGAAGCGGAAGATGTTGTCGATGAAGAGCAGCGTGTCGGCGCCGGTCTGGTCGC
>JBDTQG010000095.1:0-12184 GCA_039932315.1 Thermoanaerobaculia bacterium
GCCGGCGCGCTGCCCCTCTCCGCCGTCGTCGCGCGGCGGGAGATCGTGGAGCGCCTCGCGCAGGGCAGCGGCGCGTTCAATCACGCGCAGACGTACTCCCACCATCCGGCGCTCTGCGCGGCGGGTCTCGCAACGCTCCGCGCGCTGCGCGCGGAACGCCTGGTCGAGCGCGTCGCTCGCCTGGAGGCGCCGTTCTTCGGCGGGCTCGAACGGCTGCGGAAACACTCCGCCGTCGGCGACATTCGCGGCCGGGGATTTCTCGCCGCGATCGAATTCGTCGCGGACCGCGCGACGAAGCAACCTTTCGCGCGCGCCGACCGCTTCGCCGAACGAGTCACCGAAGCGGCGTTTGCCAACGGTCTCATCGTCTGGCCGAACGCCGGCAACGTCGACGGCACGAACGGCGATCTCGTGATCCTCGCGCCACCGTTCACGGCGACGGAGGATGAGCTCGAAGAGATCGTGCGGCGGCTCGATCGGACTCTTTCCGCTGTCGAAAAATGAAAAGTCCGGGCGCGCCGTGAGGCGGCGCCCGGACCGTATGGAAACTGCTTTGCGATGGTCCGACCTGCTGACCCGTGGACTGCCTTCTACTGCGCCATCGCGCCCGAGAAGGCTCCGTACGCCGTGACGGCTCCGCCGACGCCGGCGACCACGGCACAGACGAGCCAGCGCAGGAAGGGCGTCTTGCATGCCGGCCAGTTCTTCGCGACATAGACGAAGATCGCGAACGGAATCAAAAGGCTCGCGAGCCCCCAGCCGGTGCTCGTCTTGAAGGCCAGGATCAGAATCTGAATCGCGAAAATCAGCGCGCCGATGCCGCCTGCAAACGTGAGAATCGTTCCCAGTGTACCCATGTGCATTCCCCCCGAATCAGATCGGCTGGGCGGCAGCGGGGTCACTCCCATCGGCGCACTCGTCCGATGCGGCGCGGCCCGCCCTCCACCAGCCGGTTCCAACAGTTGAAAAAATGACTTCCGGTATTAGAACGTGAAGCGACTGGAAAAGAGGACATGGACCCCGCCTTTACCGTGGCCCGCACGAACGGCTAGAATTACGGGTCCGGCGCCGGTTTTCAGGGTTTCCGCCGGCTGTTGTCCGCCGGCAGGCGATGGGCCCTTTCCGGTCCTCCGTACCGCCGGCTAACCTCACGCTTCGAACCTTCGCGAGAGACCATGGGACGGATATTCGAGACTCGTAAGCATGTGATGTTCGCGCGCTGGGACAAGATGGCCAAAGCGTTCGCGCGGATCGGCAAGGAGGTCACGATCGCCGTCAAGGCGGGAGGACCGAATCCCGAGTTCAATCCGCTGCTCAAGCGAGTCATCCAGAACGCGCGCGCCGTGAACATGCCGAAGGAGAAGGTCGAGTCGGCGATCAAGAAAGCTTCCGGGCAGAACGCCGTCGAATACGAAGAGTTGCTGTACGAAGGCTACGGTCCGCATGGCGTTGCGGTGCTCATCGAAACCGCGACCGACAACTCCTCGCGCACGGCACCCAACCTCCGCACCCACTTCAATAAGGGCGGCGGCAATATGGGAAGCTCGGGAAGCGTCGCTTTTCAGTTCAAGCACATGGGAGTCTTCCGCCTGCATCCTGAGAAGATCGATCAGGAGACGCTCGAGCTCGAGCTCATCGATCACGGTCTCGACGAGATGGGCGAGTCGGTGAGCGAAAAGGGAGAAGTGCAGATCGTCATTCGCTGCGCATTCAACGATTTCGGGACGCTGCAGAAGGCGCTCGAAGATCGCAAGATCGTGCCGATCTCGGCCGAATCCGAGTACATTCCGCACACCACCGTCGAGCTTTCCGAGGCGCAGGCGAACGAGGTTCTGAAGCTCGTCGACGTCCTCGAACAGGACGACGACGTGCAGAAGGTCTTTCACAACCTCGCCTGATCTCGTGCCGGCGCCGGTCGCCGGCCTAGTGCCCTTCGCCTCCTGCGCCGGGAGAAGTCGTCCAGGGCGCGAGCCAGAACACGAGCGCCATCGCGGCGTAGCCTCCGGCCCACGGCCAGGCCGGGCGCAGCGCGACGGCGGTGTCGCCGCTCACGAACTGGTACGAGTGCAAAAGACCCGCGGTGGAGAGCGCGGCGGCAATGCCGCACCACGCCGCCGCGAGCCGGAATCGCTGGCCGATGATGGCGACGGTCGCCGCCGAGAGGATCATCGCCGTGAGGATGAAGCCCTGATCGAGGGCGAAGGCGCCGTGCGCCCAGGTATCGGAACCGAGAAAGGCGGGGATGAGCTGTTCGCCGAATGCCGGTCCTCCCGGCATTCCGACGCCCGCGGCGCGCAAACCGTTCTTGAGCTGCAGGGCACCCCACGCCGCGACGCCGGGGAGCAACCCGACGACGACTGCCGGCGCATGTTCGCGCGGCGTTGCCTGGAAAGCCTGCGCCGTGATGACGATGCCGATCCACAGCACGATCGCCATTCCGGCATCGATCGGCACCGCCCAGGCGATCCACGCCAGCGCACCGGAGAAACAGACCGCGGTGAAGAAGAGCGCATTCAGGATCGAATAGCCGGCCCGGGCTCCCATCGCCTTCCAGCCGGGATGCCCGATGTAGATCGTCGTCGGGAAGCAGGAGCCGAAGAGCGCCGCAGCGAGCGTCCCGATGCCGTTCACGGCAAGGGAGGGGCGGGTCGGAAAGGAATCCCCGGCGGCCTCGGCGGATTCGATGTTCTGCATCGAACCGATGACGTTGAATAGACCCATCGGCAGGATGACCGACAGATGGACGAGCCAGCTTCCGCGCATTGCCGCGAAGAGCTCGGCGAAGAGCGGAATCGGCGGATGGAAGCCGAGCGATCCGTGCGGCAGGGCTCCGACCGGCGCGATGCCCGTCAACCAGGCGAGGAGCGTTCCGACCGCGACCGCGACCAGTCCGCCCGGAAGTCCGCCCTTGAACTGCACCTTCCCGAAATAGACCAGGAGCACGATGGCGAGGGTCGTCAAGCCGACAATGGGGCGGGCGTAAGTGCGGAACAGGAAGCCGAGCGAGATGAACGTCAGGGCAATGCCGGCGAGAGTCGAAAGCAGGGCTGCGCGCGGCGTCGATTTGCGGATGCGCTCGGCGACCAGGGCGCCGGCGAGCTCGATCAGCCCCGAGCCCATGCAGGCGATGAGACCTGCCTGCCAGGCGACACGTGCGGGATCGGCGGCGCCCGCAGCGATCGCGGCGAGCTTCGCCGGCAGCATGACGAGAAAGACGAAGGCGAAGAGCGAGACCGTGTTGATGCCGTAGGGAAGGGCGCAGACGTCGGTGCGCCCCGTGCGCTTTGCCAGTGCCAGGGCCTGACGCGCGTAGTAGAGGTTGCCGATGAGGAGCGAGACCGCGGCGCCGGGAAGGATCCGCCCGTACACGAGCTCGACCGGGAAGCCGAGGACGCCGCGACAGAGGCCGTCGATTACCAGGAGCTGCACGAGATTGTCGAGCGCCAGGCCGAAGAATCCGTCCACGTCGCCGCGGTAGAGAATACGCATGATTCTCCAGCTCCTTCCGCTCTCCACCCGCCTCGGGATCGCCGCGGAGCCTTCCGGATTTCAAGCGGCGGCAACCGGCGCCATCCGGCGCCAGCCGGAGCTCAGAAGATGCCGCCGCTCCCGGGAAGGAACCTCAGGGAGCGAGCGGCGCGGTCACGTTGCAATCCGTCAGGTTGGTGGAGATGTCGAGATCGGTCGGGAAGTCGATGCCGAGCGCGTTCGACTGCTTGTAGATCTTGCCCGTCCACGAATCGCGAATGGTCAGAGTGGCTTCCACGTTGGTGAGGCCGGCGATCGAGATCCAGAAATTTCCGTTGTAGGAGCAGGCATCGACCATCTTGAAGAGCATCTCGTAGTTCGAGTTGGAGAAGAACCAGGCGTAGCCCGACCCGTCGTTCTTCCGGATCATGTGTGCGTCACCGGAAGCACCGGCGAAGTTCTGCCACGTGCCCGAGACTTCGAACCGGTTTCCCTGCAGGCAGATCGTCCGGTCGCCGCTCGGCACGCAGGGAAACAGCTGCGCGGGCTGCTGGACCTTCGTCAGCTGCGGAATTCCCGGAGGCGGGAGGTCGGTCTGTGTGTTGAAGGACGCGACCGCCGGGCCCGCACCGTCGCAATGGAAGATGGTGTCGATATCCAGATGGCCGTTGGGGTTGAACCCGAGCGGGTTGTGGTACGTCAGCGTCTGATTCGTCTCGTTGTCGTGGATGGTGAGGTCCATCTCGACGTTCGACAAAGCGCGCCAGAAGACCCAGTTCCGGCCGTTGCTGCTGCAGGCGTCGATGACTTTCACGATCATCTCGTTGCTCGCCGGGTTGAAGAACCAGAAATCACCGGACTGGTTCGACAGCACATTGGCGTGACCCTGCCCGGTGCGCCCCTGGAAATCCCGCCAGTCGATCGTGACCGCGAACTTGCCGTCGCGCAGGCAGAGCCGGGTGTCGCTCGGCGTGCACAGAACAGGTTCGACCTCCGGCGGACCGGAAAGGTACAGTTCGACCTCGTCATTCACAGTCTCATCCGCGGCGTACAGGACATCGAAGCTGTTCTCCGGCGAAATCTCGAACGCGAGATTCTGCACCGCCGTCAGGATCACATTGCCTCCGGCGGTCAAAGGAGAGCTGGCGTTCTGGACGGGACCGCCGCCGATCGCGACCCGCAACAGCTCGTTCACTCCGTCGGCATCCTGATCGGCGCCGTAAACCACCCAGTTCGAGTCCCGGCTGATGCGAAACACCTGGACGTCTCCGCCCTCCGCGAGAGGGCGATTCAGGTGGAAGACCGCCCCGCCGATGATCGGAACGCTGAAGAGCTCGTTGAGCGTGTCGGCGAACTGATCCGCACGGTAGACGACGCTGAGGCCGTCGGGGCTGATCGCGAAGTCGAGGACGTCGCCGCCGGCGGTCAGCAGGCTGTTGAGGCGCGTCGGAGTGCCGCCTGCCGCAGGGACGCTGTACAGCTGATCGACGGTGTCGAGCTCTTCGTCGGAGCGATAGACCACCCGGCTGCCGTCAGCGCTGATCGCGAAGCTGGTGGCGACATCACCCCCCGCGACGAGCGGCCCGTTCAGCTGGACGGACGGACCGCCTCCTGTCTGGACCGAATAGAGATTGAGAAGCTGAGGCGCGACGAGGTCCGCGCGATAGATCACCCGATCGCTGCTGGCGGAAATCACGAATCCGGTAGTGACGGAGCTGCCCGTCGGGAGAACCGGGTTCAGTTTCGCCGGGATGGCGCCGGTCACGGGCACGATGAACAGGTCGTAGGACTCGTCGGCGATCATGTCCGCGCGGAAGACGACGCGCGTGCTGTCGGCAGTCAGCTGATAGTCGCCGTCGACCGCTCCGGCCGGGTTCAGGAAATTGCGGTTCAGGCGAATGCCGTCGGCGAACGTTCCGGCAGTCGGGGTGCTCCAGAGCTCGCCGAGGCCGAGGGCTGTCCGCACCGTATGGTAGACGACACGCGCGCCATCAGGAGTCACCTTGAACGAGTCGACGTCCCAGTCATTGGTCGGCAGATCGGCAGACAGGCGAACGGTCGCGCCGCCGGTGAGAGGCACCGTCCAGAGCTCGAACTTGTTGTCGGACGCGGCGAGATCGGCGAGAAAAAAAACGCGGTTGCTGAGCGGAGAGATCGCGAAGCTGATGACGCTCTGGCCGGCGAGGAGCGGAGGGTTGAGCTTGACGCTTGCTCCGCCGGCGATGGGAACGCTGTAGAGCTCGACCAATCCTGGCGTGTCCTGGTCGACCGTGTAGACGACGCGCGCGCTGTTGGGACTGATGGCGAACGTCAGAAACTGCCCCGGCGAGAGAACGTCGCAGAGCCGCACGGGGTTGCCGTTCGGAATGGCGACGCTCCAGAGCTCGCTCGCTCCGTCCGTGACCGCATCCTGACGGTAAACCGCGTAGTGACCGTTGGGACTGAACTGCGGCCGCGTGGATGAGAAGTCGATGTCGCTGAACGGATGCCCTTCGCTCAACTGTGTCGAAACCGCGGTCGCCGGAGCGGTCGAGAGCGCGAGACAGGTGAATGCCGCCAGAAGCAGACTCGAGGAGAATCGCGGGGTGTCGCCAGGGAGGAATTGCATGGCGGAATTCTAGCGCCGCAACGCCGGCGGCGGAGAGGAAAAGAGTGGTCTATTCCGGGCGGTTTTCCCTGAGGTCGAGCCGGACCGGCTCTCCGGGTCCATCGATGCGCAGGCGAAAGCGGTCGTCCTTGAGCTCGAGAATCGCCGCGGGATAGCGGATACCTTCTTCGATGAGAGCGAGTTTTCCCTCCTCGAACTCCCACTTGCCGATTCCCGGGATGCCTTTCCACGAATCGACGATCAGCGTCCGGTCGGCGAGAAAGATGTACGTGGTGTATTTCGCCACCGTGTTCGATTCCTCGACCCGCCAGACGCGGTCGGCGAAGACGAGCTGTCCGGCGCGCGACGATCGGGGCTGGACCGGAACCGGTGCCACTGCCGAGACCGCTACCGCCGTCGCAGGGGTCCGAGAAGGCTCCGATCGCTGCGCTTCCGCGACATCCGGAGGCCGCGCGCAGGCAAGATTTCCGGTAACGAGAAGCAGGCAGAGAGTCGCGGCGCTCGCGGTGGTGACGGGCATCATGTCGGGTCCTCGGGCCCATCGTAGACGAATCCAGCCCGGCCCTGCGACGTTCACCACGCGTTCGATGCCCCGAGATCGAAGCCGTCGCGGAAGATGAGCTCGTTGGTCAAGCGAACGACGGCGAAGCGCAGACCGCCGGGCGTCTGGGTCTGGGCGAAGCCGACGCCGACCGGGCGGCCGCCGCAGAGAGCGAGCCCGTAGCCCGCGTCATAGCCGTTCACGACCGCGTCGATCTCCACTTTTCGGACGCCATTTTCGGCGAAATCCGGATCGAGGGCGCCCGTCGGCAGGAAGCGGGCAAGGAAGAAGCCGCTCGGCTGGGCGCCCGTTCCGTCGATCGACCCCAGCGCGTAGATCGTGCGGTCGCCGGCGACCGCGATCTCCGAGAAGGTCGAGCCCTGCTCGACGGAGATCGCTGGAAAGCCGAATGTCGGGTCGGGAACGCCGGTCGACGAAAATCGAAGGAGGCCTCCCGACGGATCTCCCGTGGCGTCGTCGCTGCGGCGAAGTCCGACGATGACCGACCCGTCGACAGGGTCGAGAGCGAGAGAGGTCGCCGCCCAGCTGAAGTCCTCGATGGCCCGCACGGCCTGCCCGTTCGAGCCCCATGTCGCATCGGCGCCGCCGTCGGCCAACCGGCGATAGACCCGCAGCTGCTGCCCCGGGAACATCGGCGTGTACCAGTCCGCCACCACGATCTTGCCCGCGGCCGTGACGGCGAGTGCCTGAGCGCTCTCGCCGGCGGGAGCGGGTCCGTCGAGGACCCGCCATCCGCCGGATCCGAAGGCGGGGTCCGGCAAGCCGGAGGCAAGGGTACGGTAGAGGAACTGACCGCTCGTTGCGCCGGCGCCGCATCCCGAGCAGTTGCCCAGAAAAAGAAAGCCGTCGAGGTGCTCTGCGGCCGCGACGATGTGGATCGAACCGTTCCATGGAAATTCCGTCGGACCGGCGATGCCGCCGTCTCCGAATGCGGCATCGATATCGCCTTCGGGCGTGAGTCGCGCGAGCGCGGGAAGGTCGTCAGCGAAGTCTAATTTCGACCTGCCCAGCAAGACGGCCGCCCCGGTGCTGTCGATCACAATTTTCAGCAGGGTGTCTTCGCCATTGGGTGCGCGATCGATCGCGACCCGTCGTCCGCCGAAGTTTCCCCAGTCCGGCTCGACCCCACCGTTGGCGCGGTAGCGAATGACGTAGAAGTCGATCGAGTCCTCGTCCTCGCCGATGATGCCGCCGACGAGAATCGAGCCATCGGGCAGCGGCGCCACGGTATAGGCGATCTGTGCTCCGGCGCCGTGCGTGGACGAGACGATGCCATCGCCGCTGAAGGTGGGATCGAGATCCCCGTCGGCCGCGCGGGCGGGCGCAGGAAAAGTTCCGGGAATGGCAGAAAGAAGGCCGGCAAGGATGGCGAGAGTGCGGGTGAAAGAGGTCATCGTGGGCTCCTTAGGGGGAAAGCGGCCTCAAGGAACCAAACGGAGAAGCCGGGAAGGAGGCGACATGCGACGCCGGAGGAGGCGGTCGGCAGGAGGTTCCGGAGGCGAGGGCGCACTCCCTTCGCCGGCCCGCGACAGGCTGATAGCGTGACTCTGCTGCAGGAGGATACGAACCATGAGCGATTCCGCGAAGGGACTCTGGGACCGGGCGAAGAATCTCGCCGGCGACGCCGCCGAAGCCGCGAAGGAGTCGGCCAAGGAGGGCGCGACGAAGGCGCAGGAAGCCGCGAAGTCCGGCTTCGAGAAGGCGAAGGATCTCGGCCACCGCGCCGCCGATGAGCTCGCCGAGGACGCGACCGCCGCGAGAAAGAAAGCCGCCGACCTCGTCGACAAGGCCGCCGAGAAGATCCGCCCGGGCGGCTGATTCCGTCGGGGCGCTGCGCTGGAGCTCTGACGCTGCGTCGGCGGGAGTGCCGCAGGTACTCGTTTCCGAGGGGTGACATCCATCCGATGCTCGCCGAGGTCGAACACGGCTGTATCGTCGAAGGCACGCCTGATTCGAGAGTGAAAGAAGAACGAACTCTCCGGCTCTGCTGATGCTTGGGGATCGCCGTAGGTTCGGCGGCCAACCTCGGCAAGAGTTGCCGCGGTTGGGTCCAGGCGCGATGGTCGAGCCTTGCTTGACGGCAGCTGTAAAGCCGTAAATACTGCCGTCATGAAGACGACTTTCGACCTTCCCGATCCGCTGGTGCGCCGGGCGAAGGCCCTCGCCGCAGAACAGGGGCGTCCGCTTCGCGATCTCGTCGCAGAAGCGATCGCTGAGAAGCTGCTGAGCCCCCCTCCTCTCGTTGTTGGCGGCAAGAAAGTACCGGTGGGTCGACGCGAGGGGCGACGCGAAACGTGGGAGGAGTGGAAGAGCCATCTCGTCCAGCAGCCGGACGGCACCTGGCTCAACAAGGACGGAATCGCCGACGAGTCCTTCTTCGAGTCCCTCGAAGCGATCCGGCGGGAGCCCTGGGCCGACCGCGATCCGTTCGCCGATCACGACTGAACGATGTACCTGCTCGATACGAACGTCCTCTCCGAGGTCCTGAGGCGGGAGCCCGATTTCGAGGTCTCGCGGCGGATCCACGCCACGGAGAAGGACCGGCTGTTCGCTTCCGAGATGAGCCGCTATGAGATCCGGCGCGGCGCGCTCCTTCATCCGCGCCCAGCCGAGTTCTGGGAGAAGGTGGAGCGCAAACTCGTTCCGCTCGCGATCTGGCTGCCGATCGGCGAGGAGGCGAGTCTCGCTGCCGGCGAGCTCGATGCACAACTGACTCGCGTCGGCAGCCGCATCGACAAACCGGACCTGTTCATCGCCGCTACGGCTCTCGTCTTCGACCTCGTGTTGGTTACGCGGAACGTTCGCCACTTCGCCAACGTCCCCGGGCTCGCGGTCGAGAACTGGTTTCGGGAAAGGACGCCGAAGAACGCAACCTGATCGCCCTCCCCCAGGCCGGGAAACCGCTGCCGCGCAGCTTCGATGAGGCGGCTCGTCGCCGCACGCATGGTAGTTTCGAAGATCAACCCCAAGGCCGGTGAGTCGAAGCACCCAGCCGGCAGATGGCTTCAGGAGCGGAGCGTCCGACGTGGCGATTCACCCCGACCTTCCCACCTCGCCCTACGAGGTCCTGCGCCCCGAGCACCGCTGGTTTCCGGCCGATGAACAGCTCCGGGCCACCGCGTACGAGAAGCTTCTACCTCCGCTTGTCGCGCGGATCCGGGAAGAGGTCGCCGCCTGGCGCGACGGGAGCTATGTTGGCGCGTCTCCGACTTCTCGCGCTCTCCTGAACTGGTGGTTTCACCGACCGCACCTGCTGGAAGAATCAGACGGAACCTCATCGTTGTTTCGCTACTACTTCGCCCAGCGGGAAGCGGTCGAAACGGTCGTCTGGCTCTACGACGTCAAACGCGTGCGCGACAAGTTCGACCTCATGCGATTCGATGCATCCGGCACTGTTGCGACCGGGGATTTCGACGAAGATTGGCCACGGTTCGTGATCAAAATGGCGACCGGTTCCGGCAAGACCAAGGTCCTCTCGCTGCTTCTGGCCTGGAGCTATTTTCACAAGCTCTACGAGGCCGGTTCGGAGCTGGCGAGGAACTTTCTGGTCGTCGCGCCCAACATCATTGTCCTCGACCGGCTGCGGCAGGACTTCGATGGCTTGCGCATCTTCTTCCGTGATCCCGTACTTCCCGACAATGGATTCGAGGGTCAGGCCTGGCGGGATGACTTCCAGATGACCTTGCATCTCCAGGATGACGCCCGCGTCCTGCGAGAAACCGGAAATATCTTTCTGACCAATATCCACCGGGTCTACTTCGGCGAAGCGGCGGAACCCTCCCTCGAGGACGACGACCTCCGGGACTACTTCCTCTCGCCCTTCGGGGACAAGCCCTCAGGAAAGACCACCGACAGCAAGACCGACCTCGGCGAGATCATCCGCGAGATCGACGAGCTGGTCATCTTCAACGATGAAGCGCACCACATCCACGACTCGCGGCTCGCCTGGTTCAAGAGCCTGCAGGACATCCATCACCGCATGCTGCAGCGCGACTGCAGACTCTCGCTGCAGCTCGATCTGACTGCTACACCTAAGCACGACAACGGCGGAATTTTCGTTCAGACCGTTTCGGACTATCCGCTCGTCGAGGCGATTCACCAGAACGTGGTGAAGCATCCGGTCCTGCCAGATCCGGGCAGTCGGGCGAAGTTGAGCGAGCCGCAGAGCGCCATCTTCACGGAAAAGTATGCCGACTACCTGGCGCTCGGCGTCGAAGAGTGGCGGAAAAGCGCGGCAGAGCACGAGCCGCTGAACAAGAAGGCCATTCTGTTCGTGATGGTCGACGACACGAGGAACTGCGACGAGGTCGGGGAGTACCTGCAGAAGATCTGCCCGGAGCTCCAGGGCGCGGTATTGGTAATCCACACGAAGAACAACGGTGAGATTTCGGAGGCGGCGTCGAGCAAGAGTCTCGAAGAGCTTCAGAAGCTGCGCCAACAGTCGAAGGAGATCGACAGCTGGGAGAGCCCATACCGGGCGATTGTTTCGGTCCTGGTATTGAAAGAGGGCTGGGACGTCCGCAACGTGACCACGATCGTGGGTCTGCGGGCCTATTCGTCCAAGGCCAACATTCTCCCCGAGCAGACTCTCGGCAGGGGCCTGCGCCGGATGTACTTCGGAACGGATGTTTCTGAGACGGTTTCGGTCCTCGGAACGCCCGCGTTCATGGAATTCGTGGAGTCGATCGAGAAGGAGGGAGTCTCCCTCGAACGCGTGCCGATGGGAGCTGGAGTCGATCGCGCGCAGTCGCTGCTCGTCGAGATCGACGCACAGAAGGCAAAGGAAGCGGAGACCCTGGACATCCGGATCCCTCGTCTGACGCGGCGCTACCACCGCCAGTTCAAGAATCTCGAGGCTCTTGAAGTCGCTGAGCTCGGGAACGTGCGCCTGCACTTGAAGCCGTTCACCCCTGAAGAGACGCGCGAGATCGTCTTCAAGCCGCTGCTCAAGGACGAAATCGACCACACGATCCAGCTCGACGGCGTTGGCCCGGGCGATTTCCGTTCGGTGGTGGCGTTCTTCGCCCGCCAGCTCCTCAAGGAGATGAAGCTGGTCGGCGGCTACGACCTTCTCTACGGCAAGGTGAAGAGCTTTCTCATCGACCACCTGTTCGAAGGCAGTCCAGTCGACCTCGAGGACGCTGTCGTTTTGCGGAATCTCTCGGAGCCGGAGACCGGCAAAGTGCTGTTCGACGCTTTCAGGAAGGCGATCAACGCCTTGACGGTCGAAGCGCGGGGCACCTCGCGAATCGAAGACTGGATCCGTCTCCGCGACACGCGCCCCTTCCGGGTTGATCCGAGGGGGCCGCGCGGATACCTCGCGCCAAAGCGTTCGCTCTTCAACAAGATCGTCGGCGAGGCGAACGCCGGCGGTTTCGAGCTCGAATTTGCCGGTTTTCTCGACAACCTCCCGGGTGTCGTCGCCTTCGCCAAGAACTACCTCGCGGTCGGTTTTCAGCTGGACTACGTGAAGGCCAACGGCGACCTTTCGAACTACATTCCCGACTTCCTGGTGAAGGCCGAGGACGGCGCGGTCTATGTCATCG
>JBDTQG010000096.1:0-11836 GCA_039932315.1 Thermoanaerobaculia bacterium
GCGCGTCTGCGCAGACCGTCGCCGCTCCTCGCGACGGACGCTCCGCCAGAATCCTGCTCGGAGTCTGCGGTGGCATCGCCGCCTACAAAGCGGCCGAGCTCGTGCGACGTTTTCGCGAGCGCGGCCATGAAGTGCGTTGCGCTTTGACGCCGTCTGCGGCGCGATTCGTGAGTCCGCTCACGCTCGAAGTGCTTTCCGGCAACCCGGTCTACAGCGAGACGTATCTCGAAGCCGGACGCCACGGCGAGGAGGAGCACATCGTCGCCGCGGCGTGGGCCGATCTTCTCTGCATTGCTCCTGCGACCGCACACATGCTGTCGTCCCTGGCGCTCGGACTGGCGCCGAACTTTCTTTCGACTCTGGCGCTGGCTTTTCGCGGCGCCGTGGTCGTCGCGCCCGCCATGCACAGCGTCATGTGGGAAAAGGCTCCGCTGCAGACGAACGTCGACGAACTGCGACGGCATGGCGTTGTCGTGATCGGCCCGGATTCCGGCCCTCTCGCCTCGGGTGAGTTTGGCCTCGGCCGGATGTCGGATCCGCTGTCCATCGTCACCGCCTGCGAGCGCAGCCTGGCGCCGCGCAGTCTCGCCGGTCGAACCGTGCTGATCACGGCCGGTCCGACCCAGGAGCCGATCGATCCCGTGCGCTATCTCGGCAACCGATCGAGCGGCAAGATGGGATTCGCTCTCGCGGCCGAAGCGGCGCGCCGCGGCGCGCGAACTCTCCTGGTCGCGGGCCCGGTCGCCCTTCCGACTCCGTCCGGAGTCGAGCGTCACGACGTCCGCACCGCGCTCGAGATGGAGAAGGTCGTTCACGACCTGGCCGGAGACTCCGACCTCATCGTCATGGCCGCCGCCGTCGCCGACTTCCGGCCGGCGAGCTACGAGACCCACAAGATCAAGCGGCATCAGGGAACGCCCGAGATCGAGCTCGTTGCAAACCCCGACATTCTCGCCTCCCTTGCGGAGCTCGCGCCGAACGCCCTGCGCGTCGGCTTTGCGGCAGAGAGCGCGCTCACGGCGGACGAAGCCGAGAGGAAGATGCGCGCGAAGAACGTTCACCTGCTGATCGCCAACGACATCTCGCGCGGCGACATCGGTTTCGGCAGCGACCAGAACGAAGTGATCGTCTTCCGTCCGGAGGCCCCGCCGGAGCCGATCTCACGACGTCCGAAAGCCGAAATCGCCGGGGTACTCTTCGACCGTTTCGAAACCTCGCTGAGGAGCCGTCTGAGTGAAGCTCGGTCCACCCGAGGCTGAGACCCTGGCGTATCTGGCCGATCTCGGCTGGACGGAGATCTACGCCCCCCGAAGTGGCGCGGTCGCAAGCGTGCCCGGGTCCAGAGCGAACCCCGACGTGCCGCAGCGCTTGGAGCGTCCGGTAGAGGTCGCTCCTCGCATCCCCTCGTCGACTGCCCCCGCAGGAGCTCCTGCCGATCCACCTCCTCCTCGCGCCGCGACCGATGCTGCCGAGTCCAGGGCGCGCCTCGCTGCGCTCGCGCAGACGGCCTCCTCGTGCCGGCTCTGCAAACTCTGCGAAACGCGGAACCAGGTCGTCTTCGCGAGCGGCGATCCCACGGCGCGCCTCATGCTCGTCGGCGAAGGTCCGGGTGCGGAAGAGGACAAGCAGGGCGTGCCCTTCGTCGGCAAAGCCGGCGAATTGCTGAACAAGATTCTCGAAGCCATCGGCATGCGCCGCGAAGAGGTCTATGTCGCGAACGTCGTCAAGTGCCGGCCACCCGGGAATCGCGAGCCGCAACCGGATGAGGTCGCGTCCTGCCGTTCGTATCTCGAGGCGCAGATCGATCTGGTGCGGCCGGCGATCATCGTCGCCCTCGGCCGGGTCGCGGCGCAGTCGCTGCTCGGGAGCGATTCTTCCCTGACGCGGATGCGCGGCGACTGGCACGGAGTGCGCGGCATTCCGGTGCGGGTCACGTACCACCCGGCAGCACTGCTGCGGAACGCGGCGTACAAGCGACCGACATGGGAAGATATGCAGCTCGTCCGGGACCGCCTGGCAGAGCTTGCCGGCGGCTCCGGACCTTCGACAGAGGAGAAGACTTGACGCGACAGCTCGTGCAGGTGGAACTCGCGCAGGGGCGATCGATCGCCGGGGAGAAGCTGGTTCTCGGAGTCTTTCTCGACGCTGAGCCTGAATATGCGCGCCTCGGCGCCGACGGCGCGCACGTCGCCAGAGAGCTCGCGCGCAGCCTCGCGTTTCGCGGCGAGGACGGGAGACGTCTCGAAGCACCGCTGCGCGGCAAGGGACGCTCCCTGACACTCGTCGGACTCGGTAAGACGGCGAAGTTCACCGCCGAAGCGGCGCAGGCGTTCGTGACCAAAGCGATCGCGGCCGCGGAGATCGTGCGCGCGCCCTCCTTGGGAATCGTCATTCCCGAGCACGAGCAGTTCCGCGGTGCGGCCATGGCGGAGCAGGTGGCACGACGACTCGCGCTCGCCGACTATCGTTTCGACGAATATCTCGGCAAGAGCACGCGCGTCCGCCTGCGTCGCGTCGCGATCGGCGTTCCTGCCGCGTGGCGGCGCACCTACAGCTCCGGGTGCGCGCTCGGTCGCGCCATCGCCGAGGGTGTCTCGTTGGCGCGCGACCTCGGCAACAGTCCCCCGAACCAGGCGACGCCGGAGTGGATGGCACGTCAGGCGCGGTTGCTCGCGCGGCGCTGGAAAGCCCGGGTGCGCGTTCTGGATGTCCCCGAGCTGAAGCGCCGGAAGATGGGCGGTCTCCTCGCGGTGGGCGGCGGCTCGACCCATCCGCCGCGTATGGTCCGCATCGAGCTCGGAACCCGCGGACCGATCGTCGCGCTCATCGGCAAGGGCGTCACTTTCGACACCGGCGGCATCTCGATCAAGCCGGCGGCGCAGATGGACGAAATGAAGTGGGACAAGATGGGCGCCTGCGGAGTTCTCGGAATTCTCGAGACCGCGAGCCGCCTCGATCTTCCCGTGCGACTGCGCGCCTATCTGCCGTTCGCAGAGAACATGCCCGATGGCGATGCCTATCGCCCCGGGGACATCGTTCGCTGCGCCAACGGCAAGACGGTCGAGATCACGAACACCGACGCGGAGGGGCGGATGATTCTCGCGGACGCTCTCTCCTGGGCGGCCAGCGAGCAGCCGGACGCCATGCTCGAATATTCGACGCTGACGGGAGCGTGCGTGGTGGCCCTCGGCCCGACGGGAGCAGGGCTCTTCACGCCGGCGCAGGATCTCGCGGACGGCCTGCTTTCCGCCGCCGCGGATTCGGGTGAGCGGCTGTGGCGGCTTCCGCTCTGGCCGGAATTCCTCGACGAGATGCGCGGCGGTCACGCCGACCTCAAGAATTCCGGGAGCCGCTGGGGGGGTGCTTCGACGGCAGCGGCTTTCCTGTCCCAGTTCGTCGGCGAGGTCGCGAAGTGGGCGCATCTCGACATCGCCGGACCCGCCTATGTCGGCGGCGACAACCGGAGAAAGCGCGGCGCCACGGGATTCGGTGTCGCGTTGACGATTCACTGGTTGCTGCAACAGCGCCTCGCGACCCGCGTAACGGAAGGCCCGAAAAGATCTCCCGCCCGTGTGCCGCCTCGACGCCCGCGTACACCTCCCGCGAAACGGGGAGCGCGCTCGCCGCGCTGATCCCGGACTTCGATCGATGGCTCCGCCCCCGCTGCTGCAGGTCGAAGGCCTGGAGATTCAGTTCCCGGGCAGCCCGCGGCCCTTCTCGGTCGTGCGGGGCGTGAACTTCGCCATCGAACGCGGTGAGTTCGTCGGACTGGTGGGGGAGTCCGGCTCGGGAAAGAGTCTCTCCGCTCTCGCTCTCCTCGGACTCGTGCCTCCCCCGGCAGGGTGACCCGGGGATCGGTGCGGCTCGACGGTCGTGAGCTCCTCGGCCTCGACGACAAATCGATGCAATCGGTTCGCGGGGCGCGGATCGCGCTGGTTTTCCAGGAGCCGATGGCCGCGCTCAACCCGGTGCTGACGCTCGAAACGCAAATCTGCGAAGCGATTCGGGCACACCCGGCACGCCTCGCGGGAGATCGCGCCGGCCGTGTAACCCGCCGAGCCGCGAGACTTCGTGCGCTGGAGCTCCTCGAACTGCTGGCGATTCCGGATCCGGAAAGCCGGCTGCGGAGCTATCCCCATCAGCTATCCGGCGGGCAGCGCCAGCGTGCGATGCTCGCCATCGCACTCGCCGCCGGGCCCGAGCTCCTCATTGCCGACGAACCGACGACCGCGCTCGACGTCACCCTGCAGGCTCAGGTCCTCGACCTTCTCGAGCGGCTGCGGCGAGAGCTCAACCTTGCGATCCTGCTCATCACCCATGATCTCGCCGTCGTCGCCGAGAGCTGCGACCGGGTTCTCGTGATGTATGCCGGTGAAATCGTCGAGGCGGCGCTCGCCAATGACCTTTTTGGACAGCCGGCACATCCGTATTCACGGGCGCTGCTCGCTTCCATTCCGGTTCTCGGCCACCCCGCGCCGCGCGGCGAGCTGCCGGCGATCCCCGGTCAGGTCCCCGCAGCGGACCGGCTTCCCGCAGGCTGCGCTTTTCAACCGCGCTGCTCGTTCGCGATCGATCGCTGTGCTGTCGAGACACCCCCCTGGGTCGCTGTCGCGGAATCCGTCGAGACTTCTCATGGAGCGCGCTGCCTGCGCCTGCCCGAACTCCGCGCCGGAGAGGTGCGGGTTTGAGCGCTCTCCTCGAAGTGCGCGGACTGACCCGGGAGTTCCCGATTTTCTCCCCATTCCTTCGCCGCAAGCTCGGCGCCGTGCGTGCGGTCGATGGCGTCGATCTCGACGTCGCCGCCGGAGAGACCGTGGCGCTGGTTGGCGAATCGGGCTCGGGCAAGAGCACCCTGGGGAGGATGATCGTCCGGCTCAGCGAACCTGACGCCGGCGAGATCCGGTTCCGTGGCCAGGATCTTCTGACGCTTGCGCCGCGCGAGTTGCGGCGCGCGCGGCGCCATTTCCAGATCGTTTTTCAGGATCCCTACGGCTCGCTCAATCCGCGCCTGCGCATCGGTCCGGCGCTTCTCGAGCCGTTGCTCATCCACGGACTGCTCGGCAGCCGGGGAGCCGAGGGGCGGCGCGAGGGGAAGAGTCGGGTGGCCGCCATGCTCGCCGAGGTGGGCATGCCGGCCGAGGCGGCGGAGCGGTTCCCGCATGAGTTCTCCGGCGGACAGCGGCAGCGCATCTGCATCGCCCGGTCCCTGGCGTCGAAGCCGGACCTGCTGGTGGCTGACGAGCCGGTCTCGGCGCTCGACCTGTCGGTGCGCGCCCAGATCGTCAACCTCCTCGCGGATCTGCAGCGCGAACGCGGCATCGCCCTGCTCTTCGTCGCGCACGATCTGGCGCTGGTCGAGCAGATCGCCGACCGGATCGTGGTGCTTTATCTCGGGCGAATCGTCGAAGAGGGGCCGACCTCTTCGGTCCTGGGCCGACCGCAGCACCCCTACACCGCGGGACTGATCGCCGCAGTTCCTCGCGTGCGGATGTCGGGGGATCGGCGGCGCCGGTCGGTTCCGGCCGGCGAGCCTCCCAGCCCGGCAAACCCGCCCTCGGGCTGTCCCTTTCACCCGCGCTGTCCGATCGCGCGCGAGCTCTGCCGAACGGAGCGCCCGGAGCTCCGTCCGGCCGGCGCCGCCGGCCGCGTCGCCTGTCACTTCCCGGGTGAGCTCGCAGGAGATTGAATTTTTCGATTCAGAAAACGGAACTTTTCCGCCTGGATGACGTAGAACCGACTGACGTAAACTTCGCGAATGGAGAGGATACGCGTGATGACACCGAAGCCCGAGAAGACTTTGCCGCGCCGCAGCAGCGGATGGACCGCCGGCGCAGCCCTGCTTGCCCTAGCCGTTGCCGTTCCGCCCGTCCAGGCCCAGTCTTCCAAGAAGGCCGTCGAAGTGAACGCGCCGGCCGGCGCGCCGATCGACGAAGCGAACCTGCGCATCCAGGGAGATGAGATCCACCTTACGCTCGACGAGGCCGTCGAGCTCGCCCTGAGCCGGAATCTCTCGCTGCGCAGCCAGCGCTTCGCGCGCGAAGAAGGGCGGCTGCGGATCCAGGAGGCGATGGGGATCTACGACTTCAACCTCCTCGCCGCCCTTTCCACCGCCAAGCTCGAGAGCCCCTCGGCCACGAACCTCGACGGCGCGGACGTTCAGAATCAGAAGCGCACGAGCTTCTCGGTCGGCGGCTCGCAACTGCTGCCCACCGGCGGACTTGCGGGCGTCGAGGTCACGGACGGAAGGTTCGAAACCAACTCGAGCTTCTCCCTGCTGAATCCGTCGTTTTCGAGCGGACTCGACCTCTCCTACACCCAGCCTCTGCTCCGCAACTTCGGGCTTTCGGCGACGAACTACGGCATCGAAGTCGCCAAGGTCGACAGCGCGCTGTCGCAGCAGGCGTTCGTCGGTGAGGTCATCCTGACCATCCAGAACGTCGAGGTCGCCTACTGGAATCTGGTCGCCGCGCGCTATGCGCTCGTGGTCGCCCAGGAAAGCAAGACACTTGCCGAAGAGCTGCACGCGAACAACAAGGTCCGCGTAGATGTCGGAACTCTCGCGCCGCTCGAGCTCGTCCAGAGCGAAGCGCAGATCGCGACGCGCGAGGAAGACATCATCCGTGCGCGTGGCGCCGTCGGGGACGCGGAAGACCTGCTCTTCTTCTACCTCAACGTCGATCAGGGCGAGTCGTGGTCGAAGTCGATCGTGCCGGACACGGCCGCCGATATCGATCATCCGACGGTCGATCTCGGCGAGGCGCTCCGCGCCGCGCTCGGAGCCCGTCCAGAGATCGTCTCGCAGCAGCTGCTGAACAAGACGCTGGCGCTGACGCAGAGCTACCAGGCCCAGGCCGTGAAGCCACGGCTCGACCTCAAGGCGACCTACGGTCTCTCGGGTCTCGGTGGCGACGTCGTCGTCCGCAACCCCGACGGGACGATCGATACGACCATTCGCGGCGGCTGGAGCGACGCCTTCGATCAGGTCACCGGATTCGACTTTCCCGGCTGGACGATCGGCCTCGAGCTCGGGCTGCCGATCCAGAACCGCTCGGCGCGGGCGCGCAAGACGATCGCCGACCTCGCGGTCGAAGCCGGAAAGCTCACCACGAGCCAGCTGGAGCTGCAGATCACGACCGAAGTACGGGCCGCGGTCCGCGGCCTCGAAACCGCGCGCGAGTCGCTGGAGTCCGCCGAAGTGTCGGTGCGGCTGGGTGAGAAGAATCTCGACGCCGAACGCAAGAAGTACGACAACGGCTTGTCGACCGCGTACCAGATTCTTCAGGTTCAGGACGATCTGACAGCGGCCCGTTACCGCCAGGTCAGCGCGGTGACGGGATACCGCCGGGCGCTCGTCGAGTACTATCGCGCCACCGGCGGCCTCCTTTCGAGCTCGAACGTCACCGTCGCGGACTGACGGCGACGGCGCGAAGCTCGTCGAGATCGGTCGCGGAAGAGGTCGAGCGCGGATGGAAACGGAACGGCCAGCGGAGCCCGCCGAGGAGCAGTCCAATGCAGTCGGTTCGCTCTGGGGGGTGCTCATCTCCCCGGAGAAGACTTTTTCCGGACTGTCGTCACGGCCGGCCTGGGTCGCAGCGCTTCTCGCGCTCGTGCTCTCGGCGGTCGCGCTATCGATCGTCATCACGCCGAAGCTCGACCTCCGGCAGCAGATGCGCGAGGCGATCGAGCGTCGTGGCGGCGACCTCACTCCCGAGCAGGCCGAGCGGCAGATCGAGCTCGCGAGCCGGTTCAAATGGATCGGAATGGCCTCGCAGGTCTTCCTGCAGCCGCTGTTCTATCTCGCGATGGCGGGATTGCTGCTGGTGGTGTTCCGTCTCTCCGGCAGCGAGATCGATTTCCGCCACAGCCTGTCCGTCACCGTTCACGGAATGATGCCGTTCGCCCTCGCGACGATTCTGACTCTGCCGGCGGCGTTCTCGCACGGTACTTTGACGGTGCAGGAACTCCAGACCGGCGGGCTGCTGCCTTCGAATCTCGCAGCGTTCGCTCCGGAAGGAGCGAGCAAGCCGCTCGCCGCGCTCCTCTCGAGCTTCGATCTGTTCTCCATCTGGGCCTTGATCCTTCTCGCGATGGGCTATCGCATCGTCGGGCGGGTCTCGAAAGCGACGTCCTGGGGAGTGCTGCTGACGATGTGGGCGATCCTGACCGGCTGCAAGATCGGTCTGGCGTCGATCTTCTGACATGAAGCGCGCTCTGGTGATCACCGGCGGCGGGCTGGCACTCGCGGCGCTTGTCGTGACGAGTCTCGTTTCGGGACGCAGCAAGGCGGGAGAAAAGGTCTACGTCGAGGCCGCGACGCGCCAGGCCCTGACGCAGAGCGTCGAGGCCAGCGGCCAGATCCAGCCGCGGATCAAGGTGAACATCTCGGCGCACGTGGTCGGCAAGATCGATCGCCTATACGTCGCGGAGGGCGACAACATCGAAGCGGGTCAGCCGTTTCTCGAGCTCGAGCGCGAAGCGTTCCTGGCCGCCCGCGATACGGCGACCGCGCAGCTCGCCATGAGCCGGACCCAGCTGCAGAAAGCGACGTTCTCGGCGGCTGACGAAGCCCTCAAGGTCGCTCGCGCCGAGAAGATCGCGCAGCAGGGAATCTCGTCCGTCGAGGCGGTCGAGGCTGCACGGCTCCGCCGCACGTCGGCGGATCTCGAAGTCGATCAGGCGAACGAAGCGATCAAACAGTCCCAGGCTCTGCTCGCGAAAGCGCAGGACGACCTGCGCAAGACGACGATCTACGCGCCTCTGACCGGCCGCGTGATCGCGCTGAACGCGGAGGTCGGTGAGGTCGTCGTCTCGGGAACGATGAACAATCCCGCCTCGGTCATCGGCACGATCGCCGATCTGTCGGAGATTCTCGCCGAGATCGACGTCGACGAAACCGAGGTGGTGCAACTCGCGGCCGGCCAGCACGTTTCTCTGAAGGTGGATGCGATCGCAGACCGGGAATACAGCGGCAAGGTCGTCGAGATCGGCAGCTCGGGCTACGCGAAAGCGACTCAGCCCGACGTCACGTTCTTCAAGGTGAAGGTCCTTTTCGACGCCCCCGACGCGGCGCTGCGCCCGGGAATGTCGGCCCGTGCCGAGATCCAGGTCAGCACTCACGAGCAGGCGCTCGCCATACCGATTCAAGCGGTCGTCGAGCGGGCACCGAAGGCGACCGGCGCCGGAGAGCCGTCCGTCGCCGGGCCGAAAACGAAACTTGCAGTTCCGGTCGTATTCGTCGTCCTGGACGGACACGCCAGGGCCGTTCCGGTGAAGACGGCCATTTCGGACGCGACGAAGGTCGAGATCGTCGACGGCCTCAGCGGCGGCGAACAGGTCGTCACCGGGCCTTACCGCACGTTGCGCAAGCTCGAAGACGGCGATGTCGTGCGGATCACGACACCGGAGATCGAAGCGCGCTCTACAAAGAAGTCTCCGGACGCAAAGTCCTCCGGGAAATCCCCGGATGACAAAGAACCCTAGGAAGAGAGCCCACGATGTCCATCATCGAACTGCAGAACGTTCACAAGGTCTACGACATGGGTGCCGAGAAGGTCCACGCGCTGAACGGCGTCGACCTCGCCATCGGGCACGGCGAATACGTCGCGATCATGGGTCCCTCGGGCAGCGGCAAATCGACGATGATGAACCTGCTCGGATGCCTCGACACGCCGTCGACCGGGAGTTACATTCTCAACGGAACGGCGGTGGAGAAGCTCAACGACCAGGAGCTCGCCGGAATCCGCAACAAGGAGATCGGCTTCGTCTTCCAGACGTTCAACCTCCTCGCGCGCACGGATGCGCTGCAGAACGTGGAACTGCCGCTCATCTATGCCGGAGTCTCCCGCAAGGAGCGACGCGAACGCGCCGAACGCGCCCTGGCGCGGGTCGGCCTGACGGATCGCGCGCATCATCTCCCCAACGAGCTGTCAGGCGGCCAGCGCCAGCGGGTCGCGATCGCCCGTGCGCTGGTCAACGATCCCTCGATCCTCCTCGCCGACGAGCCGACGGGCAACCTCGATACCGCGACTTCGACCGAGATCATGCAGCTCTTCGACGAGCTGCATCGACAGGGAAACACCGTCATCCTGGTGACCCACGAGCCGGATATCGCGACGCACGCCGATCGTCGCATCGTGCTGCGCGACGGGAAGGTGCTTTCGGACGTGCTGGAACCGGCAGTCAAGGCCAGAACCTGATCTGATTCCGCCGCTGGCGCGGGGGACAGCTCTATGGTCGTATCCGAGAACCTCCGAATCGCCCTGCGTGCACTGCGCGCCAACAAGCTGCGTTCGATGCTCACGACGCTGGGCATCATCATCGGCGTCGCCGCGGTCATCGCCGTGGTGTCGATCGTTCAGGGACTCCAGTTCATGATCACGAAGGAGCTCCAGGGCGTCGGAGCGACCTACGTCATGGTGTTGCCCAAACACGACCAGAATCAGGGCCCGGGAATCGTCGCTCACCAGGTCAAGCTCACCTGGGAAGACGGCGAGGCGGTTCGGGCGCAGGTTCCCGGCATCCGCCTCATCACGCCGCTCATCGCCGCGCCGGGACAGGTGCTGAAATACGGCGAGCGTCAGCACAACACGTTTCTCCTCGGCGTCAACCAGGACTGGCCCGAGGTCAACAATCACGAAGTGGAGCTCGGACGATTCTTCTCGCGCCTCGACATGGAGCACCGGCGCAAGGTCGCGGTCATCGGTCAGAAGGTCGCGGACGAGCTCGGTCTCGTCGACCCGATCGGCAAGGAGATCTACGTCGGCGATCTGCCGGTCTCGATCATCGGCGTGATGGAGAAGCGCGGCCAGTCTCTCGGACAGGACTCGGACGACCTCGCCTTCATTCCCTTCGACACCGCGGTGAATCTTCTCGGCCATTCCGCCGGAGAGCAGATCCAGCTGCGCCTTCAGGCCGAAGACGCCTCGGTCGTCGAACAGGTGAAGGACGGCATCTCGCACCTGCTCCGGCAGCGCCACAAGATTCCGGAAGACCAGCCGAACGACTTCGAGGTGCTGCTGCAGGACGAGATCCTGAAAACCGTCGGTTCGATTCTCGGCATGATCACGACGGTGGTCGGTGCCGTGGTCGGAGTGGCGCTCCTCGTCGGCGGCATCGGCATCATGAACATCATGCTCGTCTCGGTGACCGAACGGACGCGGGAGATCGGCATCCGCAAAGCGGTCGGCGCTCGGCGGCAGGATGTGCTCGTTCAGTTTCTGATCGAAGCGGTGACGCTGAGCCTCCTGGGAGGCGGGATCGGCCTGGCTGCCGGCTACGGCCTCGGAGCGCTGGTCGCGAGTCTCCTGCCCGGCGACTGGCCGCCGGCCCATGTCCCGTTCTGGGCGATCCTCCTCGCGGTCGGATTCAGCGCCATCGTCGGCATCTTCTTCGGTATCTATCCCGCAGGGAAGGCAAGCAGGCTCGACCCGATCGACGCGTTGAGGTACGAGTAGTCCATCCTGCTCCTTCGGATGTGGTCGAGGACCGTGACCTGGGTCGACGTCACCGAACCGGAGGGAACGTCATCGAACGCGAGTCGTGGTCGAAGTAGGGAAGCGCGATGAAGCGGTCCGTCATTCTTCGGGATACTCCGGAGAAGCTGAAGGCGGCCAGCGAGAGGATTCGAGCGCTCGAGGCCGCCGCCCGGTAGGCGCAGGTATTTCAAGGGCGACGAGATTCTCGAGTTGGGCGCCGGCGGCTTTTGGAGCGGCATCCCGTGGTGGCAACCTGCATCGCGCGCCAAGAGCTTCTGGCGGAACATCGACTACTTCCCGATCGGCAATCCGCTCGAGCCTCGCACGGAGGATCCGCCTCCCACGGTAGGTCCCTGATCCCG
>JBDTQG010000097.1:0-11727 GCA_039932315.1 Thermoanaerobaculia bacterium
GCGGGAGGCGGGAATCTCGAGCTCGTTCACGGAGAACGGAGCCTAGCGCGAGCCGGAGCTACATCGACGCGTCCTGCACGATGCGCCATCCGCCTTTCTGACGTTCGAAGACGAGGAGCGTCAGGCCGGACGCCGGCGGCTTCTCTGCGAACCGGAGCGTCCAGCGGGCGACGAGGCTGGCCGTTGCAGCATCGCTCCCGGCGGCGCGGAGCTCGAGAACTTCGAGCGTGAGCGCGCCCATCGCCGCGCGATCGGGATAGCGCTTGCGATAGCGCTCGACGAGCGCCGCCCGCCCCTGCGTCATGCCGCTCGGCGCGACGAAGGTGGCATCGTCGGCGTAGATCGAGGCGAACGCCTCGATATCGCCGCGCGACCAGTCGGCCGCCTGCCGGTCGAGGAGCGCGCCGAGCTCTTGTCGTAGAGGATTCGGAGAGTTCGGCGCGGGCCCTTCGGCCCGCGCGGGTCCGGCCAGCGGAACGCCGGCGAGAACCAGCAGGAAAAAAAAGACAGGCTCCGTAAGGGAAAAGAAACCGCAATTCGGACCGCCTTCGCGCTGGCGTCGCATTCGAGTGTCTCCTTTACCAGCAGCTTTTGTTTTTTACTTTTCTGCGCACGTCGGATCCTCAGAGAAAATGCAGCGTCTCATCGACGCGCGGCTTGCCGCGCGGCGCGCGGGCGGGGCGCTTGGCGCGGAAATAGTCGCTGAAGTCGTCCGCGGCGTCGGCGCCACCGGCGCCACCGGAGCCACCGGGACCGTAGCCGTCCTCACCGTTGCCATCCGGCGAGCCGCCGCCCATCTCCGACTCGAGCTCGTCCATGTCGGCGCCCTCCTTGAGCCGGGCGAGCATCTCCTCCATCCGGGGTCCGGCTTCGAGGCCGGTGGCCTCCTGGAATTTCGCCAGGAACTGCGCGAGTTGCTTCGGATCCTGCTGCGCGCTTTCATCCATTCCTTCCATCTCGGAAGCGAGGGAGTCCATGACGCCGGCCATGCGATCGTCGTCGAGACCGGCGAGCGGATCGTCGCCGTCATCGCCCGCATCGCCCCCGGCACCTTCTCCGGCCTTTCCCCTGGAGATGGCCGCGAACCGCGACGGCTTGCGCTCGAGCTCCGGCCGCGCGCATTGCGGACAGGCCGGCTTCGCCGCGGTATCGATGCGGGAGGAGAAAAAACTGAAGACCGTGTGGCAGACCGGGCAGTAGAACTCGTAGATGGGCATGCAGACGCTTTTCTAGCACAGCCCGGGCGGATCGGGATCTTCGATTCTCCCTGCGCTAGCATCGTCCCCTGGACGGGCGAGGAGGCGGGGCATGCGCAGCGGGACGCGACGACGGCTGGGTTGGATGAGGCTGTGTTCGAAGGGACTCTGTTCGATGATGTTGCTGCTCTGGGCGGCGAAAAGCGGAGCGACCCCGGCGAAGGGCGATGCCGGCGCGACTTTCAAGGACCTGGTCGACCGCGAGTGGGCATTGCGGCTCGCGGAAGGGCCGCTGCTCGCGACCTACGTCGGCGACCACTCGCAGGACGACCGGCTTTCGAGCTCGACCGAGGCCGACTTTGTCCGCCGGGACAAGCTGACGCGCGGGTTTCTCGCGGAGCTCGCGCAGATCGATCGCGCCGCCCTCGGCGCCACCGACCGGGTGAGCTACGACCTCTTCGCCAGCGATCTCCAGGACCGGCTCGATTCGCGCAGGTTCGGCGAGGAGCAGCTGGCGCTCAATGCCGACTCGGGATTCCACACCGATCTCGGACAGCTTCCGGATCAGGTGCCCCTCGCGACGATCCGCGACTACGAAAACTACCTCGCGCGGCTGCGCCAGTTTCCGCGCGTCTTCGCTGAGGAGACCGCGCTCATGCGAAAAGGTCTCGCGCGCGGGATGACCCCGCCGCGCGTCGCTCTCGAGGGGATCGACGCATCAGCGGCTGCGTATGTCGTCGACAGTCCCGAAGCGAGCTCTCTCTACAAGCCGTTCGCGGCATTTCCCGCGACCTTCTCCGATGCCGATCGTCAGCGTCTTGCCGCCGCGGGACGCGATGCGATCGCGACGTCCGTCATTCCGAGCTTCCGTGATTTTCGCGACTTCCTGAAGAATGAGTACCTCCCGGGAAGCCGGACGACGCTCGCCGCTGCGGACATGCCCGACGGTCGCGAGTACTACCGCTATCTGATCCGCCACTTCACGACGCTCGACAAGACCCCCGAGGAGATCCACCAGCTCGGACTCGAGCAGGTGGCGAGGATCCGCGACGAGATGAACGGCGTGATGAAGAGCACCGGATTCACCGGTGACTTCGCCGCCTTTCTGCAGTTCCTGCGCACGGATCCGCGCTTCTATGCGAAGACAGCGGAGGATCTCCTCAAGGAGGCGTCCTACATCGCCAAGCGCATGGACGGGAAGCTGCCCTCGCTCTTCCGTCATCTGCCGCGCCAGCCCTACGGCGTCGCACCGGTACCCGACGCCATCGCGCCGAAGTACACCAGCGGGCGTTACGTTCCCGCTCCGGTCGGCGGGTCCCAACCCGGCTGGTACTGGGTCAACACCTACGCCCTCGACAAGCGACCGCTGTTCAATCTCGAAGCGCTGACCTTTCACGAAGCGGTACCCGGGCATCATCTGCAGGGAGCGCTGGCGCAGGAGGTCGAAGGACTGCCGCAGTTCCGCCGTTTCCTCTACGTCGATGCGTTCGGGGAGGGCTGGGGTCTCTACAGTGAATGGCTGGGCAAAGAGGCCGGCTTCTACACCGACCCGTATCGCGATTTCGGACGCCTCGGCTACGAAGCCTGGCGCGCGTCGCGACTCGTCGTCGATACCGGCATCCACGCGCTCGGCTGGAGCCGGCAGCAGGCGATCGACTATCTGGCGGAGAACACGACGTTGCCCCTCCATGAAGTGACGACGGAGGTCGATCGGTATATCTCGTGGCCAGGGCAGGCGCTCTGCTACTACCTCGGCTTCATGAAGATTCGCGAGCTCCGCGCGCGCGCCGAGACCGCGCTCGGCCCGGCGTTCGACGTCCGGGATTTCCACGACGCCGTATTGCGCAACGGCTCGCTCTCGCTGCCGGCGCTCGAACGGCAGATCGACGAGTTCATTGCAGCTCAAAAGGCGGCGTCTCAAAAGGCGGCGGCTCAAGAGACGGCGTCTCAAAAGGCGGCCGCTCCTGCTGCGGGGGCGCACTGAATCCTTCCGGCGACAGCCTGCGGGTCCACTACGAGCTGACTCTCCGCGCGGGCGAGACGGCGCGGAGAAAGGCGATGGAGATCGCCCGGGAGCAGACGGTCGAGATTCCCGAGGGAGTCGCCGCAGCCCCGGTCGAAGCGCGAACGCTCGGCGTCGTGGTCCGGATCGGAAAGTCCGGCACAACCCGCTCCCGTGTCGCCAGCGTCGCGATCGACTACCCGTGGCGCGAGCTCGTCTCGGATCTGCCGCAGCTGCTGAATCTCCTCTACGGAAATATCTCCCTGCAACGGGGGATCCGCCTCCGCGCGGTCGACTGGCCGGCGGATCTCGTCGAGCGCTTCGGCGGTCCGCGTTGCGGAATCTCCGGACTGCGCGACCTCGTCGGTGTGCGGGACCGTCCGCTTCTCGCGACGGCGATCAAGCCCGTGGGATCGAGCGTGCGGGAGCTCGCGCGCCTCGCCGCCGACTGCGCGCTCGGCGGCATCGATCTCATCAAGGACGATCACTCTCTTGCGGATCAGCCGGCGGCGCCTTTCACGGAGCGCGTGACGACGGTCGCGGAGCACGTGGCGCGCGCCAACCGGCAGACCGGACGGTCCGCGCTTTACGTTCCGAACCTCACCGGTCCGATCGACCGGATGATGGAGCGCCTCGAGGATCTGCGAGCCGCCGGAATCCGCGCCGCGATGGTCGCGCCGATGATCCTCGGGCTCGACGTCGTGCGGATGCTCGCGGAGTCTTCGGGCGTGGCGCTTTTCGCACACCCGGCGCTCGCGGGGGCGCTGTGCGCCGCGAGAAACGGCTTCGCGCCAGCTCTCCTCTTCGGCGACCTCTTCCGCCTCGCCGGTTGCGACGCCGTGATCTATCCCAACGCCGGCGGGCGGTTTCCCTGGAAGATCGCCGACTGTCTCGCCGTTCAATCCCGGCTGGTCGCTCCGATGGGAAGGGTGCGATCCGCGTTCGCGATGGTCGGCGGCGGCATTGACGCGGATCGGCTGGCGCGCTGGTTGCCGGATTACTCGAGAGACACGATCTTTCTCGTCGGCGGGAGCCTGTTCGCGAAGCCGGACCTGCGCAGCGCTGCGGCGGAGCTTGCGAAGATCGTGAGCCGGACGAGCGCGATGCAGGAACGAGCCGGGAAGAAAGTGCCGTCCAGATGAGTCGACGATCGAAGGTTCTCCCGGTGGATGCTCACCGCTGGCCTGTCGCTCTCAAGCCTTACAAGGATGGCGGCGATCTTTTTCGTGACGTGACACGTCAGACGCTGCTCGGCGAAGGTGAGGGCGAAGAGGCGCTCTCTTTTCTCACCCGTTACTTCGAGGTCGCGCCCGGAGGCTTTTCGTCGCTCGAGCGGCACCAGCACCCGCATGCCGTCGTCGTCGTGCGCGGCCGCGGCACGGTGCAGCTGGGGGAGGAGAATTTTCCGCTCGGTCCACTGGACTGTGTCTATGTCGCTCCCGGCGAGCCGCATCAGTTCCGTGCCGATCGTGGCGAGCCGTTGGGCTTCCTCTGCACGGTCGACCGCGACCGTGATCGGCCGGTGGCGGTGATCCGCAGCGAAGAGCCTCGAGAGTGACGGGACGCGCGCTGTTCCGCGACTACTGGGACGCGGTGGGCAGGGCTCCGCGGGCCCATCGCGGGCGGGGAGAGTTGCTGATCTCGGCGACGTTGGCCGGTGGAGCGGGGGGGATCGGCGCGCGAAAAGTCCAGGTGTATCTGCCCGCCGGTTACCATGACGGCCGCGATCGCTTTCCGGTGCTTCTTCTGAACGATGGGCAGAATCTCTTCGACGAGGCGACCTCCTACGCGGGCTCATGGCATGCCGAGGCCGCGCTCGATCGCCTTCAGGATCTCGGCCGCCCCGTCATCGCGGTCGGCATTCCGAACGCCGGCATGCGAAGGATTTTCGAGTACGCACCCTTTCGCGACCGGCGCTATGGCGGGGGCGGAGGTGAGGCCTATCTCGCCTGGCTCTCCGGGCGGGTTTTGCCGCTCGTCGCGCGCAACTTTCGGGTCGCGGCTGGACGAGAGACGACGGCGCTCGCCGGCGCATCGATGGGCGGACTGATCAGTCTCTACGCAGCGGTCAAACACCCGGACCGGTTCGGCCTCGCCGGAGCGATGAGTCCTTCGCTGTTTTTCGGCGACGAAGCGATGCTGCGCGTGCTGGCCACGGATCCCGCACCTCACGGCCGGATCTATCTCGACATCGGCACGCTCGAGGGTCGGCGGCCGGTGCGCCGGCGCAGATCGACGCCGAAGCCACCGCCGAAGTCTCCGTCGGGCGGGATGAAACGGCTGCGAAAAGTCCGCCGCCGTCTCGAAAAGCTCGGATTCAAATGTGGAGTCGATCTCGCGTGGAGCGAGGAGCCCGGCGGCCGTCACGACGAAGCGGCCTGGTCGCGACGGCTGCCGGAGATGCTGCAATTCCTGTTTCTTCCAGAGACCCCTCTGAAGTAGGGGCGACGCATGCGTCGCCCTGCCGGATCAACGCGTCAACAGCCTCTCGAGCTCGGCCATCGAATACGGAATCAACGCGTCAGCAATCTCTCGAGCTCGGCCATCGAATACGGAATCAACGCGTCAACAGCCTCTCGAGCTCGGCCATCGAATACGGAATCAATGCGTCAACAATCTCTCGAGCTCGGCCATGGCCCGCGGATCGTCGGACTGGCCGAGCCAGAAGAGCGCCTTCTGCTTTACGTCACGGTCCTGGCTCTCGCGCAGGACGGCGAGAAGCGCAGTCGTCGAGTCGGGCAGCTGACTGAGCGCGAAGACGCCCTGCTCGCGGACGTCCGGGTCGGGATCGCGGGTGATGGCTTCGCGGATCCAGCGGCCGGCGTCGGGAGCTCCCGACTGGGCGAGCCAGAAGAGCGATTGCGAGCGGAGCTCGTCGACGGCACCTTCGCGCGCGAGATGAACGAGCGCCAGCGGTCCCTCCGGCGTGTCGTGGAAGGTGAGCCCGGAGAGCGCCCGCTCCGCGAGATCGCGCCGACTGCCGCGACGATGCTTGTCGCCACGATCGGCCTCGCTCGACTCCTCGCCCCAGCGCGCGGCGACGCGGGTGAGGAAAGCCACGCTCGCCGCCGGCTCGACGCCGTCGAGCAGCGTGACGCTGTGATCTCCGGCCTGGACCGGACAACCCTCGGAGGCGAACTGCAGCTGCCGGATCTCGCCGTTTTCGATCCCGGCGTAAATCTCGACCTGCGAGGTCCCGATCTGCGGAGCGTCGTCGCGCGTCCCCCAGCTCGACTCCTCCTCGCCGAGCGTGATCGACCAGTCCCGCGAGTTGCGCCCGAAACCGCAGATCGAGTCGCGGGTGCGCGACGGCACCTTCCAGGCGATCCAGACGGGTGTCGCGTTGCGGCCGAGGCGGGCGATCTCCGCCGCCGGATCGGTCGCGCTGCGATGCTCGATCTTGCCGCCGTTGAGCTTGGCGAGCGCCGGAGACGCCGATGTCACGAGGATGGCGGAGCAGGCGGCGAGCGCCGGCAGGCTCAGCGAGCTCAAGAGATCCCGCGCGTTCACGGCTTCTCCGAGAGCAGGCGCTCGATCTCGTCCATCGCGTCGTCGTCCTGCATCATCGACAGGTGCTGGACCATCTTCCGTTTGAGGTCCGGATCGGTCTCCTTGCGGAAGAGGGCGATGAGCGATTTGCTCGCGCCCGCGGCCATCAGTCCGTCGATGATCTTCTCGCGCTGCCCCTGGTCCTTGCGCGTCGCATAGAGCTCGACCAGCGCCTTGTCCGCGCCGAGGGCGCCGAGGAGGTCGATGGCCTTCATCGACAGCACCGGATCCGACTCGTCGCGGGCGATGCCGAGAAGGCGCTCTTCGTCGCCGCCGACCATGAAGCCTTCCATGATCTTCGCCTTGCCGTCGCGCGTCGAGCCCTTGTAGAGCTCGGCGAGCGACGCGGTCGAACCCATGGCGCCGAGAAGCTCGATCGCCTTCGATTTGAGCGCCGGATCCGACTCGTTGCGCGCCGCCTCGAGAAGAGGCTTCTCTTCGCCGGCGACCATGAACGATTCGAGCACGGTCTCGCGGGTCTCCTTCGACGATGTCGTGCGATAGATCTCCGACAGGGCGGTGAGATCTTCCGGATCTCCGGCGATGCCGAGCGCGCGGACCGCTTCGATCTGGAGCTCCGGCGGATTGCCGCTCTTCGCCGTCGTGACCAGGATCGAACGGGCGCGCGGTTCGCCGCTCTGGCCGAGGACGAAGAGCGCGCGCTTCTTGATCTGCAGCGAGCGATTGCCGGCGAGGATCTTCTCGAGAATCGGCAGCGCGCGCTGCGAATCCATCTGCATCAGACCGTCGAGAGCGTAGAGCTGCAGATCCTCTTCGGAGTCGGAGGCGGTGCGCTGCTTTTCCCGGCTATCCGTCCCGCCGGAAGAAGCGGACGAACCGCGGCCGCTCGAGCCCCCGCCGAGAGTGATCTCGAGCGCGTCGGCGTCGTCGATCCAGGCGCTCTTCGGGTAGAGCGCACGGAGGGTCTTGAGCGACTGCAGGGCGTCGGACTTCCGGCCGAGCTTTTCCTCGGCATACGCCTTCCAGTAGAGCGCAGCATCGGCGTCCGAGTTCTTCTGATCGGCGACCGACGCGAAGCGCTGCGCCGCCTCCTGCCAGTTCGCCTGATCGAGCGCGCGCTGGGCGTCTCGGTAAGCCGGGCTGCGGCCTTCTCCATCCGCGGCGGAAAGCCCGCCGCCCGAGGAGGAGCCGGCAGCGGAGAAGGACGCCATGAGCGCCGCAACGGGATCGGTCGAAAGAAGGGTTGCAGCGCCGAGCGCCAGAGCTGCGACGACCGAAGGCGAGGAAATTGCCTTCAGCAAGGCCAAGGGTGAACGAACTTTCATCTGTCGCATGGTGAGTCTCCTTATGAAACCGTTCGGGGTGTTGCGCGAGAGGTGCCGGCGTCGCGCTGCAGACGCTCACCGGTCACCCGGAGTTTGAACAGCAAGTCGGTGTTGTCGATCCGCCGCTGCGCGGCCTGGACGTCGTCGGGCGCAGCGTCGGAGCTGTGGGCGAGCTCGAGCAGCAGCGGTTCGAGCTCGTCGAGGAGCGCCACGATGCGGCGCTGGCCGGAGCGCTCGGCGGCGCGGCGATAGAGACGATTCGAAGAGACGAGAGCTTCGGCCCAGGCGCTCTCTTCCGCGAGCGCCTGCGCATCGGTCGGCGCGGCGTTCGCGACCCGGGTGAGCAGGCGCTCCGAGCCGGCGAGATGACTTTCGACCGACGCGAGCAGCATGCGCTCGCGCGCTTCGGGCGAATGGCCGATTCCGGTCTGGATACCGGTCGCGACTTCGGGCGCGGCAGGTACCGCGGGAACCCGCGCTTCGAGCGCCGCCGGCGCGCGCCGGCCGACGACGTAGCCGATCGCGAGCGCTGCGACGAGCACGAGTGTCGCGGCGGCGAGCGCGAACCCGGGCTGTGCGGAGAAGCTCATGCCGAAGAATCCGCGCCGGCGGGCGATCCGCGGCTGCAGCTCGCGCCAGACGCGCGCGGAGAGATCGGCGGGAGGATCGGGAACCCCGACCGACGCCGCGGCGTGAAGCTCGCGCGTCAGCGACTCGAAGCGCGCGCGCAGTTCCGGATCGGTGCCGAGCGCGCGATCGATGGCTTGCGGGTCGGCGGATTCGCCGTAGAAGTGCAGGATCAACTCTTCCTCCGGGATGGGCGAGAGAGGAATCTCAGGCGGGTTCTTCATGGAACGACTCCTGGGAGGGAAGGGACGATGAAAGATGGGCGAGCGGTGCGAGCGCGACCCGGAGTTTGCGCACGGCGCGGAAGATCGACTGTTTGGTGGCGTTGTCGCGTTTGCCGAGCGCGGAGCTGATTTCGGCGATCGAGCGCCCTTCGTAGTGACGGAGGACGAAAGCGGCGCGCTCGGAGGCGGAGAGCTCCGAAAGCGCGGCTTCGGTGCGGCGGCGGATCTCGGCGTCGAGCGTCTGGCGCTCGGGACCCGCGGCGCCGGTCGGAATCTCGGCGAGCGAAAGGTGTCCCTCTTCGGGCAACTCGACCTTGCGCAGCCGCTCGCGCTTCGAGCGCCGGGTCTGATCGATCGCGGCGTTCACCGCGATGCGGTGGAGCCAGGTGCCGAGCTCGGCCCGCTGATCGAACCGGCCGAGAAAGCGGAAAGCGCGGAGAAACGTCTCCTGCACCGCGTCCTCGGCCGCCGCGGGGTTCCCGGTCACGCGGTAGGCGATGTTGTAGACCGATCGCGTATGGGCGGCCACGATGCCCTCGAAGGCATCGGCGTCGCCGGCGAGCACGCGGCGGACGAGGGAGAGGTCCCGGGAGTCCATTCTGGGAGCTTAGACGTCCGCCCCGCCCGGCGGTTAGCGAGGCCCGGCCGGCAACTGCAGCAAAGCGGGACCTAAAGGAAGGCCGCGGACCAGCGCGCGAGATCGCTCGACTCGAAGTCGTCGGCGAAGAGCGGCAGGATGAACTTCAGCACGTCCGTGTGCGTCGCCGTTCCCGTACGCGGCCAGGTGAGCTCGCCGCCGGTGAACAGGGTTCCGGGAACGACCGCCATCGCCCAGGTGCCGCCGATCCCGCCGGTGTCGGGGTTCCACGGCAGGAGCGCTCCGTCCCGCAGACGGAGAGCGAACTGATCGCGCTGGAACGTGCCGTGGAAGTCGGGATCGGTGCCGCACTGGGCCGGAGCGGGATCGACCGGCGTCGTCGAGTTCGTCCAGGCGCGGACGCAGTCGAAATGACCGCCGGCGAAGAGAACCCCGGAACCCGGATCGATCCGGCAGGCCTGCACGCCGCCGTCGGTGCCGATCCAGAAGTCCGAATCGACGTCGCCGGTGATCGGGTGGAAGCGGTTCACGTTCCGCTGGTTGTGCATGTCGCCGACGTCGCCGGTCGCCCACCAGTCGCCGCAGACGTAGACCCAGTCGTCGTCGATCTGCAGGTCGAAGATCTGCACGTAGCCGTCCTCCGGATTGGTGTCGGAGAGGCGGGGGCCGAAGGCGAGCGTCTGGGTTCCGGTGGCCGGGTCGATCGCGGCGAGGCTCGTGCGCGAGGCGCCGTTCACCGTGTCGAACTGCCCGCCGATATAGAGGACGTCCGCGTCGCCGTTGAACACCATCGAGTAGACCGTCCGGAAGCTCGAATCAGCGGTCGTGATCGACGGATTGAAGGCGGCGACCGCGGCTCCCGACGCCGGATCGACCGCGGCGAGAAACGAGTGGCAGGGCGTCGGAGCGCAACCGCCGACGCCGGTGAAGTTTCCGCCGATGTAGACCCGAGCTCCGTCCGGCGCGACGACGATCCGCTGCACGCGGTCGTTCGGTGCCGGGACGAAAGCTGTATCGCGCACCGCGGTCGCGAGAGCCACCTTCGTCGCGTGCCGCTGCGTCGCGCCGCCGACCTGATCGAACTTGCCGCCGAGATAGAGCGCCGTGCCGCCCGGCGCGAGAGCGATCGTCTGTCCGCGGGCATTGGTGCACGGACCGGTGCCGCCGACGCAGTCGATCTGTGGATCCCAGGCGAGCACGGCCCCGGTCGCCGCGTTGCAGGCCGCGAACCACTTCCGCGCGACCTCCGACGGATCTCCGGGCAACGCTCCCGGTGGGCGGACGTGCGTGAAGCGGCCGGCGAGAAAGAGCGTTCCGTTCACGACCTGGAGATCCTCGACCTGGCCGTCGGTGAGGCAGATCGGCGAGGGAGCGCCGGGAATCGCCGGCGCTGCGAGAAGCGTGGCGGACGATCCCGGAAGCAGGCCGGAGAGGAACAGCACTCCGGAGAAAACAGCGACTGGGAAGCGGCGGATCTGCAGGGGCATGGGCCGGACTCCTCGCGGACGGGAAATCGAACGACGGTGAATCCTCAGCCGGCTCAACCGGCGGGTGCGGCCGGAACGAGCTCGGCGATCTCGCTCTCGAGTTTCGCCCACTCGGCCATCCCCTCTTCGATCTTGCCGGACAGCGTCTTCTGCTCGGCTTCGAGCTTCTTAACTTCTGTGGCGCCGGTCTTGTCGAAGAATCCCGGATTGCAGAACATCTCGTTGATGGCGTGGACGCGTGACTCGGCCTTCTCGATGTCCGCGGTCAGCTTGTCGCGGCGCTGGACGAGCGACTTCGCCTGCTTCTCCTGCGCCGGTGTCGGCTTTCCGGCGCCCTTCTTCGCCGACTCTTTCTTCTTGTCCTGCCGGGCGCGCGCGAGAACGACATCGGCGTCGAGATGATCGTCGCCGCAGCGCGAGAGGTAGTCCTCGTAGCTGCCTTCGAAGTCGCGGATCCCGTTGTGCGTGATCTCGAGAATGCGGTTGGCGAGGCGGCTCACGAACCAGCGGTCGTGGGAAACGAAAAGGATCGAGCCGTCGTAGGCCTCGAGACCCTGGACGAACGCTTCGATCGCTTCGAGGTCGAGATGGTTCGTCGGTTCGTCGAGCACCAGGATGTTGGGCCGCGCGACGGAAAGCTTGGCCATGACGAGCCGCGCCGCTTCGCCGCCCGAAAGCGCGCGCAGCTGCTTGTAGACGTCGTCGCCGCGGAAAAGCACTTCGGCGAGCTTCCCGCGCACAAAGCCGATCGTTTCCGA
>JBDTQG010000098.1:0-11651 GCA_039932315.1 Thermoanaerobaculia bacterium
CGCACCGTATTCCTCACCGGCCGCGCAGAGCGGTCGACGCCTCCGCCGACGACGAACTGGGATCCTTCTGACTGCATCCGCGGGCAGATCATTCCGGGCTGCGTCTAGGCGCTGTCGAGGGTCGTCCCGTAGACCCCTGCGGGACGACCCGTTTCACTGTGCAGGATCAACCTGATCGCTGTAGTAGGGTCCAGCGCCGATGCTCGATATCAAGAAGTTTCTCTCTGGGTTCGAGGCCTCGCTCAGCGTTCGCCGGCCACCGACGAGCGACGCCGTACGCGGCGCGATCGCGCTCGCCTTCGACCTTCAGGCCACGACGCCCGCGCGCCGCGTGCTGATGATCTCGAACTTTCCGAAGTACCAGACGATCGAGCTCGCGGCGCAGCTCCTCGCCCTCGCCGCAGACGTCGCCGGCGAAAGTCCGGCCGATGCGTTGAGCCTGCTCGACACGTTCGAAGTCCTCGCCGACCTGCCGGCGTTCGAACGCGACGAGTCGACGATGCGAGCGATCGCCGACCTCTCCGGGCTGGCGCAGATTCGCCGCGCCGTCACGCTGATGAAGCTGAATCGAATCGAGGACGCGGCGACGATCATCCGCCTGTGTGCCTATCTCGATCTCGCCACAGTCGAAGATCAGGGCGAACTGCTCGAAGCTCGAGCGCGACTTGCCGCAATCCGCCAGCAGCTGCCGCAGGCGCTGGGCGCCCTCGCCGCGGCGAAGAAACTTTACGAGGGCATCGGAGACAACCACCTCGTCGGGCGCGCTCTCTTGGCGCAGGGGTTCGCTTACGGCGAGGCACGGCGGAACGACCTCGCGGTCACGGCGCTCCTCGACGCCTGCGAGAAGATCGATGCCTCGCGCGATCGCCGCCTCGCTCTTGCGGCCAGCATCAACCTCGCGCGCGCCCTTCGAGACTCCGGACGATCGGACGACGCTCTCGAGGTCGTGCATCTGACTCGCCGATTCGTGAGCGCTGTTGCGCGGAAGATTGATCGCCTTCATGTTCAGTGGCTCGAGGCTGGGCTGCTCGCCGACGTCGGGCAGTTCTCCCGCTCCGCCAACGCCTACCTCGACGTTGCGCGGGCGTTTGCAGAGGAAGAGCTCGTGCTCGAAGTGGCCGAGCTCGCGCTCGAGGCGGTCGAGACTTTCAGCTACGTCGACAGGACGGCCGAGCTCGCACCTTTGCTGGCGATCGCCGTGCAGGCCTTCCGCGCGCAGAACCTCGAAGAGGATCACATGGCGGCCTGGCTTCTGCTACAGAACGAAGTCGCTCGGCAGGTTGTATCCGCGGCCGCGCTGCAGCGAGTGCGCGTCGCTCTCTCGCTGCGCTAGCCGGTTTTCGCGCGCCCGCGCTCGAGCGCGTCGACGCGCCCCGCGAGATCTTCGAGCATCTCGCGATCGTTCTTCGTCAGATCGCCCTTCTCCAGTTTCGCCAGCATCCCCAGTATTCGCTTCCGCACGATCCCGGCTTCGTTCGGGTCGGTCTCCGGATCGACCGGCTTTGCAACGAAGGTTTGTGCGGGATCTGACACCAGCCCAAGCATCCAGTCAGCCGACACTTCCAGCGTCCGGCAGATGCGGGCCAGCGTGTCCGGATCAGGGCTGCGCCTTCCCGAGAGGTAGTTATTCAGGGCGCTCGGGCTGAGATTGAGCGCCCGGGCCAGCTCGCGCTGGTTCGAGTCCCCCACTCGCTTCTTCAGCCGCGCGGCTCCCGCCCAAGTCATGGGCGGAGTTTGCGACGTGAAAACTATTTTCGATAGGAGTATTGACAAAACGAAAACTCGACCCTAATCTATACACGAAATGAAAACGCACCCGATCCAAGTGAAGCTCGACGCTCTCGACCAGGCCCAGGGCGAGCTCGCTCGCTTCATGGGCCTCGACCCGTCCACTCTGAGCAACAAGCTGACGGGCCGCCGCCGCTGGACCCAGGACGAGATCAACCTCGCCCTCTCCTTTTTTCGGCAGTTCGAGCCGGAGCTCCCGTACGAAGCGCTCTTCGCCGAGGCCGTCGCGTGACGAAGCCCGTCGAGTTCGTCGAAATTCTCGAGAGGGTCCGCGCGGCCCCGATCGTGCCGATGCGCGACACGCCGGCGCCGATCCGCCGCCACGTGATCATCGCGCGCGAGTTCGACCTCGCCGTCCACAACATCCTCGACTACGCCGAGACTCGGCTCCTCGAAGGCGAATCGCTCGACCTCGATCACGTCGCCGACCTCATCGCCTCGCGGATCCGGCCGAACCTTCATGTCGTGTACGGCCCGGGTGCTCCGGAGGGCGGACTTTGACCGAGAGCGCACCCGCCGCGGTCGACGCCGCTCCAGAGCTCCCCGAGTGGAAGCGTCTGCAGCGTGAGTCTGAGATGCGGACGCACCCGCGGTCCGGCTTCCTGCTGACCGACGCCCAGGCCATCAGCGGCGATCGCTACGGCCTCCAAAAGCACCGGCGGGTCGACGAGAAGGGGAACGAGCTCATTTTGATCACGCGCCACCGTGACATGCCCCGCGTCACCCACAGCGAGAGGCGCAGGCTGAAGCGCCTCGTCGCCGAGAAGTCGATCGAGCAGCTCCAGGCCGACGTCGCAGCGCTCGCGGAGTCGAAGTAGATGGGCTGGCCGCGGCTGCTCTGGTACACGGTGCGCTCGGCGCCGGCGGCGTTTCACCGGCGCTTCCTCTGCCGCCACAGCCGCCTCCGGATGCTCGGCACGTACACGCACCTTTGCGTCCGGTGCGGCAGCACCTGGTCATCGTCGACCGAGAACGCATCGTTCCTGGAGCGCGACTGATGAGCAGCGTTGTCGTCTCGCTCAAGCCCGAGTTCGAGGGGCAGGTAACAGAGCTCGTCGCCGAGCTCGAGGCCGCGCTCCAGGAAGGGCCGGAGTTCTTGGACGTGGTGCTTGCCGCGCTCCCCGCCCGCATTCGAAGAATCGTCCGCAGTTGCGTCGTTGCGAGAGTCGTCGACCGGAATCCGCCGGACGCCGATTCGATGAGAAGCCCCTCGAATCCCCCCAAGGTCGGCGAGGGGCTTCCCACAGGTTCCCGCGCCGGGAGGCCGCTGGGTCTGAATCAGTTGAGGGGCGAGCTGCGGGTGAAGAACAGCCGCGTTCCCCTCTTCACGAAGTACCGCACCGACCGGGAGCTCTCCCGCTCCGCCATCTCCGCGCTGGCGAAGAGAGCCGGCGTCGAGATCTCCGCGTCCACGATCTGCAACCTCGAGCTCGGCGACGTCGCCCCTGCGCCGTACCACGTCCTGCCGATCGCACTGGCTCTCGGCGTCGACATCAACGAGGCGCGGCGCCTGCTCGGCCTGCCGCGGATCCTCCAGCTGAAAGTGAAGCTCTGACGTGACCCTCTTGAGGCGAGAATCTGACATGACAAACATCATCGCGCCCCCCGCAGTCACCGTCGAGGACCTGAATGAGCGCTTCTGGTCAAACGACGCCGCCATCGAAGACGCCGCTGTCGCAGCGCTGAACGAGCTCTTGGGCGCCGACGTCGTCGAGCTCGCCGGCGACATCGGCATCTCCCGCCGCGAGCTCAACAAGCAACGCGAGCGCGGGCGGAAGCTCTGGCTCGCCAGGATCTCTCAACTCGCTCGACGCGTCGCCGTTCGATTCGGTCCGGAAAGGACGGCCGCGGCCGCGCGCCTCTTCGCGCGGGCTTCCGGGCACGAGCTCGCTGTCGCCATCTCCCCCGGCGCGCAGCGCGGCGAGAGCACCAGCGCGATCGCTCTCCTGACGCGCGCGATGCGCGAGGTCAACGACGCCGCGGCGAAGTACGCGGATCGGGCGATCGACGGCATCGATCGGCAAGACGCCTGCGCGCTCCTGCCCGAGTTCGACCAAGCACTCGACTACCTGCAGGGAATTCGAAGCGGACTGGTGGCTCTCACCGTCGGCGAGAGCTCAACGACCTGAAGGACAACGACGGGGGCGGGCGATTGGCCTCGCCCGCCCCCCTTTTGCTGCGGAGGACAACGATGGAAACGGTAGCACAGCTCTGGAAGGACCTACTCGCAGGAACGCCGGCGACCGACAACGTCGCGGTGCTCCTCATCCTCGCGTCGGCCGGCCTGGGCGGCGGCGCTCTCCTTCTCTGGCAGGAAGCGCGCAGCCGAAAGGCGGGCGGGCGATGAGACTCCACTTCAGCCGCCTGCCGATGGACAACGAAAGCGAAGAGCGTTACGTCGCGGAGTGCCGCGGCTACCGCCTCATCGTCCGGCCGGACGGGATGCTCTACCGCGTGGCCATCTTCGGGCCGCCGCTTCCGGGCACCGTGATCTGGCGACTGCTCGACCACGCCAAGGCCGCCTCGCTTTCCGCGGCGAAGGGCATGGCGGTGCACCTGCTTCTCGGCCAGCCGCGGCTCCAGGTGGCGAGCTGATGGCGAAGATGGGACTGCAGCAGAGCTCGAAGTTCCAGAGCGCCGCGGTGAAGCTCGCTCTGCATCCGCCGGTTCTCCTGGGCTACCTCGAGTGGATGTTCAACACGTCGTACGGCTACGGATCCACGAAGGAGAGCTCGCCCTACCTCGGCACTCCGGAAATGGTCGAGGCGACCGCGTACTGGGACGGCCCGCCCGGAAAGTTCTTCGACGCGATCTCGCGGCCGGGGCACTTCCTGGATGAGGTCGCTCCCGGGCACTGGGCGATCCACAACTGGCTGAAGCATGCGCCCGATTTCGTGCGCAAGCGCGTCAAGAAGCTCGAGGAAATGAACCCCGATTTGGCTGCGGAAAACTGGTGGAAGGGCGAAGCCTTCGCGTTAGCAGTCGTCGGGCGGACTGTTATTTTTCCGGTCAAAAGCCGCCCGCCGGCGGACGAAGGCGGCGGGCGGGCGGAAAACGGCGGACTTCGGCAGCCTCCGGCTGCTATCGGCAGCTATAGGCAGCCTAGGGTAGGGGTTAGGGATAGCGAAGAAGCTCTTCTTCCATCACCATCTTCGACTCTTCGTAACTTCGGTCCTGTGGAAACTGCGGAAAAAGCTCGGCAAGAGGCGGATGAAATCCCGGTCCTGATTCGCCGGGTCTCGAGCGTCGTCGTCGAACTGACGCAGCTCGGTCGAGGCGGCGAAGTCGAGGCGATCGAGGAGCTGATGGAGGGGGCGCTCTCGCGGGCGGAGTGGGCTTCGCTCGCCGACCAGGCGGAAGAGATCCTCGCGGCATACGCGCCTGCTGCTGCGGTGATCTCTTGAGCGGCCGTCGCGTGTTCGTGCAGAGCGGAACGCTCTACGTCGACCGCCCGCCCATCGAGGAGATTTCTCGACCGATGTCGCCCTTCGGGCAGGTGATCGGGTTCGCGGTCAACGCGCAGGACAGCTGGTGCGCCTACCTCGCCGACGCGATCGCGGACACCCGCTTCGAGCTCTTCTGCGTCCACCTCGACGGCGGCTTCGAAGGCCGGATCAGCCACGTCCTGCCGCCGGACTACGACGTCGCCGGCGACTTCAAGTTCTCGCTCGCGGGCGATCGCGTTATCTACCGCGCCGGCCGCACGGCGCTGGGCAACTGGGAGCTCTACTCCGTCCCGAGCGAAGGCGGTCAGGTGCGGAAGATCAACGCGCCGCTCGCGCCGGGCACGATGGTCGAGAGCTTCTCGATTCTCGACTCGCTGCGCGTCCGGTACGTCGTCTCGGGAGGTCCGAAGGCAGCGGCGTTCGCGGTTCCGATCCTCGGCGGGCTCGCGCAGAGCGAGATCTTCAGCAACAACTTCGAAAGCGGCTCGACGGGGGATTGGCGATGAGCCAGCTCCCGCTCTTCGGCGCCGCGCAGGTGCACGACGAAGCGATCGTCGCGGAGGCGAAGCCTCTCCACCGCCGGCAGGATTCGACGGGCTCGAAGCTCGCCGCGCGAGATCTCGTCGCGAGCGGCCGCCGCAACACGCACGAGGAGGCCGTGCTCGAGGCACTCAGCCGGCACCCCTGGCAGACCAGCCTCGAGCTCGACAAGGCCGAGCACGGTTTCCTCTCGGGCCGCGGCGTGAAGGATCGCGCCGAAGCGGCCCGCCGGCTGCCGGGGCTACTCGAGCGGAAGCTCATCGTGCGGCTGGATCCGCGCGACAACCCGTCGATCCGGCCGTGCCGGATCGCGCGGTCGCTGTGCTTTCGCTGGGCGCTCGTCGGCGCCGAGGGCGCGGAGGCCTGGCTCACGAATCGCGCTGAGACGCCGGTGATCGATCAGGGCGAGAAGAAAGCCCTGGGCGTGGCGGTCGCCTGATGCGTGCGCTGCTCGCGATCGTCGGCATCACGGCGACGTTTCTGTTCTTCCGATGGGCGCTCGAGCTCCTGGGCGCCTTCATGTGTGACTGGGCCGATGTCGCCGGCGACGAGGTGCCGCGCGCCGATCACCCCTACGAACCGAACGGCGGCGTAGCGACCGCCCCGCCTTTCCGACCGCTCGCGATCGTCGCGCCGGCCGGCAGTTCCTTCGAAGCACTTCAACAGAACGGCCACTCCTACGTGGCACCCCTTGGCCGGGGAAAGGACAACGATGAACAGCTCGACACAGCAGGACGGCTCGAAGCCGTCGAAACCACGAACTGAACTGCCCGACTGTCCGGGCGACGCGAAGCTCCAGGAGTTCGCGGACCTCGACGATGTCATCGTCCGCGGCAGACCGAACGACGACCAGATGAGCCGTTACGACGAGCTCGCCCGCGAGTTCTCGGGCAATCCGATGAACGGGCAGGGCGTCGCCGGCATGCTGGCGCGACAGCTGCTCGATCATCGTCGGAGCTTCACTCACTACCGCAATGTCATGCAGAAGGAGGTCGAGGCGAAGGCCGACAAGCTCATCAACGAGCTCACGGCCACGATGCGCGCGAAGCGCGAGTCGCTCGAGAAGGATCCGACGCTCGCCATCCTCCCGAACGGCAACTCCGTCAGCCTCGCCGGGATCCGGTGCGCGTTCATGTTCGACGCGAAGAACGCCCAGTACGAAAGCTCGGTGAGACCTGGGGAGTTCATGATCGTCTACAAGGTCGGGCCGCCCTGCATGTTCTACGACCCGGCTGACATCGCCGCCGTCCGCGCTGCGCTCCACAACATCGGCGTCGCCATCAACGCTCCGACGATCAAAGGCGAGGACCGCGACGGCGACGGGAAGGTAGGCGAGTGATGCCGAGCCCTGCCACCATCACGCTGCGCTTCGACTTCTCCGTCGAGCTCTCCGCGCTCTACGCGAAGCGGAGCGACCTCGACAAGGTGATCGCCCAGCTCGAGGGGCTCTCGGGCTCGAGCGCCACCGCAGAAGTGACCGTCGACAAAAAACGGGGGGGGGTAACCCGTTCGACGAAGAAGGCCGCGAAGCCGGAGCGGCAGCCGCGCGAGAAACCGGCGAAGGCGGCGAGGCCGAAGAAGGGAAAGCCGGCTGCCGGCGAGCTCGGCGACGCCGAGCCGGTGCTGCGGAAGGGGCGCATGCCGGTCAACGGTGTGCAGCAGGTCGAGTGCACCACGCTTCCGGAGCGTGGCGCGCAGATCAAGGAGCTCAAGTCGAAGGGCTACCGGCGCTGCGGGCTGAGCGAACCTCTGGGTCCTGGCCTGTACGACGTCCGTCCGTCCGAAGCTGGCGCCGATGCGGTTCACATTTTCTGGCGGGAGCCGAAGGAGCCCGCGGGTGAGTGAAGCCAATCCGCAGGTTCTGCGCCACTTGCCGATCGAGGTGATCCAGCGGTCGCCCCACAACCGCAAGATCAACATCTCAGATCCGGAGCTCCTCGAGCTTGCCGAGTCCATCCGCGAGCACGGCGTGCTGCAGCCGATCCTCGTTCAGCGCCTCGCCAACGACGGCGTCGACGTCGGGTGCTCATTTCAGATCGTCGCCGGCGAACGCCGATTCCTCGCGTCGAGGCTCGCGGGTGCACAGACGATTCCGGCACTCGTGTTCGACGCAATGCCCGACGTCGACGCCTACCAGCTGACGCTGATCGAGAACCTGCAGCGCCAGAATCTGACGCCGCTAGAGGAGGCGGAGGAGTATCAGAAGCTCCTCGCCGGCAAGTGGACGGTTCAGCAGATCGCCTCGAAGATCGGGAAGTCCGCCCGGTACGTCTACGACCGCTCTCGACTTCTCAGTCTCACCGGCGAGGCTCAGGAACTCCTGCGCTCCGGGAAGATGGACGCGGGGCACGCCGTCGAGCTTGCACGCCTGAAACCGGCCGACCAGGAGCGGGCCATCGAGGATGGTCTCTTCCAGGACGAGCAACTCGAGATCATCCACCGCGAAGAATCGTTCGAGGTCGAGAATTCCGATCCGCACTACGGCTTGAAGTCGCGCACCGTGGTCGAGCTGCGAGCCTGGATCAATCGGCACGTCCGGCTCGAGGCCGAGCCCGACCCCATGCTCTTCCCGGAAACGGCGGCGAATCTCGCGAGGGCTAAGGAGGAGGCCGCGAAGGTCGTCTCCATCGCTTACGACTTCCACGTCGTACCCGAGGCGAAGGATGGAACGCGGATCTTCGGCCCGCAGTCTTGGACGCGGGCCGACGGCGAAGAAGGCTCGAAGACTTGCGCGCTCTCGGCGATCGGCGTCGTGGTCGCCGGTTTCGGCCGAGGGCAGTCGTTCCTCGTGTGCACGAACAAACAGAAGTGCCTGGTGCACTGGGGCAAGGAGATTCGAGCGCGCCAAGCCCGCGAGAAGGGAGTTGCAACTTCGAAGGGGACGGGCGAGGCCCGAGCAAACAAGGCGCAGGAGGAATACGAAGCGAAGCGGAAGCGTGAGGACGACGAGCGGCAGCGATTCGTTCGGGCGCGTCCGAAGATACTCGCCGCGCTTGCCGCGAAGGTCAAAGCCGCACCGGTAACGACAAGTTCGTTCATTGGGAGCGCGCTGCTCGATCACTGCGCTGTGAAGCCGGCGACCATTGCCTTGGTCGCTCCGGGCAAGTCGAGCGACGACCTCCTCCGAGCTCTCGCGTTTGGCCGGATCTATGCCGAGCTCGACTACGTGTGGCAGATCACGGCCAGGGCGCCGAGGCTCGGGATGGCTCTCGGCGTCGACGTCAAGGAGATTGTCCGGCAGAACGAGGCCGAGCTCACCGCTGCTGCCGCCGCGAAGAGCGGAGCGAAGTCCGCGCCGGCGGCGAAGGGAAAGAAGTCCACGTCGGCGAAGAAAAAGGCGAAGGGCAAGCGCTGATGGCGAAAAAGAAGCTCCCCTTCCGCCTGATCGGGCGCGACACCGAGGAGGGCGTCCCGATTTACGAGCTGCTCGAGCAGTACTGCGAGCGGTATCACCAGCACCTGTTCCCGAACCGGATCGCGCTGGCCTGGGCTTTCGCCTGGAAAGCGAACGCCGACGGCCAGGTGACGCTGGGCAAGTGCAAGCGCTCCTCGGACCTCGACAAAGAGTTCATCGCCTACGACTTCGTCATCTTGCTCAACCGGCACTTCTGGACCGACGAGCGAGTGACCGACGAGATGCGCGAGGCGCTCCTCGATCACGAGCTCTCGCATGCCGAGATCTCGCTCGACAAGACCGGAGAGCCGAAGGTCGACGAGCGGGACCGCCTGATCTTCCGGACAAGGAAGCACGACATCGAGGAGTTCACCGCGATCGTCACCCGCCACGGCGTCTGGAAACAGGACCTTCAGAAGTTCGCGCAGGCGTTGCTAAAGGCGGACCAATTCCCCCTGCTCGAGGCGGCGCCCGCCGCGGCCGCGTCGAGCCTGACACCCGAAGTGCTCGACCGGATCGCCGATCGCGTCGAAAAGGAAGCCAAGAAGCGCGGGCTCGACGTGAAAGTGACGAAAGGCCCTCGCCGCATAACGCCAGACGCCAAGCCGCCGCAGAAGAAACCGCCGACCCGGAGACCCCGAGCGTGACCGAGTACTGCCGCGATCGACTCGTGCTGGTGAAGTGGAAGTTCAACGGGCGCACCTGCCTCCTCCTCAAAGCGCCGGGCGAGGATGTGCACGAGGGCTACTACGAACCGGCGAAGGACGCCGTCGCCGGGCCGCTGCAGGCGCTCGCCGCGGCCGCGCTGGAGAGCGGACTCACGCAGCTCCGGCTGCAGGTCCTCGCCGCGCGGCGGGTGATCCTCGCGGGAATCGGCTTCGCGACGGCGCTGCAGAGAGCCGCCTCCCGGGCGGATATCGACCTCGACGGCTTCTCCGACGTCGCCGAGCCGTACAACCGGGCGCTGCACAACTTCGAGAGGACCTTCGGCAAGGGAACGCCGATGACTGAGGACCTGACGCGATGAGCGTGACTCCGAAAGAACGAATAGAAGCCGTTCTCTCGTTTGCCTACCGTGGCATCCATCACGTTGACGCGAAGATCAAGTTTCAACACAACGACACGCAGGCCACCGTCAACACGCGGAAGGATCTCGCGACGTTCGACTACGACCTGCTGACTCGGCTGGTCGTTGCTGCGCACGATCAATGCGTCCGCCTTTCCATTTGTCCGAGTGGTCCGGGGCGCATCCAGCTCTTCCTTTGCGCGCGAACGGTGCGCAAGGGACGAATGTGCGAGAGGCATCCCACGATGCAGGAAATTGTCGTGATCATGATGGGCGAGTTCTTCGCCCGGACCGGGCAATGCAGCGAGCTCCGGATTCGGAACCTGAACGGGACGTTTGCGCCGGCGAGGACCTATCCGCGAGCGGCGGATCCGAAGAGGAGCAAGGGATGAGCCAGGCGCGCGCCACCTCCGAGACGATCGAGCGCGTCCTCGCCGAGATCGCCCGGGAGATCTCGACGCAGGACAGCGCCGGCACCACGCACCCGATCTACGTTGTGCAGCAGCGGCGCCGGATCTATGGGATCGATACCCAGTGGGGCGGCGAGGTTGTCTGGCTCGGCGAGGACAGCATCGAAGCCACCGCCGAAGATGTGGCTGAGATCGAAACCGGTAAGCGCGAAGGCGAGATCTGGACCGAGACGGGATTCGTCGACGTCTGGGAGTTCGTGCAGCCGTTCTTCACACGCAAGGGCGCTGAGGAGTACATCCGCGCCAACGGTCATCGCCACGGCCGTGGGAAAGCCGACCTGCGCGTCTATGTCGACTCCGGATACCGCAACGACGAGTGGCAGGCGGCGCGTCTGGCTCTCGGAAAGGCTGTCGCGTGAGCGGACAAGCCGAGATGCTTCCCGCTTTGGTGGGCACGATCGCTGCGGGAAGGCGCTACGCCGACCGGCCCGGATCCGGCCCAGAGGGCGAGACTTGCAAGGGCTGCAAGCACCTCGTCGTACACGACTTCTCGAGGCGCTACTACAAGTGCGGACTGATGAGCTGCTCGGGCGGCCCCGCGACAGATATCCGGCTCAAGGCTCCGGCATGCCGGTTCTGGGAGCGGCGCGCATGAGCGTCTGCCCCTGCGCGAACGAAGACCGTTGGGATCCAAAGCCCTGCGTCTGCCCGGAATCGGTCCGTCTAGAAAGAGCGATCGACCTCCTGTTCGCCCTGACGAAGGCGGTCGGCGAGACGGAATCGAAGCCATGGGCGAGCGCGTTCAACCGTGCCTATTCGGCTGCGGAGGACTTCCTGGCGGCAATAGGAAGACCTTCGGCGGGGGCGACGTGAGCGTCTACGTGGACCCGATCTTCAGTCACGGCGGCAGCGCGACGTTTCGCTGGAAACGCTCCTGCCACATGTGGGCGGACACGCCCGACGAGCTTCATGCGATGGCGAAGCGCATCGGCCTGAAGCGGTCGCAG
>JBDTQG010000099.1:0-11120 GCA_039932315.1 Thermoanaerobaculia bacterium
CATCGTCATTCTCTATTGTAACCGGATTGTGCGGTTACGAAAAGTTGAATAGGATGATTATGTAACCGTTCAATGCGGTTACATAATCCAGGGAGACCTCATGCACCGAAAAGATTCGATCGAAGGAGGCGGCCTGCGGCGCGTTTGCCGCTCGTTTGTGCCCTTGCCGGGGCTTTGCTTTTTGCTCTTGACGTGCCTGCTCGCGCCTTCCGTAGCCTTCGCCATCGTGCCCGCCATCGTGCCCGCCGCCGTGCCCGCCGACCCGCCCGCCGTTGCGACCTCCTCCGCGAGCGCTTTCGCGCTTGCAGGGACCTGGGTCCTCGAAGCGGCCGACGATCTGCATCCGGATGGAACGCGCACGCCGGGTTACGGGCTCCATCCGCAGGGCCTCCTGCTGATCGATCCCGACGGGCGCTATTCGCTGCAGATTTTTCGCGACGACCGGCCGAAATTCGCCGCCGGAGACAAGCGCAAGGGAACTCCCGAAGAGTTCTCGGCGGCCGTCCTCGGGATGAGCTCGCACATCGGCCGCCTGAGCCTCGACTCTGCGGCCGGAATCGTCACCTTTCAGATCGAAGCCGCCTCGTTTCCGAACTGGGATGCGACGGAACAGAAGCGTCACTACACCCTGGAGGGGGACCGTTTCTCGTATCAGGTTCCGGCGAACGCCGCTTCGGCCGGAGGCAGCGGCAACATCCCGATTTCGGTCTGGAGGCGGGTGAGATAAACGTCTAGGATAGGCGGCGCTGCAGGTCTCGACCTCTACCGGAGATTCCGATGCGCCGTGAACTCGTTGCTGGAGCTGTTCTGTTGTCGTTTTTCGGGCTGGCGGCGTCGGTTTCCTCTGCGGCACCGAAGTTGCCGCAGGCGAGCCCCGGGGCGTCCGTCTCGACGGAGGTCGGCACCACGGAGGTTCGGATCGACTACCACCGGCCGGGCGTCAAGGGGCGCCCGATCTGGGGCGGCCTGGTACCGTACGGTGAGGTCTGGCGGATGGGAGCGAATGAGGCGACCCGCCTGACGGTCTCCGACCCGTTCTCGCTCGCCGGACATCCGCTGCCGGCGGGAAGCTATTCGCTGTTCGCGATTCCGGGTGAGAAGAGCTGGAAGATCCTGGTGAACTCGCAGGCGGATCAGTGGGGCGCCTATTTCCGCAAGCCCGAGCTCGATGTGCTTTCGTTCGACGTTCTTCCCGCGGCCGCGCCGATGACGGAATGGCTCACGGTGAACCTCACCCCGGCTGCGTCCGGGGTCCTGCGGGTCGAGATGAGCTGGGAGAAGCTCGCCGTCGGCTTCGACATCGCGGTCGACGTCCTCGGAAATACCTGGAAGGCGTTCGACAAGGCGCTTGCCGAGGGCGACGCGGGAACACTCCACGGCGATGACGCCTTCGAGACCTATGCCGGCGCTGCGCGGTACAGTCTGCTGACCGGCGATCGCAAGGCGGACGCCTTCGTCTGGATCGAGAAAGCGATGAAGGCCAAGGAGAGCTTCTGGAACTACGAGCTCAAGGGAGACCTTCTCGCCCGGGACGGACGCTACGCGGAGGCCATCCCGCTTCTCGACCGGGCTTTCGAGCTCAGCAAGGCCGGCGGCGCTCCGGACGCCTATCGCGACGGGCTGACGAAAAAGAAAGCCGAGTGGGAGAGCAAGGCGAAGCCCTGACCATGCTGGAGCTTCTGAAGGCCCCGAAGTCGATGCCGCAGAGCGAGGAGTCCGAGCGGGCGGTGCTCGCGGCGGTGCTCCTCGACCCTCGACTCCTGCCGTCGGTTTCCGGGCGCCTGCGCGCCGAGGATTTTCACGCCGAGCGTCACCGGCTGCTGTATGCGGTCATGCTCGAGCTTCAGGAAGGACAGGTCTCGATCGATCTGCGGACCGTTCAGGCCAAGCTCGAGCAGAAGGCGGCGCTCGAGAGCGCCGGCGGTCTCGCCTACCTCGCCGGTCTGGATGTCGACCTGCCCGACCTCGGGCGGTTCGAGCAGTACGTCGAAATCGTCAAGGAGCGCTCGGTCCGAAGGCGCCTGATCGACGTCTGCCGCGAGATCACCCGCGACTGTCTCGATGGCGGGGTCGACGCGCAGAAAGCTCTCGACCGCGCTGAGTCGGCGGTCATGGCGCTCGGCGAAGAGGCGATCCGTCGCGGATTCGTACCCTTCGACCGCATCATCGAAGAGACCCTCGAGATGCTCGAGGAAAATCCCGGGAAAGCGCTCACCGGCATTCCTTCGGGATTCGTCGACTTCGACCGCATGACGCACGGACTGGGAAAGGGCGCGCTGCTCATCATCGCGGGCCGTCCGGGCATGGGCAAGACCAGCTTCGCGCTCAACATCGCCTCGCACGTCGCCATCCGCGAAAACAAGACGGTGGGGATCTTCTCTCTCGAAATGGGGCAGCAGGAGCTCGCTCTGCGCATTCTCTGCGCCGAGGCGGATGTTCATTTCTCCCGTCTCCGCTCAGGTCATCTGTCGCAGCAGCAATGGGTCAAGGTCGTTCAGAAGATGGCGGAGATCGGCAAAGCCCCGATGTTCATCGACGATTCAGCCTCACCGACGCTCCTCGAGGTGGCATCGAAGGCGCGCCGGCTGAAAGCGGAGAAGGGGCTCGAAGTTCTGGTCGTCGACTACCTGCAGCTCATGCAGGCGGGAGGTCGGTTCGAGAATCGCAACCTCGAGATCTCGGCGATCACTCGCGCCTTCAAGCAGCTCGCCAAGGAGCTCGAGATTCCGGTCATTCTGCTGTCGCAGCTGTCGCGCGCTCCCGAGCGTCGCGGCGGCGATCACCGCCCGCAGCTTTCCGACCTCCGGGAATCGGGCGCCATCGAACAGGACGCCGACATGGTCGCCTTCATCTATCGCGACGAGGTCTACAACAAGGAAGATCCGGCGCTGCATGGACTCGCCGAGCTCATCATCTCGAAGCACCGAAACGGCGAAACGGGCACGGTGAATCTGGTTTTCAAGGGCGAGACGACGCGATTCCACAGTTTCGATCCGAGCCATTCCCTGCCTCCGGGACAGAGCGGTCGCGACTTTGAATGAATCTCTGACCGCCACCCAGGAGCTGCGCCGCGCCTGGGTCGAAATCGATCTCGAAGCGTTGCGACGGAACTTCCGGCGACTCAGCGCGCGGGTTTTCCCGGCGAAGATTCTCGCGGTCGTGAAGGCGGACGCTTATGGTCACGGCGCGGTGGCGGTCGCCAGGGCCCTTGCGCCCGAGGGTGTCGCCGGATTCGCCGTCGCCACCGCCGAAGAGGCGATCGAGCTGCGCGAGGCGGGCATTCAGGGCTCGATTGTCGTGCTGTCGCCATTGCCGGCGGAAGCGGACGGTGCTCTGCGTCAGTTTCAGCTGACGCCGGTCATCTCCAGTCTCGAAAGCCTGGAGGCGCTGCGAATTTCCACCGAGGGCGGAGGATGGCGGGCAGGGCTCCATCTCAAGTTCGATACCGGGATGACGCGGCTCGGAATCGACGACCGCGAAGCGGAAGCGGTCCTGCACTCGGTCCGCAACGCTCCGTCGCTCCGGCTCGAAGGCCTGATGTCGCACCTCGCGGAAGCGGAGACGCCCGACTCCGAAGCGAACCTGCGCCAGGAAGCGCGATTTGCGGAGCTCGTCGCACGGCTGACCGCGGAAGAGCGCTCGGAAGTGGTTCTTCACCTCGCCAACAGCGCCGGGGCGCTTCACCTTCCGGCGGCGAGATATGACTGGGTTCGTCTCGGCATCGCGCTCTACGGCTACGATTCGGCGGGCCGGCGGGACGCCGATCTCGAACCGGTGATGTCGGTCGAAGCGGAGATCGTTCAGTTGAAGGAGATCGAACCTGGTACTCGCGTGGGCTACGGTGGGCGCTGGGTCGCCGAGCGCCCGAGCCGCATCGGGATCGTTCCCGTTGGTTATGCGGACGGCTACTCCTGGCGCCTCGGCAACCGCGCCGACGCCCTCGTCGGCGGGCGGCGTGTCCCCGTCGTCGGCTCGGTGAGCATGGATCTGATGGCGATCGATCTCACCGACTCGGACGCGACCGTCGGGGCCGCCGTCACGTTGCTGGGACGGCAGGGCGGTGAAGAAGTCTCCGCCGTCGAGTTGGCGGAAAATGTCGGCACCATCCCTTACCAGCTGCTTTGTCTTTTCGGCCTTCGCCTGCCGCGCCGCACGCGCGGACGAAACAACGCCAATCAACGGGAGCATGCGGAGTCGCGTCGATCATGAGCCGGACGTCCTCCGCCGTCGAAAACTACTTCGCCGAGATCGGGCGCTTCTTCCAGATTCTCTGGCGCACGTTCGCCTGGACGTTTCGTCCACCGTACGACTTTCGTGAGCTTCTGCGCCAGATGGTGAGGATCGGCGTCGATTCTTTGCCGCTGGTCCTGCTGACGGCGATGTTCACCGGCATGGTGATGGCGCTCCAGACCTTCGCTACGCTCAAGCGATTCAACGCCGAGGGATTCGTCGGCTCGCTCGTCGCGCTTTCGATGGTCCGCGAGCTCGCACCCGTGATTTCCTCGGTGCTCATCGCCGGTCGATGCGGTTCGGCGATGGGCGCGGAGCTCGGCACGATGCGCGTCACGGAACAGATCGACGCACTCGAAGTTCTCGCGACCGACCCGGTGCACTACCTGGTCGTGCCGCGGGTCTGGGCGACCGTGCTGACGCTGCCGTTGCTCATCGTCATCGCGGACGGCATCGGCATCGCCGGTGGCTACCTGATCTCGGTGATCTACTTCGGCGCCAATCCGGTGACCTACGTCGAGAACACCTTCCGCTACATGGACCTGGACGATCTCCTGTCGGGCCTCATCAAGGCGGCGGTCTTCGGGCTCATCATCGCCGTCGTCGGATGTCAGAAGGGCTACTTCACGCGCGGCGGCGCCGAGGGCGTCGGGCGGGCGACGACGCAGGCGGTCGTGCTGGCGTCGATCGCGATCCTGATCTCCGACTTTTTCCTCACCAAGCTGCTCTTCTGACGATGCCAGCCCCGGGCAGCGGTTCGAATCGCGCGGTACCGGCCGGGGGGGCGCTTCCTCCGGCAAAGATCGAGCTTCAGGGTGTCTCGAAATCCTTCGGCGATCGCAAGGTCCTGGACGCTCTCGACCTGACGATCTACGAAGGCGAATCGGTCGTCGTTCTGGGAGGGTCCGGAACCGGAAAAAGCGTCCTTCTCAAGCACATGATCGGTCTTCTGCGGCCAGACTCCGGCAAAGTGATCGTCGATGGAGTCGACATCTCGACTCTCGACGGCCGCGAGATCACGGCGTTCCGTCAGCGCTTCGGCATGGCTTTTCAGGAGGGTGCGCTCTTCGACTCGATGACCGTCTGGGAGAATGTCGCCTTCGCGCTGCGACGCGCGCGGCGCCCCGAGCCCGAGATCGCGGCGCGGGTGGCCGAATGTCTCGAGATGGTCCACCTGGAGGGGGCAGACAAGAAGATGCCTGCCGAGCTTTCGGGCGGAATGCGCCGTCGCGTCGGATTCGCGCGCGCGATCGCCCTCGAGCCGAAAATCCTGCTCTTCGACGAACCGACCACCGGTCTCGATCCGGTGATCAAGGCGGTGGTCGACGAGGTGATCGTCGAGCTGCAGACCAAGCTCGGCTCGACCGCCGTGACGATCACGCACGATATGGACAGTGCCTTCCGCATCGCCGAGAGAATCGCGATGCTGCATCAGGGGAAAATCATCGCCTACGCGCCGCCGGACGAGTTTCGCGCGTCGCCGGATCCGCGCGTACAGCAGTTCATCCAGGGACTTGCGAACGGCCCGCTCACCGATTGAGCGCCGGGCCCAGAGCTTCGAAGGAGCGTCGTATGCCGAACGCCGGACAAGCGGTCAAAGTCGGAATCTTCATGACGGTCTGCCTGCTTCTTCTCGGCTGGCTGGTTCTGCGGGTCGAGGACTGGAGCCCGTGGGGAGCGAAAGGGAACCGCGTCGACGCCGTTTTCGACTCCGTCGTGGGGCTGGACGACAAGGCAGCCGTGAGGCTCGCCGGCGTCCGCGTGGGCCGGGTCGACGGCATCCGGCTCGAGGGGCGCAAGGCGCGCGTGTCGCTGCTGCTCGACCAGCCCGTGGCGCTCGTCGAGGGAAGCTACGCTGCGATCGCCAACCAGGGACTCCTCGGAGACAAGTTCATCGAGCTCCGCCTCGGAGCGGAAGGCGCAGCGCTCCTGCCGCCGGGATCGGTTCTGCCGGGAAAGACGCCGGTCTCCTTCGACGATGCCATGGCGAAGATCGACGACATCGGCAACTCGATCCAGAACTTCATGGGCGGAATGAGCGGCGACGGCAAAGGCGGCGGGGGCGGAATCTCGGCGCTCATCGCCAGCATTCAGGCGACGTCCGAAGAGCTGCGGGCGCTGATCGCCGAAAACCGCGAGAGCGTCGGCGGCACGGTGAAGAACTTCGAGCGCTTCAGCGAAACGCTTGCCGATCAGCTCCCTCGCCTCACCGAGCAGATCGCCCACATGCTCGCGCAGGTCGATAGTGTGGTGGCGGAGAACCGCGGCAACCTCAAGGACACGATGGCGAACCTCAAAGAGGTCACCGATCGCGTGCAGACTTCGGTCGACAACCTGAACGAAATCACCGGCAAGGTTGCTCGCGGCGAGGGTACGATCGGCAAGCTGATCAACAGCGACGAAGCTCACAATCAGCTCATGAGCGCGCTCGGCAGCGTGGAAAAGGGCGTGAGCGCCCTGGGCGCCACTCTCGGCCGGGTCAACGACCTCAAGATCAACGTCGGAATCGACGGCTCCTACCTTTCGGAGCTCGAGGACTCGCGCACGGCGTTTCGGCTCGATCTTCTTCCGCACGGCGACGAAAGCCCGCGTCTCTATCGCTTTGAGCTCGTCTCGGACCCCCGCGGCCGGATCTCCCAGAAGGAGGAGACCGTCACGGTCACCGGAGGAGACGGAATTCCGACGACGACGGTCACGGACACTCTCAAACGCGAGACGAGCCGCAACAACTGGTCGGCGCTCTTCGGATTCCCCTTCGCCGAGAGGCGCGGAGCGCTGTGGGCCGGCGTGATCGAGAACACCGGGGGCGTGCAGGTCGACTGGACGACGACGGAAAAGAAGCTCGTCTTCTCCTTCGAGGCGTTCGACTTCGGGCGCGAACGAGATCTCGATCCCCACCTGCGGCTCACCGGGCAGTGGAATCTCCTGCGCAGCCTCTACGTCAAGGCAGGCTACGACGATCCTCTGGTGGAGGAGTTCCGTTCGCCGTTCGTCGGCGTCGGCATCCACTGGAGCGACGACGACCTCAAGTACCTCATGGGCTCGCTGCCGAAGCTCTGACGATGGCGGTGCAGAAGACGCTCTACGCCTGCCAGAGCTGCGGGTATCAGTCGACGAAGTGGCTCGGCCGCTGCCCCGAGTGCGGCACCTGGTCCTCGTTCAGCGAAGAGCTGCGCGAGGATCCGAAGCGAGCGCCGAGGCCGGGCGGGCGAACGGCGGCGACACCTCTGGCGTTGTCGGAAATCGATCGCGAAGATGTGGTCCGCACTCCGTCCGGTCTGCCGGCGCTCGATCGGGTGCTGGGTGGCGGAGTGGTCGCCGGCGGCACGGTCCTCCTCGCCGGGGAACCGGGCATCGGCAAGTCGACGCTCCTGCTCCAGCTCGCGGATCGCCTGGCGCAGGGAGGCCGGACGGTGCTCTACGCGAGCGCGGAAGAATCGCCTCGCCAGCTGCGTCTGCGCGCGGAACGCCTGGGCTGTACGGCGAGCTCTGTCCTGGTGCTCGGCGAGACGCGGCTCGAATCCGTCCTCGACGCCGCGCGGGCTGCGTCTCCCGCGGCGCTGCTGGTCGATTCGATCCAGGCGATCGCCAGCGACGAGCTCGACAGCACGCCCGGCGCGATCGGGCAGGTTCGACACTGTGCGAACCGGCTGGTGGACTATGCGAAGCGCTCGGAAGCGACGCTCTTTCTCGTCGGCCATGTGACCCGCGAAGGAACGATCGCCGGGCCGAAGTCGCTCGAGCATCTCGTCGATACGGTGCTCAACTTCGAAGGCGAACGCGAATCCGACTACCGGATCCTGCGCGCGGCGAAGAACCGCTTCGGTCCCACGGGTGAGATCGCGATGTTCGAGATGCGCGAATCCGGGCTCGATCCGGTTTCGGATCCGTCGCAGGTCCTCCTTGCGCGCCGCCGGCGGGGAGCGCCGGGGTCGGCGGTGTTGCCGACGCTCTCCGGTGTGCGTCCGCTGCTCGTCGAAACACAGGCTCTGGTGAATCCGACGAACTTCCCGTCGCCGCGCCGCATGAGCGTAGGTCTCGATGCGAATCGCGTCGTGCTGCTCGTCGCTGTGCTCGAACGCTTCGCCCGTCTCGGTCTCGCGGATCGCGACGTCTTCCTGAATGTCGTCGGCGGCCTCGCGCTCAAGGAGCCTGCCGCCGATCTCGCCGTCGCGGCAGCGCTCATCTCCGCCTACCGCGGCGTCGCACTACCGCCGGAAGCGGTCTTCTTCGGCGAGATCGGTTTGCTGGGCGAGATCCGTCCCGTGAGCCAGGTCGAAGCCCGCCTGCGCGAATCCGCGGCCCACGGATTCAAACAGGCTTACCTCCCGCGCGCCGCCGCCGCCGCCAAACGCTCCGGCCTCGAGCTCATCGAAGTCTCGACCCTCGAAGAGCTCGCGGAACGCCTGCCGAGTTGAAGTTTTGCCCGCCGGCGCGTCAGCGCGAGGTGCCGGGCCAGATGAGGTCGGGGGCGGGGCAGGCGGGGCGGCCGATGTAGTAGCCCTGGGCGTAGTCGACGCCGGACTCGATCGCAGCGAAGAATTCGGTCTGCGTTTCGATTCCTTCGGCGATCGTCTTCGCGTTCATTTCGCGGCAGAGGTTGACGATCGAGCACAGCAGTTTGAACGGCCGGTTGCCCGGGGCACAGCCGACGATCAGCTCACGGTCCAGCTTGACGATCTCCGGCTGCAGGTCGGCGATGTACTTCAAGTTCGAGAAGCCCGCGCCGAGATCGTCGATGGCGAGGAGCATCCCCTTCTGCCGGAGCTCCGCGAGCACGCTGTGGCACTGCGTGAAGTATTTGATCGGCACCGATTCGGTGATCTCGACGGTGATCGGGTGGCGATGCCGGAACATCGGATCGTCTGGCCGCACCAGCCAGCCATAGTCGAATTCGTGCGGATCGATGTTGAGGAAAAGCGGGTAGTGCGGGCAGAGCTTGACCGCCTGGTCGCGATGCAGGCGGCCCAGCTCCGCGACCCGGCCCGCCTGAACTGCGGCATCGAAGATTTCCGGCGTGCTCTGGAACAGTGGATTCGTGTTGCGCGCCAGCGCCTCGTAAGCGAGGATGCGGCGCTTGTGGATATCCGCGATCGGCTGAAAGACGATTCCGACTTTGCCGCCATCCACGAGATCGTGAATGGCGCGGATCTTCTCGGCGTTCAGCATGGGAGCGGAGGACGATTCACGGATCGTCAGAGGTTTGGATCGCGTCCTGTCAGGCGACGAAATGCCTCGACATAACGGTCGCGCGTTCCGGCGACGACGTCTTCCGGGAGCTCCGGCGGCTTCGATTCGTGATCCCAGCCGGAGGCGTCGAGCCAGTTGCGCACGAACTGCTTGTCGAAGGATGCCGGCTCCGTTCCCGGCTTCCAGGCGTTCGCCTCCCAGTAGCGCGACGAATCCGGCGTCAGCGCTTCGTCGATGAGGACGAGCTCGCCGCCGATCGTGCCGAATTCGAACTTCGTGTCGGCGAGGAGGAGGCCGACCGTTTCGGCGTGCGCCGCTCCGGCCGCGTAGAGAGCGAGGGTGAGGTCCCGGAGGCGCGCGGCGATCGGGGCGCCGACGCCAGCGGTCAGCGTTTCGAAATCGACGTTCTCGTCGTGTCCCGACTCGGCTTTGGTTGCGGGAGTGAAAATCGGTTGCGCGAGACGGCTGGCGCGGTCGAGTCCTTGGGGCAGCTCGATTCCGCAGGCTGTGCCACTGGCGCGATACTCCTTGAATGCGCTTCCGGCGAGGTATCCCCGAGCGACACATTCGAAGGGCTGAACGGTGGCTTTGCGGACGAGCACGGACCGGCCCTGCAGAATGTCGCGATGCACCTTGAGCGCTGCCGGGAAGTCGTCGACATCCGTTGCCAGGAGGTGGTTCGGAACGACCCCCGCGAGACGGTCCATCCAGAAGTTGGTCAGCTGAGTGAGGATCTTTCCCTTGCCGGGAATGGCGGGGCTCAGAAGGTGATCGTAGGCGGAGAGCCGGTCGGTGGCGACCAGCAGGATCTCGCTGCCGAGATCGTAGATGTCACGGACTTTGCCGCGCCGGGGTGCCGGTAAGCCGGCGAGATCGGTCTGCCAGACGGCGCTCTTTTCGGACGAATTCACTGTCTACGCTCTCCTTTAAAACCGTCGTTTACCTTAACAGCAGTCGCCTCAGGCGCTGATCGCCGAGGTGAACTCACGCTCGATGAGCTCCATCAGGCTGCCCCGCAATTCGACGAGCGTGTTGTCTCCCCACAGCGCGGCATCGACGATCTCATAGACCGGAAGCCGGTCGAGCCCCTTGAGATGAGCGACGCCGAGCTTGCGAATGCCCATCAGCAGGCTGCCGTTCGGGGTGTCGATCTTCACTGCGACGTAGGTGCGCTCGCCGTCGAGCAGGCGGAAGATCCGGCTGCTGACGGCCTCCTTCTCGAGACGTGAGATGAAATCGAGAGTCGCGACGATGCCCTCGTTCACGAGCGAGCCGTTGGGATTGATATACGAAAAGAAGCCGCGCGACTCCTCGTGTTTGTTGACGACGTCGAGGTTCTGGCGCGTCATCGGTGCAAAGAACCGGTTGACGACGGTCTCCGGATAGCCGAGCGTGATGAGCAGCGTCTTGATCTCGTCGATTTCCCGCGACACTTTTCCCGAAGTGAGACGTGTCAGCTCGACCACGCCGTGGCCGAAGAATTCGTAACGGTCGCCGCCCTCCTCCTTGCCGCCGATCTGAATCGGCAGCAACCGATACTCGCCGTGATTGAGAGCGATGCGGAGTCCCTTCGAGAAGGGAAAGCCCTTGGCCAGCGCCTCGCGGTAGGCGCGCTGGATCTGCACCGCGAGAATCAGCAGGTAATGCGCCTCGCGGCTGGAGTAGAAAGCACCGTCGCCGAGATATTTTTCGAGCGTGGC
>JBDTQG010000100.1:0-10863 GCA_039932315.1 Thermoanaerobaculia bacterium
TCCTCGCCGAGGGATATCGCTCCCTCAACGAAGGGGACCGTGTCTCCTTCGAAGTCGTCGAGGGCCAGAAGGGCCTGCAGGCGCGGAACGTCGTCCGCATCTGAAGCCGTCCCCTCTTTTCAGATTTCAATTCCTCGCTCCAGCCGTTCGCGGCTGGAGCGTTTTTTTTGTCAGCCCACCACGCGCACGACGACAACCGTGAGGTCGTCGAGGAGCTCGGTATCGCCGCGGAAGAAGGCGAGGTGCGAGAGGATCGCCTGCTCGACTTCGCGTGGGCGGGGATCGCGGCGGGCGGCGGCGGCGAACGCATCCACCAGTCGCTGTTCGCCGAACGGCCGGCCGCGGGGATCCGTGGCTTCGAGCAGCCCGTCCGTCACGAGCAGCCAGAGATCGCCCTCTTCGAGCGGCTCTTCGCGGAGGGGGAAGTTCGGTGGCAGCCGCGTCCCGAGTGGCGGGGAGCTCGCCTCCATGACCGTGACCGCGCCCGAGGCCGCGCGGAAGCGCAACGCCGGTGGATGTCCTGCGGTCACGATCGCGACGCGTCCGGCGATGCGATCGAACCGGACGACCACCAGACTCATGAACAGGCGTGAAACGCCGCTGTCGCGCACGAGCAGGTTCAGCCGCTCGACCACCGGCTGCGGATCGCCGAGATCCGTGCGCAGAAGGTGGAGGCCGGCGCGCACGCCGGAGAGCAGCAGGCCGCTCGCGACACCGTGGCCGGCGACGTCGCCGACGACCACCGCCACACGATCGGCGTCCACCGGCAGGAAATCGTAGTAGTCGCCGCCGACCTCGCTCGCCGGAAGGGACATGCCCTGCAGCTCGAGCCAGCCGAGCTGCGGCGCCGATTCCGGCAGCATCGCGAGCTGGATTGCGCGAGCGTCTTCGAGCTCTTCACGCATGCGCGAGCTTTCGCGCTCACGCGTGGAGGCCACGCTCCATTCGGCGACGAATCGTCCCGCCTGCCGCCGGGTGAGCTTCCAGCCGACGTAAGCGGCGATCGCGTTGAGCATTCCGACGCCGAACAGAGGTCCCCAGAAGGAAGGCGGGGCTTCGAGCAGTCCTCCGGCGAGCATCCGGATTCCCGCCACGCCGACGGCACCGACGGCAAGGAGGGGCGCATCGCTCCCGCGCAGGCGGAGCAGGATGAGCAGCAGCGGTGCCAAGAACGCCGTCGCGAACATGACCATCGGGAACAGGGTCGTGACGACCATCCAGAGAGTGAATCCGGCGGAGAGGATCGTCAACAATGTCGGATGGAAAGTCTGCCGCCACTGCTCCCGGCGCAGCGCGAGAATCCCGCCGATCAGCAGGACGCCCGCGAGAGCGGAGCCGCCGGCGCGGAACACCTCTCCTTCCGTGAGGCTCACGATCGCCATGATGAAAGCGACCGGGGCGTAAGCGTAGAAGAGAGGTTTCGCGACCGCAGCGTTGCGCTCGTCACGCCAGCGCTGCAGCGCTTCAGTGCGCGGCAGCGTGGCGAGCTCGTGCAGCGGTAGCGACTTCACGGAGTCGCGCCCTTCGAGGGAGGACTCACTGGCGTCGCGTCCACGCGAGCCTCCCAAGCGAGGCGCTCGCCCGCCGGAAGCCTGGAGATTCCGGAGATGACGATGGTGTCGTGCGGATCGCTCCACCGGACCTCCAGCGTGAAAGCGACCCGGTCGCCCGTTGCGAGGTTCTGCACGGCGCCCGCCAGCGCCGCGGCGGAGAGCGTGAAGGGCATCGTCATCGCGTCCATGCCGACGATTTTTCCGGCATCGTCGCGGAATCCGGGCACCGCTTCGTGACGAAGAATGACCTCGCGCTCGCCGGCTGCCGGCAGGCGGACGATTTCGCCCCGCATCGCGTAGATATCCGGCGGCGCTGACGGTGGAGCGGGAGCCTTCGCGCAGGCAGCCAGCGAGAGGGCGAGGAACGCCATCCATACACTCGGACGCAACGATCGATGGGCGCGGACGTACGGCATCGGCGAAGCCTATCAACGCGACGAGTGCGTCGAGCTTCGAGTGGCTGCCCGGGGATCGACTCTCGAGCCCTCGGCTGGACTGTCCGTTCGCGCGCAGGTGGGACACCGGCGGCATCGTGAGCTGAGGCGGTCTTCGACTGCGCGGCGCGCTGGTAGACTTCTCTGGTGCAGCGAGATTCGAGGTGGGGGAAGTTCACGCGCAATGTCGAAGAGCGCGGGTTCCTCGCCGGGCCCTCGTGGCGGCTTACCGAACTTCGGCGCCTGATCCGGATCTTCCTCGAGTTTCTGAAGGGCTTCCGCCGGTTGCACTTCGTCGGTCCCTGCCTGACCGTCTTCGGCTCGGCGCGCTTTCCGGCCGGACATCGTTACTACGAGATGGCGCGCGAAGTGGGGCGCCTCGGCGCCGAGGCGGGGCTCACCGTCATGACCGGCGGCGGCCCCGGCGTGATGGAAGGGGCGAACCGCGGCGCGCATGAGGCGGGCGGGCGATCCGTCGGCTGCAACATCGAGCTTCCGCACGAGCAGAATCCGAATCCCTACGTCGACTTCTTTCTCGAGTTCCGCTACTTCTTCGTGCGCAAGGTCATGCTGGTGAAGTATTCGTATGGTTTCGTCGTGCTTCCGGGCGGATTCGGAACGCTGGACGAGATCTTCGAAACCGCGACGCTCATTCAGACGGGAAAGATCCCCGGCTTTCCGCTCGTGCTCATGGGGACGGAATACTGGAAGGATCTCTTCGAGCTGCTGCGGGATCGCATGGTCAAGGAGGGCACGATCGAAGCCGCCGACGTCGATCGTCTGCAGCTCACCGATTCACCGGCGGAGGCGATCGCCATCGTCGAGCGCCACGCCCGCGATGTCGCACACCTGCGCCTCGTGCCGAAACGAAGCGGTCTGCTGGGAGAACCGAAACCTCCGCAGCCTCCGCAGCAGCCGTCGCAGGCTCAGGCACCGCCGCCGCCGGCGCCGCCTTCGGTCGATTCATCCGCCTGAGTCGAGCGTCGTGTCCCGCGCCGAACCTTTCGCCGGCTTTGCCGCAACCCTGAACGATCTGCGACACAAGCTCGGAGACCGGCTGGTCGCCGAGCGCGAATTGCCCGCCGAGCCCGCCGCAACGAGCGTGCTCGATCCGCCGCCTCCGGCGGCGCTGCTCGCCGCGCTCGCGGCGCAGGGCATCGACCGTTTCTGGTCGCATCAGGTGGCGGCGATCGACGCGGTCCGGCAGGGGCGGAATGTTCTCGTCACCACGGCGACGGCGTCGGGGAAGTCGCTCGTCTTTCAGCTGCCGGTGATCGAAGAGGCCCTCGCGGGAGATCCTGGCCGCGCACTCTTCCTCTTTCCACTGAAGGCGCTGGGGCAGGATCAGCGCGGCAAGCTGAATGCGTTGGCGGCGGCCGCGGGCTGCTCGCCGGACTCCTTCTCGTGCGAGATCTACGACGGCGACACTCCGGCGACGAAGCGGGCAGAGATTCGCCGGCATCCACCGCGCGTGCTGGTGACGAATCCCGACATGCTGCACCTCGGCATCCTGGCGTATCCGGGAAACTGGGGCGAATTTCTGCGCAACCTCAAGTGGATCGTGCTCGATGAGCTGCACGTTTATCGCGGTCTTTTCGGCGCTCATTTTCATCACGTGCTCCAGCGCCTTCTACGGCTCGCGCGGGCGCACGGCGCGAACCCGGTCATCATCGCCTCTTCGGCGACCGCCCAGAATGCGCGTGAATTCGCCGAGCTGCTCGCGGCCGAGCCGTTCGTCGAAGTCACCGGTTCGGGCGCACCGCGAGAGGCTCGGCGGGTGTTTCTGCTGCGGGCCGACGCCAGCTCCTACTCGCTGGCGCTCGAGCTCGTCATCGCGCTCGTCAGTGCGGGCCAGAAGACGATCGTCTTCACGAAAGCCCGACGGATCACCGAGCTGCTTTACGGATGGTTGCAGCGCAAGGATCGGGCATTGGCGCGCCGCGTCGCCTGCTATCGCGCCGGCTTTCTTCCGGAAGAGCGCCGCGACATCGAGGGAAAGCTGCTCTCGGGAGAGCTCGATGGCGTGATCTCGACATCGGCACTCGAGCTCGGCATCGACATCGGCGGACTCGACGCCTGCGTCCTCGTCGGTTTTCCCGGCAGCATGATGGCGACCTGGCAGCGCTCGGGACGCGTGGGACGGCGAGGACGGGAATCCCTCACCGCGCTCGTCGCACTGCCGGACGCGCTCGATCAGTATCTCCTCGAGCATCCGGACGAGCTCCTGGCGCGACCCTGCGAACCACTGCTTTTCGATCCGGAGAACGAGCCGGTGGCCCGCATTCATCTCGAATGCGCCGCTGCGGAGCGCGCTCTGGATCGCCGCGCCGACGCGCGGTATCTCGAACGGCACGCGCCGATCGTCGGCGATCTGCTGCGCCAGGGAATTCTGGCGGAGTCGCTCGAAGGCGGCGGCCTCGTCGCGCGCCGAAGAGCCCCCCAGCGTGACGTCAATCTGCGCGGCACGGGCGCGACGTTCGCGATCGTCGACCGCAGCCGGGGGACCACGATCGGGACCCTCGACGGCGTTCGCGCCTTCAGCGAGGGGCATCCCGGAGCGGTCTACCTGCACTTCGGCCGGCAGTATGAGGTCGCCGAGCTCGATCTCGACCGCCGGCGGGTGATTGTTCAGCCGGCCGATGTCGATTTCTTCACCGCGCCCCTGGCGCGCAAGGAAACCGAGATCCTCGAGATTCTGAAGGAGCGCGAGGCGGGCGGCCTCGTCGCCGGGCTCGGACGGCTGAAGATCACCGAGCAGGTCACCGGATTCGAACGCAAGCGCTCTCAGGGTCAGGACGTCATCGATCAGCAGACGCTCGAGCTGCCGCCGACGGAGATGGAGTGTGTCGGTCTGTGGTTCCGCACGCCGGTCGACATCGTCAAGGAGCTGGCCGCGAAGGGGCGCCACCTTCTCGGCTCGCTGCATGCGGCGGAGCACGCGACCATCGGGCTCTTTCCACTTCTCGCCCTGTGCGACCGGAACGATCTCGGCGGGATTTCCCTTTCGTTCCACCCTCAGCTCGACGGAGCGGGAGTGTTCGTTTACGAGGGACATCCGGGCGGAATGGGGATCGCGAAGAAGGGCTTCGAGGAGCTCGAGCAGCTGCTCGCCAAAGTGCGCGACCATGTCGGGCGCTGCGCCTGCGAAGACGGCTGTCCGAGCTGTATTCAGAGTCCCAAGTGCGGCAACGGCAACCGCCCGCTCGACAAGCGCGGTGCGGTCGATCTGCTGACGATGATGCTCGACGAAGCGCGCCCTCGCACCGGTGCTCGCCGAGCTCCCTTCCGGGTCGCCTCAGGTGAGAAAGGTGTTCCAGCGGCGCGCAGCGTGGCGATGGGCACGTTCACGCTTCAGGGCCGAAAAGATCCGGCAAAGGCTGTCGATGGAGAGCCGGAAGCGCCCGGCCGCACCGCAGTCGATTCTGCGGGAGCTGGCGGGCGCGGCACGGGCCTGCTGGGGCGAGACTCTCTTGGCGGACCCCTCTCGCCGCGAGCCCACATCGTCGAGCTTCCCGCGACACCCCTTGACCGAAAAACCTCCTCGAGGAGAGGAGCATCCCGCGGCACGGAGCGAGCGGAGAGCCTGGACCTTCCGGCGGTCATCGGCCGGCGCCCGGGACCCACGGTGCTCTTCGACATCGAAACGCTGCGCTCGGCAACGGATGTCGGCGGGTGGAATCTCGCGCACAAGATGGGGATCGCGCTCGCCGTGGTCTGTTATCTCGAGGAGGGCCGGCTCGAAACGTTCTTCGAGCCGCGCGCGGGAGAACTGGCTGCGGCGCTCAAGGGGGCCGGTCTCGTCGTCGGTTTCAACAGCCGGCGTTTCGACTATTCGGTTCTGTCGGGTTATACCGGCGAAGACTATGCGCGCACGCTGCCGACTCTGGATCTCCTCGACAGCATGGTCGCACGCCTCGGACGCCGCGTGAGCCTCGATCATCTGACGCGCGAGACGCTGGGCGCCGGAAAGACGGCGGACGGCCTGCAGAGCCTGCAGTGGGTCAAGGAAGGGCGCTTCGATCTGATCGAGGAGTACTGCCGCCGCGACGTCGAGCTGCTCCGCGATCTGTATCTCTTCGGACGTCGTGAGGGCTATGTCGTGATCGCCCAGCGCAGTGGGCGGATCAAGGTTCCTGTCGACTGGTAGACCGCACCGGCCCGGCTGGAATCGGCGAGGTCAGCCGATCTCGAGGTCGGTCCAGGCGAAACGACGGTCGTCGCAAAGCAGCGGCTGCTGGGCGAGACGGGCGGTCGCGTAGGCGAGGCAGTCGCCGAAATCGAGCGCCGCCTTGTGCTGGCCCTTGCCGAAGCGCTGGTGGGCATCGAGCGCAGCGCGAAAGTGCGCGTCGGAGAACGGCACCACCTGCAAACCGAATTCCTGGACGAATCGCGCCACCATGCCGTGAACGTCCCGCCCCGCTTCGCGAGCGACGAGAAGACTCGCTTCGGCGAGCGTCGGGGCTCCGATGCCGGCGAAATGCGCGTTGGCGAGAGCGTCGATCAGCCGTTCGCAACCCGGCTTGCGAAGGAAGATCGACGTGACGGCGGTGGCGTCCACGATCACGTTGAAGAGGGAAGTGCGGATGAGCGGCTGCGATCAGTGCTTTTCGAGGCGCCGGCTCGCCGAGCGGGCGCGGATGACCGACCAGACCTCGCGTTCGAGAAAGGAACGCAGCTCCTCGGCGCGGTTCTCGCGCACGACCTGGAACGCCAGGCGCTGCTTGCGCTCTTCGAGCGCGCGCCGGATCGCTTCGGTCTTCGATTCGCCGGTCAGCTCCGACAGCTCCAGGGCCAGGTTCTCGACGGAAACGTTCTTGATGTTCAGCGCCATCCCGCGGTCCTCCCAAAGAATGGCGCAAGAATAGGTAGAAAGGTGTAATTTGTCAACCATGGTGTAAAAAGCTTTGCGAGCGCTGAATCGGGACGGGATGGCTGAGATATCGTTCCCGGTGCAGGCGATATTTCACCTACCCCGACAGGAGCATGCCCATGAACCCCAAGGTTGGATTCCGCGCGGCTGCGAGTCGCGCTCCGCGCTTCTTCGCCGCTCTCGCTCTTCTTCTCTCGGCCGCGACCACCCTTTCGGCCGCCCCCGCCGCCCCGGCTCCCGCCGCGGCCAAACCGGCTGCTGCGCCGGCGACCGGACCGCGCGTGATCAAGCTCAAGGGTCTGGAGACCATGCAGTACGACATCAAGATCATCCAGGCCAAGCCCGGTGAGGCGCTCAAGGTCGTGCTGACGGGAGTCGGTTCGATGCCCAAGTCGGACATGGCGCACAACTTCACCCTGCTGGCCAAGGGAACGAATGAAGACGCTTTCGTGATGGACGCCGCGATGGCCAAGGACAACGGCTACATGCCGAAGGCGAAGGCGTCGTCCGTGCTCGCCTCGACGAAGCTCGCCGGCGGTGGAGAAACCGTCGAAGTGGTCTTCAACGCGCCGAAGGAACCGGGCGAGTACACCTATCTCTGCACCTTCCCGGCACACTCGATGTCGGGAATGAAGGGCAAGCTGGTCGTCAAGTAGTCGACGGACAGGGCAACCCTCGCGCGAGCGGGAGAGGAGATCTCATGCAGCTCGCGCTGGAAAAGGTCGGAAAGCGTTACCGTGGCGATGTCTGGGGCCTGCGCGACGTCGACCTCGCGCTCGCTCCGGGTGTCGTCGGGCTCCTCGGTCCCAACGGCGCGGGCAAGTCGACGCTGCTCCGAATCCTCGCGACCGTGACGCGCCCGACCACGGGACGAGTGACCTGGGGCGGCGTCGACATCGCGCGCGCGCCCGATACGCTGCGCAACGTTATCGGCTACCTGCCGCAGGATTTCGGTGTGTATGCGCACCTCACGACGCGCGAATTCCTCGCCTATATCGCCGCCGCCAAGGGCGTACCCCGAGCGGCGACGAAGTCCCGGATCGACGCGCTGCTCGATCTGGTGAATCTGCGCGACGAGGCCCATCGCCCGCTGGGTGGATTTTCGGGCGGAATGCGCCAGCGGGTCGGGATCGCGCAGGCGCTCCTCAACGATCCGGAGCTCCTCGTCGTCGATGAACCGACGACCGGGCTCGATCCGGAGGAGCGGGTGCGTTTTCGCAGTCTGCTGTCCGATCTTTCCGGCGAGCGCATCGTCATCCTGTCGACACATATCGTTCCGGACGTCGAATCCGTCGCCACCGATCTGGTGCTCATCGATCGCGGCCGGCTGGTCGGCCACATGACTCCGGAGGCGCTGCTGCAGGAGGCCGAAGGGCGCGTCTGGAACTTCGTCGTACCGAGTGCGGATCTCACCGCGCTGCGCGAAAAGTTCGTCGTCAGCGGATCGCTGCGGCGCAGCGACGGTGTCGAAGTGCGCGTCGTCTCCGAGGGTCCGCCGACGCCGGCGGCGAAGTCCGCCGCTCCGAACCTTGAAGACGGCTACCTCTGGCGGCTGGCGAGGCATCGTCGGGAGTTCGCCGGATGACCGCCGCACGCGCGTTCGGTTCCCTGGCGCTGGCGGATTTCCGCGAGCGCGTGCGCCGCCGAAGCTTTCTCGCTGCGCTCGCGGCGACGGCTTTTCTCGGATTGCAGGCGATCGAGGGCCGGATCTCCGTGGCGCTGGGTGGATTCCAGGGTGCGCCGAGCTCGGCCTGGTCGGGGAGCGTGATGACGATGGTGGCGACGACGTTCCTCGCGCTCATCGGCTTCTACGTTGTGAAGAACGCCGTCGAGCGCGATCGCCGGAGCGGCGTCGGGCAGATCCTGGCTGCAACGACGGTTTCGCGCTGGACCTATACGCTCGCCAAGGCCGCGAGCCACTGGCTCGTTCTCGGCGCGATGGTCGCAGTTCTCGCTCTCGCTGCGGCGGCGATGCAACTTTCGTCCGGCAACGGCCTCGAAGTCGGAAAGCTCCTCGCGCCGCTCGTCCTCGTCGCCCTGCCGGCGATGGCGGTCGTCGCCGCTCTCGCGATCCTGTTCGAAACGATCCCCGGGCTTCGCGGCGGATTCGGCAATGTCGCATGGTTCTTCGTCTGGGGCGGAATCTTCGCTCTGTCGATGGTGACACGAGGGTTCGACCTTTTCGGCATTCAGCGATTCCAGCGCGAGATGGGGGCAGCGGTCGCCCGCCTCGATCCCTCCTGGAACGGCGCCTTCGCGATCGGCGCCGGCAGCGAGATGCACGCGATCCGTCAATTCGAATGGACTGGTCTGACGCTCGATCGCGGGTTCTTCGCCGAACGTTTCGCCTGCCTCGGCGTCGCCCTGGTGCTTGCCCTGCTCGCCGGACTTCCGTTCGATCGCTTCGACGGAACCCGGGGGCGACAGCGAAAGCGTGAACGGCGTCGCGAGAGCGAGCGACGTCCGTCGGCTCCGGCCGCACGGTCAGGCGGAGCGTCTGAAGGCGATGCCGCTCCCGCAGGCCGGGTCCCGATGCTTCTCGGACGCCTCGCTCCGGCGGAGCGGGATTTCGGCCTCGCCCGGCTGGCGTTCGCCGAGGGCTGGGTGCAGCTGCGGGCGATGCCCTGGTGGTGGTGGGTCGCAGGTCTCGGCATCGCGCTCGCAGGCTGGTTCCTCGATCCCGCGAGTTCGCGGGGAACCGTGCTGGTTGCCGCCTTTCTCTGGCCGGCGCTCGTCTGGTCGGGCCTCGGGTGCCGCGACCGCGCGAGCGCCGTCGAGCCCCTGCTCGCTGCAGCGCCGCGCGCCCTCGGGCGGCAGCTTCCGGCGACCTGGCTGGCTGGCACGGCGGTCGGCATGATTCTGGTGAGCGGCGTCGTGGTGCGACTGGCCGTCACCGGAGACTACGCCGGGGCGCTCGGCGTCGTGTGCGGCTGCGGTTTCGTTGCCGCTCTCGCTCTCGCCTGCGGCATCGCCTCGGGGGGCGCGCGACTGTTCGAGGGAATCTACGTCGCCCTCTGGTACGTGGGTCCGCTCAACCGGACGCCGGCGCTCGATTTCGCGGCGGCCTCAGAGGCCGCAGCCAGCTCGGCCATTCCGCTGCGCATGCTCGTCGCGGCGGCCGGCCTCGTCGCGGTGGCGGTGTTTTTCCGCCGGCGCTGGGGAGGAGAGCACGGCGCGCGCTTTGCCTGAGCGCCCGGCCGCAGGCAACCTTCTCCGGCCGGACGAAAGATTGGCTTAGTATCGGCGCCATGTACCGGCACTGGCGCGGCAAGGAAGTCTCGCGGATCGAGGGCTTCAGCGACGCGGTGTTCGCCTTCGCACTGACGCTGCTCGTGGTCGCGCTCGAGGTGCCGAAGACTTTCGACGAGCTCGTCGCGACGATGCAGGGCTTCCTCGCCTTCGCGATCTGTTTCGCTTTCATCATCTGGATCTGGCACGAGCACTTCATCTTTTTCCGTCGTTTCGCGCTCGAGGATCCCTGGACGGTGGTGCTCAACGCAATGCTGCTCTTCGTCGTGCTGTTCTACGTCTATCCGCTGAAGTTTCTCTTCACGAGCCTGGTCAAGGCAGTCACCGGTATGGGCCCGGAGCTCGACGCCACGGCCGCCTTCGATGACGGCCGGCACCTGATGATGATTTACGCTCTGGGTTTCGTCGTCGTTTTCGGTGCGCTCTTCCTGATGTACCTCCATGCCTGGAGATCGCGGGAGCGCTTGAAGTTCGATGCGCTCGAAGCTTTCGACGCCCGCGCCGGCCTGGTCCGGCACCTCGCCACGATGATGGTCGGAGTTCTCTCCTTCACGCTGGCCGCGGTAATCGCTCCGCACCGGGTAGCCTGGGCCGGCTGGTCGTTCGCGCTCCTCGGTCCCGTGCAGGCGACGCTGGGAGCGCGTCTCGGTCGCGCCCGGCGTCTGCTCGAGCAGGGCGCCGCGAACACCCAGCTCAACTGAATCAGAGCATCATGCTCGCGAGATTCGCGAGCTCGCTGCGTTCGCCCTTCTCGAGC
>JBDTQG010000101.1:0-10794 GCA_039932315.1 Thermoanaerobaculia bacterium
GCGCGCTCGACACGGGAACGACCATCTCCCTTGCCGAGCCTTTCGCTTCTCGTCCGTCCAGAACGTCACGGCGAAGCGACCTACCCACGGGTTCCGTAGGCGAAACGCTCCTCCGTCGGGGGGCTCGGGACCTAACGGCTCGTTCGACTCGTTCGACTCGTTGAATCCGGCACGTCAGCTTCTCTTCGCCGCCGCCTTCTGCAGCGCTTCGAATTCGGCGTGGAAGCCGTCGACGATGCGGCCGGGGTCGGGGACGAGGCCGGCGTCGGTGCCGACGCCCATGCGGACGCCGCCGTCGTAGGAGAGGATCGAGACGCCGAGACCGAGGTGTCCCGCCTGCGGTACCCAGAAGTAGATGTCTTTGAGCGCCTGGCCGGCGAAGTAGAGCGTTTGCGTCGGGCCGGGGACGTTGGTGAAGACCGCCGTCGCTTTCGTCGCGAAGATCGCGAGCAGCAGACTATGCACGAACTCCGGCAGCGCGCCGGCGGCCTGGAGAAGGGAGTAGACGACCAGCGGCTCGGTCGATCGCTTGAGCGCCGCGGAACGCTTACGGAACTCCTCCAGCCGACGCAGCGGATCGGACATTCCCACCGGCATCTTGAGGAAGATGAGTCCGAACCGGTTGCCCATGTCGGCCATCTCCGAGATCGGTCGGAGGCTGACCGGCATCGCCGCCCGCAGGCCGAGCGATTCGGGCGGCGTGCCGGTGCGCGCGAGGTAGCGCCGCAGACCCCCGGCCATCGCCGTGTTCAGGACGTCGTTGATCGTGCCGCCGAGCTGCCGGCCGAGCTGGCGCACCTCCTCGAGCGGCAGCTTGTCCGTCCAGGCGACCCGCTTCTCCACTCCCAGCGGACCTTTGAACGCGGTGATCGGATCGCTCGGCCGCGCGATGAGCCGCCCCAGCGATCCGGTCGAAGCGACGCCGCGAACGATCGGATGCACTTTCGCGAAGGCCTCCGCGGGGCCCTTCATCAGGCGGAGCGTCTCCGGCATGATGCGCGCGAGCGCGGCCTCCACCGCGGCGAAACCGGCGGCGGCAGGACGGAGGAGCAGATCGAGGAACGGATTGCCGGAGGCACCCACGTCTTTCGGAATGCCGATCGCCGGCGTACCGTCGGGCGTGAGATCGAAGAGCGCCAGGATGACGAGCATGAGCGCGATGCCGTCGCCGATCGCATGATGGACGCGGGCGAAGAGCGCCGATCCGCCGCGATAGCCGTGCAGAAGATGGAATTCCCAGAGCGGATGTGCGCGATCGAACCGGCTCGCGAAATGGAGCTCGACCGCACGCGCGAGCGCTGCGTCGTCGCCCGGCTCGTCGATCCGTCCTTCCGTCAGGTGGCGATGGAGATCGAATTCGGAGTCATCCACCCAGACCAGCTTCCCGCCCTTCGCCTCGTCGCGCGCCACGCGCTGACCGAAGCGCGGGATCTTCGCCATGCGCTCGGCGAACGGCTTCGATGCCTGCTCCCAGGTGACGTCGCCCGCCAGCGGAAAGACCCCATGGACGTGCATCAGATTCGTCGGATCGTCCATCCGCAGCCAGGCGATGTCGATCGCCGTGAGCGGAATCCCCTTCTCGCCCGGCCGCAGCGGCAGCGGAATTTCCTGGAACGTCTTCGGCGAAGCTGACATCTGAACCGGAGTCTAGCGCCGGCGAAAGTTTTTTGATCGCTCCAGCCCGCCCGACGGGCGGTTCAGAAAAAATGGACTCAGGCCGCTAAATGGGGGGACCCACTCCTCAAGAATCCGATCGGATCGGTGGGGGCCCGTTTGCGGACTGAGTCCATTTTTTCTGAACCGCCTGGCGGGACGGCCACCCAGGGCACGAGTGAAGCGCCGTAAGATGAAACCATGACGAACGAGCCCCGCGACACTAAGGAGCGCTTCACCGACCGCGTCGCCGACTATGTCCGTGCGCGCCCGAGCTACCCAAAAGCGGTCGTCACCGATCTCGAAGATGCCGGCGCTCTCTTCCCCGGCGCCCGGATCGCCGACATCGGCGCCGGCACCGGCATCTCGACCGCGCTCTTTCTCGAAGCCGACTACGATGTCGTTGCGGTCGAACCCAATGCCGCCATGCGCGCCGCGGCCGAAGAGCGTTTCCACAACGATCCCAAGTTCCGCTCCATCGCCGGATCGGCCGAAGCGACCGGACTCGGCAGCGCGAGCGTGGATCTGGTGGTCGCCGCGCAGGCGTTTCACTGGTTCGATCTCACGGCTGCGCGCGCGGAGTTTCTCCGTATCCTGCGCGACAAGGGGCCGGTCGCGCTGATCTGGAATGCGCGCCGCGGCAGCGGAACGCCGTTCGCCGAGGCGTACGAGAAACTGCTCCTCGAGTTCGGCACCGACTACAGGGAGGTCGGTCACCGTGGCGTCGGGAGTGGACGGCTCCAGGAGTTTTTCGGCGGTGCCTTCACCACGACGAAGCACGAGAACTTCCAGGAGCTCGATCTCGACGGCCTCCGCGCGCGGCTGCTGTCCTCGTCGTACGTGCCGGCCGAGGGCACAACGGAGCGCGCCGCGATGCTCGTCGAGCTCGGCATGATCTTCGCTGCGAACGCGACCGGCGGCCATGTGCGCCTCGAGTACGACACCGAGCTCTCCTTCGGGCCGCTCGCGCCCTGAGATCGCGCTCCTCGCAGGATCCGGAGCGTCAGCGCTCTGCGCCGGATTCCGCGACCCGGAGCGCACGGGCCGCGCGCTCCGCCGCGGCGCCCGTATTGCCCTGACGCCGCGCCACTTCGGCCCAGAGTTTCCACGCGGTCGGAAACTCGGGGAGCACATCCACGGCTTTTGCGAGATGCTCATCGGCCTGCGCGAGATCGCCGCGCCGGAGCTCGACCTCGCCGAGCCGCGTCAGCAGGACGCCGCTGTCGGTGCCGGCGGCGACGACCTGCCGCAACATCGCCTCCTCGTCCGCCGGACGGCCGGTACGCATGAAGAGCTCCCCGAGAGCGAGCGCCGCGCTCGTGAAACGCGGCTGCAGAACGAGAGCCCGCCGAAGGTACTTCTCGGCCTCCACCGTCCTGCCGGCGCGGAGCTCGAGCTCGCCGAGATTCGATTGCAGGAACTCGTTCTCCGGATTCACCGCCGCCGCGGCGAGGAGCGCACTTCTCGCCGCAGCGACATCGCCCGAGAGCTCCTCCGCGCGACTGAGCTGCGAGAGGAACGGGACGCTCTCGGGGCTCTTCCGAACGAGCCCCTGCAGAGTCGCGAGGGCGCTGGCGGTCTCGCCGTTCGCCAGGGCGCTCTTCGCGCTCTCGAAATCGACCAGCATCCGGAGCCCGTCCCGGGGATCGATCGTGCCGCGCTTCGCCGACGCGCCGGAGAGATACCCGAGGCTCTCGAGCTGACGGCGGAGCTCTTCGTCCTGCGGGGCGCGACTCGCCGAGGTTTTCGGTGCGAGACGTTCGCGCTTCTGCAACCGATCGAGCTCCCGCTTCAGGGCGCGGGCGCGATCGGGGGACTCTGCCAGACGATTCTTCATCTCCCCGGGATCGGCGGTGAGATCGAAGAGCGCGGGATGCGGTCCCGAGACGAAACGCCAGTCGCCCAGGGTGACGGCGGCGAGCGGGCTCCAGCCGAAGGTCGAGGCCGGAAATTCCGTCTCGTGGTAGACCGGTTGAGCGGTCTTTTCGTCGGCCAGATCGAGCGCCGGACCGCCTAGCTTCGAGTCGCGAATTCCGGCGAGCCGGACGAGGGTCGCTGCGACGCGACGAATGGCCACGCGGCTCGCCACGGCGCGGCCGCTAGCGACGCCGGGACCGGCGAAGAGCAGCGGCACCGCGAGCGTCGACTCGTGCAGCAGATAGCCGTGTTCGTGCTCTCCATGCTCGCCGAAACTTTCCCCGTGGTCGCCGACGACGGCCACGATGCGGGAGCTTCCCCCACGACCTCGCGCGCTGAGCGCGTCGAGCAGTCGACCCAGCTCCCGGTCGACCGCGGCGACTTCGCCGAGATAGCGCTGCCGCGGATCGCTTCCGGGAGCGTCGTACGGGGCATGAGCGTCGTAGAAATGGACCCAGAGAAAAAGCGGTTGCCGGTTCCCGGGGATCCTCCCGGGCGTGGCCGAAGCGCCGGGCAAGTTGTCGATCTTCGAAACGGCGGAGAGGGCTGCGTCGACGACGGCAGCGGCGGAGCGTTCCGGGTAGCCGAACTCCCCCGTCCGCTCGGCGGTCATCCGGTCGTCATAGACCTCGAAGCCGCGATCGAGACCGAACCGGCGATCGAGAACCCGGGAGCCGAGCACAGCAATCGTCCGGTATCCCGCCGCCCGCAGCGTTTCGGCAAGCGTCGGAATGGAGGCCGCGAGGAGGTCGAGTCCGTTGTCGCGGAGTCCCGTCTGGTTCGGGTCGAGGCCCGTCAGCAGCGTCGCATGGGACGGCAGCGTGAGCGGAACGGCGGTGAGGGCGTGGGTGTAGCGCGTGCCGGCGGCGGCCAGCCGATCGAGGGTCGGCGTCTTGCCGGCATTTCCGGCATTTCCGCCATCTCCAGCGTTTCCAGCGTATCCAGGCGCGTCCGCTCGAAGAGTATCGATCGTGACGAGCAGCAGGTCAGGAGGGGGCGCGGTCGAAGACGAACCCGCAGTGGCGCTGCCCGCGAAACCAGCCGCGACGAAAAAGAAAAATCCGGCGCCCCGAATGGAGCGCCGGATCTTCTGTGCACGAGCGACGAGCGGGGTCAGGCAGGTCCCCGGGCCGTCGTCAGAAACGTCAGGGAACGACGGTCCACAGATTCGCGTTGCCGGCATTGAACCCGTCGACGAAGATGGTCGGCGACAGGCAGGAATTGCTCTGCGTGTCCGGCACGGCGAGGTCGAAGTCCGTGATGGTCACCCCGTCGAATCGGAACCCGGTGTCGTTTCCACCCGGATCCGTGCCGTAACGGATCTCCAGCTTGCCGACGACGTTCGCCTGCGATCCGAGGGCTGCCGCGGACCAGGTGCTCGCCGCCCAGGTATCGTTCACTCCGGCCCAGCCCACCTGATTCGCCAGTCCACAGGTGCCGTTGACTCCACTCGCCTGGTAGCCACGTCCCGAATCCGGAGTCAGCACCGTGCGGACGCCCGTTCCGGCATTCACGAGACCGATGTTCGCCCGGTCATACCAGGCGTCGCTCAACGGCTCGATCCGGTAGCTGGTGCTCAACGTCATCGTCGACGTCGCTGAGAGGCGCACAACCGGAGAAGAGACGGCGTCGCACTGGTTGTCGAGATTCTGCGACGACTGCCAGTGCTGGTTCCCGTCCGGCGAGACGGGTGCAGCGTTGGTGAGATTGAACGTTCCCGCCACGACGTTCCAACCGTCGGCTCCGGGCAGGAAGCTCCAGGTTTTGCTCGCCTGTGTCTGGAGGCTGCCCTCGGTGGCGATCGTCGCGGGTCCGTCGAACGTCAGGACGTTCGGGGAGAACTCGTCGGAAGTGAGCTCCAGATGAACCGTCATCTGGTCACCCTGGGCGAGGCCCAGCGCCTTCATGTCCAACGTAACCGTTCCGTTGCTGCAGGGCGCGAGCGAGGCCGCGACCGGCGCCGGTAGAGTGCTGAGAACCGTCGAGCTCGGATGCGACGGCGACGATGCGGCAACTACCCGCAGGTTCGTCAGCGTCGTGGAGCCCGAGTTCGTGATCGGCAGGACGATGTGCAGCGTCTCGCAGTTGTCGAGGAACGGATCGCTGTCGCCACCGACCGCGGTGGACACCGCCTGCGACGACAGGAACGTCGTCGCGACTCCCGAAACCGGCGTCGCGCTGGTGCAGCTGCTCACGTCACCGAAGCACTCGTCCTGAGCACCCATCGGAATCACCTGATAGGAGTACTGACGGCCGTTCTGCAGACCGGAGTCGACGTAGGAGAGAGTGCTGCCACTCACGGTCGCGACGAGAATCTTGCCGAAGTCGCAGCCGTGCACACCGTCCGTGCGATAGACCCGGTAACCCTGTGCAGCGGCGATCGCCGTCCAGGAAACGAGAACTGCCTTGTCACGCGGCGTGGCCGTCACCGTCGTCACTCCCGAAGGCGCGCCGGAACATCCGAAGTCCACCGGCGTATCGGTGGTGCAACCGACGAGATGATCGTCGAACGCATCGTTGATCGCCGTCCAGTGTGGAGTGCCGTTCGCAAGGTTGCCGTCATCGTCGTCCGCGGCGACCATCGTGCGGTAGCCGTTTCCGGCCGCGCAACCGCCCAGACCCACCGTATTGCACGAATACCAGGCAGTCTGATTGCCCGCGCCTCGGAAGGCGAACTGCGCCGCAACTTCGCGGGCCTTGTCCAGAGGGTAACTGTACGGCGGAGCCACGAGCTTGCGGTTCCAGACGTCCCATACCGCTTCGCCCGGCGCTACGCCTTCACAGTGAACTTCCTTGTTGCACGGTCCCCGGCTTCCGGTGGCCGGGCAGGTGTTGGCACCATTCGCGGCGCCGCCGATGGAGCCGGGACCGGCGATCAGTGCCGGCACGCCAACCAAGGGCGACGCGGTCAGGCCCGCATGCTTCGCGTAGTCGATCTCGCGGACTCCCGTGCAGGCCGGAGCGCCGATACAGGCGGAGCCGTAACCCGTACAGGCGTTCGACACCGGAATCCGGAAACCGCGGCCGATGCAGCTGGTGTTCAGGCGGAAAGCGGCATACGTGTCGGCGATCGCTTCACCCGGCGCCGCGATCGTCGGAACGTTGTCATTGTTGTCGAGACCGTGGCCCCACTCGTGATCGAACACTGCGGCAATTTCGCCGGTGTTGGCGCACTGCGTGGAGCCGCCGTTGTTGTAGAAGTTCACCGCCAAACCGTTCCAGTTCGCGTTGCAGGTGTTTGCGATGTTCATGTTCGCGGTCAGCTGGTCCTGGAGCCAGGGGTTCGCCGGCAATTGCGAACGCGCCATGGCTTTGAGCATGTTGAGCTCGTTGTAGCCGCTACGCGAGGCTTTTGTGTTCCCGGCGCCGCCGAATCCCGGGGTCGTGCAATCGGTGGCAATCGCGCTCGGACCGGTGCCCCAGTCGATGTCACCCGAACCGGCCAGCGACTCCGCTCCGCAGACATCCGCCATGGTGACGTACGGACCGGAGAGCGTTGCGGTGATCGAGCCGTCGACGCACGCCGGCAGGTTGCCGCCGATATCGGCAGTGACCGTTCCGCTGGGGGTCGTGACGCTGCTGAACGGCATCGGCCAGCCCGGCTGCTCCTGTCCATCCGTGCCGACACCGTCGTTCGAGACCGGCAGCACGCCGCCGGCTGCACGGCGCTGCGTCGCGACCCACTGCGTCGCATCCTGAATCTCGAAAACTTCGCCACTCGCGGCATCCACCAGCGCTTCGTAGCGGGCGCCGGCGGAGCTGAGATCGTTCCGCACGATCCAGCTCAGGCGATAGTCGAGCTCGGAACCGTTCTGGAACGGAATCCAGACGAGCTCGCTCGCCTTCCAGGCACGGCCGAAGAGGTCCGCGCCGACATGGCGGCGAAGCGCTTCCGCGGCGTCGTTCGCCGTCAGGGCGGGAATCGCCGAACGAGTCAGATCGCCCCAGTTCTCCATGCCGAAGAGGATCAGGTTTCCGTACTTGATGGTCGCAACGAGGTCGCTGTTGCGGACCGGCACTCCGCCGACGACGCGCGGAATATAGATCTGGATGTAGTCATCGTTCAGCGCCGAGACCTTGCCCGCCCCGGCGAGCTCGCCGAGGTCGAGTCCGAGAGCGGCCGCATGCGCCTCGAGGTAGCCGTGGAAAGCGACCGTCGCCGCCGCTTCGAGAGCCTTGGCGCTCCGCGGCGCCTCCGCGCCGAAGCCGTCCCAGGTCAGATGGTTGCCGAGCCCACGTCCCGGCAGCAGCGGCTGCCCCATGAGGATCGCTGCGAATCGTCCCGTCTGTCCGTCGACGAATACGTTCGCCGGTGCCACGTTCAGCTCCGCGAAGCGATCGTCACCGGCGAGACTGGAGATCTCCGACGCCTTGGTGATCGTGCTCTTCAGCACGAGCTCTTCGGAACGGAACTGAACCGAATCCGCGGTGCGATCGTTCTGCTGGACGATCGCCATCGCGGACGCCGTTGCCATCGAGAAGAGGACGAGCCCTGTCAGCCAACTCTGCCTTCGGTTCATCGGAACTCCTGTGGGAATTGCCGGACACGATGCAAGAGACTCTGAGCCCCGCGCGGGCGCGGCCTCTCTCGCATCCGGCGTGGATGATTGGATCCCGGAACAGCCCGGTTCACTGCCATTCGATTGGAACAGAAGCGGCAGAATATCACTCAGAAATCCTGCGTCCAGAGGCCCGGTATCGCCGACCGGCGGAGCCTGGCAGAGCCCGGACGCGACCGGAAGAGATCGTCGGAATCTACCGCCGGAAGCGACAGCCGGAGGAGCGTCTACCGGTCGAGCGCGGCGCGCAGGCGCTCGAGCGCATCGTCGAGGCGCAGGAGCGTTTCATGGCTCGCTTCGGGCGCCGGGGGCTGGCGCTCGAAGGTCCGCGTTGCCGCGTCGTCGATTCCCACGCCGCTCCACAGCTGACGCTTGCGGTCTTCGAGGATGTCTCGACGAAGCGTGAGGCCGTGGCGGGAGAGCAGCGGTTCCAGAATGTCGAAGCGTTTCAGCAGGTCGCGCCGCGTCGAGTCGTAGGCGTGGGCACAGACGGCACGGCGGGCGGAGAAACTGAAGATGTTGCTGAAGAACATCGAGTAGTCGTCGCGATCGGGCTCGAGCAGGACGACGTCGGCGTCGCCGTAGGTCGACTCGTAGCTTTTCATTCCGACCGTGAGGCGGGAATGGATGAGCGTCCGGAAAGTCTGCGACAGCACGGCCGGCAAACCGCGCCGCAGGAGCTCCCCGCGCTCGAAGCTCTCGCCGCCATTCTCCGTCGAGACGTCGACCGGAACGATCGGGTTGATGCAGAACAGCAGCTTCGCCCCGGCGTCGAGGGCGACCGACGCGTGGACGGTGCGGTTCAGCACGCCGTCGACATACAGGTTGCCGTCGATCTCGACCGGCGGGTAGAGACCCGGAAGCGCGCTCGAAGCCTGCACCGCGCGCGAAACCGGAACGTGGTCCCAGCCCGGCGTTCCGAAGGTGACGGAGCGACCCGATTCGAGCTCCGCCGCGACGATGAACAGCCGGTGTGTGAGCTCGCGAAAATCGTCCGACCGCCCCTTGATCGTGTAGATGTTGCGCAGATACTGCCGGATCGGTTCGTTGTCGAAAATGCCGACCGGCAGCGCCCGCGACAGACGCGTGAAGGAGTCGAGGAGAGAGCGATCGCGCGGATTGCGCACGAACTCGAGCAGCGCTTCGACGGCGAGCTTCGGGATCGAGAGACCCCGACGGGTCCACTCCTTGAGCGCCGGAGTGAAGAACGTCTCCGGAACGAAAGGATGCTCGCCGGGCTCGTGCTTCACGATCGCCCGGCACATCTGGGCGCTGCTCAGCTGATTGGCGAGGTTCGCCGCCAGAAAAGCGCCCGCCGAAACTCCGACGTAGACATCCAGCGCATTGAGATCCAGCCCGTCGATGGCTTCGTCGAGCGCCCGAAGGGCACCGATCTCATAGATCGCGCCCTCCGGACCACCGCCGGCGAGGGCGAGTCCGATCGACGTCCGGGGGGACGCCTTCCTTCCCGCCTTTCGCCGTGCGGCCAAGTTCAGCGCGTCCGGCGTCCGGCGGTGGACTTCGCCGACTTGTTCGCGGCTTTCGTGCGGCCCTTCGCCTTCGCTGCCGGCTTCGCAGGTTTCGAGGTTTTCGTGCCCTTCGCGGACTTCGCGGTCTTTCCGCTCGTCCCGCTCGTTCCGCTCGTTCCAGAAGCTGCGGCCGGCCGGAGCTTCTTTCCGACCAGCGACGTCAACTCCTCCACGCGCCGGGTGAGGTTCGCGATCTCGTTCTTGCTCGGAATGCCGATCTTCCGCAACGCTCCGACGACGCGCTCGTCCCAGCTCTCCTCCACCTCTTCGACCTTCTCGCCGACTTTCTCTTCGACCTTCTCCCACGCTTCGCCCGCACGCTCCTTGGCGATCGCGGCGGCATCCTCGACCTTCGACTTCAGGCGATCGAACTGGGCCAGCCCCTTCTTCTCATAGGACTCGCCCTTCTTCACCAGTCCGCGGAAGAGCTTGCCGCCCTCTTCCTCGGCCGTCGCCAGCGCTCCCAGCCCGGCGAGCCAGACCTTGCTCGCATTCGCCTTCAGTTCGTCCTTGAAATCGTTCTCCGGCTTTTTCTTCGTGGCCATGATGGTCTCCTTTTTTCTATCGCGTCAGACGAGCTTCTGACGCAGGCGTTCGACGCGGGAAACGAGAGTCTGGAGGTCGGCGCGGCCCGGAAGTCCGAGACGCGCGAGGAGATCGGTCGCCTGCTGCCGGGCGACGCGGGTGACATCGCCAGCGAGCTTCGCGACCTGCGAACCGGTCTCGGTGACCGCGCGACGCGCCTTCTCCGTCGGCGATTCGCTGCGTCGCCGGCCTTTCGCCACCAGATGGTCGAAGAGCTCAACGCCGGCTTCGCCTGCAGACGCCGCGAGTCCGAGAGTTGCAAGCCAGGTGGTACGACCCAGCGCCAGAGCATTCTTTCCCGCCAGCTCGACTCCCGACTGGGCGACGCTGCCAGCGATTTTCTGCAGGTTCTTTCTCACTTTGCTTCTCCTTTTCCACGCCGTTCCGGGCGTACAACGCCCGGTTTGGGCGATCTCGAATTGGACTTCTCTTTCGACTTCGCCGCGCGGAGTGCCGCGCCGCTGTCACCGTTCTTTTCGGCGGGGCGATCGTTCTCGAGCTGCGTGAGCGAGCCTTCGAGCTCCTCCAGGCGCTCGCGCAGGCGCTCCATT
>JBDTQG010000102.1:0-10551 GCA_039932315.1 Thermoanaerobaculia bacterium
TCGGGCAGACCGCTTCGCACTCGCCGAAGTTCGTGCAGCTGCCGAACATCTCCTCTTCGAGCTGTGCGACCATCGACTCCACGCGGCTCGCCCGCTCGGGTTGTCCCTGCGGCAGGAGTCCCAGGTGCGCGACCTTCGCCGCCGTGAAAAGCTGCGCCGCACCGTTCGGACACTGCGCGACGCAGGCGCCGCAGCCGATGCACTGCGCGGCATCCATGGCGAGGTCGGCGTCGACCTTCGGCACTGCGATCGCGTTGCCGTCCGGAGCGGTGCCAGTGTTGACCGAAACGAAGCCTCCGGCCTGGATGATGCGATCGAAAGCGCCGCGATCGACGATCAGGTCACGAACCACGGGAAACGCGCGCGAGCGCCAGGGTTCGAGAACCAGCTCATCGCCGTCATGAAAATGCCGCATGTGAAGTTGGCAGACGGTCGTCCTCTTCTGCCCGCCGTGCGCGCGTCCGTTGATGACGAAGCCGCAGGAGCCGCAGATTCCCTCACGGCAGTCGTGATCGAACGCGATCGGCTCCTCGCCGCGCTCCTGCAGACCCTCGTTGACGACGTCGAGCATCTCGAGGAAGGACATGTCCGGGCTCACGTCGTGCGCCGGATATTCCACCAGCGACCCGGCGGCTTTCGCCGACGACTGACGCCAGACTCTGAGCTTGAGGTTCATCCGTTGCGACTCCTCACTTGTAGCTCCTCTGCGCTAGATGCACGTGCTCGAACGCGAGCGGCTCCTTGTGGAGCTTCCAGCCCTGGTCGCCACCGAGATTCTCCCAGGCGGCGACGTACGAGAACCGGTCGTCGTCCCGCAACGCCTCTCCTTCGGGAGTCTGGCTCTCTTCACGGAAGTGACCGCCGCAGGACTCCTCGCGCTCGAGAGCGTCGCGGCACATGAGCTCGCCCAGCTCGAGGAAATCGGCGACGCGTCCGGCCTTCTCGAGCGACTGATTCAGGCTCTCCCCTGCGCCGAGAACGTTGACGTTCTCGCGGAATTCCTGACGCAGCGCGGGGATCCTCACGAGTGCTTCCCTGAGCCCGGTGGCGTTCCGCGCCATGCCGCAGTACTCCCACATGATCTTGCCGAGCTCGCGATGGATGGAGTCGACCGAGCGCTTGCCGCGCACTGCGAGCAGTTTCGCGACCTCGGCGCGGACCTCCGCCTCGGCGTTCCTGAAGAGCGCGCTTTCCGCGTCGAGTTTCTCGCCCATGTGGCGCGCGAGGTAATCGCCGATCGTGTAGGGAATCACGAAGTAGCCGTCCGCGAGACCCTGCATGAGCGCCGAAGCGCCGAGCCGGTTCGCGCCATGATCGGAGAAGTTCGCTTCGCCGAGGACAAACAGTCCCGGAACGTTCGACATGAGGTGATAGTCGACCCAGAGTCCGCCCATCGTGTAGTGCACGGCCGGGTAAATCCGCATCGGAACGGTGTACGGGTCTTCGCCGGTGATCCGCTCGTACATCTCGAAGAGGTTGCCGTAGCGTTCCTCGATCGCATGTTTGCCGAGCCGACGGATCGAATCGGAGAAATCGAGATAGACACCGAGGCCGCCGGGACCGACACCTCGACCCTGGTCGCACACCGCCTTCGCAGCGCGCGACGCGACGTCTCGCGGCACGAGATTGCCGAAACTCGGATACTTGACCTCGAGGTAGTAGTCGCGCTCGGCTTCCGGAATCTCCGCGGCCTTGCGCGCATCGCCCTTCTGCTTCGGCACCCAGATCCGGCCGTCGTTGCGCAGCGATTCGGACATCAGCGTCAGCTTCGACTGGTACTCGCCCGAGACCGGAATGCAGGTCGGATGGATCTGCGTGAAGCAGGGGTTGCCGAACAGCGCTCCGCGCTTGTGGGCGCGCCAGATCGCCGTCGCGTTGGAACCCTTGGCGTTGGTGGAGAGAAAAAAAACGTTGCCGTAGCCGCCGGTCGCCAGGACGACGGCATGCGCCGCGTGCCGGCCGATCGCCCCCGTGACCAGATCGCGCGTGACGATGCCGCGCGCGCGCCCGTCCTCGACCACGAGGTCGAGCATCTCGGTACGCGGGAACATCGTCACCTTGCCGGCGGCGATCTGCCGCGAGAGCGCCTGATAGGCACCGAGGAGCAGCTGCTGTCCCGTCTGTCCCCGCGCGTAGAAAGTCCGCGAGACCTGCGCACCGCCGAACGAGCGGTTGGCGAGCATCCCGCCGTACTCGCGCGCGAACGGAACGCCCTGCGCCACGCACTGGTCGATGATGCGCACCGACAACTCGGCCAGGCGATAGACGTTCGCTTCGCGGGCGCGGAAGTCGCCACCTTTCACCGTGTCGTAGAACAATCGGTAGGCGCTGTCGCCGTCGTTCTGGTAGTTCTTCGCCGCATTGATTCCGCCCTGCGCCGCGATCGAGTGCGCGCGCCGAGGGGAATCCTGGAAGCAGAAGCAGTGGACGTCGTAGCCGAGCTCCGCGAGCGAGGCCGCGGCGGAAGCGCCGGCGAGCCCCGAACCGACGACGATGACGGTGAATCGTCGTTTGTTGGCCGGATTGACCAGCTTGAGGTCGAAGCGCGTGCGCTCCCACTTGGTTTCGATCGGTCCGTCGGGAATTCGCGCGTCGAGAGCCATCGCTACCTCACCACACCCGTGAGAACCGCCAGGGGAAACGAGAGATTCCCGAGCGTGATGACGATGGCGAAAAGCGCTGCGAACCGACGACGCCAGGGATCGAATCGGGGATGGGTCCAGCCGAGCGTCTGAAAGAAGCTCCACAGCCCGTGGTAAAGGTGGAATCCGAGTGCGAGATTCGCCAGCATGTAGAAGCCTGCGACCCACCAGACCTGCAGGCCGACCGTGACGTTCTGGTAGACCTTGCCCGGGACGAAGTCCGGGTGGACCCAGCCGAAGGTGAGATGCGCCAGATGGTAGAAGACGAAGAGCAGCAGGATGACGCCGCCCCAACGCATCGTGCGCGCGGCATATGTCGAGCGCTCGCTCTTCAGGGCCTCGTAGCGAAGCGGCCGTGCGCGCCGGGACTGCATCGTGAGCGACCAAGCCGACCAGATGTGAAGAAGCGCCGCCGCGAGCAGCACCACGCGGGCGATCCACAGCGCCTGTCCATGTCCGAGCAGCGGCTTGCCGATCTCGCGCAGGCCTTCGGCGTAGGCGTCGAATTTTTCCTGCCCCAGATACATCTTGAGATTGCCGGCCATGTGCGTCAGCACGAAGCCGAAGAGCAGAAATCCGGTGACAGCCATCACCGCTTTCCTGCCGAGCGTGGAGCGAAGGAGATCGACGTGGGCTTTCATGGTCATCGCCGTTTCCGGCGCCGCGTCCGCTTCCGCGGCGGCGCGGCGCGCTCGCCACCGAGGGGCGGCGCTGTCGCCTCGTGCGAAGCGAGAACCGGCCGGCGGCGCGCCGATGCCTGCCACTGCGCAAGCTCTTCGAAGCCTTCCGCTGTGGCCTCGGCGAGGAGCTCGAACAGCCAGAGCGCATCGGGAAACCAGGCGCGGCCGGCGGCGAGGTGACGCTCCCCCGCCGTCCGGTGCGGTTCGCACAGACGCAGGAAGCCTTTGAGCGCGTCGGTCGTCTGCAGGGCGCGCACGCGCGACAGGGCGAAACGTTTGAGGAACGGCTCGAGGACCTCGTCGACGAGCGCCGAGAGCTGCTCCCGGCGCAGCGCTTTGCGGCCGACCGCCTCGACATCGAAGCGCCGGAGCAGCACGCTCGGCAGCAGCAGCGCGGCGAGAAGTCCTCCGTCGGACACGACGCGGCCGGCGGACACTTTGCGGTCGAGCGTCGGCAGGATGCGTCCGAAATCCCCGAGGCCGCGCTCGCTGGCCGAGACCATGGCGTACGCCTCGGGCAGAAGCACTTCGAGCAGGCCGAGATCGAGCATCCACTGCATCGCCTTCCCGGCGCTGCCGCAGCGCAACAGCGCGACGAGCTCTTCGCTGACCCGCGCGGGAGAGGCTTTCGCGAGCTCCTGCCGCAACTCGTGGATCGCCGTCTGGCTCGACGCTTCGATCGTGAAATCGAGACGCCCCGCGAGCTCACAGGCGCGCATCATCCGCACCGGATCTTCACGGAAGCGGACCTGCGGATCGCCGATGGTGCGCAGGATGCAGCTCTTCAGATCCTCGATCCCTCCGACGTAGTCCAGGATGGAGAAATCGGCGATGTTGTAGAACAGCGCGTTGACGGTGAAATCGCGCCGGAAGGCATCTTCGACGGCGGTGCCGAAATTGTTGTCGCTGCGGATCAGCAGCTCAGCGGCCGATTCCGTCGCGGCTGCGACCGGAGCGACAGAAGCAAGCGGAACGCCGGGAGCGAGCGGAGAGGGCGCCGGTCCGCGACGGGTGCCGGCCGCGGCAGCCGGCTCCGCTCGGCGGGGCGGCGGTTGCAGTCCGGGCTCGCAACGGAACGTCGAAACCTCGACCACGATCTCGCCGAAGATGATGTGCACCAGGCGAAAGCGTCGTCCGATGATGCGGGCATTGCGAAAGATTCGCCGGATTTCCTGCGGCTTCGCATTGGTCGCGATGTCGAAATCCTTCGGTTCGCGATCGAGAAGCAAGTCGCGCACGCTGCCGCCGACCATGTAGGCGAGATACCCCGACTCCTGGAGGCGGTAGAGGACCTTCAGCGCCTCTTTCTGGATCCGGCTTCGGGAGACCCGATGCTCGGAGCGGGGCACAACGCGCGGCGGAATCGATTCCGGAGGAGGGGCGGGCGAGCTCAAACGTACACAATTCTATACCGCTTCCGGGCAGCGGCGTGGCGCACCGGCTTCAGGACAGAAAGCTCGCGGATGAGGCGCCGGCTTCAGGGGCTCGAGCGGCCGATTCGGCATCGGGCTCACCGGCATCGGGCTCACCGGCCTCGAGAGTTGCGGTACCCGGCGCGGCCAGTCCGAGATCCTCGTACACTGCCGTCGTCAGGCGCTCGAAGCGCTGGCGGTGAACCTCGTCGGGCGCCATTCCGTTGACCGCGAGAGCGACGACGAGCCCGGCTTCCGGATCGAGGAACGCCGTCGAGCTCCGCGCCCCGCTGTGGCCGAACGTGCGCGGTCCGGCGTGCGCTCCGTAGCCGTAGGGCACCACGGCCTCTCCGTAGTGGGCGGAATTCACGATGACGCCGAGACCCCAGTCGAGTTTCGCACGGAAGGTGAGATCGATCATCCCGACGCGGTGCCGCGCCGCCAGCGCGTCGACCGTCTGGGGTTGCAGGAAGCGATGACCCCCGAAAGCACCATGAGCGGCGAGCATCCGGTAGATCTGGGCGAGCTCCCGGATCGGCCCGCACCCGTTCCCTCCGGGAGACGGAACGACCAGGCGCTCCTCGGACGTCGTCGAGTTCTCCTTGAGGGCCGGGACGCCGTGATCCGCCGATGCGACATCGAACATCGGTGCGATCCTGCGGCCATAGCTTCGGTAGCTCTCGATCGGCATGCCGATCCAGCAGTCGGTGCAGCCGAGCGGCAGGAAAATCTCCTCGCGAACGTAAGTCTCGAACGGCCGGCCGTCGAGCCGGCGCACGAGCTCTCCGAGAATGAACCAGCTCGACGCGAGGTGGTAGCCCGCTTTTCTCCCCGGCTCCCAGCGTGGCTCGAGGCGCTGCGCCGACACGCGCGCGACGATCGCATCCCAGCCGGCGGCCGGCCAGCCGGTGTCGAGCATGCGGATGCCGCCGGTGTGCGTCAGCAGGTGACGGATCGTCACCGTCGACTTGCCGCCACGGGCGAACTCCGGGATGTGCAGCGCCACCGGGTCGTCGAGATCGAGCCGTCCGCGTTCCCAGAGCTGGCAGATCGCGATGGCGGCGACCGGCTTGCTCGACGACATCCAGAGCATGAGGTGATCGCGGCGCATCGGTTCGCCGGGCCGGGCGAAGCCGAAGCCGGCGTCGGCAACGACGCCGTCGTCGTGGAGGACGCAGATCTGACCGCCGAGCGCGAGGCCGGCGTTCAACTGCGCGGAAAGCTCCGCGAAGGTCCGTGGAAGGCGCGCCGCGCTCAGTTCGCCGTCGATCCCGCCGATCCCGCCGACTCCGTCGACCCCGTCGACTCCTTCCATCGCGCGGGCGCTCATCCCCGGCCTCTCACTCCGCGTTTCCGACCTGAACGAGCTCTCCGTCGTCGAGGCGGACGGCGCTCAACTCCCCGCCCCAGGCACAACCGGAGTCGAGCGCCAGATAGTTGCTGCCGCGACGGAACCCCGCCGCCGCCCAGTGACCGAAGATGACCTCCGTGCCGGCGCTCGCGCGGCCCGGCAGGTCGAACCAGGCGCGACAACCCTTCGGCGCCGACTCGGGCTCGCCGGTGTACTCGCGACAGAGCTCGCCGTCCGCGCGAAGCGTCCGCGCGAGGGTGAGGACACGCAGCGACCGGACCTCCGCGCTCTCCTCCTCCGCGCTCGCGCCCTTGCGCCGGAGCGCAGCGAGAAGCTCCGCGGCATTTTCCCCCCGCAGACGCCCTTCGAGGCGCGCGGCGATCGACAGGGTCTCGTCCGCTGTCCAGGCGGGAAGAATTCCGGCATGCACCATGAGGCGAGCGGAAGATCCGATGGCGAGCGGCCGCCGGCGCAACCAGTCGAGAAGCGGAACCTGCCGGCTGGACTTGAGGATCGGCCTCAGCGTGTCGCGCGGCCGCTCTTCGGCAACGCCGAAGGCGAGGGCGAGGAGATGCAGATCGTGATTGCCAAGCACCGCCTCGATCCGCCAATCGTGGTCGGCGGCCCACTCGAGGACCTCGAGCGAGCGCGGTCCGCGATTCACCAGGTCGCCGGTGAACCAGAGGCGATCCGTGCTCTTCGCGAAACCGATCTTCTTCAGGAGTTTACGCAGCGTGCGATAGCAGCCGTGCACATCTCCGATCGCCCAGGTCGCCATCTCTCAAGAGGATAGCAACCCGGAGCGGATGGCGAAGTGAAACTACTTGCGGCGGTTCGCCTGCAGGATGCGCTTGCGCAGACGGAAAGCTTTCGGCGTCACTTCGACGAGCTCGTCGTCCTTGATGAACTCGAGCGCCTGCTCGAGGTTCATGAGGCGCGGCGGCACGAGATGGACGGTGTCGTCGGATCCCGAGGCGCGCATGTTCGTCAGCTTCTTCTCCTTGACGATGTTGACGTCGAGGTCGTTGCCACGCGCATGCTCTCCGACGATCATCCCTTCGTAGACTTCATCCGTCGGCGAAACGAACAGTACGCCGCGCGGTTGCAGCCCTTCGATGGCGTATGCCGTGACCTTGCCCGTACGATCGGCGATGAGCGCGCCGGTTGCCCGGTGCTCGATGTCGCCCTGCCAGAAGTCCCAGCCGTCGAAGAGGGAGTTCATGATGCCCTGACCCTTGGTATCGGTCAGAAACTCGGTGCGGAAGCCGATGAGGCCTCGCGACGGAATCCGGAACTCGATGCCGACGCGGCCGGTGCCGTGGTTGACCATCTTGGTCATGCGGCCGCGGCGTGCGCCGAGTTTCTGGGTCAGCACGCCGATGAAATCCTCGGGACAGTCGACGATGAGCTGCTCCATCGGCTCCGCGAGCTTGCCTTCGACGGTGCGCGTGATGACCTCCGGCTTGCCGACCGAAAGCTCGAAGCCCTCGCGGCGCATCATCTCGATGAGGATCGCGAGTTGCAGCTCTCCGCGCCCGGAGACCTTCATCGCGTCGGCCGAATCGGTTTCTTCGACGCGGATCGCGACATTGGTGAGGAGCTCCTTCGCCAACCGGTCCTTGAGCTTGCGGCTGGTGACGTGGGTACCCTCACGGCCCGACATCGGCGAGTTGTTGATCGAGAAGACCATCGCGATCGTCGGCTCTTCGACGCGGATCTGCGGCAGAGCCTGGGGATTTTCGATCGACGACAGCGTCTCGCCGATCGCGACTTCCGAAAGTCCGGCGATCGCGACGATGTCCCCCGGTCCCGCTTCTGCGATCTCGGTCCTTGCCAGTCCGTCGTAGCCGTACAGCACGGTGACCTTGGCGCTCTCGACGCCGCCGTCGATCCGGATGCGCGAGATCTCCTGTGCCTTCTTCACCGAGCCGCTGAAGATCCGGCCGATCGCGAGCCGCCCGACGTAGTCGTCGTAGGCGAGACTGGTGATGAGGAACTGCAGCGGCATCTCCGGGTCGTATTCCGGCGCCGGCACCGTATCGACGATCTGCTGAAAGAGAGGCTCGAGCAGCGTGTCCTCGCCGTCGGGCTCCTTGCGACAGAGGCCTTTGCGGGCGTTGCAATAGAGGACGGGAAAGTCGAGCTGCTCTTCCGAAGCGTCGAGATCGATGAACAGGTCGTAGACCTCGTTCACGACTTCATTGATGCGCGCGTCGGGCCGATCGATCTTGTTGATCACCACGATCGGCGTGAGATTCGCTTCGAACGCCTTGCGCAGGACGAAACGAGTCTGCGGCAACGGTCCTTCCGAGGCGTCGACGAGGAGCATGACGCCGTCGACCATCTTCAACGTGCGCTCCACCTCCCCGCCGAAGTCGGCGTGACCCGGCGTATCGACGATATTGATCCGCGTTCCCTTGTAGATGATCGAGGTGTTCTTGGCCATGATCGTGATCCCTTTTTCGCGTTCGAGATCGATCGAATCCATGACCCGTTCCATGACGGCTTCGTTGGCGCGGAAAATCCCGCTCTGCCAGAGCATGGCGTCGACGAGCGTGGTCTTGCCGTGGTCGACGTGGGCGATGATGGCGATATTGCGGACGTCCGTCCGTTGACTGCGGCTCACTGGTCTCGTCTCCGTAAGGTGGAAGGGCGCGGAACGCGCCGTGCGTTCACCCGGATGGGTCCTTTCACCCTATCAGATCCGCGCGGGACTCAGGTTCGGGACGGCGACTGCGTGAGCGGGCGAGGCGAAGCTCCGGAGGGACCGGATAGCATCGAAGGCGATGCCGTCCCTGCTTTCCCTGCCGATCGATGAGATTCTCGACGAGCTTCTCACTGCCCTGCGAGCGCGGGGCAACGCCGTACTGCAGGCACCTCCCGGCGCCGGCAAGACGACCCGTGTGGCACCGGCGCTCGCGGCGTCCGGGCTGGCGGGCAAAGGGCAGATCGTCGTCCTCGAGCCCCGCCGCATCGCCGCGCGAGCGGCGGCCCGCCGCATTGCCGAGGAACAGGGCTGGACGCTCGGCCGCGAAGTCGGTTGGCAGATCCGCTTCGAACGCAACTTCACCCCCGACACCCGGATTCTCTTCGTCACCGAGGGGATCCTCGTCCAGCGGCTGCAGCGCGATCCGTTCCTCGACGGGATCGGCGCCGTGCTCTTCGACGAGTTTCACGAGCGCTCGCTGTTCGCCGACCTGTCGCTCGCGCTGGTGCGCCGGGTGCAGCTCGAAGCGCGCCCGGAGCTCGCACTGCTGCCGATGTCGGCGACGCTCGATGGCGCGCGCCTCGCGGAGTTCCTGCAGGCACCGATCGTCACCAGTGCCGGCAGACTCTTTCCGATCGCGCTCGAGTACCTGGACTCGCCGCCGCTCGAGACGCCGCTCGCGACCCTGGTGGCGCGCGGGGTCCGCTGCGGCCTCGACGCCACTCCCGGCGACCTGCTGGTCTTCCTGCCCGGAGTGAGTGAAATCCGGCGAGCCGGCGAGGCGCTTGCGGCGCTGGCACTCGAGCGCGATCTCGCCCTCGTCGAGCTCTACGGCGACCTCTCCTCGGGCGAGCAGGATCGGGTCCTGCGGCCCGGCGCGCGGCGCAAGGTGGTGCTGGCGACGAACGTCGCCGAGACCTCCATCACCGTCGATGGCGTCACCGGCGTCATCGATAGCGGCTGGATGAAGGAGAGCGCCGCCGACCCCGCGACCGGCCTCGAACGCCTGGCGCTGACCCGGATCTCCCGCGCCTCGGCCGAGCAACGCGCCGGCCGCGCCGGCGGGCAGGCGCCCGGCTGGTGCCTGCGCCTGTGGAGCGCGCACGAACAGCGCGGCTTGACGGAACGCGGCCGCCCCGAGATTCGCCGCGCCGATCTCGCCTGGACCGCCCTGCAGCTCGCCGCCTGGGGGGAGCGCGACCTGGCGCGCTTCCCCTGGTTCGAAGCACCCGAGGAGCCGGCTCTGGCGACCGCCGAGACCACCCTGCGGCTCCTCGGCGCGATCGCCGACGACGGCATCACGCAGCTCGGCCGGAAGCTGGCCGACTTTCCGCTCCACCCCCGGCTGGCGCTGCTCGTCCTCGATGCCGAGCGCCGCGGCGTGGCCGAAGATGCCGCGCTCGTTGCCGCGCTGCTCTCCGAGCGCGATCCGACGGCGACAGCCGAGACCCGCCAGTCGGGCGCACGCACTTCGGCCCATTCGGATCTGCTGGTCAAGCTCGACTTGCTGCGCTCGGCGAAACCCTCGTCCGCCTCTGCACTCTGGCGAACAAGGGATGCGCTGCTCGACGCGGTGCGCCGCTCCGCCGGCGGCGACTCCGGCAGCCGCCCAGCCTCGCCGCCCTGGAGCGCGGAACGGGAGGAGAATCTGCAGCGCGCGATCTTCACCGCGTGGAGCGACCGTCTGGCGCGGCGCCGCGAGCCCGGCAGCGACCGCGCCGGGATGATGGGCGGCCGCGGCGTCCGCCTGGCACGCGAG